>CACGWC010000004.1 GCA_902576785.1 uncultured Pelagibacteraceae bacterium | reverse complement strand
AAAAATTATATGAAAACAAATACGAATGTTTGACAGCAGGGTTAGCTGGATTTCTTGCAACATTATCTTGGTTTTATGCTTTTACCTTAATACAGTCTTCATTCGTAAGAGCTATCGGCCAAATAGAATTATTATTTAGCTATGTGTCTTCAAAGTATATGTTTAAAGAAAAAGTTAAAATTACAGAAATTTTAGGGATAATTATATTTGTTGTAGGAGTACTAATTTTATTATTAAATAAGAGCTAATTAATTCTTCCAAGATAATTAACCATTACAACACCAATAATAATTAAAAAAATCCCAATTAACCCATACATATTTGGTATCTGGTTATATTTAATCATACCGAAGACTAAAATAGCAGCCACTGTTATCCCACTATAAGTGGCATAAGTAAAACCTACTGGTATCATAGACATAGCTTTTGCAAGTCCATACATAGTTATACACATAAAAGCTATTGATAATATCGTTGGAGTTAATTTTGAAAATCCATCTGAAATTTTAGCAAAACTATTTGCAGCTATTCCTGTTGATATAGCTAATACTAAATAAATGTAACCAGATAACGGTTTCACTTATTTGTTCCTAATAAGTTAACTATTAAGACACCCGAGATAATTAAAATCAATCCAATTATTGTATAAAAATTTGGCACTTGATTAAATTTTATAACACCAACGGCAGCTGTTGCAATTATACATAAGCCTGCAAAAGAGGCATATGTTATTCCAACTGGTATACTTTTCATAACTAAAGACAAAGTATACATGCATCCAACAATTGTTACTGCTGTGATTATGCTAGGTATTAATAATGTAAAACCTTGAGCACTTTTAGCAAAACTATTTGAAGCTGTTCCAAGAATTACTGCGATTAATAAAATTATATAAGCAGTTATATTATTCATTTGCCTTCGACCATTTGATTGCATCTTCCATTCTATCATCTCCCCAGAATATTTCATTTTTTACAATAAATGACGGACTTCCAAATATTTTATTTTTTCTAGCCTTTTCTGTATTTGATAAATAAATATTATTAACTTCCTCAGAGCTTGCCTCTGAAACAATCTTTTCTTTATCTAAGCTTAGTTTTTCGCAGATTTCACTTAAGTTTGGTTCAACAGCAGGCTCTTTTCCTTCTTGAAACCATCGTTTATACGTAAGCTGAACGTAATCTACACCCCAATTATTTTTTAAACCTAATATTGCAATTTTATTAGCTAAATCAAATTCTGTTAAAGGGTAAGGGACTGGTGTTTTAGCAAAAAATCCATAATTTTTTGCTCGTCTTTCTATGTCTCTCCACATGTAATCTACTTTATTTTTTTTTTCTTTAGGAAAGGGAACATTGTTCATTTCTTTCATTATTGCTCTCACACTAAAAGGAGTCCAGTTAAACTTAATTTGATGTTGTTTTTCTGCTTCTAGTGCTCGAGTAACCGAAAGATAAGTATAAGTACTTCCAATAGAAAAATAAAAATCTATGTTGTTCACTTATTTTGGCATTGGCGTTGCGCCAGTTTCTAAACTAATCATTTTGCCATCTTTGTATTTGTAGACTGCCATAACTGCTTCTACATTACCATCATCAAATGTTACAAACGCATGGTGAACACCAACTTCATCATTTTCATAAACAATTCTAGTTTTATCTTGCTTAATGTCACCACTCATTGCCCATTTGATAACATCACTTTTAGTTAAAACACTCCCTGATTTATGCATTGTGAATTTAAAATCATCATGCAAAAGTTCGTTCATTGCTGCTTCATCTTTATTTTTAATTGCAGCACTATATTTTTCTAATATTGACATTTTTTTCTCCTTTATGCTCCTTTAATTATTAATGTATTTGATACAGTATTATCTAATCTAATCTGTCTGATAGGTTTATATATTTCTGAATTGTACCACTCAAAAACTTTTTCATAAGATGGGAATTTAATTACAACAGTTCTTGGATATTTCCACTCACCTTCAATGACTTCATTTTCGCCACCTCTTATTATGTACTCGCCACCAAACATTTGAGCAGTTGGAGGAGCTTTTTCCAAATACTCTTTGTAATTTTCAGGATTTAACACATTAATATTTAATATGATATATCCTGAAGGCATTACAAACCTTATTACAAAAATTATTACATATCTACTTTATTTAATTCGTAGACACTGTAACTTTCCATAACTTCTTTCATAACTGGAGCTGATACTGGATTGCTTCCATCTATAAAAGCTTTAAGAGCAGCTTTATCGGTCACAAAAATTTTAAACATTACTGTTTTTTTGTCAGGTGCAACTGTTCCAATTGTTTTTGATACATTTGCAACTTTCGATCTTTCTGCCATACCAGCATCTGATTGCATAAAGCCCATAAATTTTTCTAACATACCTTCTTTTAAATGAGCTACTACTAGTGTTTCTGTTTCCATATTTTATCCTTTCTTTATATTGATTGTTTATCCACTAAAATTTTCCATAAAATCTTCATGCATCGGTGTAACCTTTGCTGAATCTAAATCCACGCCTGCTTCAGCTCTTGCTGCATGAAGTTCTTTGTCATTTTTAAATGCTTCAAAACCTTCCATGGTTGCATACTTAACGATTACAGTAAATTTTGTAGGGTCTTCTTTTGATACACCTGCAAAAATAATCGTAGCACCAAATCCTTTAATTTTTTCAGCATTCGCTTTTACCATATTCATCCAAGATGAAAATGATTTTATATTTTCTTCTATTTTTATGATCATTTCTTTTTCCTTTTTATTTTACCGGTGTCATAATTTTCTGTCCTTCGACACCAATTGCAACTACAATCGCTTTAACTGGAACATTTCCAATATTTTTCGACTCGTGTACAATTCCAACATCTTCAACAAATGCATCACCAGCTTTGAATACTTGGGTTTTTCCTTCATGAATTAATTCAATTTCACCTTGCTGAATCATAATTAGAACTGGAAATGAGTGCGTATGAGGAGTTACTGGAGCTCCTACAGGTACAGTAAATTCAAAAGCTGTTATTTTTGCTTTTCCTGTAGGGTATACAATATCATTTCCCATTCCTGTTTGACTTGTTGATAAAATTCTCTTTACATGGCTATCTGCGTAAACATTAGCTGTAAATAAACTTAAAATTAATACTAAAATTGTTTTTTTCATTTTTTCCTTTCAGTTAGTTCAAATTATAAGTACCAACGATTTGATTGTAAGATTGTACAACTCCATCTTTAGCTGAATCAATTTGCGCATAAGATGTTGTTCCACCTCCAGAAATATTCTCATATTTCCCTGTTCCACTTACAAACTTCCATCTTAATATTTTTCCCATTACGCCTTCGTAATGTGTTGTTGTAGTACTACCATCTTCAAATTTGTTTATACAAACGCCTGTCTCAAAACCTTTTCCTTTAAGTCCAACAATTGATCCAACACAATATGATGAAGATCTGTCACCAAAAGTTGTTCCCTCAATAGCTTTATTACCAATAGTTCCTTCATATATTATCGAAAAATTGCCTTTATCATCACCTATAACTTTAGAAGTGCCAGAGAAAAAACCAGTTTGTTTAATTTGTCCTTGCTCAGCAAAAGCTGTACTCGACATAAATACGAAAATTAAAATAAAATATAATTTTTTCATAAACTCTTACTTCTTAATTGCATTGAACATGCTTAGTGTGTCATCAAACGCAATAAATAATGTCAGTTTACCATCATCGCCTACTTCAAAATAATGACCAAAAATAGTATCCATGCCATCTGCCTTAGCAGTTGCTTTAACAAACACTTTATTCCCCTCACTAATCATCATATCAGGGGTTACTGAAAAATTACTCCAAAGATTTGGAACTTGCATCATGGTTTTCATATATGCCTCTTTGCCTTTATGAGTTCCTGACATTGGATGCTTATCCCCAGGATAAATCCAAGTGATATCATCATGTACCATTTCCATAAATCCCTCCATATCTCCTTTGCCAAAAAGTTCATATCCTTTTTTAACTACTTCTTTTGCGTCCATAAAATTTCCTTAATTTTTTTATTATTATTATTTATTCTAAGTTAAAAATGTAATGGTTTTATTACAGTGCTGATATGCGTGATTATATCCAATCGGGATAAGGTAAACCTTTTTCAATTAAAAAAGGTTTATTAAACATCTTTGAGTTGTATCTGTCTGATTTGTCGCAAAGAATAGTGACAATAGTTTTTCCTGGTCCTAATTTTTACCCAATCTAATTGCGCCTGCAATATTTACTCCACAACTTGTTCCAAGACTTAAACCTTCATTTTTGATTAAATCATATAGTATTGGCAAAGACTCTTTATCTTCAATTGAAAAGGCTCCATCTATTTTTGCTTCTGCAAAATTAGCAGTTACTCTGCTGGATCCAATGCCTTCAGTTATTGATCCACCTTCAGCTTTTAACTCACCGTTTTTAATGTGATTGTAAAGAGAGGATCCCTTTGGATCTGATAGATAAATTTTTATATCTTTATTTTTTTCTTTTAAAAAACTACTTACTCCACCAATTGTTCCCCCAGTTCCAGAAGAACATACAAATCCATCAACTTTACCTTCAGTTTGTTCCCATATCTCAGGACCCGTTGTATTATAGTGACCTTTTGAGTTTGCTGTATTATCAAATTGATTTGCCCAAACAACTCCGTGATTATTTGAACTTTTTAGGTCTTCAGCCATTCTAGCAGCAACTTTAACAAAGTTATTTTCATCTTTATAAGGTTTTGGTGGAACTAATTTTAAATCTGCACCAATATTTCTTAATGTATCTTTTTTTTCTTGAGTTTGATTATCATTCATTACAATAATCGTTTTGTAACCAAGTGAATTTCCAATAAGGCATAAACCAATGCCAGTGTTTCCTGCAGTTCCTTCTACAATTATTCCACCTTTAGATATTAATTTTTTTTGTTCAGCATCCCTTATTAAAGCAAGTGCTGCTCTGTCTTTTACAGATCCTCCTGGATTTAAATATTCGGCTTTACCATAAATGTTACAGCCAGTTATTTCAGATGCAGCTTTCAGTTTTATTAAAGGCGTATTTCCAATTGATTGGATAAAATCATCCTTGTAATTTTTCATTATTCTTTTTCCTCATTGCCATTTGTAACAGCATAAGGTTTAAATTCTTCAGTTGCTGTTCCAACATTCTTAGCAGGTATTCCTACCATAACAGCATTTTCAGGAACATTTTTTGTTACAACTGCATTAGCTCCAATTCTTGCATTTTTCCCTACAATTACAGGCCCCAAAATCTGTGCACCCGAACCAACGACTACATTATCATGAAGAGTAGGGTGTCTTTTAATTTCCCTTTGATCATTGGAATTTATGCTTGGAGATATTCCACCTAAAGTAACCATATGATAAATTGTTACATTATCTGCAATGTCAGAAGTTTCACCTATAACAACGCCCATACCGTGATCAATAAATAAATTTTTACCTATCTTAGCTCTTGGATGAATTTCAATACCAGTTAAAAATCTTGAAAATTGAGAAATTATTCTTGCGATAAGATCAAATTTTGCAGTAGCAAAAAAATTTGCAATTCTGTGAAAAAATACAGCCTTAACGCCAGGGTACGTTAATATTACACTTAACTTAGATCTTGCTGCTGGATCCCTATCAATAATTGATTGCAAATAGTCATTCATAGACTGCCTATATAGTTATTAATGTTGGAATTTAAAGTTAATTAATATTGTCTAAAGTAAGCCCTTTTACATTAGCTGGCACTGCGACATCCATCATTTTTGGATTTGCAAGATTTAGATTATTCATTATATCCGCGTATTCTTCCTTTGAACTTACTTGTAATCTTGGATTATTATTTTTTTCATTTTCAATAGTGGAAAATTTCTTGCCATTATAATCATGAGCTGGAAATACGAGAGTTTTTTCGGGTAATTTTAATAATTTATTAAATATAGAATCATAAGCATCGTAAGCATTACCATTTTGAAAATCTGTTCTACCACTTCCATTTATTAAAAGTGTATCTCCAGTAAAAACTCTATCATTCATCAAAAAACTATAAGAGCAGTCAGTATGACCAGGAGTATAAATTGCCTGAAGTTCAACTTCTTCAACTTTAATTTTTTCACCATCTTTAATTCTTAGATCTATCACTTCTGATTTAGATTTTTCTCCCATAACTCTTATACAGTTTGTTCTTTTATTTAATTCATTTAATGCTGAGATATGATCAGCATGAATGTGAGTATCAATTACTTTTACAAGTTTAAGATCTAAATTATTTAATATAGTTGAATACTCATCAGAATGTTCAATGACTGGATCAATTATTAATGCTTCTCTACCTTCACCACTTGCAATTATATAAGTGTATGTAGAAGATTTTTGATCGAAAAGTTGTTCAAATATCATAAATACTTAACTTTATAAAAGTTTGCTTAGTAAAACAATCTTTCATATAATATTTTTTTTATAAGGAGGAGACAATGTTAAAAATAAATAGTATGTGTCCTGATTTTCAAGCTAAAACAACTGAAGGAGATATTTCTTTTCACGAATGGTTAGGTGATAGTTGGGGAGTTATTTTTTCACACCCTAAAGATTTTACACCAGTTTGTACTACAGAACTTGGTGCTTTAGGATTAATGAAAGATGAATTCGATAAAAGAAATGTCAAAGTAATTGGTTTAAGCGTTGATGGGGTAGAGGATCATAAAAAATGGCTAGATGATATTAAAGATGTATCTGGTACAAAACCAAATTATCCAATTATTGCTGATGAAGATTTAAAAGTAGCAAAATTGTTTAATATGTTGGAAGCAGATGCTGGAACAACCTCAATGGGTAGAACTGCAGTTGATAATGAAACTGTAAGAACTATTTTTGTAATCAGACCTGATAAGAGAATTGGATTATATCTTACATATCCTATGGCAACTGGAAGAAACTTTTTAGAGATTTTGCGTGCAATAGACTCTATGCAGCTAACAGCTAAACATAAAGTAGCTACTCCTGCTAATTGGAAAAAGGGAGAGGATGTTGTTATTTTGCCAGCGATTAAAGATGATGAAGCTAAAAAAATATATCCAGATGGATGGGAAACTGTAAAACCTTATTTAAGAAAGGTTCCAGATCCTTCTAAGTAAATTGGATAAAAATATTTTAAACCGACAATCTCAGCATTGGGAAACTAATTTCTCAAATAAGCCTGAGATGTTTGGTTTAGAACCAAGTTTACCTGCAAAAAAAGCTTTAAATATTTTCAAAAAAAACAATTGTTCTAAAATTGTTGAGTTAGGAGCAGGCCTAGGAAGAGATAGCATTTACTTTGGAAAAAATTTGATAAATGTTACCGCATTAGACTATAGTAAAAATGGAATTAAAGTTATCAATGAAAAAATAAAAAAAGAAAATCTAACATCTTCAATTTCTACATTAAAATTTGATATAAGAGAGGACTTGCCATTTGAGAGTAATTCAGTTGATGCTTGTTATTCACATATGCTTTATTGCATGGCTTTAACTCAGAAAGATTTGGACAAACTTAATAGCGAGATTCATAGAATTTTAAAACCAGGTGGAATAAATATTTACACAGTCAGAAATACTGATGATGGGGACTATAAAAAAGGAATTCATAGAGGAGAAGATCTATATGAAATAGATGGATTTATTATTCATTTTTTTTCAAAAGATAAAATACTTAATTTAACAAGTGGATTTAAAAACATAAGTATTGACTATTTTGAAGAAGGATCGTTTCCAAGAAAATTATACTTTATTTGTAATAAAAAAAATTAAATTTATTTTAAACTTTTATATTTTTTCATACAAACTTGAGCTAACAAAAGATTTGGGTCTATAAATAATTTTGAATCTTTTGCTTTTTTAAAAGATTTGTATGAAAAAATAGCTATTGGTAGTTCTGTACAACCAAGAATTATTTTTTTACATTTTTTTTTCATTAAAAATTTAACTGCTGGTCTTAAAGCTTTTTCAGCATCTTTTACTTTACCTTTTTTCACATATTTAATTGCAGTATTTACTGAACTCTTTTGTAACCTTTCACTCGGACTTATCAAATTATAATTTTTTTCAAAATACTTATGGTAGATTTTTGTGTCTAAAGTAGCTTCAGTACATAATAATCCTATAGTTGAATTTTTCTTAAATTTTTTTTTTGTGTTTAAATATACCTCTTTTGGCATACTAAGAAATGGTACTGATATTTTTTTTTGAATATCTTCATGCCAGTAATGTGCTGTGTTGCAAGGCATTACAATAAACTTGCACTTATTTTTTTCCAGCATTTGACAACCAGCAATTAATTCTTTTAAAACATTTTTGTATTGTTTTAAATTCTCTGCTCTTCGTGGTGTATTTGATTTATTATAGAGGACAAACATCGGATATTTTTGATCTAATTTTCCCCTGTTTAATTTTGCAAGCTTATCGCAAAAGTCTAAGCCTGCTTGAGTTCCCATGCCACCTAATATTCCAATCATAATTTAAATAATATCTTCTATATTAAAATTCAAAACATCTATATAGATATTTAAATAACAGCAAAAATATATTGACGCTAATTATGAATAGAAATTTATCTTTACTTACGTTAAGTCAGATATTTGGTTTTACCACAGCAACAATAACAGTATTTCTTAGCGGCATAGTTGGTTCTCAAATTAGCTCAAATCAATCTTTATCTACCTTACCAACTGCTTTATTCGTAGTTGGAACAGCAAGCTTTACTGTTTTAGCGGCAAATATTATGAGTAAAATTGGAAGAAGAAATGGTTTTGTCTTTGCGGCTATCGGAAGTTCTTGTTCAGCACTACTTGCTGCTTTTGCAATTAGTCAGAAAAGTTTTAATTTATTTTGTCTATCTTGCTTAATTCTTGGAATGGGCGCTGCATTTAACCATCAATATAGATTTGCAGCAGCTGAAAGTGTTGAAAAAGACAAAATACCAAAAGCAGTTTCTACTCTCTTGTTAGCAGGAATTGTTTCTGCATTTTTAGGTATAACTCTTGCAAATTACACTAAAGATTTAATTCAAGATCAATTGTATGTTGGTTCTTATCTTTTGCTATCTTTCCTATCTTTTATGCCTGGAGTTTTTTTATTTTTTTTTAAAAATGTAGAAAATGTTCAGGAGGATAGTCTAAAGGAAGGAAATGTAAGAAATCTAAAATCTATAGTATTACAACCAAGATTTTTACAAGCAATTACTGCAGCTGCTTTTGCTTATGCAGTAATGTCATTTTTAATGACAGCAACACCTTTAAGTATGCATGTTATGGAAAATATGAGCTTAAAAGAAACTGGGTTAGTATTACAATTTCATGTAGTTGCAATGTTTTTACCGTCGTTAATAACAGGTAATTTAATAAAAAAATATGGACACAGTGTAATAATTTATGGTGGAGTTTTATTTTTTTTTATTACAGTTCTTTTAAGTTTATTTGAACAGACATATCTTAATTATATGCTCTCATTAATTTTTTTAGGTCTCGGTTGGAATTTTTTGTTTATATCAGGTACCAGCTTAGTAGTTTTGACTTATAACAAAGAAGAAAAATTTAAAGTACAAGGGATAAATGATTTAATTGTTTTTTCAACTATGGCTTTGGCCAGTTTATCTGCTGGAATTTTACTAAATTCTATTGGATGGAAAATGATGAATTTTATTTGTATACCTTTTTTAATATTAATTATTTTAGTAAGTTTTGTTGCTGATAAAAAATCAGTTTCTTAAACATGTCTTTCCTTTTTTTAGGTTTTTTGACGGGCTTAACATTAATTTTTGCAATAGGACCTCAAAATGTTTTTGTAATAGAGCAAGGACTAAAGAAACAATATATATTTTTAGTTTGCTTAGTCTGTGCATTATCTGATTTGATTTTAATTTTCTTAGGTATCTTTTTATTTAATTATTTTTCTAATTATTTTAATAATGTAGTCGAGCTGATTTTGAATATCCTTTTAATTATTTTTTTATCTTTTTTTATTTATGGAAAAATTAAAGAAATATTTAAATTTAGATCTTTAGAATTTAAAAATAATGTCATAGCACAGAGCTCATTTAATATCTTTATTAAGACCTTAGGTTTTACATATTTAAATCCTCACGTATATTCTGATACCGTATTTTTTTTAGGAAATTTCTCAAAATCCTTTAATATTGAAAACAAAATTTACTTTGGAATAGGCGCTTCTATAGCTTCTTTTTTATTTTTCTTTTCTTTAGGATACTTATCTAAGATTTTTTCAAACAAATTAAATAATAGAAGCTTTTGGAAATACATAAATATTTTTATTATAATATTTATGTCAGGTATAGTTTTTTACATTATTAGAGATATTATTTACTAAAGATTTTTTTTGATAATTTATTAACCTTTAAATGGTTCCCATCAAATCCGTATTGAGTGTGATATTTTCCAGGAAATGCAACACATTTTATGTCTGCACTTAAAGCAGAATTTAAACTTTCTTCTGTATCTTCAATTGCCACACATTCGTCTGAGTTAATATTCAAGTATTTTAAAGCATAATTATAAATATCGGGATATGGTTTTTCTCTTAATATGAATTCATTATTGCCGATAAAATCAAAATCTTTTTTTTCAATTCTTCCTCTTAACGAGTTAAAAATAGAATTGATATTGTTACTCGTTGTTGAGCTAGCAAGCCCAATTTTTATTTTGTTCTTTTTGCAAAATTGAATTATTTCTTTTACACCGTCTCTAGGTTCAACTTTGTGTTTGTTTAAATATTCATTAAAAATTTTGGTTTTTAAATTTCTTATTTTTTTTCCGTCTATTTCAACACTAGTATCTTTTGCGTAATCATTGATTCTCGTAGTTCCACCAGATTTTGACAATAGTTTTCTGTATATATCTTCATCCCAAAACCAGTCTAATCCACTTATTTTAAAAGCTTCATTAAATGCATCTCTTTGAAGATCTGATGTCTCAGCTAAAGTTCCAATAGAACCAAATAAAACAGCTTTGTAACTCATTATCCCTTCACAGCACCAGCTGTTAATCCACTGATTACTTGTCTTTGGAAAAACATAACTAACATAAATAAAGGAGCAGTAGCTGAAACAACTGCTGAAACGGCCCACATCAAATTACCTTCATGTTGATTTGTTCCAAGATAACTTTGGATTTTAGGTACCATAGTATGATTTTCCTGATTTAATAAAAGAGCTGTCACTGTAAAATCATTATACGCAAGCATTAAACTAAATAATCCAGCTGTTATTACTCCAGGCCACATAACTGGCATAATGATATGTCTAAATGCTTGAAAATAAGAGCAGCCATCAATTAAAGCACTTTCATCAAGTTCTTTAGGAACAGTTTTAAAAAATGAATACAATAACCACAGAGTAAATGGTTGATTTATTGCAACAAGAACAACGATGGTCGTCGGTAGTATTCCCCAAATTTGTAATTGAAAAAAAGGAAATAAATAACCAGAGACTAATGTAATATGAGGCATTGCTCTAAAAATTAATGCTGCAATTAAAATCCAAAATGCATAATTTCTTGTAGACCTAGATAAAGCGTAAGCTCCTAAGGTCCCGAGGAACAATGAAATGGTTACAACAAAAAATGTAACTATAACTGTATTCCTAGATGCTTTCCAAAACTCTCCTTCAGTCCATGCTTGACTATAAGCATCTGTTGTAAACTTTCCTCCAGTTTCTAACAACGTATTGAATGCTGTAATAGCATACCACCAGTCAGCTCTTGAAAAAAAGTCAGCTCTTACTTTAAATGATCCCCAGAAAGTCCAAATAAAGGGAAAGCATGCAACCAACAACCAAACTATTATAAAGGTTGTATTAAAAATTTTTAAAGCATTTGATCTTTTATCAAGTCCGTATTCCATTTATCTCGCTGTCCTAAATTCCTTCCATGTTCTTATTAAAACTGGTGCTAAAAGTATGGCTATCCCAACAATTGTCATCATTGAGGTTGCTGCGGCCGAACCAAATAATATTACTTCCTCATTAACGAGGTTATCATAAATTAACCAAGACAAAGATTGAGCACTTCCTTCAGCACTGAAACCAATTATAGGCTCAAAAACTCTAAAATTATCCATCAATGAAATGAGAGCAACAAATGTAACTACAGGATAAATATGAGGCAAAACAATATGTCTTACTCTCTGCCATCTTGATGCTCCATCAATAATAGCTGCTTCAACAGGTTCTTGGGGAACAGTTTGTAAAGCTGCATAAAATACCACAAAAGCAAATGGTGAATGGTGCCAAATTCCATATATTATTATAGTTATCCAAGTAAGAGTTTTTGAGGATTTTAAAGATAAATAGGGATCATCCATTAACATTTGCAAATTCGCGCCAATAATTCCTTCTGCATCTATCATCCAAAATAAAACCAAAGAACCCACCAATGGAGTTACAATCATAGGCAATATGGTTCCAAATATTAATGGTCCTCTAATTCTTCTAGTTACTGCATTAAGACTTAAAGCAATTATAAAACCTAAAAGTAAGACGTTAGGCGTTACAAACAAGCAATAGGTTAAAGTAAAAATTAGAGCCTTGTAAAAGGGCAGGTTGGTAACTTGATCTACAAATTCCCCAAAACTATTTGTTTCATTCCAAAATTTTGCAATTTCTTCTATTGCAAGATGATTTCTATCTACATAAGTCCCAAACCCATTGAATTTTCCTAAAGGCTTTTCTTCTCGAATTTTGGAGGTTTTCTCTTGGTCAACAACTATAGAAACTGTGCATCCAAAAGGATCACATTTTTTTACTTCCTTAACAACTTGGTCGTGCTGCGCATAAAATGATTGTATCCCTGTTGAAAGAATAGGAAGACCTATAAATAAAATCATTGCCAATCCAGTTGGCAAGAAAAACCAAAAAAAAGTTTTGTTAGGCATTAATGTAATAAGTGGGGATTTTCATCCCCACTTAAAATTTATTGATTATAGAAAGCCTTGTTCTTTTGCTTTACTCATGTAAGCTGCTTCCACATCTTTTAAAGCTTGTTCTGCTGACTCTTTACCTTGTAAAAATTCAACAATCTCACTTCCTAATGCACCATGCATTAAACCCATTTGTGGTAACATTGGATATGGTTTAGCTTTCATTTTAACAGCTTCGATAACTCCAATTGATTTTGGTCCAGGCTTAAAACCTTCAATTAACCAAACAGCTTGATCTGCTGCATCTGCAACCATCTTTTTGTTAGCAGCTGCGTGTGCCAAAGCTCTAAATGTTGCTTCAGCATCAGCGTCAGATCTATTTTTTGCTAATGTGAAACCGTCCCACCATAAAGTCGCCGCTGGTATGTTTCCTCCAGCAACTGTTGCTGGTCCAGTTAATTTAGTTGCAGCTGTAATTTTTGCATCACCATCATCATCAAGCAATGTTCCTGATCTTGATGCCCAAAGAGTCATTAATGCAACATTTCCAGATTCCCATTCAACTTTAATAGCTTCACTATCGTGAGTTAAATAATCTGGGTTACTTAAACCTGCTAATTTTTTTAGCATATTTAATGTTGCTACACCTTTTGCATTGTTAATGCTTGGTTGAGCAGTTCCTGCTTTAAAGAATTCTCCTCCATGTCCAATGTACATGTTAACGAATTCTTCTGCTAAATTCCAACCAGCTTTGTATGCTGCTGCGTAAGGATATTGCATTTTACCAGATGCTCTTATTTTTTCTGATGCCGCTACTACTTCCTCATATGTTTTAGGAACAGCGATACCCAATTCTTTTAAAACATCTTCTCTGTAATATAAGTGCTGAGTGTTTGCCATAAAAGCAACTGCCATTATTTTTCCATCAATTGTTATCAATTGAGAGTCTTGTATTCCTTTTCCATATTTCTTAACAAGATCATCAAGTGGTCTAATTAAATCTTGGTTCATTAAAGGAACTATAGAGCTATTTGCTGCAATTCTTGCAGAAAACTCTGATGGATTTGCAGTTAGAGCTGGCACAGCAATTTTATTGTGCTCAGATGAGTGTGTGACTTTAAAATCCGCACTTCCTTTACATCCTTTAGCTGTTTCCACGAAAGTTCTTAAAGCTGGAAAATCATTAGCTAAAATATTTATTGATCCACTCTTAATGTTACAATCTGCGTAAGCAGAAGTTCCAAAAAGAAGAAACAATAATGATATTAATATTTTTTTCATATTTGTTTCCCTCATTAAATTTAAATTTATGGATGAAAGGATATATATTCCTTAGGGAATTTAAAAGTAGTTTTTAAATCGCATTTGACGCAAGCTCTGCACCTGCGACCAAAGATTCAAATTTCTTGTAAACAATATTTTCATCAACATTTCCAAAGCCTGCAAAAGTACTAAATCCACAATCACTTCCAGCCATCAATTGATCTTTATCAATTACTTTTGAATACTGAATTATTCTATTTTTTACTAACTCTTCATGCTCTATGAAGTTTGAGGTTGAGTCTATTACACCAGGAGCTATTACTTTATCATTAGGAAGTCTAATATTCTCAAAAACCTGCCATTCATGAGCATGTCTTGGGTTCGAGGCTTCAATTAAATAAGTTTGGATATTTGCTTTTAAAGCAATAGGTAATATTTTTTCTAATCCAATATCGTGAATATGAGGTCCTTCATAATTTCCCCAGCAGATATGCATTCTCAACTTAGAGGCATCGATATCTTTGATTGCTTCATTAAGACATTCGATTTGTTTTTCAGCTCTTACTAAAAATTCTTCATCTGATACATTTTTAAAAGTCATATGTCTTGCTAGCGCTAGATCTGGGCAATCAATTTGTAAAAATAAATCATTCTTTGTTATTTCATCATATTCAGTTTTCATCATTTTTGATAATGCTTCTAAATAATCATCGTCATTCTTATAGAATTTGTTTGGAAGGAAATTTGAAATTACTCCTGGTGATGCAGAGTTTATAAATCCTTGAGAATGGTTATTTTTTTTTAATGCAGATTTTAAATTACTGATATCTTTAGTTAAAGATTTAGTATCTTTAATTTTTAAATCAGCAGTACAACATGGTCTTGTATAAGTAGGTGTGCCTCCTGATTTTGCAATTTTTTCTTTATATGATGGAAAATCATCTAAGTCTTTAGGAGCTCTTCTCTCGCTTTCACCACTAAATCCATGTAATCGATCCTTGACATAAGTAGCATAACTGATTTTTGACATTTCACCATCACTTACAATGTCAATTCCGATATTAATTTGTTTTTTTACAATTTTGTTTACATCTTCTTCAATTATCTTATCAAGCTCTCCTTGATCAAATAATTCATTTTTATCTTTTTTAAATAGTATCTCAGATAGCTTTTTTGATCTTGGCAGACTTCCAACATGTGTGGTTTTAATTTTATCCATAGTTTTTACATTAATATTTGTTTCCAAATAGCCACTTCATCAAACAATACCCATTCTCTTATTATTTTATCATCTCTTAATTCTGCATGATTTATACCCATTATAAATAAATCTTTGTCAGTCTTTTTCCCGAATTCTTCACTGTCTTTAGAGTGCTTACCACTTAAAAACCATCTGATTGTAGCTTTTTGATTGTTATTTTTTTCATCTAATGATGCAACATGTTCGATTGTAAACTTTATTTCAGAAAATATATTTTTTAAAGAGCTCCAATATTTAATTATATCTTCACTGCCATTTCCAACTTTATTACTTGGCCAAAATAGACTGGCTGCTCTATCATAATCTTCAAAATCATAATTATTATTAAATATTTTCTTTAAAATATTGGAATATATATAACCTGATGAAACTTCATTAACTTTAACTGGAGTATAATCTGACTTTTTATCAGAAGATCTATTAAAAACTTTGATAGCTTTAGATACCCCACCTTCTTTATCAATTAAATGCCTTGCAAATTGCTCAGGTGTATAACCCAGCTGTCGAACCATTGCACCTTGATCTCTCACAATCCACTCATCATAAACCTGATTATTTTTACATGCACAGTCGGCTATAACTCTATAAACAATTTTGTTTCCTGTTTTTTTTCCGTAATACCCGTCATTTAAATGTGTAGCTTTGCTAAGAATTCTGTGAGATGAATGATATCCTTCATCATCATTTCCACTCCAAATTACATCTTCACCTAATAATTGTCTGTCAGGAAATTCGTCTAAAGTTTTATAGGTTGCATCAATAACAGGTTTAAAACCATAGGTTACTCCAAAAGGTGATCTTACAGGGATATTCTCTGAATAATATTTGGATATTGACTCGACATCTTTCCCTTCCCAAATTTGTTTAGTAATTTTTAAAATGTAATCAGTTAAATTTTTATAATTACTATCAAATCCTTTCATTAGATCTGACTAACAAAATTTAAAATACTATTTTCTGAATTATTACAAGAGATATCTATTTTGCTACTCAAAGGAACTGAAAAAGTATCTCCTTTTTCTAATTTTATATTTGAGTTTCCTATTACTATTTTCCAATTACCCTCTTGAGCAAAAAGAACGGTAGGCTTTATACATTCAATATCTTTAATTTCACCAGATATAGAATTTAAAGTTGTTAAATTAAATCCAGTATCTTGTTTGATTGAAGGTTCATAAGTTTTTATATTAAATTTGTTTCCTAATACTTGATATAATTTAATACCATTAACTTCATCACTGACATTCTTTTGTTTATTTCTATAAATATTTTTTTCTAATTCTTCTGGCAAATAATTATCAAATCTTTCTAATTCATCTTGAGTGATAGGCTCTATCATCTTTCTACCGTTAGGTACTTCAACCTTTTTTAAATCTATTAACGAATTATCATCAAGCAATGCCATACCAGTCTCTTTTGCTTTTTTTAAAATTTCTGGTACCCATGTTATTATACCAGGATCATCTCCGCCTAATACAACGAACATTAAACTTTCTTTATCTCCAACATTTTCAAATGCTCTGAACATATTTGTAGGCATTGAAATTATATCGCCAGCTTCTAATATTGTTTCTTGTTTTCCATCAGCACCCCAATAAAATCTCCATTTACCTGAGTAAATTACAAATACTTCAGCCGTAGTATGACTATGAAGACCAGATCCATTTTTTGGCATAGCACTCACTGCTCCTAAATTATACCCATGTAAAGACTGTATTTTTATTAGTTGTTTGGTATCTTCAGCAACTCCACGTCCAATAATTGTATAATTTTTTCTTTCTTTATGACCTTCTAATCTACCCTCTACAAAAGGAAGGCTACTCGGAACGAGCTCATTAAATTTTGCTAATCTATCAATCATATTCTTGTTATTTATCTCTATTTAAATATAAATTGCAATTTATGCAAATAGAACAATTTGATACAGGACTTAAAAATCAAAATAATTTTCAAGAATTAAAAATCACAGCTGAAGAAAATAAACAAAATAAACAAATAGTTAGAAATTATTTGAACAATATTTACAAGCTTGGACCATCTAAAATAGAAGAAAATTTAAGCAAATATTTTAGCGAAGATGTAAACATTAAATGTTTTTTTCCATTAAATGAATTTAAAGGTTTGTCTAATTTTAGGGATAAATTTTGGACCCCACTTTTTGATGCGTTTCCTGATTTAGAGAGAAGAGAACAACTCGTTATAGGCGGAGCCTTTAGAGATAAATTTCAAGTTGGAACAATATCTACCTTATCAGGAATTTTTAAAAAGAAATGGCTAAATGTAGAGCCAAATTTTAAAATGGTAAATTTAAGATGCTGTGAGATACACGAATTAAAAAACGATAAAATTATTGAAAGTCACATTTTAATCGACACAATAAATTTTCTAAATCAAGTAGGGAAGTTTCCAATAAATCCTTCAAGAGGGTATGAGGGCATTTGGATGACACCAATAAATACAGATGGTGTAAATTTTTACGAAAACAATTTAGATGTTTCAAAAGCCACTCTAGATCAATCTCTTACTATGCAAAGAAGTTTAAATATTAAACCAGAATTAGAAGCATCATCTGACTCTGATTTAAAAGAAAAACTTCTTAATCACCCACAAAAAGATTTTTGGCATGAAAAAATGATTTGGTATGGACCTAGCGGTATAGGAACAGCACGCTCTTTGGAAGGTTTCATTGATCATCATCAACTTCCTTTTAGAAAAACATTTAAAGAAAGAAATTACTGGGAATTAGGACATTATTGTGAATTAGGAGATGGTAAATTTTCACTTACTGCTGGATGGCACAGTATACAAGCAGTGTATGATTCAAATGATTGGCTAGGATATAATTCAAATAAAAATAAAGTAACTATGAGAGTTATGGATTTTTATCATCATGATGAGGGAAAAATCAGAGAAAATTGGGTACCGATAGATCTAGCGCATATATTAAGTCAGATCGGAATTGATATTTTTAAATCTTGAAAACTAAAGTTCTCTAATTTGAAAAACCATATTTTCGAAGTCTTACATCACCAGTTCTAGCATGAGCTTCCATACCTTCGTATCTAGAAATTCTAGCTGCTGCAGCACCAACTTCTTTGTTAGATTCTTTATTCATCTTTTGGTAAGTAACTGTTTTTATAAATTTTCCAACGTATAAGCCTCCAGTATATTTTCCTGCACCTTTTGTTGGTAGAATATGATTTGGTCCAGAGCATTTATCTCCATATGCAACTGTTGTTTCTTCACCTAAAAATAAAGAACCATAATTTTTTAAATTTTTTAAATACCAGTCTAAGTTTTCAGCTTGAACCTCTAAATGTTCAGGTGCATATTCATCACTCACTTTCATCATTTCTTCTTTGGTATCACACATAATTACTTCTCCATAATCTCTCCATGCTGCATCAGCATTATTTCTGTTATGTTCAGGTAGTTCTTGAATAATTTCTGGAACTCTTTTCATAACATAATCACATAAAGATTTATCAGTAGTATAAAGCCAAGCTGGAGAGTCAGGACCATGTTCAGCCTGTCCAACTAAATCATAAGCGATTATTTCTTTGTCAGCTGTATGATCTGCAATAATGCCTATTTCGGTTGGTCCTGCAAATAAATCAATTCCAACTTTTCCAAATAAAATCCTTTTAGACTCTGCTACAAATTTATTTCCAGGTCCAACAATCATATCTACTTCTGGATTACCAAAGCAACCATATGCAAGCGCACCAATTGCTCCTATACCGCCAATGTTCATAATTACATCTGCACCACAAAGGTTAGCTGTATAAATTATAATTGGGTTAGCACCATTTGAATCTTTCGGCGGACTTGTTGCAATTACATTTTTTACTCCAGCAACTTTTGCAGTTGTCACACTCATTATAGCAGAGGCGATATTGTTATATCTTCCACCGGGCACGTAACACCCAACGGTATTTACAGGTATTAATTTTTGCCCTGCTATTAAACCTGGCGATAATTCAACTTCTGAGTCTTTTCCAAGATTTTCAAGCTGATGTTCTGCAAACTTCCTTACTCTTTCATGAGAGAACTGAATATCATCTTTAATCTTCTGATCTAAAGTTTTATTTATTTCCTCAATTTTTTCTTTGCTAACAATTATATCACCTTCATAATTATCAAATTTTTTTAAAATATCTTTAACACCTTGATCTTTAGTTTTTTCTAAATCTTTTAAAATAGAACTTACCTTAGTTCTTGTTTCATCTTCTCCTGTAAATGCAGTTTTTTCAGCTTTTTTTATATAAGTAATTGCCATTATTTTTCCTCAAATTTTACAAATGTTTAAATTATATAAGATGTTTATTCAATAAAAGTTTAATCTAAAGAAACAACAGCTGCAGCTATAGAAGCAAGTCTTGCTGTCGCATCATCTGACCTACTTGTTATAACAACAGGCACTTTACCTCCAACAACTACGCCAGCTGCACATGCTCCCATAAAATAAATCATCATTTTTACAAGCGCATTTCCAGTTTCGACATTTGGAACTAATAATACATCAGCTTCCCCAGCAACTATATTCTCAATTCCCTTAATAGAAGCAGATTTTTTTGAAATGCTATTGTCAAATGCTAAGGGTCCAAAAATATCAGCATTAAAATTTTCTTTACTTGCCAATTCAGTTAATTCTTTAGCTTCAACAGAACTCTGTACACTATCAATTACTTCTTCTGTTGCTGAAAGGATAGAAATCTTTGGTCTTGGAATATTAATTCTATGGCTAAAATCTATAACATTTCTTAAAATATGCATTTTAGTTTTTAGGTTAGGAGAAACATTCAATGCTCCGTCGGTTATTATTAATGGTTTATCATCTTTTTGTAATGTCATATGCCAAATATGACTTAGTCTTGTTTTTCCGATTAATTTATACTCTCTCTTAAGAACTTCTTTCATTAATATATCAGTATGGATATGTCCTTTTACAATAATTTTTACTTTATCTTCTGATGCAAGTTTTGTTGCAATTCCTGCTGTATTATTTTCAACTGGCTCATTAATTATTTCAAAATTTGATATGTCAAATTTAAGCTCATCTGCGCATTCTTGTATTTTTTGTTTGTCACCTATTAATATTGGGGTGATCAGTTTTTCTGAAACAGCGTCCATTACTGACATCATCGGTAATTTTTTACCTGCATTTACAATGGCTGCTTTTACACCTCTTTTTTGATGGGCTATATTTAGTAGATTAACAGGGCAAACTGTAGATTTATCAGATAACATATGAGTTTAAATATTTGTTATGGTTCTAAATATCAATATTTTTTATTACGTTCGATATAAAAATAGTTTAAAATTGAATAAACGATGGAGATAGTTACAAAAATTGCACCTATTGCGTTAGCCTTTATAATGTTAGGTCTGGGATTGGGCTTATCAACTAGAGATTTTTTAAGAGTTATAAATAATCCAAAAGATTTTACAGTCGGAATGATTTGTCAATTAATCCTTCTCCCAATCGTCGCTTATATTTTACTTTTAATATTAAGATTACCAGTTGAATTAGCTTTAGGATTAATGATTATTGCTGCTGCTCCTGGAGGAGTAACATCAAATGTCTTAACAAAATTTGCAAATGGAGATGTTGCATTATCTATTTCGTTAACAGCAGTAGGTAGTTTAATTAGTATTTTTTCTGTTCCATTTATTGTTTTTTCTTCAGCAAAATTATTAGGTGTAACTAATTTATCCTCAGATATTACGATGACTGGTATTGCTCTTAAAATGGCACTTGTTGTAACTGTGCCAGTAATTCTAGGAATGATAATTAGAAAATTCGCTGAAAACTTTATTTCCTCTAATATTAATGTTGTAAATAGAATTACAGGCATTTTATTTATTGTTGTATTTGCAGCAATATGGATTGAGGAAAGAGAAAATATAATATCATACTTAGGTCAAGCGGGTTTAGCTGTTTTAATATTAAACTTAGTCATGATGACTTTGGCATTTTACATTGCAAAAGGTTTTGCAACTGGAATACCACAGAGAAAATGTATTTCTTTAGAATGTGGATTACAAAATGGAACTTTAGCTGTATTTGTAGCAACACAAATTTTCAATGATGTCGCTTACATGGTTCCCACAGCTGCTTATGCATTAATAATGTATATAACTGGATTTATATTTATATATATTCTTAAAAATTCTAATTAAGATTTATTTGATTATAGGTTCTTTTTATAAAAACATTTATTGATTTTAAATTTTCATCTTGGATTATCGACATATCTTTAAAATTTTGTTTGCTGACATCAAAATTTATCAATTTATTTTTATCTAAAGAAATAAATTTATTTTTTGTTAATTTCTTGATTTTTCTTACTACCGTTGGTCTTGGAATCCCTGTTATTTCAGAAATAGACATTGCATTAATTCCTTTTATTTTTTTATTAATAATTTTATCTCTCCATTTATCTAAATAACTATCAACTCCTTTAAGTTGCCTTCCAATTTTTGAATTATTATTCAAAATTATAGTTGCTAAAATAGTAAATATTTCCATATCACCAAAATAATTTTTCCACCTTAAGCAGTAAGGGAATAAAAATTTATAAAATTGATACCAGCAAAATGAGAAATTATGTTTTATTAAGTTATTAATTTCATTACTGGACATTTCGTTTTTTATAACTTTTTCTTCTTTTAAAATTTGACTAAAAACAGATAAAAGCATGCATATATTTTTTAATGTATCATTTGGCTGTGTTGAATTGTAAGCACTTCTATCTATAGTAATGTTCTTGCCTTTTTTTTTAATTATTCCTTTTTTTTCTAGTGATATAACTTTTCTTCTGACACTTTCTTTTGGTATTTGAAGATCCTTTGATATTCTTATAAGGTTAATTTTCTCAATCTCTAATGTTTTATTCTTATAAAAATTATTGAAAGTAATATTTAAATTATTTCGTCTGTAAAAATCAAACTGCTTACTAATCAAATAAATTAAAATTGTGTAAGTATCTATATCTTTAAACACTTTATAAGCACCGATTGTCCAATCAGACATAAGTTTTAAAAAAAAAGGACTTAAAATATCAAAATGATTTTTGAAAATTTTATCAATCAGTTCATCATCTAGTTCGGAATTTACACTTGGTAGCTGCTTCATAATGTATCAAAACCCAATTTGAACAATTTTAAAACTTGAGTCAACCCATTTTGAACAGTTATATTCTATAAAATTTTTCTACTATATGATTTAATAATTTTATGAGTACTGAAAGCTTAAACAGAACATCTAATATTGAAATACCCGAAAAAAAATCGAGAGTAATTCGAATGTCCCCTCGTAAAGTAAATATAGATGTTCTAAAGAAACGAGTAATCACTGAAAAGAAAAAAGAGGCACTTCAGTCAAAAATAATAATACTTTCAGTCTGTCTATCTATCGGAATACTAGGTTATTTTGCAGGTTAATTAGCTAAGAGAATATCTAAATCCTTTTTAATATTTATTGGAATTTTTATAGATTTTTTAGAGTTTGTTTTTGTTCTTAAAAACTTTTGCTCGCCAGGATAAAAGATTTTTTGTCCTTTTAAATTAGGTATTTTTTTTATTCTTTTAATATTTTTTTTTATCTCTTTTTTATAATCTTTAACAAATAGATTGTCTTTAAATGCTAAAAATAAGTGACCGATATTTTGTGGCCCAGAGAAATCATCAAATGGGTCTTTTACTTTGCCACCATGATTACTTCCAACAAATACTCCAGTTAAAATATCTACCATCCAAGCTAATCCAGATCCTCTAAATCCAGCTATTGGAAGTTGTACTCCAGCTAGAGCTTCTTTTGCATTTGTAGTTGGTTTACCTAGTTTGTTTAAAGCAACCCCATATGGTATTTTTTTACCTAATTTTTCTGCAATCCTTATTTTACCTCTATTTATCATAGACATTGATGTATCCAGTATAAAAGGAACATTGCTATTTGTTTGAGTTCCAAAACATATTGGATTAGTTCCAAAGACTGATTTTTTTCCTCCAAAAGGTGCAATTGCTGGAGGTGCATTTGTAAATGCGAATGTTATTAAATTTTTTTTAACTGCTTGCTCAACGTAGTATCCAGATAGACCATAGTGTCCGCTGTTTTTTACAGCAACTAACCCAATTCCTGTTTTTTTTGCATTTTGTATAGTTTTTTTAATTGCTTCATCTGCCGCAACAAAGCCAATAGAATTATCAGCATCAATTATTGATATAGATTTTGATATATTTTTTATAGTTATTTTAGGTCTAGGATTAATTACTTTTTTTGAGATTCTTTCACAATACATTTTTAAACGAGACAATCCATGTGAAGGCGCACCCACAAGTTCCGCATTGATAATTGCATTTGCACAAATAATAGCATGATTTGTTTTCAACCCTCTTTTTATAAAAATTTTTTTAATAATAGATTTAATTTTTGTATTATTTACAGACATTGATAGAATGAAATTAACCTTTACCTCTCCACGGTATAGTCTTATCTATAATTTTTCTCAAAGTTACGTCAAAAAGAAGACCCAACATACCCATTATAAAAATTGTGATCCAAATTACTTCATATTGAAAATACTTTTTGGCAACATTTTCAACAAATCCAATTCCAGTTGTACCTGCTAAAAATTCTGCTGCAACTAAAGTTCCCCAGCACATACCAACAGCTACTCTAATACCTGTTAAAATTTCAGGTAAAGAATTTGGAAAAATAACATATCTAAGTATCTGTCTTTTAGAAGCACCAAGAGAATGTGCTGCATGTATTTTAGATAGCTGTGTACCTGATGCTCCGGCTCTAGCTGAAATGATCATTATAGATAATGAAACCATAAATAATAAAAATACTTTTCCAGTATTATCAATCCCTAAAACCGAGATTATTAAAGGAGCCCACGCAAGAGGGGGTACTGGTCTATACAGTTCAATTAATGGATCAAAGAAACCTTTAGCAAATCTATTTAAACCCATAAAAAGTCCTAATGGTACACCAATCAATATTCCAAAAACTAATCCTAGAAAAACTCTTAAAAATGAATCCCAAATATGACCATAAGGAACAGGGATTTTAAATAATTTAAAATCACCAGTAACAATTTTTAAAACTTTACCTTTAAAATTTTGCTTAACCACACCGTCTTTAGTGTGAACCGGATATTCTCCAGGCAAAACATCGGCTATCCAATCCGGCAATATAAAGCCAATTATCTGGCTTACATCCATCATATCAATCCAAAGAAGCGGGATATTTTTGTAACCTACACTTGGCTTAGACATTAAAATAAATTTATTAAGTGTATCGGAGGGTTTTGGTAACCATCTACCTGAACCTTGCTCAGAACAACTAGGACCACTTGCAACTATAGTTCCAGCAGGGAATAAAAGAATGTCAATTAATCTTAAACCTCCTTGCTCAGTTTTTTGAAGATTATCAAATTCAATAATTGCATTTTGCATTTCATTAAGAGCATTTGGTGGATAAATACTTGCAAATTCAATTCTTCTTGCAATTTTTACAATGTTTTTTGCGTAAGTAGATGCCACTTCCTCAGTGTCATCTAAATTTTTTCTATATAATTTTATCTCTGATTTAAGTTCTTTTATTGCATTTTTGAATTGAGGATTATGGTTTCTTAATTTAAAAAATTTATCATTAATTTTTTTTAATTGTTCAGCTGCAGCGTGAAATTTCAACCCTCTATCTGTTTCAGGCACTAAAGGCACTTCAATAGTATTTTCTATTGATCCTGTTCCGGCACTTACAGTTACTATGCCCCAGCTTCCTTGCTCAGCAATTGCTTTTTGTCTTTCATTTTTTTGCTCTGGTGTTTCAAATGGATAATCTTTCTTTTGAAAATTAGTACTTAATAATCTAATTTCATCAGTCATCTCATCTATTTTAATTTTTGTGTTAATCTCCATTAGATTATCGTTAGTAAGTAATGGAATTAATTTGTTTGTTTTATTAATAAAACCAACTAATGCAGTTTTCTGTATGTTGCTTAAATCTGGCGAATTTTGAATTTCTAAACTTATTTTTTTAAGATTTTTATTTTCTATTTTTATTATTGAAGTACTTTTGAATTCTCTTTCTTCAATTGGAAATTGATATTTTAATCCTAATAAAGACTCATTTATTTTTGCGACCTGACATAATTCATTTGCTGATTTTGGATAAAATCCTTTTGCAATATCCCAAGAATAATAAAGCCAAACTAACAATATTGCACTACTTCCGACAATTATCCAATGAGTTCCACCTTTTGCTCTTTCTGGATTTCCAAAAACTGCATCAACTTTTTCAGTTTTTATTAAACGTCTTCCATAAAGTATGCACCCGATAATTGATACGAGAATTAATATTGTTATTATTTGAGTAAACATTTAATTTTCTTTTCCCATAATTTCTTCCTCCATGTTCCAAATCATGGATAAAATTTCTTCTCTTTTTGATGAAAAATCTTTATTTTTTTTTATTTCTCTTAAATCTTCTTTTAATCCCATCTCTGCAAATGGAAGATTATATTCTTTATGTATCCTACCTGGTCTTGGTGCCATTACGTACAATCTTTCACCAAGCAGTAGTGCTTCCTCAACTGAGTGCGTAATTAAAATAATTGTTTTTCCAGTTTCTTTCCAAATTTTCAAAACTAAAGATTGCATTTTTTCTCTTGTTAGAGCATCAAGAGCACCTAAAGGCTCATCCATTAAAATCAAATCAGGATCATTGATTAAACACCTTGCGAGAGCTACTCTTTGCTGCATTCCTCCAGACAATTGATATGTTGGGGTATTTCCAAATCCTTTTAAGCCAACAATCTCCAGCCACTCATCAACTTTTTTTGAAGTTTCTATAGGATCTTTTTTTTTCATTCTAAGACCAAAGTTTACGTTCTCCGCAACAGTTAACCATTCAAATAATGCACCTTGTTGAAAAACCATGCCTCTTTCAACTCCAGGTCCATCAATTTCTTTACCATTCAACGTTATATTTCCAGATGTTGGTCTTAAGAAACCAGCTGCAATATTTAACAAAGTTGTTTTTCCACAACCAGAAGGCCCAAGAACTGTTAGAAGTTCTCCTTTTTTTAATTTGAAATTTAAATCTTTTAAAGCATGAACAGTCTCTCCTTTTGGAGTTTTGAAAATCATGTTTAAGTTTTGAGATATTAAATCACTCATTAGTTGACTTTATATAAAATATTTACTTAAAAAAATAGGCACCAATAAAATTGGCGCCTATTTAATTATTCTAATCTTTAAATTATAAAGGTAAGAAACTAGTGTCTACTGCTCCACCTGGAGTTCCCATTCCTTTTAAGAATGCATCTAAGTTTCCGCTTTCCATAGATTTTTTAGTTTCTTCTGGAGTTAAGAATTTGAAACCACTTAAAGTTTCTTTCATATCAGCAATTTTCATCTCTGAAGCTTTTGACATAGAATTCATATCACTTTTTCCATTTCTATATCTTTCATTTGCTTCATGAGTTACTTCAATAAAAGTTCTCAACATTCCAGGATTTTCCTTCATAAACTTGTCAGTTACAGAAGTAATATCTATTCCTAAAATACCTGCATCTCTTGCTTCTTGAACAGTTAAAAGTCTTGATCCTACAGCAACTGCAGCTTTGATAGAATTACCACCAAATAGACATGCCATTACTACATCTCCACTTACTAATGCAGCCGCACCTTCTTCAGGATCCATTTGAATAATATCCATTTTGCTTCTGTCAGCTCCTACAACTTTCATACTTTCGTCGAAAACGTACTCAGCCATAGTACCTAACGGAACAGCAACTTTTTTACCTTCTAATTCTGTTGCATTCGCTTTTGTTATTCCTGATGCATTAGATGTTACACAAGTTGTTCCACCCATCCCGTATTCCATTGCAATATCAACTAATTTGATAGGTGCATTTGATTTTACAGCATTAATAAATGGTACCAAACCTTGTGAGTAAGAAATATCAATATCTCCTGCTAACATTGCATCTGTCATTGCTCCACCATTTGTGAAGTTTGTCCATTTTACTGGAACTCCTAAAGCTTTAGCAAAATTCTTTTTTTGCATGTCCTCTAAATTTGGACTTGGCCACTCTAGAAAGTATGCAACTCTAACTTCGTTCGCAGCAGAGTTTGCTGCTGTGATTGTTAAGTTTAGAGCAAATAAACTTCCTAAAATGAAACTAATTATTTTTTTCATTTCATCTCCTGTTAATTAAATTTAATTATCGATATTTAAGTTTAAATTTTCTTTTAAGTAAATGATGAATAAATTACACAGGCTTCAAAAGTCATTAGTTACAACCTATAGTTGCGGTCATTTAACATAGCAAGTATGACTAAAATTTACTGGTTAATTTATATAATTAGTCTATGAATCGAAACATAATTATGAGTTCAGAAAAACCTCAAATACCAAATTCTTTAAATGAACATTGGATGCCATTTACATCTAATAGAGATTTTAAAGAGTCTCCAAGATTAATTGTAGAAGCAAAAGGCGTTTATTTAAAAAATCATCAAGGTCAAACTCAGATAGATGCAAGCTCGGGATTATTTTGTAATCCTTTAGGTCATGGAAGAGAAGAAATTATTAATGCAATTACAAATCAATTAAAAAAATTAGACTATGCTCAACCATTTCAACAAGGTTTTGGTGGTTCATTTGAACTTGCAACAAAAATTTCTAAGCATACACCAGGAAATTTAAATAGAATTTTTTATACAATTTGTGGATCTACTGCTGTTGAAACAGCAATTAAAATTGCAGTTGCATATCATAAAGCAAGAGGTGAAGGACATAGATTTAGGTTTGTTGGAAGAGAAAGAGGCTATCATGGAATGAATATCGGAGCTACTTCTGTTGGCGGAATGATTAACAACGTGAAAACATTTGCCAATGTTTTGATGCCAGGTGTTCTTCACATGAGACATACACATTTACCAGAACATAAATTTGTTTCAGGTCAACCCGAAACTGGTGCGGAAATGGCAGAAGACCTTGAGAGAATTTGTACAAATTTTGGTTCAGAAAATATTGCAGCTTGCATTGTTGAACCAATTGCTGGATCAACAGGAACTTTAGTTCCACCAAAAGGATATTTACAAAGACTAAGAGAAATTTGCGATAAGCATGGTATTTTATTAGTTTTTGACGAAGTTATTACAGGTTGGGGAAGAACAGGTTCGCCTTTTGCATCTCAAGAATACGGAGTTACACCTGATATTATAACAATGGCTAAAGCTACAACAAATGGAATAAGTCCTTTAGGTGCAGTAGCGTGTAAAGAAGAAATTTACGATACGGTTATGGACGGATCTCCAAAAGGAACAATAGAATTATTTCATGGTTATACTTACTCAGGAATTCCTGTCTCAGTAGCTGCAGGCTTAGCGGTTCAAGATATTTTTGAAAAAGATGATATCTTTAATAGAGCAAAAAATTTATCTCCATATTTCCAAGAAGGTTTAATGTCTTTAAAAGATATTGATGTTGTTGATAACATAAGAGGTTATGGAATGATGGGTGGTATTGATATTAAAATGCATAAAAAACCTGGCGCAGCAGGATTTACATGTTTCAAACACTGCTATGATGCAGGAGTTAACTTTAAAGCGACTGGAGATTGTTTAATTATTGCTCCAATGTTTATCTGTGAAAAAAAACATATTGATGAAATAATCGAGAAACTAAGAACTGGTATAACCAACTACTCAAAAAGCAAAAAAAATTAATTTAATTCTATGAAAATAGGGGTTCCAAAAGAAATAAAGCCTCAGGAAAATAGAATTGGACTCACTCCCGAAAGTGTAAAGATATTGACTTCAAACGGCCACGAAGTTTTAATTGAAAACAATGGAGGGTTTGAAGCAGGATTTGAAAACGATCATTATGTATCAAGTGGAGCAAAAATAGTTAATACAGCTGAAGATATATTTAACGACTCTGACATCATTGTTAAAGTTAAAGAGCCACAATCTAGCGAAGTAAAAATGATAAGAGAAAATCAAGTTGTCTTTACGTATCTTCATCTTGCTGCTGCTAAGAAACTGACACAAGGTTTAATAGACAGCAAATCAATATGTATCGCTTATGAAACAGTTACAGATAATAATGGAAGACTTCCTTTGTTAGCACCAATGAGTGCAGTAGCTGGAAGAATGTCAGTACAAGCAGGTGCACATTGTTTAGAAAAAAATCAAAAAGGTCGTGGTCTTTTGTTAGGAGGAGCACCTGGCGTAGAGCCTGGAAATGTAGTTATACTTGGAGGTGGAGTAGTAGGAGAAAATGCTGCTATAATTGCAACAGGCATGAAAGCTAAGGTTAATATTGTAGATAAATCTGAAAAAAGATTAAACGAACTTACCCAAATGTTTGGAGATAAAATAATTCCCAATTTAAGTGATAAAACTGATTTAGAAAAATTAATTTCTGAATGTGACTTGTTAGTAGGTGGAGTTTTGATACCAGGTGCTGAGGCACCAAAATTAGTTACAAAGAATATGTTAAAAAAAATGAAAAGGGGATCAGTAATTGTAGATGTTGCAATTGATCAAGGAGGATGTGTTGAAACCAGCAAACCGACTACTTTTGCAGAACCAACTTTTATAATAGATGATATAATTCATTATTGCGTTGCAAACATGCCTGGTGGTGTTCCTAGAACATCAACAATTGCTTTAAATAAAGCAACACTTCCTTTTTTATCTAAATTAGCAAAAGATGGTTACTTAAAAGCTTTAAATGATGATCAAAATTTTCAAGCAGGATTAAATGTATTTAAAGGAGGCGTTACTCATAAAGCTGTTGCTGATGTATTTGGCCACGATTATTTACCAGCTCACAAAGCTTTGCTTAATTAAAATCCCTATTTTCTCTTACTTTTTCGTAAATTGACAAAAAAAAAATTAATTCTATATAGCAGTTATAATTTAAAAAATTATTCCTGAATTTAACATTCATTTATTTCTCTCTTTTTTGTTGAATTCACCTCCTCGAAAGGGGAGGTAAAAAGGAATTATATCCCTTTGTTTATTAAATTATATATTTGATCTTTGTCAGTTAAACCAATTTCTCTTGCTACTTCTTTTTCACCTTTAAAAACTACTATTGTGGTCCAATAATTAACAGCTAAAGCTTTAGCAATATCTTCATGTTCTGTTTGCTCATAAAATAAAAACTCAACATCTTTAAAGTCTTTCATTGCTTGATCGAAAACTTTTGTTTGTGCTGCACATGTTGAACAATATTCGTTCCAAGAATTAATAACAATTGTTTTACCAGATTTTTGAATTTCTAATAATTTTTTCAGATCAAAATTTGTAGTTTTTTCAAAACCAAATGAGATATTTGGTATCAAGAATAAAATAAAAAAGACAAAATATTTTTTCATGAGCTTTATTTAATTATCTGGTCATTCTTTTCAAGATGTTTTCTTTCAAAAATATTTGATGAAACAAAACTGCTAAAATATGCAATGAGATTAAAACTATTAATGTATAATTTGAAATAACATGAACATTGTAAAATTGATCTGCTAAATCAAAGTTATCTTCAATCCTTAATTTAAAAATAAAAAAATTTAGTTTTTCACCATTAAATAGCTTTTTTAAAATTCCTGATGTTGTTATTGTTAAAAGTGCGACATAAAGAGCGAAATGATTCAATTTCGCAATCAAGTTTTGTCCAAAGAATGCCTCAGGCATTAGTTTTGGGGACTTGCTAAAAAATTTATAAATTAACCTAAATAAGGTTATGTAAAATATGGATATTCCTACAATTACATGTACATTTTCAATAGTTATTCTTAAATCCGAAAAATCTAATCTGACCAAAATAAACCCCATTGGTATCTGAGCAATTAGAAGGAGCAAAGTGAACCAATGGAAAAATTTAGCTAACCAACTATATTGTAATGTTATACTGTCAGACATGAGCTATTTTATAAAAATAAATAATATTTTCAAAATAATGTTTATTGTAGCACTTTCTTTTTCATTTAATTCTAATGTTTTATCAGAAGAAAGCGCAAAAGACATTATAAAGAAAAGAAAGTCTTTATTCAGTCAAAATTATAAACTAGCAAAAAGAATTAGTATTTTACTTAACGAAGTTGAAATTGAGGACTCAAAAAAACTGATGATTAGAATGAGTGATAATTATTTAGAATTACTAAATTTATTTCCAGAAAATACAAAAGAGGGACACGGAACAGAGGCTTTACCAATTATTTGGGAAGAAAAAGATGAATTTAATGCTCTAATGAAAAAATCATCTGATCAAATGATAAAGCTAGCTTCAATTATCGAAGACCAAGATGATTTTAGAGCAGCTTTGAAACAATATATGTGGTCGAGCTGTAAAGCTTGTCATAGCAGATATAGGGCTCCACACTAATGAAAAAGTATTTTTTTATTTTTATTGTTTTATTTTATGCAGATACTGCTTTCTCTCATTCGCACTACCCCATAACTAGAGATTCATTAGAAGCAATTAAAAATGGCAAGATATTATACAATCAATATTGTGTTTCTTGTCACCAAGCAAATTTAGCTGGAGCCACAAATTGGCAAGGTTTAGATGAAGATGGGCATAGAAAAGCACCGCCTTTAAATGGAACTGGTCATACTTGGCATCATACAGATGAGTTACTACATAGAATGATAAAGTATGGATTTGCTAAATTGATAAAAAATTATGAAGGCAAGATGATGGGTTTTGGTGATAAAATAAGTGATGAAGGTATTGATAACATTCTTTCATACATTAAATCTTATTGGAAAGATGATATTTATGAATATCATTTAGAAATGAGCAAACAATGAGTTCAGAAGCAATTAATTTTAATTGGTCATGCAAACATACTTGGAAAAGAAGCGCAAAAAATACCGCTTGGTGTTTACTAGGCTGTGCAATTGGTGACTTTGGAACTATATTGTATTTTCAGATAACAGGAATTCCCTGGCCTGTTTTAGCCATCATGACATTAGCAATTATAAATGGTTTGATTACAAGTATTATTTTAGAAACTATAATTTTACTAAGACAAAAACTTGATTTTTCCAAAGCATTAAAGACTGCACTTGGTATGAGCTTTATATCAATGGTCAGTATGGAAATAGCCATGAACCTCACAGATGTAATTTTAACAGGTGGAGCTATTTTAAATTGGTGGGTAGTACCAATAATGCTTTTAGTTGGATTTTTAACTCCATGGCCTTACAATTACTGGAGATTAAAAAAATATAATATTGCTTGTCACTAAAAACATCTCTATATCAAATTAAGACCTCAGATAATGACTAAAGATTTAATAACAATTGATGGCCTTTCAAAGGTATACGACAATGGATTTAACGCTTTAAAAACTGTTAATCTAAATATAAAGCAAGGAGAAATTATTGCTATGCTTGGACCAAATGGAGCTGGCAAAACTACACTGATAAGTATTGTATGTGGTATAGTTAAACCAACTTCTGGAGTAATTACAGTAGATGGTTTTGATATTATAAAAGATTATAGAGAAACAAGATCAAGAATAGGACTGGTCCCCCAAGAAATTTCACTAGAACAATTTGAAACGGTTTTTAACAATGTTTCATATTCAAGAGGCTTATATGGAAAAAAGCCAAACCCCCAACATATAGAAAAAGTTCTAAAAGATTTTAGTTTATGGGATAAAAAAGATTTAAGGTTAAATCAACTTTCAGGAGGAATGAAAAGACGTGTAATGATAGCAAAAGCATTATCTCATGAACCTTCGATATTATTTCTTGATGAACCAACGGCAGGCGTAGATGTAGAATTGAGAAAAGATATGTGGAAAGTTGTAGAGGGATTAAGAAAAACTGGAGTAACCATAATTTTAACAACACACTATATTGAAGAAGCAGAGGCAATCGCAGACCGAGTTGCTGTAATTAATCAAGGAGAAATTATTGTTGTTGATAATAAAATAGATTTATTAAAAAAAATGGGTCATAAAAAATTAACTATTGAGTTGCAGGATAAAGTCGAAAAAATTCCTTCAGAACTTGATGAATATAATCTATCAATCTCTAATGATAATTATTCATTAATTTACAACTATAACTTACATGCTGAAAGAACAGGCATTACAAAGATGCTTCAAGATTTAAAAAATGCAGGTTTGAGGATGAGAGATTTAAAAACAGAGCAAAATAATCTTGAAAAGATTTTTGTGACATTGGTAAAGGAAAATAATGAGGATTAATTTTTACGCATTAAGAGCAATTTATTTTCATGAGATGGACAGATTTAGAAGGACATTAATACAATCTCTTCTTTCTCCAGTTTTATCTACTTCATTATACTTTATAGTATTCGGCTCGGTAATCGGGGATTATGTACAAAAAATTGATGGCATTAGTTATGGCTCTTATATAGTTCCAGGATTATTGATGTTAACATTATTAACGCAATCTATCAGTAACACTTCTTTTGGAATTTTTTTTCCTAAATTTAATGGAACAATTTATGAAATTTTAGCAGCTCCAATTTCTACTGTAGAAATTGTAATTGCTTATGTTGGAGCAGGTGCAACTAAAACCTTAATTGTTGCTGCAGTAATTTTCTGCACTTCACTTTTCTTTGCAGAAGTAAATGTAAAGTTTCCTTTACTAATGATTTTCTTATTAATTCTAGTTGCTTTTACTTTTGCTTTGTTTGGGTTTTTAATTGGACTTCTTAGTAAAAATTTCGAGCAAATGTCTATAATACCAACAATTGTCATAACACCAATGGTATTCTTAGGTGGAAGTTTGTATTCGCTAGATATGCTCCCAAGTTTCTGGCAAACAGTCACTTATTTTAATCCTGTTGTATATTTAATTAATGGGCTGAGGTTTGCATTTTATGGAGTTTCTGATTTTGATATTTGGATAAGTATTTCTACAATGTTTATATTTTTAATTGTATGTGTAACTCTTGTCTCAATTATACTTAAAAAAGGTTATAATATAAAAAATTAATTTGACTGTTGACCAGATAATTCCTGCAATATTTTTAATATTAGTCTTAATATTAGTTCTACCTAATTTTCTCAGATCAAACTCAAATATTAAACAATTGATATCTAATTTTTCAATTTGGATAATAATTATACTTGTTATATTTGGATTGATGTATTTTTTGATGTAAATAGATTTATGATTAAATTTATTCTTCCAGCAGTACTATTAATTTTAATTATTATTTTCTGGGAAAAAATTAATGAATTTTTATTAAGCAAATTTAAAATTAAACTCAATTACATAGCTGTCATCATATTAGTTTTAATATTAGTGGTTTTATCTTTATTACTATATTTCTAATTTATAATGGAGATAAATTTATTATTCTTTGTTAGCGTTGTTCCAGCTATCGTATTATATGGAATTGCTAAATCAGGTTTAGGTGGATCAATATCATTAATTTCAGTTCCATTAATGACAGTAGTAATGCCATTAAATCAAGCACTTGCAATTATTTTACCAATATTAATTTTTTCAGACATTATTGCAGTTTATAGATTTAGAAGAGAGTTTGATTTTGGGACACTTAAATTAATAGTTCCATTTGCAGCTATTGGAATAATAATTGGCTCATTTACATTTACTTATTTTTCTGAGGATTTGCTTAAGTTAATTGTTGGAATAATGGGTTTTTTATTTTCTGGTCATTATTTTCTATTTAAAAAAGAAAAAACTATACCGGCAAAAAAAAACTTTTTTAAAGGGGCTATTTGTTCATCCATTGCTGGTTTTTCAAGTTTTTGTGTTCATGCGGGAGGAACCCCAACAAGTCTTTATTTGCTTCCACTAAGAATGAAAAAAGAAATTTATGTTGGCACAAGAATTATTTTTTTTAGTTGTGTTAATCTAATTAAGCTTCCTCTGTATGTTTATTTATCTATGATGAATTTTGATACTTTATATCAATCAGTTACTCTCTTTCCCCTAGCGCTTATTGGAATTTTTATAGGTTACAAATTACTTAAAATAATTGAGGAAAATTTATTTTATAATATCATTTACGCTTTAATTCTTGTTAGTAGCGCTAAGTTAATAATTGATTTCATTTATTCTTTGAAATAAGTTGCAAATGGGGTGCCAGAAGGCTGAGAAATACCCTTAGAACCTGTCCGGTAATTCAGAAAGGGAAAATGAATAATTTAAATATAATCAATCAATCATCAGCAATAATATTAATTACTTTAATATCTTTAATATTTGTTTTTGTTGGAATTTATTTTTCAAAAAAATTTCAAGGACTTAATAATTATTTAGTTGCAAACCGTTCGATTGATTCTTTATCTTTAACAACAAGTCTTGTTGCTTCAGCACTTGGTGCATGGATTTTATTTGGACCCGCATCAGCAGCAACATGGGGAGGAATTGGTGCAGTGATTGGTTATTCACTAGGAACTGCATTTCCGCTTTTTATTTTAATTTATCTTGGTAAAAAATTTAGAACTAGTTATCCACAAGGCAAAAGTATTATTGAAATAATAAGATTAAGATTTGGACCAAATCTTTATAAACTTATTTTAGTTTTTTCCATTTTTTATATGACAATCTTTTTAATTGCTGAAGTTACTGCTGTAGCTTTTTTAATTAATTACATATCTGGTACTGAATTGTGGATTACCTCTTTAATTGTAATATCATGTTCGTTACTTTACACATTATATGGTGGGTTAAGAGCATCTTTAATCACAGATAACATTCAATTTTTTGTATTTACAGCACTTTTAATAATCAGTTTAATTTTTATTACCTCAATTGAAACAAACGAATTTAACTTTGAAATTATTAAAAATAATAATCCGCATTTGTTAAGTTTTAGTTATCTTCCAAATTATACTGCCGGTTTAACTTTCTTTATAGCTGTTGCTGCAACTAATCTTTTTCATCAAGGTAATTGGCAGAGAGTTTATGCTGCAAAAAATTACGAAGTTTTAAAAAAAAGTTTAATATTTTCGTTTTTAATAATAATACCAATAGTCTTTTTTATGGGATTTAGTGGTTTAGTAGCTGTCTCTCAAGACGCTAATGTGATACCTGATCTTGCTTTTTTCTCAATTTTGTTAAAAGAAAATTTAATAATATTTTCAGTCATTGTAATAATTTTAGCTATCTCTTTAACAATAAGCAGTATTGATACTTTAATAAATGCTATTTCAAGTTTGGTAATAGTAGATGTAGATAAAGTATTAAATTTAAAAAATAATCATTTAAATATTTCAAAACAATTTGTTATTTTTCTTTCGGTCATAGCTTTTTTTGTTGCGTCAAAAGGATTTAGTATTCTTTATTTATTTTTAATTGCAGATTTATTTTGTTGTGCGGCTGTTCTAAGTGTTTTTTATACTTTTTATTCTAAATCTTATGATGAAAAAAATGCATATGTTTCTATATTAATAGGATTAATTGCAGGGCTATTATTTTTTCCAAGTCCAGATTTTTCTAAATCAATACTATTTGGCGTAATTTTGCCAATTAATTTAGCACCATCGTATGTTTCTCAATCTCTTTTATTTTGTTCATTTATTGCGGCAACTTTATCACCAATAATTGCATGGAAATTGAAATAATTGATGTTTATTAAAAACCTAATTATTGTATAATTTAATAAATGCTCAATTTTATATTACCATTTATTGTATTAATCGTTGTTGTTGTTTTCATTCATGAATATGGACATTATTATTTTGCAAAAAGATATGGTGTTGGTGTAACAGATTTTTCGATAGGTTTTGGTCGAGAATTATTTGGATGGAACGATAAATCAGGGACAAGATGGAAAGTTTGTTGGATACCACTAGGCGGTTATGTAAAATTTTTCGGAGATAGGAATGTATTTTCACAAGCAGATCAAGAGGAACTACTAAAAAAATATAGCAAAGAAGACCAACACAAATTGTTTGTAACAAAACCTCTTTACCAAAGAGCCTTAATTGTTGCTGGAGGACCATTGGCTAATTTTATTTTAGCTTTAGTCATTTTTACTTTCATATACATGTTTGCAGGTAAAGATTTTACACCAGCTGTAATTGATGAAGTATTAAAAGATAGTCCAGCAGAAGTTGCCGGTATGCAAAAAAATGATGTTATTATTGAAATAGATAATACAAAAGTAGAGAGTATTCTTGATGTTTCTAAATTAATAGCAATGTCAACATCAGAATTTATCGATTTTAAAGTTTCAAGATATGACCAGGAGATAATATTAAAAGTAAAGCCAAATTTTGTTGATAGCGTTGATGAATTAGGAAACAAATTAAAGAAAAGGATGGTAGGCATTAAACTTAGTCCTTATAACAATCAAATAACACACAAAAAACTTGGACCTGCACAAGCTTTACTTCAATCATTTAATGAAGTTTATTTTGTAACAACTTCATCACTTAAATATCTTGGATCAATGTTTACAGGAGCAGGGGACAGTTCTCAATTGGGTGGTCCAATTAGAATTGCTAAAATTTCTGGCCAAGTAGCAGAATTTGGAATTATACCCTTTGTCAGTATGATGGCTTATATCTCAATAAGTTTAGGATTAATTAACTTATTTCCAATACCTTTATTAGACGGAGGACATCTCATGTTTTACGCATTTGAAAAAGTTTTAGGTCGTCCTTTAAGTCAAAAAACACAGGAAGGTTTTTTTCGAATCGGAATGTTTTTGTTGTTATCTTTGATGTTTTTCGCAACATTTAACGACCTTAAAGATTTAGGCTTATTTTAAGGCTTTTTTAATAGCTAAAAAAACATTGTATTTATTGACTTTTTTTACCACTATATATTGTTGTTCAAAAAAAAATATATACTAAAAAAAAGCTTGAATTATCAATGATTTTGTTAAGTATAGTTTCATAAACCTTTAAAACCGGAGCTAAAATGAACAAAAAACAATTAGTAGCAAAGCTAGCTGGTTCGTTAAATCAAAGTAAAGCTGATGCAGAGCGTACTTTTGATACTATTACGAATACTATACTAGATGCGTTGAAAAACGACGATTCTGTAAAGATTGCAGGTTTTGGTACATATAAAGTGGCTAAAAGAAAAGCCCGAATTGGACGTAATCCAAGAACTGGAGAGCAAATCCAAATCGCTGCTTCTCAAAAGGTAAAGTTTTTGCCTGCTAAAGCACTTAAAGAAGTATTTAACAAGTAAAACTCATTTAACAGCCTTTATTAGGAATGCTAAAACATTTAATAAAGGCTGTTTCTACATGCAAAAACTGCATATCTATTTTTAACAACAATCATTAGTTTTTATTTATTTTAAAATTATAAGAACCTCTTTTTAACAATGGAGGTTAAATGACTAAACATTTAAAAAAACTTGTCGGTCCTTTAGTAAGTTTGTTTTTCTTACTAAACATGACAAGTGTAGGTTATGCCGAATCTACAGTCTCTGCAGAAGTTGGATTTATTTTTAATACATTTCTATTTTTAGTTTGTGGTTTTCTTGTCATGTTTATGGCTTGCGGATTTGCGATGCTAGAATCAGGAATGGTAACTTCAAAAAGTGTATCTGTAATTTGTGCAAAAAATATAGGATTATTTTCAATCGCTGGAATTATGTTCTGGATGGTAGGTTATAATCTAGCATATGGAATTCCAGAAGGTGGCTATATAGGAACATTCACTCCGTGGTCTGATGCAAGTGCTGTTGATACAGGATATGCAGATGGTTCGGATTGGTATTTCCAAATGGTATTCTGTGCAACAACAGTATCAATTGTATCTGGTACGTTAGCAGAAAGAATTAAATTATGGCCTTTCTTCTTATTTGCAGCAATTTTATCAGGAATCATTTATCCAATTGTCATGGGATGGCAGTGGGGTGGTGGCTGGTTAGCCGCTTTAGGTTTCTCTGATTTTGCTGGTTCAACTCTTGTACACTCAACTGGTGGTGCTGCAGCTTTAGCAGGTGCTATGTTGTTAGGTGCAAGAACAGGAAGATTTGATAAATCAGGTGCAGCTAAGCCAATGAGACCATTTGCTGCTTCTTCTATACCTTTGGTAACAGTTGGAGTATTTATTTTATGGTTAGGTTGGTTCGGTTTCAACGGTGGTTCACAGCTTGCTATGGGAACTTTCGATGATGCAGTAGCTGTATCAAACATATTTATTAATACAAACTTAGCAGCGTGTGGTGGTGTTTTAGCAGCAGCAGTAATTACTAGATTAATGTATGGTAAAACTGATGTAGTTCAAATGCTTAACGGTGCGATTGGTGGATTAGTTGCAATAACAGCTGAACCATTAGCGCCAGCACCTATAGCAGCAATATTCATCGGTGCAATCGGTGGATTGATAGTAGTGTTTGGAACAAAACTATTATTCTCATTTAAGATTGACGATGTTGTTGGTGCAATACCAGCTCACTTATTTGCTGGAGTTTGGGGAACATTAGCTGTTCCATTAACAAACTCTGACGCAAATTTTAGCGCACAGTTAATCGGTGTAATCTCGATCAACGCATTTGTTTTTGTAGTATCATACATTGTATGGGCAATTATGAAAAACACTATGGGTATCAGATTAAGTAAAGAGGCTGAACTGAAAGGTACAGACGTAACTGAAACTGGTGTAATAGCTTACGCTATAAGAGACTAAATTTAACTCCCTCCCTTAAGTTAAACTAAAAAGGCCCCATAAATGGGGCCTTTTTTTATTAAACTGTTTTTAAAAATTCTAACACTTCTTTTGCGTGGTCTTTAACTTTTACTGAACGCCACTCTTTAATAATTTTGTCATCTTTTAATAAAAATGTACTTCTTATTAATCCCATAAATTCTCTACCCATGAATTTTTTTTTACCCCAAACTTTGTAAGCTTTAATCGCTTCTTTTTTTACATCTGCTACCAAATCAAATTTAATTTTAAATTTATCTCTAAATTTTTTGTGACTTTCCATACTATCTTTAGAAATACCAATAACTTCGCAGTTTAATTTTTTAAATTGTGAAAGTAGAGAATTGAAGTCTTTTGTTTCAATTGTGCAGCCTGGCGTATTATCCTTTGGATAGAAATATAAAACTATATATTTGCTTTTGATTTTCTTTAACTCTAAAAGTTTTGAATTAGTTGATGGGATTTTGAAATTAGGAGCTTTATTTGCCATATTTTTTCGTAGATTAAAATTTATAATGATGTATTAAACCTTTATGAGTATTAAATCAGCACAAACATTGGTCGCAGAAGCTTTGACAGAAATCAAGACACTTTCCCCAACGGAAGCATTAGAGATGGTAAACAGTGATAAATGCAATTTAATTGACATAAGAGATATTCGAGAACTTGAGAAAATGGGAAGAATAGAAAATTCTCATCACATTCCTAGAGGAATGTTAGAGTTTTGGATGGATCCAGATAGTCCTTACTTTAAAGAAGGCAAGATAGATATGAACAAAGAAATGGTTTTATTTTGTGCAGGTGGACTAAGATCTGCACTAGCTACAAAATCATTGAAAGATATGGGGTTTGAAAAAATTTCACATATAGATGGTGGCTTTTCTCAAATGAAGAGCAGTGGCTTTAAAGTAGAGAAATAAAAATTAATCAAATAAACTTATTCTCTTTGCGAAAAAAATTCTTATCACCCAATATATAAATAATCCTAAAGGACCAATAAAATATGTGATTATTAAGGGAAAAAAGACTAGAATTTTTGACATATAAAACCTCTGGCTATCTCTAACAATCCACGATCCACAAAACAAATTTATAGCTAAAAAGTGCGTCCAAAATAAAATTAAAAACTCATTATTCTCAAAAAGTTCAGCTAGATCATAAAAACTTAAATATAAAATAAAGTTTTTATCAAAATCATATCCGACAAAAAAGAATATATATAATAGATAAACATAAACACTTGCCAAAATAAATGTTGGAATTATTGATGTAACAAATAAACCACAAACTTTAGTTTGTGGAAAAATAATAAGCATTAACCAAAAAGGTATTACACCTATGTTCAACCACATATAGATCATTTCTACTGTGAAAAATGCAGATATTTGTTCAATCATCCGGGTTATATTATATTAAATGCAATAATGATTCCTATAAAAAATAAAAAAAAAAACTTAGAAGCGACAATTGATGAAATGCGCAACTTTGCACTTAATTATGTAGAAAAATTTGCACCGTCAAAACAACAGCTAAAAACATATCTTTTAAAGAAATATTTAAGATCTAAAGTTGATAACGTTAAAAGAAGCAATATTTCAGATCTAATCGAGATTGTAGCTGAAGATTTAGAAAAATCTAAATTTATAAATGATAAATTTTATTCAGAAACAAAAGCAAAAAGTCTAATCCAAAGAGGTTCATCAATAAATAAGATTAGAAATTATTTAATAAGTAAAGGAGTTGGAGAAAAATATATAAAAAATACAATTGATCAAATTAATGAAAATAATGAAGATCAAGATTTTTTCTCTGCCATAAAAGTTTGTAAAAAAAAAAGAATTGGTCCTTCAAGAACTGAAGATAATAGACCTTTATTCTATAAAAAAGATATTGGTATATTGGCAAGATCTGGATTTGATTTTGAGGTTTCTAGGAGAGTAATGGAACTAGATAAAGAGGAATATTTAAAAATTATAAATCTTCTTTAGAATTTTTATTCTTTTCTTCTAAATAATACTGAATTTTACTTTTGATATAGTTTTTTACAATCACAAATACTATTAATCCAAAAATTGATACAGAAACTATTATAATTAATATTATTCTTAATTGTTCACTCATTATATATTTTTATTTCTTTTCAGAATTATACTGGGATTTTTAAAATTTTCTTTTCCGTAAAGTATTTCATTTCCCTCAAAATCTGTAACTATACCCCCTGCATTTTCAAGAATAGCATGCCCAGCTGCTATATCCCATTCACATGCTCTAGGCTCTGCAACATATCCGTCATATTCATTTGAAGCTATTACACAAAATTTTAAAGAACTTTTCATCCTTTTAAATTCGCTAACATTCATTGATTGATATATCTTGTTAATTTCAGGTTTTAGTTTATTTGAATATGATACAAATTTAAGTTTATTATTTGAAGTCTTTGAACAGTCTAATTTTACATGTTTATTATTAATTATTTCAAATGAACAACCTTTCTCATAAGAATAAAATAATCTACTTTTAGCGGGTGCATATATTATGCCTGCTACTGCTCGATTATTAATAATTAAACCAGCATTTAAAGTAAATTCGTCAAGATCATTAATGTAATCATAAGTACCATCAATTGGATCTATTAGCCAAAAATTTTTTAAATCTTTTTTGGATTTATTATGACTAGTTTCTTCTGACACAATAGGTATTTGAGGAGTTAAATCATTTATTCTTTCAGTTAAAATTCTATTAACTTCGAGATCACCATTGCTAACAGGTGTGTTATCTTCTTTAATTTCTTTTTTTAATCCTTTTTCCCTTAATTCTATCGAGATTTTTCCTGCGTATAAAAAAGTATCAATCAGTTTTTCTATAGCTTCTTTTATTTCGATTTGTTTCATTTATTCTAATTTTTCTAATTCGATATTTTTAGCATTGATAACTTTTTTTCCAACATTTTCGAAATTTACAGTTACTTTTTCCTTAATAATAGATTGCACTTGTCCTATTCCCCAATCTTTGTTATTAGGATTTATAACCTTATCACCTGGTTCAAAATCTAAAATCATTTGATTTTACTTATAATAGAAATGAGTATAAATACCACCACATGAATTTAGAGTTAAACTCAATTGGATTAAACAAGAAACCGTCTGATACAAAAGTAATTGTAGCGATGTCTGGTGGTGTAGATTCATCTACTGTTGCAGGTTTAATGAAAATGCAAGGTTATAATGTTACTGGTATAACTTTAAAACTGTACAACGATAGTAAAGAAGTTGTTAAATCAAAAGTTTGTTGCTCAGGACAAGATGTTATAGATGCAAAAAGAGTTGCTCATAAGTTAGATATTGATCATAAAATTCTTTATTACCAAGATAAATTTAAGCAAGGAGTTATTGATAATTTTGTAGAAAGCTACTTAAAAGGAGAAACTCCAATACCATGTGTACAGTGTAATCAAACTGTTAAATTTAAAGATTTATTTGATGTTGCTAAAGATTTAAAAGCTGATGCTTTGATTACAGGTCATTATGTAAAAAACATAACAATCAATAAAAAGAATAATATGTATAGGGCAATAGATGAAAATAGAGATCAAAGTTATTTTCTTTTCAATACAACTAGAGAACAATTAAATTATTTACGTTTTCCATTGGGAGGGATGTTAAAAAAAGAAACTAGAGACATAGCAAAAAATCTAAATTTAAATGTTGCAGATAAACCGGATAGTCAAGACATATGTTTTGTTCCTAACGGAGATTATTCATCTGTAATAAAAAAATATAAACCAGAATCATTAAAAAAAGGCAATATTAAAAATTTGAATGGTGAAGTAATCGGTGTACATGATGGGATTGTTAATTTTACTATTGGGCAAAGAAAAGGAATAAAAGTAGCTGACAAAGAAGCATTATATGTAATTAAAATTGATGCAGAAAATAACGAGATAATCGTAGGAGGAAGAGAACATCTTGGGAAAAAAAAAATTAATTTAAAAAATATAAATCTACTAACTGATAAAAACGAATTAAGTAAAAATATACTGGTTAAAGTCAGATCTACTGGTAAGTTATTAAGTTCTAATATAAATCTTTTAAATGAGGATAGCGCCGAAGTAAATTTAGATGACTCCGAAGATGGTATATCCCCAGGTCAGGCATGTGTTTTTTATAAAAAAGATCAATTTGGTTATAAGGTATTAGGTGGGGGATGGATAAAAGAATAATTTTTCCAAGAGAGAAAATATAAAAAATAAAAAAAAAATAATAAAATAAAATAATTCCACTCGATAATTAATACAAATGATTTAGGTAAACCAAATAAAGCTAAAACAATTGATATTAATAATATTAATAGAAGAGAATAAACTAGGTAAAATTGTATTTTAAAATATATGTTGTTCCGCAATATATTTTTTTTTAAAAGATTTTGTATGTTATTTACGAATAAAATTTTACTAAAAATTCCTGACAAAACACATAGACCAAGTACAATCCTTACAAATAACTTATAAAAATCGTTATCAATTTTGAAACCTAATAAGGAGATGTGTATCACAAGTAAAATACCTGTGATTACCCCACAAATATACATTTTTTTTAAATATTTTTCATTATTACTAAAAACTGAAAACAATTTTCTTTGGTAAGTCCAAAATATACAAATTAAAAAACCAGAGCAAATCATCAGTGGTTTGAAAATAATATTATTTGGAAAAACTCTTCCAAGTCGACTAATTGAGGTTGATCCATCTATATAAGGAATTACAAAACCATTTTCTTTTAATCCTTGCTTGTCTTGAAGAGCGTCTCCCGCATTATATATTTTAAAATTTTTATAATAGTTTCCGGGAGTAGGTAATTCTTTAAATTCAAAAATTTGTGAAAGTATTAATATTGTATTTATACTTAAAATAGAAAGTATAAAAATTAGCAACCCCAAAGATCTACTTTTGGAAAGTATGCTCATTTTGGGTATTTATTTCTTCTTATTCTTTTTTCTTGCCCTTCTTTTTTTTGAGCCCATTTTTCTACGACCTCTATGTTTTTTTGGGTATCCCATAATCTCCTTAGTTTTACAATTTTATTGACTTATTCGAGGGATATAGCATTGTAAATATAACTAATCAATTTTTTTATGGTTAATTCAGTTAAAACTTTTTTAAAACAAGTAGGAAAAGATTATCAAAATCAATCAGTTAATCCGCCAGTAGTAAGAGCTTCAACAATAATATTTAAAACTTTACAAGATATAAAGAAAACACAAAGCAATTATAAAAAAAATCCTTTAAGTAAAAATTTTGATTATGGTAGAAAAGGAACATCAACAACTTTTGTACTACAAGAACTGTTAAGAAAAATTGAAAATGCTTATCAAGTTTATTTAACTCCAACAGGATTTGGTGCAGTTTTTCTTGGAGTGATTAGTGTTGTAAGACCTGGTGATGAAATTATTATAACAGACTCGGTATACTCTCCTACAAGATTTCTAACCGAAGACTATTTAAAAAAATTCAATATTAAAGCAGTATTTTATGATCCAAAAAACTTAGATGACTTAAAAAAAAAAATTACAAATAAGACTAAACTTATTTTTGTTGAAAACCCTGGAAGTAACACATTTGAATTTCAAGATTTAAAAAAAATATTATCTTTTGCTAAGAATAAGAATATTTATACAGCTATTGATAACACATGGGGAACACCTTATTTAATCAAGCCTTTAGACTTAGGTTTTGATATGTCTATAGTTTCAGCGACAAAATATTACTCTGGTCATTCAGATGTCATGGGTGGCAGTTTAGCTATTAAAAAAAGACTTTTTAAGCAAGTGGAATTAAGTCAAAAAGCAGTTGGTTTAAGACTAAGCCCTGATGATGCCTACTTAATTATTAGAGGACTAAGAACGTTGGATATTAGGTTAGACAAACATCAAGAAAATACCATCAAGGTAGCTAATTTTTTGAGCAAACAAAAAAAAGTTAAAGAGGTTTTTTACCCAATTAAAAAAAACATTAAAAAATACAAAATGTGGAAAAAGTATTATTCAGGATCATCTGGGTTAATGGGTGTAAAAATTATTTCTAAAAATAAAAACTCTGTAATAAAATTTTTGAATAAATTAAAATTATTTGCCCATGGTTACAGTTGGGGAGGATTTGAAAGTCTTGCTTTATATCAAGACAAATTGGCACTGGGCAACAGGAGCTACACAAAGCTGAGTAATAACGAACATATTATAAGATTACATATTGGTTTAGAAGACCCAAATGATTTGATTGCTGACATTAAACAGGCTATTAAATCTATAAGATGAATGACACCAAATTTTTTCCAACAAAAAAAGCATTAGTTACTGTAATAGCTGCATCTGTTGTTGTTATTATTGCATTAGGAATAAGACAAACTTTTGGAATGTTTTATTTTGATTTTGCGACTGATTTAGATATCACCATAACACAGTTCGGTTTTACAATGGGATTACAGCTCTTATTGTGGGGTGTTTTCAGTCCTATGTTTGGAATTATTACGGACAAGTATGGTGGCAATATTGCAATTTTTATTGGATTTGTTTTTTATTTGTTAGCAATTTTATTGTTTTATTCAGGTTTTAATACTGGTTATTATTTTACTATAACAATTGGAATATTAGTTGGAGTTGGACTGGGATCCACAGCAATCAGTATACCTGTTTCAGTTGTTGCAAAACATTTTCCAGTATCAAGCAGAACAATAGCAACAGGCATAGTAACATCAGCAGGATCTTTTGGATATTTTATATCACCACTAATCACAAGATATTCACTTGTTGAACATGGGTGGGAAAATACAATGTTATTTTTCTGTTTCTTTTTAGGTCTAGGATTAATAGTAGCATTATTTGTTTCAACACCAAAAATACCTGTCGGTACAAATCAAAATAACAATCAAACAGCTAGAGAAGCTTTAAAAGAGGCTTTTTCAAATAAAAGTTACATCTATCTTACTTTAGGTTTCTTTGTATGCGGTTGGCACATTGCTTTAGTAGCAACTCATATACCCACTTATATGATTGATAAAGGATTACCAGATTGGTGTGCAGCTATGGTTTTGGCGTTAATTGGACTTTTTAATATGGTTGGAACAATTACAAGTGGATATCTTGCAACTAGATACAGTCAAAAAATTTTATTAAGTGCAATTTATCTACTAAGAGGAGTATCAATTATTTATTTCATATTCCTACCACCAAGTGTTTTTAATTCAGTAATCTTTGGAATAACTTTTGGAATGTTGTGGCTATCAACAGTTCCACCAACAAATGGAATAATAGGCAAGGTATTTGGAACTAAGTATATCGGATTATTATATGGAATTGTTTTTGTAAGTCATCAAATTGGATCTTTTTTAGGAGCTTATTTGAGTGGAGTTTTCTACGAACTTAACGGCAATTTTGATTATGCTTGGTACATATCTATCGCATTATCTATTTTTGCTGGTTTGATACATTTACCTATAAAAGAGAAGCCAATTGAAAGACCGCAAATCGCATAAACTTAAATTTAACCCGTATTTAGAAAAACTTTATCAATCAGATAAGCCACTGATAATTTACAAAGTTGATAATGGTTATGACATTTATACAGATTTTTCTAAAAAAATTAATTTAACAAAAAAAAATATACATAAATTTTTAAATTCTTTTGAGAAAATGAAATATAAAAAAGAAACTGATCAATATGTTGGTTTTTTTGGATATGAAATTTTAAATTATTTACTTGGTATTAAAATTAGCAAACAGTCTAAAAATGGTTTTTATAAAGGAGTTTTTTACAAACCAGAAACAATCATTAAAATAAGAGATAATATTTCAATATTTTCAAATAAAAAAAAGCACGAATTTAATAATTATTTTAAACCAACTAAAATTTTATCACCATTTAAACTAAATATTAAATATCAAAAATACAAAAAAATATTTGATATTTTTTCAAAAAAAATAAGACAAGGAGAGACATATCAAATAAAAATTTGTACAAAATATCGTAATAAATCTTCAATAAATCCAATTAATTTTTTCTGGAGATTAATGAAGTCAAATGCTTCACCAGAATCTTTTATGATAAGAGATAAAAACTATTCTATTGTAAGCTGCTCACCTGAAACTTTATTATTAAAAAAAGGTAACAAAATCATTACCAAGCCTATTGCTGGCACATTACGAAAAAGTAAAAAAACGAACAGATCTAGTGCTCTAAAGTTTTTTAGAAATAATTCTAAAGAGACCAAAGAACACAATATGATTGTTGATATGGAAAGGAGTGATTTATCAAGAGTTTGTATTCCAGGAACAGTAAAAATTAATAAAGAAAAGTATGTTGAGGAATATAGGCACTTATATCACTATGTTACAACTATATCTGGAAGTTTATTAAAGAACATGACTATAAAAAATATTATCAGATCTATGATGCCAGGTGGATCAGTTATAGGTTGTCCTAAAATAAGAACATTGGAACTATTAAATCAACAAGAAAAAGAGAATAGAAATATTTTTACAGGTAGTTTTGGCTATATAAAATTTAATAAAGATATGAGATTTAACATAATAATAAGATCTATATTAAATTATAAAAATACATCAGAAATATCTGCGGCATCTGGAGTTGTATTAGATAGTGCAGCAAAAAAAGAATTTAATGAAAACTTTATCAAAGCAAAATCATTATTAGAATTATTTAAATGATTTATATAATTGATCACCAGGATTCATTTACATGGAATGTAGTTCATCAATTTTCTCAGTTTGATAAAGTTTATTGTTCAAATTATTTTGAAATAAATAACAGTTTGTTAAATAAATCTAATACAATTGTATTATCCCCTGGACCTGGTTCACCCAAAGATTACCCCAATACATCAAAAATTTATAATAAATTTAAAGGAAGAAAAAAAATAATAGGAATCTGCTTGGGGTATCAGCAAATATTACATTGTGAAAATGCCAAAATTATTCAACAAAGGAGAATATTTCATGGTTATCAATCTGAAGTAAAAGTTGTTTCAAATAAATCCATCTTTAGAAAGAATTCTAAATTTAAAGTTGGAAGATATCATTCACTTAAGCTTCAAGAGCCATTTATTAAAGAAAATTTTGATATTACTATGAGATGCGCTAAAACTAATATTGCTATGGCTTTTGAAAACAAAAGAGATGATGTATATGGTTTTCAATTTCATCCAGAATCTTTTTTAACAACAAATGGTAAAATTCTTATTAAAAAAATCTTACAATCGAAAAGATCTTAAAGAAAAAGAATTTAAAGATCTATGGAATGCCCACGGGGTTTTCACAACTATGTGGATCTATGGAAAGCCTCAAAAAATTTTATTTTTTAAAGAACACATAGCAAATCTCATTAAGTCTACTAAAAATTATAAAATTTATGATCGAAATTTAAAAAGAAATATATTTAAAATAATTAAATCAAATTTAAATAAACAAAAAAATTATAATCATTTATTGAGAATTGCAGTAACCAAAAGTTTAATTTCTATATCTTTACGAGATAAATTAAAAATTAAAAAAAATCTTAAGTTAAAGTTAGTCAATTACAATAGAATTAAACCTGAACATAAAAATCTAAAGTATAAATTTATTTTAAAAAATTTATCTAAAATGGATAATACAAAATCCGATATTGCTCTTTGCTCAAATGGAAAAATTTTAGAAACAGGAACTTCAAATATTATTTTTATAAAAGATAATAAATACTATTCACCTATCAAGAAATTTTATCGAGGAGTTAATCTAAAGTTTTTTGAAAAGCAATTTAAGATAATAAAAACTAATATTAATATAAATAAATTAAATCAATACGAGGAGATACTTCTAATTGGATCTGGAAAGGGAGTTTCTACTGTTTCATCTATAAAAGAGAAAAACTGGAATAGAAAAAAATATAAATCCTATGAAATTTTTGTAAGTAAATATCAAACTAAAATACTAAAACAAAAAAAATTGAGTAATTATTTATGAGAAATCCTAATAATCCTTGCATATTCTGTTTTACAAAGAAAAAGGAATATCTTTTTGAAAACGAACTAGCCTATGCAACTACTGACACTTACCCTGTATCAAAATTTCATTCACTTATAATTCCAAAGCGGTGTGTCAAAAATTATTTTGATCTGACCTCAAAGGAAATCTTAGCGTGCAATAAATTAATAAAGAAACTTAAAAAAAAAATTGAAATGAACGATAAATCTGTAAAAGGTTTTAATATTGGTACCAATTCAGGAAAGGTTGCTGGACAATCTATTAATCATTGTCATATTCATCTGATTCCAAGACGAAAAAATGATGTTAAAAATCCTCAAGGTGGTGTTCGAGCTGTAATTTCTGCTAAACAGCATTATGTAAGGAAAAAGTAAACTTTATTAACATTTTTTTCATCAGATGAGATTATTAGTCAGTTGAACTAATATTTTTTATAGATTATGAGATTAGATTAGTATTATATTTAGCGGAGATAATAACATGTTCACAACAAATCCATTTGCTGTCCTTTCCTCAACAGTTCCTTCAATTGCTTTGCAAGCATTTGTTTTGTTGATGTTAGCATTGGTAGTGATTGGAACACTGATGGATATTATTCATAAGAAGAATGTAAAATATTTTTTTAATAATGCTAAAAAAGCAAAAAAAGCAGCAAGTAGAGAATTAAGTCTTGGAGAGAAAACAGCAATAATTTCTAAAACAGTAGTACATGATATTGGAACTACATCTGAATTAGGTTTGGGCAAAAGAAGATTTGCGCATGTATTAGGAATGTATGGAACGATATTATTTTGGATCGGGTCAGGTGTTATGATATTTGGATATTCTTCTCCTAATGCTGTAACCCCATCTATATGGCCAATCATTTGGCATGCTGGTGCAATTTTAACTTGCCTTGGAGCATATTGGTTTTGGTTTTTTTTAAGAGTAGATGTATCTGCTGAAGCTCACTCAGTTTTTAGAATCATAAAAGCAGATTTATTTGTTTTAGCTTTAGTATTATCTTCTACGTTTGGTTTAGCTTGGTCTTATTTCCAATATTCAGGATCTACTGGTTTAAGTATTTTATTTTTAATTTTGTTTGCGGTTGCTAACATAGTTTTATTTGGAGGAGTTTACTGGTCTAAATTTGCACATATGTTCTACAAACCAGGTGCTGCAATCCAAAAAAATTTAGCAGAAGCAGATGGATCTAGAGATAATTTACCTCCACCTGCAGACGCTCCAGAACAATTTGGACTTGGAATTAAACGTGAGGCACCAAAGCACTATTAATATGATTGATAAAATTTTAAAGAAAGGTAATAAGTAGATATGTCAACTTTTGTATACATGACAAGATGTGATGGTTGTGGTCATTGTGTAGATATATGTCCATCAGATATCATGCACATAGACGAAACTATTAGAAGAGCAAAAAATATAGAACCAAATTTTTGCTGGGAATGCTACTCATGTGTTAAGGCATGTCCTAATCATGCAATTGATGTAAGAGGCTATGCTGACTTTGCCCCAATGGGTCATAGTGTTAGAGTAAGAAGAGAAGAAGAGAAAGGAACCATCTCTTGGAGAATTAAATTTAGAAATGGTACAGAGAAGAATTTTGTATCACCAATAACAACAAAACCTTGGGGAAAATTCATACCAAAATTAGCTGAAGCTGATACTCCCAATCAAGGAGAGATTAATTCTCAAATTTTATATAATGAGCCACATGGTTTAAATACTGAAAAAGATTTACCAACTTTAGATAAGAATTCATTTAAGCAAGGCGTTTATTATTAATGGCTAAGCACAAAACTATCATAGAAGAATGTGACGTACTAGTTGTCGGTGGAGGTATGGCTGGAACAGGGGCTACCTTTGAAGCAAGACACTGGGGAAGAGATTTAAAAATAATCTGTGTTGAAAAAGCAAATATAGATAGAAGTGGTGCCGTTGCACAAGGTCTTTACGCTATTAACTGTTATATGGGAATGCAGTGGGGCGAGAACATGCCAGAGGACCATGTACGGTACGCTAGAAATGACTTGATGGGTCTTGTTAGAGAAGATTTAGGTTATGACATGGCACGTCATGTAGACTCAACTGTTCACATGTTTGATGAATGGGGTCTTCCAATGATGAAAAACAAAGAAACTGGAAGATATCAAAGAGAAGGTAAGTGGCAAATAATGATACACGGCGAAAGTTACAAACCAATTGTAGCTGAAGCTGCAAAAAAATCTGCAGATAAAATTTATAACAGAATAATGATTACTCATCTTTTAAAAGATGAAAAAAATCCAAATCGAATAGCTGGTGCAGTTGGCTTTAATGTAAGAACTGGAAATTTTCACGTATTTAAATCTAGAACAGTAGTTGTTTCTGCTGGAGGAGCATCGCACATATTTAAACCAAGAGCAGTTGGTGAAGGTATGGGTAGAACATGGTATGCACCTTGGAGTAATGGATCTGCTTATGCATTACCTATTCAAGCAGGTGCAAAAATGACTCAAATGGAAAATAGAATTGTACTTTGTAGATTTAAGGATGGTTATGGTCCAGTTGGAGCATATTTCCTTCATTTAAAAACATATACTCAAAATGCTAATGGTGAGAACTATGAAAAGAAATGGTATGAAGCTACTAAAGAATTAGTAGGAGAATATATAGACCATCATCCAACACCAACTTGTTTAAGAAATCACGCATTTATTCAAGAAACAGCTGCAGGTGGTGGACCAATTCACATGGTTACAAAAGAAGCATTCCAAGACCCACACTTAGAAACAGTTGGATGGGAAAATTTCTTAGGAATGACGGTTGGACAAGCGGTAGTTTGGGCATCTCAAAATATTGATCCAAAATACACAAATCCTGAATTAACAACTTCAGAACCATATGTAATGGGATCTCATGCTACATGTTCAGGAGCATGGGTCAGTGGACCAGAAGATATAGCGCCTGATGAATATTTCTGGGGATACAATAGAATGATGACTATCGATGGATTATTTGGAGCAGGAGATGCAGTTGGTGGAAGTGCTCATAAGTTTTCATCTGGTTCATTCACAGAAGGAAGGTTAGCGTCTAAAGCTGCTGTTAAATATATTCAAGATAAAAAAGCTGATGATATCGAAGTTTCTGATGCACAATTAGAGAAGCTTAAAGAAGAAATATTTAAGCCAATTGAAAATTATACAGTTGGCAGAAATGAAATTACTGGAGGAACTGTTTCTCCAAGCTATATTTTACCTATACAAGGACTACAAAGACTACAAAAAATTATGGATGAATATTGTGGTGGATTAACAAATAATTACATGACAAATGATAATCTACTTAAAAAAGGCTTAGAACAGCTACAATTACTTCAAGAAGACTTAGATCATGTAGGAGCTGAAGATTATCACCAATTGATGAGAGCATGGGAACTTAAGCATAGAGCTGTAACATCAGAATGTGTTGCTCATCATACTTTATTTAGAGAAGAAACGCGTTGGCCAGGCTATTATTATAGAGGTGATCATATGAAACTTGATGATGAAAACTGGCATTGTTTAACTGTTTCTAGAAGAGATCCTGAAACTGGAAAATTTGAAATGGAGAAAAAGCCTGTTTATCATATCGTTGATGATAAAGAGAAGAAGCAAGCTTCCTAACCATTTTAGATGAGTATTGTCGACAAATCAGACGAAGAAATCATTAAAATTGCTGATCCTATCTGGGATAACATGGTTAGATGTTCCAACATGAAAGATTATGGTGGTTTTACCAGGGATTTATCATCACAAATGCTTTACGGGGCCAACGAAGTAGAGCTAGGCAAGCAATGGGCAAGCAATAAGTTAATCTCAAGCCTTAAAGAGGGGTGTAAGGCTATAGGCTGTCTAAGAAGAGGCTTGTACGTAACTGTTATCTATAAACAAAACAGTACAGAGATACCAGGAGACTTTTTAGGTCGACTTGTCCTTGGAGAAGAGGGAGATGAGGTCAAAGTCTTCGGGGCAACTATTTTTTAAATTTAATTAAATATTATTTGCATTTAATAAAACTTGTGGTATTTCGCGGGTATGCTTCAAGCTTTTAATCAAAATATTAAGAAAATCCCTTTATTAGTTTCAAATCAGCTTTCAAAAATAATTAAATCTTTTCTATATCTTTTTATATTTTTTACTTGGGCAATTATAATCCTAGGAACATTTCAAAATTTTATTTAATTTATTCTTATAATCATTGACTTTAGATTATGAGAGGAATAGTTAGATTATATGGAATATTTTCTTCCAATAGCTCAAGTAGAAATTAACATACTCTTTATATTCGGTTTAAGTTTAGCAGTTGGTATTCTTTCAGGATTGTTTGGTGTAGGTGGGGGATTTTTAATGACACCATTTTTAATTTTTTTAGGTATTCCACCAGCTTATGCAGTGCCAAATGAAGCAAGCAATATTTTAGGTACTTCTGTATCTGGTTCAACCACCCATTACTTAAAAGGAACATTAGATTATAAAATGGGATTGATGATAGTGGTTGGAGGAACCATTGGAACCTTACTAGGGATCCTAACTTTTTCTTATTTTCAGGATATTGGAAAAATAAACATCGTTATCTCTTTAGCCTACATGTATATCTTAGCTATACTTGGAACTTTAATGCTTATTCAAGGAGTATCTGAAATTGATAAGGCTAGAAAAAAAATTGTTGTTAGAAAAAAATTACATACTCATTATTGGATACATGGACTACCTTTTCGAATGCGTTTTAAAAAATCAAAGGTTTATGAAAGCGCATTTACTCCAATTATTATCGGTTTAATTGTAGGATATATCGCTGCAATTATGGGAGTAGGTGGTGCATTTATATTGGTTCCTGCAATGATTTATATTATTGGAATGCCAACCAAACTAATTCCTGGAACATCTTTGTTTGTTACAATATTTGTAAGTGCAATCGTAACTGTTCTTCATGCTTTTAATTATGGAACAATTGATCTTGTTTTAGTTTTTGTACTTATACTTGGCTCAATTGTTGGTGTCCAGTTTGGTCAAAAAATTGGTGAAAAAGTTGATAGCTCAGAATTTAAAACAATCTTAGCAGTACTTTTATTATTAGTTGGAATTGCAATTGCTTATGACACTTTTATTAAAGAAGATGTAATCGTTGAAACAGTTGCAAATGGAACTAAAAACCTTGGAAACATTGCACAGTTTATTTTAGACTATTCTAAAGACCTTCCAGTTTTTTATGGACTTACATCAGTTGTATTAGCAGTAGTTCTTGGAATTGGAGCTGCAGTTTTAAGAAATTATATTTCTAAGTGGAATAAAGCAAGAGAAGCTAAGCTTAAAGCTTAAGCACTTCTGTATAATTTAGTCATAACAAATTCTTTATGACCTAGTGCTTCAGCACAAGTTAATCTTCCGTTTGCAACTCTTATCGTTGCTTTAATTAATTCATCACCAGCTTCGTCTAGATTCATTTCTCTTGATAAAATTTTAGAAACATCAACATCAATATGCTCACTCATAGTTCTAGCAGTCAAAGGATTAGCAGTTAGTTTTACTACTGGTTCAATTGGGTTTCCAATTATATTTCCTTGCCCAGTTGGAAATAGGTGAAGATTAAATCCTCCTGCAGCTTGTAAAGTAACACATTCAGCAGCAGCTGATGAGGTATCCATAAAGTATAAGCCTGGACCTTTAGTTGGTTCCTCTGCTGGTTCTAGTACGTCAATAAATTTACATCCCCCAATTTTTTGAAAGTTTCCAAATGCTTTTTCTTCAATTGTGGTAAGCCCACCAGCTATGTTTCCTGCTGTTGGTTGACTTTCAGAAAGATCGTCTGTTGCTTCTTTTAAGATGAAATCATTATAAGAACTCCACGTTTTTCTAAACTTTTCTTGAGCCTCAGGAGTTTTTCCTCTTTTTTCACAAACAGTTTCAGCACCCGTTAATTCAGATGTTTCACCAAAACACAAATGAACACCTAAGGGCTCTAATTTATCCATTAAATTTCCAACTGTAGGATTTGATGCTAATCCTGATGTTGTATCAGACTCTCCACATTTAACAGATATCCATAAGTCGCTTATGGGACGTTCTTCTCTTTGTTTCTCTGATGCCCAAATTGAAAATTCTTGAGCTTTCTTTGAAACTCTTGCGATAGTGTCTATATCTCCTACACCTTCTATACTAAAACCTTCAACTGGTTTTCCAGTCGTTGCAATTGCATCAACAATTCTTTTTGTCCATTTAGGCTCAATACCAATTACTATAACTGCTGCAACATTTGGATTTTTTCCTGTTCCAATCATTGTTCTAAAATGAAGCTCTAAGTCTGCTCCAAATTGTAGTCTTCCATAAGAATGCGGAAGGGCAATCGTACCTTTAATATTATTAGCTACAGCTTCAGCACAAGCATTTGAAATATCATCAACAGGTAAAATTATTACGTGATTTCTTGTACCTGTTCTTCCATCTTCTCTTTTATATCCTAAAAACGTTTTTGGAATTTCCATATTACCACTTTTTAGTTTTTACGTTGTGAACATGTACATGCTCACCTTTTTTAATTGATTTTACGACTTTGCCAATATCATGCCCGTACTTTAATATTGTATCTCCCTCATTAAGATCGGTCATAGCAATTTTATGACCCAAAGGTATTTCATCCATCGATTGAATTTTTACTGATTTATCATTTTCCATAATCCAGCAATCACAGTCTTGTTTAGGAGTAATTTTTTCAATAACCACAACACCTACATTGTCTTTTTCATCGTGGATTATAATATCTGTGCCGGCCATTGTGACGATTTCTTTGTTTGAAATTCGATCCAATTTATATATGAATTGGGCACTTTGACAATTAAAAAATAGAATTAAGAAGGATTAGATATGGCTAAAATGACAACCGAAGAAGCTTTTGTAAAAGTTTTACAAATGCATGGTATCGAACATTCGTTTGGTATTATTGGTTCTGCATTCATGCCTATTTCTGATCTTTTCCCAGAAGCTGGAATAACTTTTTGGGACGTTGCTCACGAAACAAATGGTGGATTGATTGCCGATGGTTACACGAGAGCAACTGGAAAAATGTCAATGGTGATTGCTCAAAATGGTCCAGGTATAACAGGACTTGTTACACCAATAAAAACTGCTTATTGGAATCACACTCCACTATTATTAGTTACACCTCAAGCTGCAAACAAAACTATGGGCCAAGGTGGTTTTCAAGAAGTAGAGCAAATGAATTTATTTAAAGACATGGTGTGTTACCAAGAAGAAGTTAGAGACCCATCAAGAATGGCAGAAGTTTTAAACAGAGTAATAGAAAAAGCATTTAGAGGTTCAGCGCCTGCGCAAATAAATGTACCAAGAGATTTTTGGACACAAGTTATAGATATAGAATTACCTCCAATTGTAAGATTTGAAAGACAAGGTGGTGGAAAAGATGCTGTTGATAGAGCGGCGAAATTATTATCAGAAGCAAAATTCCCAGTAATATTATCTGGAGCAGGAGTTGTTATAGGTGATGCCATAGATGATTGTAAAAAATTAGCAGAAAAGCTTGATGCACCTGTATGTAATGGATATCAACATAACGATAGCTTTCCAGGAAGCCATCCATTAGCTGTTGGTCCATTAGGTTACAACGGATCTAAAGCTGCAATGGAATTAATTTCAAAAGCTGATGTAGTTTTAGCGTTAGGAACAAGATTAAATCCATTTTCAACATTGCCAGGATATGGAATTGATTACTGGCCAAAGGATGCAACAATTATTCAAGTAGATATGAACCCCGATCGTATTGGTTTAACTAAGAAAGTTACAGTTGGTATTTGTGGTGATGCTAAAATGGTAGCTCAACAAATATTAGAAAAACTTTCATCAAATGCTGGGGATAATGGTAGAGAAGATAGAAAAAATCTAATTCATCAAACAAAATCTGCATGGTTGCAAACTCTTACAAGTTTAGATCATGAGGATGATGATCCGGGAACTGTTTGGAATAAAGAAGCAAGAGAAAGAGACAAAGATAGAATGTCTCCAAGACAAGCATGGAGAGCTATTCAAGCTGGGATGCCAGAAGATGTTATAATTTCAAGTGATATTGGAAATAATTGTGCAATTGGTAACGCTTACCCAACGTTTGAGAAACCAAGAAAATATTTGGCACCAGGTTTATTTGGACCTTGTGGTTATGGATTTCCGTCTATTCTTGGAGCTAAAATTGGATGCCCAGATACTCCAGTTATAGGTTTTGCTGGTGATGGAGCTTTTGGAATAAGCATGAATGAAATGAGTTCGTGTGCAAGAGAGGAGTGGCCAGCAATAACAATGGTAATTTTTAGAAATTATCAATGGGGTGCTGAAAAAAGAAATTCAATATTGTGGTTTGATGACAATTTTGTAGGAACAGAGTTAGATCCAGAATTAAGTTATGCAAAAGTTGCTAATGCATGTGGTTTAAAAGGTGTTATTGCAAATACAATGGAAGAAACCACTAAAGCTATAAAACAATCATGTGAAGATCAAAAAAAAGGCATTACTACATTTATCGAAATAATTCTAAATCAAGAATTAGGTGAGCCATTTAGAAGAGATGCTATGAAAAAACCAGTTAAAGTAGCTGGTATAAGCAAGAGTGATATGAAACCTCAAAAGTCTCTTGTTAGTTGAGATTAGTAAAATTTCATTATAAAAATAATTATTGGATTTAATAAACGACAATTTCTGTGGATGGACAAGACAACTTCCTGAAAGAAGTAATTTTAAATTACTAGATCAAGACATTTACTGTGATTATTTAATTGTAGGGGCTGGGTATACAGGATTATCAGCTGCTAGAAAACTTTCAGATATAATGAAAGATAAAAAAATTATTCTCATTGATGCACAGTTAGCGGGCGAGGGTGGAAGTTCAAGAAATTCAGGCTATCTAGTTGATACTACATTAAATGATGGTTTTACATCTAACAGCGATAAAGAGAATTATGTAAAAAAAACAAAAATATATCACTTGGGTATAGAAGCTGTTAGAAAATTTATAAAAGAATATCAGGTCGATTGTGATTGGAACGAATGTGGAAAATATTTTGCTTCTTCTAAAGAGCAAGATGAGACAAAAGCTCAATCGTTCAGCAAATTATTAAATAGTCTTGGTTTTAAAAATAAAATTTTATTTAACAAAGAGTTAACTGAAAAATTGGGAACGCCTTTTTATAAAATTGGAGTTTTTACCTCAGGAGGAATTCTTTTAAACCCTGGTAAATTAGCTAGAGCAATGGTTGATACATTGCCAGATAATGTAAAATTATATGAAAATTCTCAAATTTATAATTGGAAAAAGATTAATAACAAAATTGAATGTTTTACAAAAAAGCACAAAATAACTACTAAAAAAATTATTTTTTGCACAAATGGTTTTTTGAAATATTTTAATGTAAAAAAAAATTATAGTTTCCCAATCACATTAACTGCTAGTCTCACGAGAAAACTCACAGATAAAGAATTTAAAGATATAGGTTCTCCAAAAGAGTGGGGTGTTCTTCCTATAAGACCAATGGGTGCTACTATAAGAATGACTAAAGATAGGAGAATACTTATAAGAAATACTGCAGAGTTAAGAAACCCTTTTTCAATGAATAGAAATGAATTAAATAAAAGAGCTGTAATTCATAAAGAAGGCATCAAGAAAAGATTTAAACAATTACCTGATAATATAATAGAGAGCAGTTGGTCGGGAATTGTATGTAGAAGTGGTAATAGCTCTCAAATATTTGAAAAAATTGATGATAATATTTTTAGCGCTGGCTGTTACAATGGATCTGGCATTGGAGTAGGAACACTATTCGGTGAACAAATAGCCTTAATGGCCTCTAATCAACAATCTAATGAAATTGAAATAATACAACAAAGAAAAAAACCAAACTGGTTACCACCACAACCCTTTTTAAATTTGGGAATTTACACTAGATTAGCTTACGAAAGGATAAAAGCTCAAACTGAAATTTAATGAAAAAAAATTTAAAGCTTATAGTTTTTTTAGTATTAGGAATTATTGCTCTTTACATCTCAACTAACTATTATAATGATTTTAATAGAAGCAAAACTATTAAAGCATGTATAATTGGAAAATCTGAATTAGATTCCAAAAAAGCTAAAGAAGACAGATTATCAAATGAACAAATTAAAAAATTTTGTGAAGATCAAATAAAATGATGAAAAAATCAAAAAGATCAGATGTTGATCCATTTATTGTAATGGATGTAATGGAGTCTGCTAGAATTGCTGAAGAAAAAGGTAAAGATATAATTCATATGGAGGTAGGGCAGCCGGGAACACCAGCACCTAAGATTGCGAAAGATTATATTACAAATGAGATAAATAAAAATAATCTTGGTTACACAGTATCACTTGGTCTACCAGCTTTAAGAACAAAAATTTCAAAATTATATGGAGATTGGTACAATTTAGATTTAAATCCAAATAGAATAGTAGTTACAACAGGGTCTTCCGGAGCCTTTATATTATCGTTTTCTGCATTGTTTGACAGTGGAGACAGAGTTGGAATTGGATCTCCAAGTTATCCTAGCTATAGACAAATACTTAAATCACTAAGTTTGGAAACTGTAGATATTCAAACCAAACTTCAAAATAGATTTCAACCTGTTCCAGAAGATATTGCAAATAATAATTTAAATGGAATTCTTGTTGCATCACCTGCAAATCCAACTGGATCTATGCTGGATAAACAATCTTTAGAGAATTTAATTTACACTGCAAATGAGAATAATGTAAGTTTCATTAGTGATGAAATTTATCATGGAATTCAATATGAAAATAATCCAACATCAGCTTTAGAGATAACTGATAATTGCTATGTAATTAATTCTTTTTCAAAATACTTTTCCATGACCGGTTGGAGAATAGGGTGGATGGTTGTACCAGAAGATCATGTCAGACAAGTAGAAAGACTTTCACAAAATTTGTTTGTTTGTCCTCCACACGCAAGTCAAGTTACAGCTCTTGCTTCTTTAGATGCAAATGAAGAGTTACAATCGAATGTTGAGGTATATAAAAAAAATAGAGAGATACTTTTAGAAGAATTACCGAAAGCAGGATTAAAAAAATTTTCACCACCTGATGGAGCTTTTTACATCTATGTTGATATTTCAGAATATTCAAATGATAGCTTAGCTTTTTGTAAAAAAGTTTTAGATGAAGCAAATGTTGCTATAACCCCAGGAATTGATTTTGATCAAAAAAGAGGAAATTCTACTATCCGATTCTCATATGCAAGAAGCACAAAAGATATAATAGAAGGTGCTAAGAGAATTAAAGATTTTATGTCTAAAAATTATTAAAAGGGGTCAGCTCAATTGGTTATTACCAAAAGAGCTCCCCTTTTTTTATGCCATTTTGGCCAAATCCATCAAATGGATTTAGTTTGTGTTATTTTTAATATGTGATATCTCACCAGCTAAGTGTCAGGTGGCGTTATTCTAAGCATTTGCACCTCCTTCACTTATAAAAATAAGTTTTAGGTTGGTTGTATTCAACAAATTTATTTCTATTTTTTATAAATATATTATTTGAATACAACCTATCTCTTTAGTAGATTCTCGATATCAAAATAATCAAAATATTCCCAAACTCTTAAATGAAACTTATGTCACAGAGACAGACAATAGATATATTTGTAATTAAAATCTCATGAAAACAATATTCGTTATTGGATCAAAAAAACATACTCTAAAGTACACCAGAAAAATGCCTGAGGGTGAAGTTAAGAAAATGAAATCTTTTGTTACAAACAAAGGACAGAAGCTTGAAAAAACTTCAAAATTTAAAATTTTAAAAGTATCAGACGACAAAACTTCAAGAACTTTCAAAATCAGTCTTTAATTATTTAAAATGAACAAAATCGTATGGTTCAGGAACGATCTACGTGTATCTAATAATGATGCATTTAATGAGGCTGTAAAATCAGGAAAGATTTTACCAATTTACATATTTGATAAAGAATATCACAAATTACCTACATCAAGCTCATTCCATCTAGATTTTTTAAAATCATCATTAGAAGATTTGAAAAAAACACTAAGTGAAAAATATAATTCTAAACTTAACATATATTACGGAGATACATTAGAAATTTTAAGTCATTTGACTGATAAATTTAAAATAAATGAGGTTTATTCAAATATAATATTCAAGAACATTTACATAACTAACTTAGACAAAGAAGTTAGTTTTTTATTTAAAGAAAAAAATATTAATTGGAAAATATCAAATCAATTTGGCGTTCAACTAAATCATAGAATTAGAAATAAATGGTCGTATAATTGGAATAAATTTATAGATAGTGAAAGCGTTAATTCAAATTTAAATTGTGAGTTTATTTCAGATAATTATGTAGAAGATTTATCGAAAGTAGAAACAAACAATTTAGAAAATGGAAAAATTCAAATTGGTGGAAGACAAAACGCACTTCAACTTTTAGATTCTTTTCTTAATGACAGATCAGAAAATTACCAAAAAGAAATGTCTTCGCCGATAACTGGAGAAACTTCCTGTTCTAGATTAAGTCCTCATATTGCATTCGGAAATATTTCCATTAAAGAAATTTTTAAAAAAACTAACGACAAGTTAAAATCCAATTTATCTTTTACAAAAAAGAAATCCTTAATTGCTTTTAAAAGCAGGTTAGCCTGGCACTGCCATTTTATTCAAAAGTTATATGATGAACCAGAAATTGAATTTAGAAATATGAATAGCGCTTATAACGGAATAAGAGAAAATGATTTTAATGAAGATTATCATTTAGCATGGAAAAATGGAACTACTGGTTATCCATTTGTTGATGCTTGCATGAGGTACCTCAGAACCAATGGATGGATTAATTTTAGAATGAGAGCAATGTTAGTTTCATTTGCGTCTTATCAATTATGGCTTGATTGGAAAAAAACATCAAAACATTTAGCAAAATTATTTACCGATTATGAGCCAGGAATTCATTATTCACAATTTCAAATGCAATCAGGAACCACAGGAATAAATTCAATAAGAATTTATAATCCAATTAAACAATCAATTGATCAAGATCCTACAGGAGATTTTATCAAACAATGGGTTCCAGAATTAAAAAATGTTCCAGGAAAATTAATTCATGAACCATGGAAATTAACATTCATTGAACAAAAGGGAATAGATTTAAAAATTGGTAAAGATTATCCATCACCAATAGTTGATAATAAAATATCGACAAAAACAGCTAAAGAAAAAATCTGGAATGTTAAGAAAACAACTGAAGCAAAAGTTATTTCAGCTGAAGTATTAAATAAACACGCGAGCTTATCTCAAAGAAGATAAAATTTAATTACCGTAAGGTATTCCAACTAATTTTCCATTTTCATTATAAAAATAAAAAAAGGTGGGGTTTATTACTTTTGGCTTTTTTGACAGCGTTTTAGATTTATTTGTTGATTTATTTTTTTTTAATTTACGTTTCACACTTACGAAATACTAAAAAAAATTAGGTAAACTATTGATAACTTTTCAACCCAGATATGCATTTATTCTTAATCAATAAATTCAAATTAAGTATATCTATTCATTTTACTTATGAAATTATCTGAATTATTTCAGCAAAATGGCTTTGATTTAGGCAATCTAAAAGAATCTTTTGATTTAATAGATGGAATATCAAAACATATAATAGCTGAAAGTGATGAAGTTTTAGCAAAGCAGCATCAAATTTCAGAAAACATTTATTTTTTAATTAAAGGCAAAGCTACATTTACCAAGTATTTTGAAACTAAATCCATAACCTTTGCAAAAATAACAAATCCTGCAACACCATTAGGTATATCTGGACTTAATCAACCCAATAGATTTATGGGTGAAATATTTATTGAAGGTGGAACAGAATATATCTCGATAAAACTAGATGATTTAAGAGATTTACAACAAAAAAATAGTAAACTTATATCAACATTATACTCAGCCATTTCATTTTTTTCTTTCCAACTGCTTGTCTCTTCAAGAAATTTAAACACTTTGTATAAAGATGATGAAATACAAATTTCTCCAGGCATCCCATCAGAAAAAAGTATTACAAATATACATAGAATTAAATCTGCTACTTTTTTTTCAACACTTACTGATGATGACTTAGAAAAGTTTATTAAATTAGGTAATATTAAGATGTATTCATCAAATCAATATATAGTTAAAGAGGGAGATGTTTCTAAAGGTTTAAAGATATTATTAAGTGGTAAAGTTGATGGCTTATTCCATAACTTTATTAATGGAAAAATAAGAAGAAATTTTAGAACTCTAACTAGAGCTGGTATTGCTCTAACTTTATCTTCAGGAAAAGGTGATTTTTTTAATCCATATACAATTAAATCTACTAGGGATACAAAAGTTTTACATATTTCTAACGAAGCACTTGAAAATCTGATTATTTCTGACCCTGAATTATCAATAAAGATTTTCAAAAGACAATTGTGGCAGCTAGGACGTTTCCAACAAAGTGCAACTGGTCTAACAAAATATTCAGCGGAAAACGAATTAGAATTTGTTAATTTATTATTGAAAGATAATACTGCAAGAATACCTGCTAGTTCTAAGTTATATAGTATTCCACACTTGTTAAAGAGCACTCACACATATGCAATGGCATTTGATGTAGTTTACGAACTACTTATTAAAGGAAATGAGATAGAAAAATCATTATCTAGTTTAATAAAAGATACCTTAAATAATTTAGAAAGAGAGTCTCGTTTCCACAGCCAATTAAATATTATTTATAATCGAGTATCTAATTCTTCTAATAGCTCAGATAAAAAAAAATTAAGAGAGTTAACCAATTCAAATTTCACCAAAGCTTTTGATAATGTTAAATATGTAATAAAGGGTTGGGAAAATTTGCCAGATGAACCAACAAATATTTTTTTTTACAATCACTTAGCAGCGATAGATGATAATCAGCTTGCAAATGGGCATTCATTTTCAATCGATAGTCATTTCATCAGTTCAAAAATATTACATCCAAAATATAATGATGGAGGCCAACGTATCGTTAGAACAAGTCGGAACACAGAATTTTGGAGATATAATTACTATGAAAATTTAGATTACATTTTTGTTCATACTCCAGAGTCTGATAAGTTGGATGAAAGTGATGAAGAAAAGAAAATAAGAAAACAAAAGCTTTTTGATGAAGCTCAAAAGGTATTTAATCAAAAACAACCAATTGTAATTGCCCCTGAAGGAACATCAGAAACAGATGATAACAAAACAATAACATCTCCAGGACCATTTAAAGCTGGAGCATTTAATCTTGCATTTAAGCTTAATCCTAAACCAAAACTTATTCCAATTGCTCTTGCTAATTTTGATTATCCAGTCTCTAAAACAATATATTCTGCAGTTATTAAGGAACCAATAACTATAAGTGAGCATGTCAAAGATCCAGAAAATCAAGAGGAAATGAAAAACTTTTTAGAAAATTACAGAACCGAATTTAGATCTTATGTAGAAGAAGCTATTGATTTAGCTAAAAATATTCAAGACAACATAGATAAAATAGAGAATTTGAAAACTAACGTAAATTTAGTCAGTCCAGTTGAAGAAGAGTTTGAATTAGATGTTAGAGAATTAGAACATAATTCCTTTCAACAGACGAAAACAAATAACAGTGTTGCCTTGTATGGAAGTTCAACTTTTAAATTGTGGGATAATGCCAAAAACGATTTATCAATAAATAATCTTTATAATTTAGGCTTTGGGGGTTCAACTTTAGTCTCTTGTAGAAGATATTTTGATAGATTGGTTGCTCCTTTAAACCCATCTAATCTTTTCTTTTATGCCGGAGATAATGACATCGGTTATGGAATGGATAGCGATGAATTGTTAAAAGAATTTTTATTATTTTCTAATCAAGTTGAAGAAAAACTACCAAGAGCAAAATGTTTTTTTATATCTATTAAACCCAGTCCTTTTAGGAGAGATCTTATGACAACAATTTTAGATGCGAATTCAAAGATAAAAAAACACTTAACCAATTTAAAAATGTGGGATTATGTTGATATTACAACACCAATGATAAATGCTGGTTATGATAAGTTTTATGATGAAGATCCACTACATATGAATGAACTTGGATATAGTTTATTAAGTAAGCTTGTAAGAGACAAAATTTACAATTAATATTTTTAATGAGTTTTAAAAAATATCTATGGAAATGTAGATTGCTAGTCCTCAATACGCCTAATTACAATCATTCAGAATATAAAAGATCAAAAGATTTGTATCAAAAAGAAATTAAAGCTTTTCACAAAAGATATATAAAATTAGTTACAAAATTAGATAAATCAAAAAAATTTAAAGTTACTTTAATTGGTTTTGATGGCACAATAAAAATTGAGTTTGATAAAACATATACAAAAAAAATCTTTGAAATAGTCGATAAAATGCCAATGAATAAACTAATCAAAGATAAAAAATTTAAACCATTAAATCTCTCTTTATTTTCAGATTATAAACCAGAGACAACCTTAAAAGGTTTAGGTTTTAAAGATAAGGAAAAAGCATTATTTACTGTTTCAGCTATAAAAAAAAGACCAATAAAATATCAAGTAAATGTTATTGCAACCATGCTAGGTAGGGCAAAAAATCATCCAAATAAAACAAACGACATGAATGATGCTATAATTATTTTTAAAAAATGGATGGAAAATTATAAAAGAAATAAAAAATGAAAAATAAAGGCTTCACCCTAATAGAACTTTTAGTCGTAGTAGCAATCATTGGTATCTTAGCTGCCGTAGGTGTTGTTGCTTATAGCGGTTATACAAGTGGAGCAAAAAAATCTTCAACCAAGTCTAATCATAGTGCTGTTTGCAAATGGGTTATGGCAGAAACAAAAAAAATTGAGTTAGGAATTGATAGTATGTTTGATGGCAATATAACGGCTTCATCAATCTTGTCTGATTATAGATCAGGAGGTAATCCTATGGGAAAAATTACTCAGGCTATAGTAAAAGCTGCAAAGGATAAATTTAAAAATCCATATGGTAGCCAAGGTAGTCTTGGTGATATTGGTGTAACAGACAGTGGATGGGGTAAAGCTAGAGATTTAGGTTATGTTATAGTAGATCCTCAAGGCCCACACAGTGGAAAAATTGGTATTCTTCATATTCATACTTGTACAGAATTACCATGCACAGGTGACTACAAAAATAATCTATCATATATTAGTTATTGTCCAATAGATCTTTACCCCTAATGAAAAACTTAAAAAATATTAAATGATTGAATTTCTATTTAAAGTATCACTGCTAATTCTAGGTTTGATAGTAATTAGGTTTGGTATAATTCAGATTAGAAAGTATAAAAAGGGAGAAATTAGATCAAAGAATAATATTTTTAGTCAAATTTCTTTTTTAATTTTCTTTGCTGCAATTATAGGGTTAGTTATTTATTCAATATTAGGCTTACTCGAGTAAGCTAATTTATCTCATATATTAATTTTTAAATTTCAATAAAGAGCTTGAATATGAAAGAAATTATCTTCGTTTTTCTCAGTATTTTATCAATATTTAGTTATGCAAACGCTAAAGATTTTTTCTTAAATATTACTGATCAAATAGCAAAAAATGAGTTCCGATTAAGCTATGGAGTTTCAGTTACTGATGTTAACAAAGATAATAAATATGATTTTGTGGTAACTGGCTTTGGTTTCAAAAATCTAGCTCTTTCTTATAAAGATGGAAAATTAATAAATATTGTAAATGAAAAAATTTTTACAGATGAAGAAAGAAGAACAATTGGTGTTGCCGCATGTGATATCGATCAAGATGGCTATGAAGAAATATATTTTTTAAATACTGATACATATAGTGGATCAAAAATTTATTCAGATCGATTAATAGATTTAAATAATAATAAATTTGAGGATTTATTTGAAAAAGAAATTAATCAAAGTGAATTAAACTTAACAGCTGGAAGATCTGTTGTTTGTGTAGATAGAAATGGAGATGGCGCTTATGGTATTTATGTTGCAAATTATGGAGGTCCTACTCGATTTTATGAATTAATTAGAGATCGAATAAAAGACCAGGCTAAATTATTATTGATCGATAAAATTACTGGTGGCAGAGCCATTGTGTCTGGACACATTCTTTCAGATAGATCTGATATTTTTGCAGCAAATGAAAGAGGAGATAACTTTTTATATTATAATTCTAAAGGATCTTTCCAAGATGTAGCTAAAGAGTATGCAGTTCAAGATAGATTTGAAAATGGCAGAGGAACAGCTCTAAGTGACCTTTTGTATAGAGGAAGATTAGATATTTTATCTTCAAACTGGGATGGAATGCATAGAGCATACGTTTTAGATGGAGATAAATTTAAAGACATATCAACTTCTCCATACAATGATCCTACAAAAATCAGAACAGTTATTTCAGCTGATTTTGATAATGATGGATACGATGAAATTTTTATGAATAATATTGGAGAACCTAATAAACTTTTCAAAGTTTTAGATGGTGGAATATTTAAAGAAATTAAAATGGAAAATGGTTTAGAGACAGTTGGTCTTGGAACTGGAGCAGCTGTTGCAGACGTTGATGGCGATGGAATTTTAGAGCTATTAGTTTCACATGGAGAGTCAGGGTTTCAACCATTAACTTTATATAAAGCAGATATACAAAATTATAATTATTTAAGAATTAAGCCTCTTAATCAATTTGGAGCTCCTGCAAGAGGTGCAACAGTAACAATTAAATCTAATAAAAGAATTCACTCAAAAACAATTGATGCAGGCTCAGGTTATCTTTGTCAGATGGAACCAGTTGCTCATTATGGAATAAGAAAAGGTGAAAAAGACTTTAAAGTTGAAATTAAATGGACTGATGGATCAATAGAAACATTTGATATAGATGAATTAAATAAAACTTACGAATTTAGACAAAAATTATAGGACAATACTACTCATTATATAGTGTTGAAAAATTATAAAGCTTTTATATATCAAGCTTATGACTATTTGTTCTTTATCATTATTGGCATTATTTGTTTCAGGAATTGTAATGTATCTTTTTAGAGAACCATCTGAGGAAGAATTAAAAAAATTCAATAGTAAAACTCAAGACCGAAGTAACTGGTCAAATATGGGTTTTTAAATTATTAATTAATGTACAGTATTAAAAATATACTTAGTCTTATTATATTTTTTATTTTTTTTTCAATTCCGATAAATTCGGCAAATTCTCAAGAAAAAAACTATTATCAAGATATCGTTAATGATTGGAATAAAATTTTCCCAGACAGAAATAGAAATGCGGCAGGTCCTAAATTTTTTAAATATATAATTGATAAAGACATCTCGTATGAAGATTTTGTAGAATATAATAAATTATATTGTGCAGTATCAGGTTCTTTAATAAGTCCAAATGCTGTTCCAGAATATGTTTATTTAACTGAAAACAATACAGGCAAAAAGATATGTGGTGAATATTATAGATGCTGCATTCCGTGCTCCTGTGATTTAATGAAATATTCAAAAACAACTAAGATGAAACATAAATTTAAAGGTATAGAAAAAGAATTTTATGTTTTCACAATTGAAAATCCTTGTGGGAAAACAGATTTTCCTGAAAGGGTAAACAAAAAATATTTTTGTAATGGCAATGATTTAGATACAAAACAAGTTTCAGTAGTAGATGGAAAACTAGTCATTGGTTTATTACACAAAGCCAAAACCTGCACTCAATATAATGTTAATGCCATAGATAGACACCAAGTGACAGGTAGATATTGCACACTTAGAAATAATACTCCATTAGATCAGCTTCAGTCAGGTATGGGAGATATATTCATTAAACTTGCAAGATAACACCAAGATTATATATTCATCAAAATGGTATTGTATAACGAAAAAATTAAACACCTTAGTTGCTCTGATCTGAGAGTATTTTTGAAAAAATTGGTTAAAGATAAGATAGAAAAAGAGTGGACCGAGGACTTCATTGATAATATGAACCTCGTAATAATCCCAAGAATGACAATAAAAAGACGTTATGAGAATAAAGGTATAGATATGTCAAGATTGATTGATAATCCTACCTACTATCAGCATGTTAAAAAGAGTGTAGACTCCCGTGGCAATCTTGAATTTAAAGATAGATGATTTTTTTTCCAATACGCCAATTTAATCCCTAGCACTGCATTCATATTTTCTATAAGCTGTTTTAAAAAAAACAAACTTAAGAGGGAAATATGAACAAATATTTTAAGATAATTGTTGTTTTATTATCGTCTCTATTTTTAAGTTTCTCAGCAAATTCAACTGAAGTAAAATTTGGACACGTAGGAAAACCTGGATCTTTATTTTCTGCATCAGTTGATCATTTTGCTAAACTTGCAAATGAGAGATTAGGCAGCAAAGGAAAAGTAACTGTTTTTGGTTCTTCGCAACTTGGTAAAGACAAACAAGGAATGCAAAAACTAAAATTAGGTACAGTTAACATGTGGTTACCTTCATCAGTAATGGCATCTATTCATGATGAGTTTGGTGTATTTGATATGCCTTTCATTATTAAAGACAGAAATCACATGAATAAAGTTGAAAGCCAAGTTTTACCAGGAATGTTTAAAAATCTTGAAGATAAAACTGGATACAAAGTTATTGCTGTTTGGGAAAATGGTTTTAGACATATCACAAACAACACTAGACCAATTAACACTCCTGGTGACTTAAAAGGAATTAAATTAAGAACACCTAAATCAAAATGGAGAGTTAAAATGTTCCAATCATATGGTGCAAACCCAACTCCAATGTCTTTCTCAGAAGTATTTACTGCTTTGAAAACAGGAACAATGGATGGACAAGAAAACCCATATGCTCAGATTGCTAGTGCTAAATTCCAAGAAGTTCAAAAATATTTATCAATTACAGGTCACGTTTACACTCCTGCTTATGTAACAGTACATAAAGACCACTGGAGTAAACTACCTGCAGATGTACAAAGTATTTTAGAGCAAGCTGCTAAAGATACACAAAAATTTGTGTACGCTGAAGCTGCTAATCTTGAAAAATCTTTATTGGGAGTTATCAAATCAGCTGGAGTTCAAGTCAACGAAGCTGACAAAGGTGCTTTCATTAGTGCAAGTAAAGGAATATACGATCAATTCGCGTCAGAAGTACCAACTGGTGGTGCGTTAATTGATAAAGTATCGTCTTTAGCAAATTAACATAATTTGTAACAGGCCCTCTATCAGAGGGCCTGAAAAAAAAAATGACATTGCAAAAATTTATAAATTCTTACGAAAAAATATTAAAACTAATACTGTTTATAATGATGGTAGCATTAGCAGTAACAGTTTTACTTGGTGTTACTTTTCGTTTTGCTGGCAGTGCTTTAGTTTGGTATGATGAGGTTGCAGCTGTTCAACTTGCATGGATAACTTATTATGGTTCAGCGTATGCAGCTTTAAAAGGTTCTCATATAAGTGTTCCAAGTATTTTTAAAGCATTTCCATTAGCACTAAGAAAAATTTTCTTTGTAGTGTCAAAATTAGTTGTTTATGGTTTTTTAATATTATTGGCTTACTACGGTTATTTGGTTTTAACTCTTATTACAGGAGAAACCTTAGTAACATTAGAGTGGGTTCCCCAACCTTTTGTGCAATCAGTTATTCCAATTGCATCATGTTTATTTATTTTATCTGAAACTTTAAGAATTCCTGAAGATTATAAAAATTTAGTTCTTCAAACAACAGGTGACGAGCAAACAGGAGATATTTAGTGATAATTCTTACAATGTTTGCAGTTCTACTACTTCTTTTATCTATTAATGTACCTATAGCTATCGGCCTTGCAGTAACAACAATTATTGCAATGGTATTGAAAACGGGAACAAGTTTTTTAATTGATACTGCAATAGTTATGTTTGATGGATCAATGAAGTTTCCACTGATTGCTATTCCTTTATTTATCTTAGCTGGATCAATAATGAATAGTGCTGGTATTTCTAGACGGTTAATAGCTTTTGCTTCAGCTCTAGTTGGATTTATCAAGGGTGGTCTTAGCATGATTAACATTGCCACCTCTATGTTTTTTGCTGAAATTTCTGGATCTGCAGTTGCTGATGTTGCTGCATTAGGATCTATTTTAATTCCAGCGATGAAGAAAAAAGGATATCCAGGTCCTTTCGCTGCTGCAGTAACTTCATCCTCAGCGTCTTTGGCAATAATTATTCCACCTTCAATACCAATGATTGTTTATGCGGTAATGGCTCAAAGTTCCGTAGTACAATTGTTTGTAGCTGGAATTGTTCCTGGAGTAATAGGTGGCTTCTTCTTAATGTTAGCAGCTTATATTACTGCAAGACGTAAAAATTTTCCTGTTGAAGAAACATTTAATATTCCAAATGTTAAGAAAACTGCAAAAGATGCAGCATTAGCATTTTTATTACCAATTATTATCCTAGGTGGAATCTTTGGAGGAGTAGTAACTGCAACTGAAGGAGCAGGGTTAGCAGTTGTAGCATCATTAGTTATTGGATTTATTTATAAAGAAATAGATTTTAAAAGATTATACGAGTCGGCTTGTGAAGGAGCAATTCAAACAGCTTCAGTAATGTTATTGGTAGCTGCATCTGTATTACTTGGTGAATTTTTAACTATTGAACAAATTCCACAAAAAGTTGCAGAGTCAATTATTGATTTTACAAATAATAAATATGCTGTCTTAGGAATACTAAATGTATTTCTTCTAGTAATAGGTTTCTTTTTACACTCAGTTGCTGCAATAATTTTAACAGTTCCAATTGTAATGCCATTAGTTAATGCGGTAGGAATTGATCCAGTTCATTTTGGTATAATTGTAACTTTAAATTTGGCAATTGGTCAGCAAACACCACCAGTTGCAAGTGTTTTGGTTACGGCCTGTTCTGTTGCAAAAGCAGACATATGGGATGTAACAAGATCTAATATATCCTTTATATGTGTATTATTAGTATTGTTAATGTTAGTAACTTATGTTCCAGCTATACCAATGACATTAGTTGAGTTTTTTTATAGGAGCTAAATGAGCAAATTAATTAAAGTAAATAAAAAAAATAAACATTTAGTTGAAGTAGTTATTAATAGACCAGAAAAATTAAATGCAATGACTAAGCCAATGTGGATTGAGCTTGGCAAAGTTTTCAAAAAGTTATCTAAAAATAAAAACTTAAGATGCATCATAATAAGAGGAGAGGGTGGTAAATCTTTTTCACCAGGAAATGATATTGGAGAATTTAAAAAACAAAGGTCTTCATCAAAATTAGCAAAATCATACGGTAAATTTTTACACGGAACACTCGGAGCAATTTTTGATTGCCCAATACCAACAATTGCTTTGATTGAAGGGATATGTGTTGGAGGTGGATTGGAAATAGCAGGATGTTGTGACATTAGAATTTGTGGCAAAAGCTCTAGGTTTGGAGTTCCAATTAAAAGATTAGGCTTAACAATGGCTGCAAAAGAACTTGAGGTGCTTTTAAAAGTAACTAATTACACAACCGCAATGGAAATATTATTTGAAGGAAGAGTATTTGGAGCCGATGAAGCATTTCAGAAGAGACTAGTTAACAGAGTAGTTAATGATAAAGATGTTGAAAAAGAAGCATATAAATCAGCAGAATTAATATGTGAAGGTGCTCCAAAAGTTGCAAGATGGCACAAACAATTTGCGAGAAACATTTTAAAAAATGGAAAAGTCACAGAAAAAATGAATAATCTAGGTTACAAATGTTACGATACCCAAGACTTTAAAATTGGATATCAATCTTTCTTAAACAAAACAAAACCAAAATTCAAAAATAAGTAATAGATGACTGCATCATTAAAAGGCATTCGTGTACTTGAAATGGCACAAATAATGGCTGGTCCGACTTGTGGACTATTATTAGCTGATCTTGGTGCAGAGGTAATCAAAATAGAAAAAACACCTGGCGGAGATGATACTAGAAACTTCTTACCACCAGAAATTAATGGTGAGTCTGCAGCTTTTATGATGATGAATAGAAATAAGAAAGGTATCGCATTAAATTTAAAACACAAAGATGGAATAGAGATATTTAAGAAGATGGTAAAAAATTCTGATGTAGTTTTAGAGAATTTTAGAAAAGGGACATTAGAAAAATTAGGTGTTGGTTATGATGTTATGTCAGAAATTAATCCTAAAATCATATTATGTGAAATATCTGGATACGGTAGAACGGGTCCTTATGCAGATAAAGGAGGATTTGATTTGGTTGCACAAGGAATGAGTGGATTAATGAGTGTTACTGGCGAAAGCAAAGATAAACCACCTATGAAAGTAGGTGCACCAATAACAGATATAACGGCTGGTTTACTTGCAGCTAGTGGAATTTTAGCTGCATTAGTTCATAGAGAAAAAACGGGTGAAGGACAAAAAGTTGATACATCTTTATATGAAGCAGGTATTGTTCATACATACTGGCAGTCAGCTATTGCAGGTGCTACAGGAGAGTCACCTGGTCCTTTAGGATCAGCACATCCTTTAACAGCTCCTTATCAAGCATTTAAAACAAAAGATAAATGGATAACAGTAGGTGCTTCAAATCAAAATACTTGGCTTATGTTACTCAAAGCAATTGGTCGTGAAGATTTGCAAGAAAATGAAAAGTTTTCATCTAATTTAAATAGAAAACAAAATTTAAAAGAATTAGTTGATATTCTTAACAAAGAACTAATTAAAAAAACTTCAAGCGAATGGTTAAAAATTTTTGATGATAATGGATTACCATGCGGTCCTATAAACTCAATAACAGATATGTTTAAAGATCCTCAAACAATTGAAAGAGAAATGGTTATAGAAGTAGATAATAAAAAGGCAGGTAAAAGTAATGCTATTGGTATGCCAATTAAATTTTCAAAAAGTAAAACTGAAAAGTCAAAAGGTGCTCCAAACTTAGGAGAACATACTAAAGAAGTTATGCAAATTTTTGGTTACAAAGATGATCAGATTAAAGATTTTTATTATAGAAAAGTAATAGTTTAGTTTCTACTATCAACAATTAGTGTATCTTTGGAACCTCCACCTTGTGAACTATTTACAATTGTGCTCCCTTTTTTAAGTGCAACTCTGGTTAATCCCCCCGTCGTAACATAAGTAGATTTACCAGTTAAGATAAAAGGTCTTAAATCTAAATGCCGTGGCTCAATATTGTCAGGCGTAATTGTTGGAACTGTCGATAAAATTTCCAAAGGTTGTGCTATATAGTTTCTTGGATTTTTCTTAATATTTTTTATCATTTCTTCTTTTTCAGATTTAGAAGCTTTTGGACCAATCATAATTCCATAACCGCCGGATGCATTTGAAGGTTTAACTACATATTTTGATATATTATCTATAACATGATCTCTATTTTTTTTATCTCCGCACAGAAAAGTTTCAACTTGATCAATAATTGGTTGTTCTCCTAAATAATAAATGATCATTTTATTAACATATGAATAAACTGCTTTATCATCTGCTACTCCTGTACCTAATGCATTTATTATTCCAACATTTCCTTTTCTCCAACATTTGAAAACACCTGGCACACCTAGCAATGATCCTTTGAAAAAAACTTTAGGATCCATGAAATTGTCATCAATTCTTCTGTAAATACAATCTACTTTTAAAGGTCCTTTTACGGTTTTCATATAAACGTGATCGTTTTCAACAAATAAATCCTTGCCCTCCACTAAAGCTATACCCATTTGTTCAGCTAAAAAAGAGTGTTCAAAATAAGCAGAATTGTAAATACCAGGTGTCAATAAAACCATGTGTGGGTTGGTAGTTTTCTTTGGAATACACTCTGTCATGCAATTATATAATTTATTTGCATATTGATGAACTGAAGAAACTTTATATCTTGTAAATAGTTCTGGAAAAATATCTCTCATCACCATTCTATTTTCCAACATATATGAAACTCCAGACGGAACTCTTAAGTTATCTTCAAGAACTAAAAAATCCCCATCAATGTTTTTTATAAGATCAATCCCAGATATATTTGACCATGCTTTGTGTTTTGGGGAGAAACCTTCACATTCTTTTAAATATAAAGGAGAATTAAAAATTAATTCTTTAGGTATTACTTTGTCTTTAAATATTTTTTTTGCATTATAGACGTCATCGATAAATAAATTTAGTGCCTTAACTCTTTGCGCAAGTCCTTTTGCAACCTTTAACCATTGACTCTTTGGTATAATTCTAGGAATGATGTCTAAAGGCCATTTTTTCTCTTCAGCTCTATTGTTTGCAGCATAAACTCTAAAATTTATTCCTCTAGCGCTTATTGTACTTTGACAATTTTTTTCTATTTCTTGTAATTTTTTTTTTCCATATTTTTCAAGTATACCTGCAATGATCTTAGCATGACTTCTTAACTTCTTCTCTTTACTGATATATCCATCAAAAGTTGATTTAGAATCGTAATTTTTCCAAAAATCAGACATATTAATTTAATTTTTTTACATAAGAGTTAAATAAGCAAATGATTAAATTCGATATCTGATATGAAATAAATGGGTTTTATTGTAACCACATATAATTTAAATAGTTAACTTTAATATGACTTATTGTATTGGCATTAAAACAGAGACAGGACTAGTATTTGCATCAGACTCCAGAACAAATGCAGGATTGGACAATGTAAATATATATTCTAAAATGCTTACACACGATGTTGGAGATAGAACAATAGTAATTGTTACATCAGGAAATCTTGGAACTTCTCAAGCAGTTTATAATTCCATCAAAAAAGATTTAAAAAGCGAAACAGGTATTATGAATTTAAATACTTGTAGTGATTTTGAGCAGATTGCATCATATATAGGTTCGCTTAATATTGAACATTCTTCTCCACAAGGGATAAATACTGACAGTGTATTATTAGGCTCAACATTTATTGTCGGTGGTCAAATAAAAGATCAACCTCCTGAATTATACTTAGTTTACCCTCAGGGTAATTATATTCGTCCAGCAGATAGCAAACCATATTTGGTCATAGGAGAAGTTAAATATGGAAAACCTATTTTAGATAGAGTGATCACACCAAAAGTTTCAATTGGAGATGCATCGAGATGTGCTTTGATATCAATGGACTCTACATTAAAAAGTGATTTAACTGTTGGTCCACCAATCGATTTTGCTGTGATAAAAAAAGATGAAATCAAAATAGCATCACTTAAATGTCTAAATATGAATGATCCTGAATTTTCAAAAGTTTGTAATCAATGGTCACAAGGTATTTTCAAGATATTTGACTCTTTTCAAAGATTTGACTGGGAAAAAAATTAATACTTAGTGTATTCTTTAATTTCTTTAATTTTAGAACCAGTTTTATTATTTATTTCTAATTTTAATTTTGCCCTTTCGTCATTTAGAAAGTGAACATCTCTTGATAATTTAATAAATTTTTCACCAAAATCAGAATTTTTTTCACATAATCTTTTATCATCTTCTATTACCCAAAGCTTTGAATTAATTTCTTTTAGTGAATTGTATAAACTTTCAATTTCACTGTAATTTTTAATATTTTTATTTAATTGATTTTTTAAAATTTTGTATTCATCATTTATAAAGTTTAGTTTCTCAGGATCTTTAATTTTTTCTGATTTAATTTCTAAAATTGAAATTTTATCCAGCAATTCTCCAACTGATACTTCTACTAAAATTTTATTCATATAAACTGATATTATGTTAAGTTGTTAAAAATATGTCTAATATACTTATTATAAAACATGGATCTTTAGGTGATATAGCCCAGGCAAGTGGTGCAATTCAAGATATATCTGATAACCATCCAAATGATGATCTTTATATACTATCGACCAAACCTTATTATGATTTATTAAAAAAAAATCCAAATATAACTAATGTCATTTTAGATAAACGACTTTCTAGATTTAACTTAATTTATTTATATTTATTAATGAGAAAAATAAAAAAATATAAATTTGTTAAAGTATATGACCTTCAAAATTCTAAAAGAACTAGTTTTTATAAAAAAATTCTCTTCCCAAAAGCTACATCAGATGTCTGGTCCTCAACTGAGACAACTCTTCCAGAAGGAACTAATAAGACAGATTTTGACAAAGATACCGTTTTAAATCGTTTTGAGCATCAATTAAATGTGTCTGGTGTTAAAACTGATAAAGTAATCAAACCAGATTTTTCATGGAGCTGTGAGGATATTTCAGAAATCAAAAAAAAATATAATTTAAATAAATATATAATTTTATTCCCTTTTTCATCTTCTCATTTAACTATAAAAAGATGGCCGTATTACAATGAATTGATAAAAAAAATTAAATCTTCTTTTAGAGATGAAGTCCAAATTTTAATTGCCCCTGGTCCAAATGAAATCAAATTAGCTAATGATATTGATGCTAATATTATTTTAGATAATGATAAAGCGCTCAACATTCCTCAACTTTCATCCTTAATAAAAGATAGTTATTTTGTTGTATCTAATGATACTGGGCCAGCACATATGGCGGCTCATTTGAATGTAAAAGGCTTAGTTTTATTTGGATCGCATACTACTGCTAAAAAAGTTAGTATTGAGCGAGAACATTTTAAAGCAATTCAAGTTTCAGATTTGACCAAACTTTCGGCAGATAAAGTATTTCAAAGAATGCAAGAAGTTATTAATTAGTTTTTCTAAATTTTGATAATAAAAAAGGTAAAAATAAAACTATTATAAAAATTCTTAAAAAATGATGGTAACTCACAAATATTGGATCAATGTTATAAGCAACACTAATAACAACCATTTCATGAATTCCTCCAGGAGCAAAACTTAAAAAAGTTGGGATAAATTCAAACCCTATATAAGTTAGCAAATAAGCAGTTATCATTGCAACAATAACTAAAATTGAACTAACAATTATTCCATGAAATATAAAAAATAATAATTCTTTAATTTTTAATCCATTCAGTCTTGTGCCCAAAGCTGTTCCGAGAAATATAAATGCAATATTTATAAATGCATCTGGGAATCTGGCATTAATTATTTCAAAGGTATAGAAAGTACCAGATAATGCCATCGCACCCACTAAAGTAGGTGATGGAATTTTATAATTTTTTAAGATGTTTGCAAAAATGAAACAGATTATTAATAAAAATAATATTTCTAAAAAATATCTTTTGTCATAGATATTTTCATAATTGTAACCTGACATTTCTGAAAAGCCTAAATTGTTAATAAAAAAAATAGGAACAAAACTTACAATAAATATCACTCTAGTAGCCTGAGGGATCAAAACACCTTTATCATTTTTACTTTTTCCAAATTCTAATAAAGCTGCAGATATTGGAACAAATGCACCTGGAAGAGCTGCCAAAACTGAAATGAATTTACTAAATTTACAAATTTTGAAAAAATAATAACCGGCAAGAATTGTACTGACTATTGTACAGATCAACATCGCTAATGACGAAAAAATCCATAAATGAATTTTATACAATAGTGTTACGTTTAAAGTCCCACCCAGAATTATACCAACTATTAAAAATATAGGATTTAATAATTTAGTTGGAAAAACTATTTTAAAATTTGTAAATGCAAAACATAAATTTAAACCTAGAGATCCTAATAACCAGGGCAAAGGTAGATTAATTAAAGTACCTAAGTATCCACCAACAAGTCCTATAAATAGAGCTTTATAACTAGCTACTAAAGCTAAAATATATTCCTTTATGTTTTTGGAAAAATTATATTTGAGCATTGACTAAAATTTATAACTTATGTTTAATGATGGTTTCATAAATATAATAAGAGAGGAAATAATGAAACTAATTAAAACTTTTATTTCAGTTTTATTCTCTGCTTTCCTTCTATTTTCATCAACAAATTCATTTGCAGTTGAAAAATTACATTTTTTAATTGGCGGTGGTGCTGGTGGTGGTTGGGATGGAACTGCTAGAGGTACTGGAGAAGCATTAACAAAAGCTGGTTTTTTGAAAAGTGCATCATTTGAAAACATGTCAGGTGGTGGAGGTGGTAAGGCTTTGGCTTACCTAATCAATAACGCTCCGAAAGATACAGTTTTAGTTCAGTCAACACCATTGGTGTTAAGATCTATTACAAGACACAAAGGTTATGTAAAAGGTACTGGCACTTTATCTTATAAAGATGTTAAACCAATTGCAGGTGTAATTGGAGATTATGGTGCAATAGTTGTTGCAAAAAATTCACCTATCAAAAATTTCAAAGATGCAGTTGATCAATATCAAAAAGATCCAAAGTCAATTAAAATGGCTGGAGGATCTGTAAGAGGAAGCATGGACCACTTAATTGGTGCGTTAGCTTTCCAAGCAGCTGGAGCGAATCCAAACGATGTGATCTATGTTCCGTATGATGCTGGTGGAAAAGCACTTGCTGGACTTTTATCTGGAGAAACTCAAATACTTTCAACAGGTTTAGGTGAAGTAATGGGTGCTAGAGATCAAGTAAGAATAATTGGTATCACTGCTCCCGAGAGAGTAGGTGATGCACCAGAAGCTCCAACATTAAAAGAGCAAGGATATGATGTTCAGTTTGTTAACTGGAGAGGTTTCTTTGCACCAAAAAGCATGAGTATGAGTGACTATAACAAAATCTCTAAAATGCTTGGCGATGTTCAAAAAACACCAGAGTGGGAAGCTGTTAGAAAAAGAAATGCATGGGTAAATATTTATAACCCAGGTTCTAAATTTGATGCATTCTTGGAAAAACAAACGGTTGAAATGACAGCTCTGATGAAAAAACTTGGAGTAATATAATCTTTATAGATTATTAAAGAATGTAAAGCAGTGAGAATAAGTCCTACAAAATTTATCTCACTGCTTTTTTTAGTTTTATCAGTATTTTATCTATACACAGCTTACAATATTCAAGTATTTGCATTTGATGAGAATGCACCATTCAATGCTAGGACTTTTCCAATATATTTAGGTTGGGCAGGTATAATTTTATCAAGTTTAAAAATAATTTTACCAGAGAAAATTACTACAGAGGTAAATCATAAACACTTAGATTATAAAAGTATAATCTGTCTAATAATTATCTCTCTAATATATGCAGCTGTAATTTTAAAAATTGGATATTTTATATCAACTTCTTTATTTCTTTTTGCATCTTACTATTTCTTAGGTGAAAGAAGATGGGGATTGATGTTTATTTTGTCTTTTCCATTTGTTGCTGCATTTATGTATTTGTTGCATGGTTTATTAAATATTTATCTTCGTGATCCTTTTTTAAAATATATCGGAGTTATGGGATGATCGAAGGAATACTTATCGGATTATCAACAGCATTATCATTAACAAATATTTTAATGGTAATGGTTGGTTGTTTCGCCGGAACAATAATTGGAATGTTGCCAGGACTTGGACCAATGACTGCAATAGCATTAATGATACCAATTACTTACGGCTTTGATCCATCAACAGGTTTAATTTTAATGGCGGGTGTTTATTATGGAGCAGTATTTGGAGGATCTACATCTTCTATTTTATTAAATGCTCCTGGAATACCAGGAACTGTTGCTACTGCATTTGATGGTTATCCAATGGCACAACAAGGTAAAGCAGGAAAAGCTTTAGCAATCGCTGCTTATAGTTCATTTGCTGGAGGAACAATTTCTGCAATATTTTTATTAGTTGCAGCCCCTAGTTTATCAAAAGTAAGTTTAGCTTTTAGGTCACCTGACTATTTTGCACTAATGATTTTAGGTTTAACTGCAATTTCTGCATTCTCATCTAAAGGACAATTTTTAAAGGCAATGATGATGGTAATTTTAGGATTAATGTTAGCAACTGTAGGACAAGATTCTTTGTCAGATATAACAAGATTTACTTTTAACAATATGAATTTAACTGATGGAATAAGCTTTGTATTAATTGTCATGGCTACATTTGCAATGAGTGAAGCTCTGACGATTATTTTTAGAGGGAAAGATCCAAACAGAGCAGCAAAACAAATCTCATTAACAGAATTAGGTTCAATTAAAGTAAATAAAGAAGAAACCATCAAAATGGCCAAAACAATACCTAGGTCTTCTATACTTGGTTTCTTAATTGGTGTTTTACCTGGTGCAGGCGCAACAATTGCATCTTTCTTAGCATATGGAATGGAGAGAAATTATGTAAACGAAGAAGAAAAACAAAAATTTGGAAAAGGTAGTGTTCATGGTTTATCTGCACCTGAAACTGCAAATAATGCGGCTTGCTCTGGTTCGTTTGTTCCTTTGCTAACATTAGGTATTCCAGGGAGTGGTACAACTGCGGTTATGCTTGGAGCTCTTTTAGGATTTGGTATTCAGCCAGGACCAAGACTTTATCAAACTAACCCTGAAATTTTCTGGTCAGTTATCATGTCAATGTACATTGGCATGGTCGTGCTTTTGATTTTAAATTTACCTTTAATACCTTATATCGCTAGAATTTTAGCAGTACCTAGAAATTATTTAATTCCTTTAATTTTATTTTTTTCAGTAACAGGAATATATTTAATGTCGTTTAATAATTTTGATATTTTCTTAATGATAGGTATTGCAGTGGTTGCAACTTTTTTAAGGCTCTATGATTTTCCCATGCCACCTTTAATATTAGCTTTTGTACTAGGGGGATTAATGGAAGAAACATTGAGAAGGTCACTTTTAATAAGTGATGGTTCACCTAATTTTTTATGGGATAGACCAATAACTCTAATAATATTATTGATCACAATCACAATTGTTGGGTGGCAAATTTTTTCAACTTTTAGAAAAAAAAGTTAAATATAAATTTTATCAGCTAGACCGTAGCAAAGAATTCCACTTAGAACTGTTAAAATTCCCGATGCAATAACACCTTCACTATTTGTTTTTTCGTTATGTCCAAGCTTATTGATATAAATTGTATATATCCCAATTAAAAAATATAAAACGTTTTGAGCAAAAATTAATGTAAAGAAACCCCATGTTCCTGCCAAACCATCTGCTTTAATTAGCATTATGTATAGTGCTACTAAGACTGATGCAATAAACGGTGCTCCAAAAAATCTAACCATCACAGCTGCAGAGTGATCTATATTGTATTGATCTAAAAATGACTTTGTTGCAATAACTGTTCTAAAAGCATAAACGGCGTAAACGATAAAATGAACAACAAAAATACTTAAATAAATTATTCCATTAAATTTATCTAACATGATTTAACTTTATAAGATTCTTTTGTAGTTTTCAATTATCTTGTCCCAAAGAAAATTTTCAGAGTGTATTTTGCACTCTTTTCCAAACTCAATATATTTATTACTTACAAATAAATTATCTATGCTTGAATAAATATCATCTAGGCTATTACCATCACAAATTAATCCTGTTTTATTATGAACAATTGCATCAGAAGCACCACCATCTTTACCACCTATTGATGGAATCCCATATTGTGCAGCCTCAATAAAAGAAATTCCAAAGCCTTCAACTGAGGTTTTGTGAATTATTGATGGCATTATAAAAATATTAGATTTTGCAATTAATGCATTTTTTAATTCATTAGATATATCGCTTAAAAAATTTACATATTTATCAAGTTTTAATTCTATAACTAATTTTTTTAAATTTTCTTCTTCATCTCCGTATCCTATACATGTGTAAGTAATATCGGGATATTTCTCTTTTAAATTCCTAATAGCCATAATAACTTTTTCATGATTTTTTCTTTTGTCAAATCTAGAAACAGTAATTAGCCTTTGTTTTTTTCCTTTAAGAATTTCTTCTGCTTGTTTAAGGTCATCTTTTGGAATTTCTTCAACGGGATCTACACCTGGATTTATGACTATTAATCTTTTTTCTTCAATTCCAAGACTAACCGCTAAATTTTTTGTGAAGTTTGAGTTTGCCACCACATGGTCAACTTTATTTAAAACTTCTAAAACTTTTTTGTTTAATCTAGATCCTTTAGGGTGATTAATTTCTTTAGAATGAATTAAACATATTTTCTTTTTTTGGGATTTTATGAGTTCTAAACTTTTCCAGTGATCTGCAATGATACAATTCACATTTTTATTTTCATTTAAATATTCATTTATAAGCAAAGATTTTCTATATTTTCTTAATAATTTAACTCCACTAACTCTTTCAATTGTAAATGAAACTTTGTCATCAAATTTTTTATGATCTTCATGATAATCGGCAAAAACTTTAACCATATCAATTTTTGATAAAGATCTTGCTAATCCCCACATCAGATTTTGCATACCACCAACTTCAGGAGGGAAAGTTCTAGTTATTATTAAATACATTAATTAGATGACCATTTAATACCACAGCCCATACTTGGGAATTGTTCTTCAGGACCTTTACCTGTTTCTGAAACTTGTTTCATAGCAATAAATAAATCACTGTCTCCTGATCTTACAGGTTTTAGTTCCCTTAATTCTCTTATTCTTCCTCTATATTGAAGACCAAAATCTTTATCATAACCAAAAAAATCTGGAGTACACACAGCATCATATTTTTTTGCAATGTCTTGTTTTTCATCAATCAGGTAAGGAAAATTAAACTTATGTTTAATTGCAAACTCTATCATTTTTTCAAAAGAATCTTCTGGATAATTAATTGGATCATTAGAACATATTGCAACTGAATTTATTCCTAAATCATTAAGCTTAGTACAGTCCTCCACCACATCTCTAATAATTGCTTTTACATATGGACAATGATTACAAATAAACATTACCAAAGTTCCATTTTCACCTTTGATATCATTTAATGATATTAATTTGTTCTCTGTAGATTTTAATTCAAAATTTTCTGCTTTTCTTCCAAAATCACATACTGGTGTTTTAATAGGCATAATGTAATAATATATAAATTATGTTTTACGATTTGGAAGATAAAAAACCAAAAAACTCTGGCGAAAATTGGGTAGCACCAAATGCAACTATAATTGGAGATGTCACATTAGAAAAAAACTCCAGTGTTTGGTTTAATGCTGTAATTAGAGGAGATAATGAAAACATTCATGTTGGAGAAGGTTCAAATGTTCAAGATGGAAGTGTTTTACATACCGATCCAGGTTGCCCTTTAAGAATTGGTAAAGACGTGACTATCGGCCATATAGTTATGCTTCACGGATGTACGATTGGAGACAATAGTTTAATAGGTATTGGAGCTGTCATTTTAAATAATGCAAAAATTGGTAAAAACTGCATCATTGGTGCTAAAGCACTAATAACTGAAAACAAAGAAATTCCAGATAACTCATTAGTAGTTGGAGCACCTGGTAGAGTAGTAAGAAAACTTACTGACGAAGAAATAGGTAAAATTACTGAGAACGCAAAACATTACCAAGATAATTGGAAAAGATACGTAAAAACTGTTTTTTAATATGCCAGCTGGGTATGTAATTGCACAATTAAGAGTAACTAATCCAGAAAATTATAAAGAGTATATTGAAAAAGTTAATCCAATTGTAAAAAAATTTGATGGAGAGTTTTTGGTAAGAAATGGTGAGTATCAAATATTTGATGGTGAAACTAAATTTCCAAGAATAATAGTTTTAAAATTTCCAAGTTATGAGAGGGCGCTAGAGTGGTATAATTCAAAGGAATATAAACCAATAAAACAAATAAGATTGGATAATGCTGAGGGAACAAATATAATAATTAAAGGATTATGAAAAAAATATTTATAATTTTTATCGTTTTAGTTTTTTATTCTACTTCAGTAGTTGCTGTAGAAAAATTTAAATTCAAATATAACCTGCATGAAAATTTACCTAAGAAATGGGTTACTGAATTCAAAAATATAATGAATATTGTTCAAGAAGTTATGCCTATAAATGAGAATACTAACAATTGGGTAAAGAATAATATGAAATTAACAAACATGAAACAGGGCTATAATATGGATATCTATGCATGGCAAAGCACAAAAAATCCTTTTCCAGAAAAGCGTGCTAATATGAAATACTCAGGTATTGAAGGATGCAATTCACCTGAACCATGGATGCAACTAGATATATTTCCACAAGATTATACAAGTTCAATTAATAAAATTCGTACTTACACCGTTATTGTTCATGAGTATTTTCATGTTTATCAAATCGCACTTTCTCATAGAGATAGGTGTCTGTCTGAAAACAGTGCAAAATGGTTGGTCGAGGGAGGTGCTAAAGTTTTAGAAGAGGTCTATTCAAGGCAATATTATAAAAAAGATCTTTTAAAGAGCGACATTAAAGAGAGTAAAAGATGGAGCATTAAAAAGGTTAATAAAGAACCTCATTTATACGAAAAACATAAGACATCACCACAAAAAAATGGATTTGATAGCAATTATGCTGGCTCTGCATTCATAGTACTAGCATTAGTTAACGAATTAAAAAAAAATAATATTTCTGAAGAAAAAGCATTTGAATTAGTTTTTAGAGAATTCTGGATACAAAGGGCTAAACAACCTTCAGGCTGGAATTGGCAAACTACTTTTAAAAATACTTTTGGTATGACTTTGGATGAATTTTATGAAAGGTTAAGTAAATACAAAAGAAAAGATCTTAAAAAAATACTTCCAAGCAAGTCTTTGAAGATACAAGATATTTTTAGTTAAGGAATTTAATCTCTTAGTGACAATATTTTAAAAGATAATTTTAATTTAGGAAATCTTTTATTTAAAATTAGTTTAATTTTTTTAAATGAATCGTTATGTATTTTCTTTTCTATAACTGAATTAAATTTTTCCCCCCCATTTACTATTTTAGCTGCTCCACAATCTTCATGATTAATTACTATTAATTTACCTATATTATGTAACTTTATTGAAGTTGATAAATTATCTAGAAAGGTTGATTGCCAATTTTTAAATTTTTTAGAAGTTACACCAATGGCTGATCCAGCAATAGTAAATGAACTATATTTTCCAGTTAATTTCTTTTTTTTTAAATAATTAAAAACTTTTGGCTGAAACCTTGGATCCATACAAGACAAAACCATAGCTTCATATTTTTTCATTATGGTACCAACCAAGTATCTTTACTATTATCAATGTCAAATCTAGCTCTTCGATGACCTTTTGCAGCTAAATACAACCATTCTATAGATTTAATTTTACACTGTATAACAGTAAAGTTTTTATATCCTTCTTCGCTTTGTTCTTTTGTATAATCAAAATTATCTAATTCAGGTTTTAAACCAGATGTTGGAATATCAGACTCTGTTCCTGGTCCATTATCTACCAAGTAACATTTACGACTTATATGTTGAGTTTTTTCCCAAGATTGTTTTGTTATATCGTTATTATAATTGATAATTGCTTCAACTTTTAATCTAACCTGTATTTTTTCATCTTTATCATAAAATAACATAGATGAATTAGGATTTTTTTCTAAGATTTTAATTTTATCAGATCTAATGTCACTATGAAATTGAACTAAATTATTCTGTTCATCTGATTTTCTAAGAACAACAATTCTACTTTCAATATTGTCTTCACTTCCACATGAAAATACAGGTATTCTAAAAGGAGATGATCTATTAGTTACTGCATCAGTTAGCATTAACCAAATTTTCTTTTTTATTTCGGAAAAATCCTCGTAGTAGGGAACAGTGGTAGACACAATTACTTTTTCTTTTTTAATCTAGCTATTAAGCTAGAGCTATCCCAACGGTTTCCACCCATTTTTTGAACTTCTGCATAATAACCATCAACAATTTCAGTTACTGGTACAGGTGAACCATTTCTTTTTGCTTCTTCAATACAAATTTTTAAATCTTTTCTCATCCAATCTACAGCAAATCCATAATCAAATTTATCAGCAACCATAGTTTTATATCTATTTTCCATTTGCCAAGATTGAGCTGCACCTTTTGATATAGTTTCCATAACTTTATCCATATCTAGACCTGCATTAATTCCAAAATTTACTGCTTCAGATAAACCTTGTACTAATCCACCAATACACATTTGATTAACCATCTTAGTTAATTGTCCACTTCCTGACGGTCCAATCAAAGTTACTTTTTTACTGTAACAATCAATTATTGGCTCTGCTTTTTTAAAATCATTTTCATCTCCACCAACCATGACAGTTAATATTCCACCTTCAGCACCTGATTGTCCTCCAGATATAGGAGCATCTAAAAAACCAAATCCCTTATCATTTGCAGCTTTATAAAGCTCTCTAGAAATTTCTGCAGACACTGTTGAATTATCTATATATACGCATCCTTCTTTAGCATTATGAAATAATCCATGTTCTCCTAATGAAACTTGTCTTAAGTCATCATCATTTCCAACACACGTAAAAATAAAATCAGCATCTTTAGCAGCTTCAGATGGTGTATCAGCCATATTACCTTTGTATTCACCAATCCATTTTTCTGCTTTTGATTTTGTTCTGTTAAAAACAGTTACATTATGTCCTGCTTTTGATATATATCCTGCCATTGGATAACCCATTACACCAAGACCTATGAAAGCAACTTTAGAAGTCATATTTTTTTATGTTTAAAAATTTAAGTTTAAAAGTAATTGTATTTGGATTTATATTTACATTTTTTTCAAGCTTTGGACAGAGTTTTTTTCTTGGAATATTCAATACAAGTATAAGAGAGACACTCTCGATAACCCATGGACAATTTGGCTCAATATATGCATCTGCAACATTGTGTAGTAGTTTACTACTTATATGGGTTGGAAAGAAAATTGATGATATAAATATTTTTCGATTTGCAATCTATGTAACATTACTTTTATCTTTTTCTTGTTTTTTCTTTTCAAAAATTTCATCAATAGTTTTTTTATTTATTGCAATTTTTTTAATGAGATTTTCAGGTCAAGGAATGATGTCTCATACTGCAACAACAACAGTTTCACGATATTTCACAAAATCAAGGGGAAGGGCATTAAGTATTTGCTGGTTTGGTTTATCTAGTGCTGAATTTATTTTACCTGTTTTAATGGTATTCTTGTTGTCATTAACAACTTGGCAAAATATTTGGACAGTAATTGCTTTATTAATTTTAATATTTTTACCGATTGCATCATTCTTTTTAGTTCGAACTGTTGAACTTGATACGAGAGAAAGCACTGAGGGTGAAGAATTTAAAGAGGAAAATATTAAGCAATGGAAAAGAATTGAAGTAATAAAAGATTATAAATTTTATATCGTAAGCATGAATATGCTTGCCATGCCTTGGATTGCAACTGGTGTATTTGTTTATCAGTCATTTATTACTGAATCAAAAAACTGGGGACCATTTGTAATTGCGCAGTCTTTTATGTCTTATTCAGTATTTTCAGTAATTACACTTTTAATATCTGGTTTTTTAATTGATAAATTCACAAGTCGAAAACTTTTAATTTTTATGAATATTCCTTTATTTCTATCTACTTTTGTAATTATTTACTTTGATGCACAATTTACTGCATTTATATTTCTAGGTTTAATTGGAATATCAAATGGTTTGGCGAACGTTTTGGGATCCTCTACTTGGGCTGAAGTTTATGGTGTAAAGCATATTGGATCTATTAAAGCTTTAACTACTGCTCTCATGGTTTTTTCAACTGCTTTCGGAACTGCTCTTTTTGGAATTTTAATTGATATTGGATTTTCAATTGAGAAAATTGCTATAATATCTGCACTTTATATACTTATTTCTTTTATTCTTCTTTTTTTTGTTAGAAAAAAATTAAATCCAATTTTAATATAAAAATACTTGATTTTGTTGATCTTGGAGTATATTTAATCGCCCATGGCAAGAGTTACCGTTGAAGACTGTATAGACAAAGTAGATAGCCCTTATGAATTAGTTTTGGTTGCTAAAGAAAGAGCCACTCAACTTAATTCAGGAATTGAACCTACATTAGATCGAGATAACGACAAACACACAGTTATTGCTTTAAGAGAAATAGCTGAAGAAACAATTAAAGTTCCAGATTTAACTGAGGCTGCAGTTTACAAACTAAGAAAACATGTAGAACAAATTGATGATACTGCTGAGGAAGATGAAGATATTGGTGATGATTTTGAGAATTTGTACAAAGGTGAAATCTCAAAAAGTGGTGTACCAATTCTTCCTTCTAAAAGAGCTAGAAAAATCCCTGAAAAAATTCAAGTTTCAAAAGAAGATCTTGCTGAATTATCACCATCAGCTCAACCTGATGTTAATGTAGAAGCTCCAAGTGAGGCTGAAGAAAATGATGAAGTTTCACTAGATCAGGTTTCAGAAGCAGAAGAACAAGTTTCAGATAACGTAAGCGACGAAGAAAATAATTCTTAATTAAGAAAACTCTTTTAATATTTGTGCCCTGTGTTCATCAAGATCAGGAATGTCCCCTCTAGTACTTTTATCTTCGTATGAAGACATTTTTATAGGATTGCCTGCTAATCTAAAATCACCAACTACTTTATGATAAGCTTTAACAATCATGTTTCTTGCTTCGACTTGAGGATTTTCTACCGCTTCTTTAATATTAAATATCGGCCCACAAGGTATCTTTAATTTTTCCATTTCACTTACCCATTCAGATGTATTTTTTGAAGATAGTTTATCTTCAAAAATTGATTTTAGTTCATTCATATTTTCACATCTTAGTGAATTAGTATTAAATCTTTTATCATTGACCATTTCTGGTATTCCTAATACTTCACAAAGTTTTTCATATAATTTATCGTTACCTGCAGCAATGATTATATAACTATCTTTTGTTTTAAATGCCTCAAACGGAGCGATTGAAGGATGTCTAGATCCCATCGGTTTAGGAATTTCATTTTTAGATAAATATCTTGCAATTGCATTTTCTAAAATCGCAATTTGGCAGTCTAACATTGAAACATCTATAAACATTCCCTTGCCTGTTTTTTGTCTATCGTACAAAGCTGCATTAATTCCGATTGCAGTAAAAAGGCCTGCTGTGATATCACCAATTGATGTTCCTACTCTTGTTGGTTCACTATTTGGATGACCTGTAACACTCATTAGTCCACCCATTCCTTGAACGACCATGTCATAAGCTGGTAATTCTTTTAAAGGTCCGGTTTGACCAAAACCAGATGCAGATGCATATATTAATTTTGGATATTTTTTTTTTACATCTTTCCAACCATATCCCCATTTTTCTAAAGTACCTGGTTTAAAATTTTCTACTAAAATATCTGCCTTTGCTAAAATTTTATCAAAGATTTTTTTGTCATCTTCATTTTTTAAATTAAGTGCAATACTCTCTTTTCCTCTATTTAGTGACATAAAATACGCTGAATAATCTTTTACAAAAGGTCCAAACTTTCTTGAATCGTCACCAATTTCTGGTGCTTCTACTTTAATTACACGTGCACCCAGATCAGATAAAATCATTGTACAGTATGGACCTACTAAAACCCTAGTAAGATCAACAACTAATAAATTTTTTAAAGGACCATCCATAATAATAAGTATGTCATTTCCTTATATTGACTCTTCTGCTCAAGTTCAATTTAATATCATCATTATAAATAAAAAGGGGAAAACTATGTTAAGAAAAATAACATTATATTTGTCTTCAATAATTATAGCTTTTTCAATAGTAGGATCTGCATACGCAGTTACATTAAAAGCAAGTCACCAATGGCCAGGAACACCAAGAGCTGATGGCTCTTTTGACCCACGTCATGAAATGGTACAAATTATTGCTGATGAAGTAAAAAAAGCAAACGTTGATTTAGAAATTAGAATTTATCCAGCTAAGTCACTTTATAAGCCAAAAGAACAGTGGAAACCTATGACTACAGGTCAATTAGATATTTCTGCTTTCCCATTAGCTTATGCATCAAAATTCCATCCAGAGTTTGATGCTACATTGATGCCAGGAACTGTAAAAAATCATGAGCATGCATTGAGATTTAATAAAGGTCCAATGATGACTGAGATTAAAAAAATAATCAGTGATGCTGGTGTTGTAGTGCTATCTGATGCATGGTTAGGTGGTGGTTTCGCATCAAAAACTAAATGTATCAAGAATCCAAGTGATGCTAAAGGACAAGTGATGAGAGCTGCAGGAAAAGCTTTCAACCAAATGTTAGAGGCTGCTGGTGCAGGTATTCAAAGTATGCCATCATCTGAAATTTATACTGGATTACAAACTGGTGTATTAACAGGTGCAAATACTAGTTCAGGAAGTTTTGTAAGTTACAAAATTTACGAACAAGTAAAATGTGCAACTCCTCCAGGGAAATTTGGTTTATGGTTTATGTATGAGCCAATTTTAATGTCTAAGAAAAGCTACAATGCTTTAAATTCTAGCCAACAAGTGGCTTTGATGAAAGCAGGAAAAGTTGCTGAGAAATATATGACAGCTCAAGTAGAAAACTTAGATAAAAAGTTTGAGGAAGCATACAAAGCTGCAGGTGTTAAATTAGTGTATATGGATGCTGATGATCATGCTGCATGGGTTGATATTGCAATAAAATCATCTCACAAAGCTTTTGCTGAAAAAGTTCCAGGTGGCGATAAGCTAATGGAAATGGCTTTAGCAGTTAAATAAAATAATATATAAAGAACCCCTATTTATTCTCTGTAAGTAGGGGTTTTTTTATGAAAGAAAAATACTTAAAATTCTGTGATTATGTTGCAAGAGCTTGTGGAGCTTTTGCTGTATTAGCTTTACTTTTATCAATTCTTGTAATCGTAGAATTAGTTTTTGAAAGATACTTTTTTCAAAGAGCAATAACATGGCAAACTGAGCTTGTTACAATGCTTCTAGTTGCTTCAACATTTATTGGAAGTGCATATGTTTTAAGTGAAAAAGCTCATGTCAGTATGGAGTGGATTTACGATTTTTTATCAAAAAAAAATATATTAAGACTTAAAATTTTTACCTCATTAGTCAGTTTATTATTCTTCTTAATTTTATTCTATTTTGGTTTTTTAATGGTTGAGGAAGCGTTTACTAAAAATTACTCAACAGGAACGGTTTGGGATCCTCCATTGTGGGTTCCATATTCTTCAATGATGATAGGTGCTGCATTAATGATTTTACAATATATAGCAGAAATTATTAAGCTTACAGACGAAAAGGATACTAACTAATGGATCCATTAATAATTGCAATAATTGTTGCTGTTTTTACTTTGATAGTATTATTTTCCGGAATACCAATTGCTTTTGGTTTAAGCTTTGTATCAATAGCTCTTTTAGTTGCTTTCGAAGGTTTTCAAATGCTAGATGTTTTTGCTGAAACTTTCTATGCAGGCTTAAATTCATTTGTTCTTCTTTCAATACCAATGTTTATTTTAATGGGAATGGCAGTTGCAAATTCTCCAGCAGGAAAAGATTTATATACAGGATTGGATAGATGGCTATGGAGAGTACCTGGAGGTTTAGTTATTTCTAATATAGGAGCTTGTTCAATTTTTGCTGCACTAAGTGGATCAAGTCCCGCAACCTGTGCTGCAATTGGTACCATGGGAATTCCTGAAATGAGAAAAAGAGGATATTCAGATCAAATTGCAACAGGAACTATAGCAGCGGGAGGAACATTGGGAGTTTTAATACCTCCAAGTATTGTTTTAATTGTATATGGAATTGC
>CACGWC010000003.1 GCA_902576785.1 uncultured Pelagibacteraceae bacterium | reverse complement strand
AAGAAAACTTGTTGATGCAGGTAAAAAAGAATTGGGTGAAGGAATAGTAATTGTATTTGCAAATAAAGATGAGAAAGTTGGTCTTGCTGTAGGTGTAACAGAAAATTTAAAGAACAAATACGATGCAGTTAAATTTGCAAAACTCGGATCTGAAATTATTGGTGGAAATGGTGGAGGAGGTCGTAAAGACTTTGCACAGGCTGGAGGCCAAGACTCAAATAAAATCGATGAAGCTTTAGAAAAATTAAAAACCTTAATTTAATTTTTGTTTTAAACTTCCATCAATTACATCTAAAAACTGGTTAGTTGTTAAATATTTTGTAGAAGGACCAATAAGTATTGCCAAATCTTTGGTCATTGATCCTGATTCAACTGACTCAACACATACTTCTTCAAGTGTTTTGGAAAATTTAATTAATTCATCATTGCTATCTAACTTTCCTCTATGCGCCAAACCTCTTGTCCAAGCAAATATAGATGCAATTGGATTGGTCGATGTTTCTTTACCTTGTTGATGCATTCTAAAATGTCGAGTTACAGTTCCATGAGCTGCTTCTGCTTCCATTGTTCTGCCATCAGGCGCTAATAGAACACTTGTCATTAAACCTAAAGAACCATAACCTTGGGCAACAGTATCTGACTGAACATCACCATCGTAATTTTTACAAGCCCAGATATATTTACCGTGCCACTTCATTGCACAAGCAACCATATCATCGATTAACCTGTGTTCATAAGTTATACTATTTTTTTCGAATTCTGATTTAAAATCTTTTTCAAAAACATTTTGAAATATATCTTTAAATCTACCATCATATTTTTTTAGTATGGTATTCTTTGTTGATAAATATACAGGCCATTTTTTTATTAGGCCGTAATTGAAACATGATCTTGCAAAGTCCTCTATTGATTTATCTAAATTATACATTGAAAGAGCAATACCTGGTCCTGGGAAATTGAATACTTCATATTTCTTTTCATCACTTCCATCTTCTGATGTCCATTTAACTTCTAATTTACCTTTTCCTGGAACTAAAAAATCTGTAGCTCTATATTGATCACCAAAAGCATGCCTTCCAATAATTAATGGATCTGTCCAAGATGGGACAAGTTTAGGAATATTTTTACAAATTATTGGCTCTCTAAATACTGTTCCTCCAATAATATTTCTTATTGTTCCATTCGGAGATCTCCACATTTTTTTTAATTTAAATTCTTCAACTCTCGCCTCGTCAGGAGTAATAGTTGCACATTTGATACCTACTCCATTTTTCTTGATTGCATTAGCACAGTCGATTGTAATTTTGTCATCCGTATCATCCCTGCTTTTCATTCCTAGATCGTAATACTCAATGCCTAAATCTAAATAAGGTAGAATTAATTTGTTTTTTATGAATTCCCAAATTACTCTTGTCATTTCATCGCCGTCTAGCTCGACAATGGGATTTTTTACCTTAATTTTGCTCATTTTTTGATGTATCTTAATAATTGAATTTATACTTTTTATATACATATTAATCCAGAATTATCAATTGAACGATTATGATAGACAAAATTTTTCCAAAGATTCATAACGAAGGCTATAAATTTATAGTAATTTTCGTAGTAGCAACGATCATTCTATATTTCATTCATGGTTTTTTAGGTTTCATAGGTTTTGTCTTAAGTATTTGGTGTTATTATTTTTTTAGAGATCCAGAAAGAATTCCAATAAATGATGAGAATTATTTAACAAGTCCTGCTGACGGATTAGTTTTACAAGTTTTAGATACAAACGGACCAAAAGAATTGGGTCTTGAAAATAAAAAGTTTAAGAAAGTAAGTATATTTATGAATGTATTTGATTGTCATGTGAATAGATCTCCATGTTCAGGAAAAATTGAAGAAATTTTATATAAACCTGGAAAATTTATTAATGCATCTCTTGATAAAGCAAGCGAGGATAATGAAAGAAATTATTATAAAATTAGAAATTCTCATGGCGAAGATATAATTGTAGTTCAAATAGCAGGACTGGTCGCTCGAAGAATAGTAACAGATACCTCAGTTGAAGAAAATGTTGAACAAGGATCTAGAATAGGAATGATTAGATTTGGAAGTAGAGCAGATTTATATTTTGAAAACTATGAACCATTAGTAAAAGTTAATCAAAGAGCAGTTGCTGGAGAAACATTGATAGCTAAAAGATAAATGGAAAATCCAAAAAAGAATATAAGATTAGTATCGAATAAAAATTCAAGAGTTATTTTGCCGAATATTATGACACTCGTTGGAGTGTGTATTGGCTTAACTTCAATTAAGTTTGCATTTGATGGGAGATTTGAATTATCTGTTATTGCAGTTTTAATTGCTGCAATCATCGATGGTTTAGATGGAAGAATTGCAAGATTAATTAAAGCCACATCAAAAGTTGGAAAAGAATTAGACTCATTAACGGATGTAATTAGTTTTGGAGTTGCACCAGCATTCATAATGTATTTTTGGGCGCTAGATAATATAGGCAGATTTGGTTGGTTAATATCATTAATATATGTGGTTTGTGTTGCTTTGAGACTTGCAAGATTTAATGTTTCAACAGGAGGTGAACCTTCATGGAGAGATAATTTTTTTGAAGGCATTCCATCACCAGCAGGCGGAGTATTAGTGTTAATGCCATTAATTTATAGTTTTAGCGAAGTTCAGTTTATAACTATTAATAAAAATATTATTGTTCCATCTTTATTTATTGTTATTTCTGTACTTTTGATAAGTAAAATTCCTACATATTCTTTGAAAAGAATCGTTGTTCCAAGAAGTACTTCTATATTTCTTTTATTTGGAATAATTTTATATTTTGGTTTGTTGCTAATATATACCTTTAATACAATTATAATTTCAGGAATTATTTATTTATTAATGATTCCAGCAAGTTCAATTCATTACTTATTTTTAAAAAAACAAAATAAAGAAAAAGATGACGGCGTTGATCATCACGAAGATATTTTGTAATGAAAGAGAATGTAATTATTTCTCTAGCAGATTCTAATTACTTTGAATTGCTAAATGAATTAATAGACTCTATTAAACAATTCAATCACAGTGAAAAAGTTGCTATTTGTATACTTGATGCGGGTTTAACAGAGGAGCAAACTGCTCTTCTCAAAAATAAAGTAGATGAAATCAAAAAAGCTGAATGGGATATTGAGGTTCCACAATCTAAAGTTAAAGGCAAAGAATGGCTTAAAAGTCAGGTATCAAGAGCATTTCTTCCAAAATATTTTCCTAACTATAAAAAATATCTATGGATTGATTGTGATGCCTGGGTTCAAGATTGGAGTTCAATAGACTTATATTTTAAAGCTTGTGATAATGGTAAACTTGGCATTACCCAGACAATGACACCTGGATATAGAATATTAAGTAACGTTAATTGGTTGTTTGGAAAATTAGCAATTATAAAATCTCAAAATTTTAAACATGCCATTAAATCTAAAATTGATATTAATAAAGCAAGAAAGTTAGCATTTGCTCCGCATATTAATATTGGTGTTTTCTCATTAGAAAAAGACTCTAGCTGCTGGAATGTTTGGCAAAAAAATTTAAAAACTACTCTTAGTCATGGACAAATATTTGGTTCAGAGCAACTAGCAATAAATATATGCGTATATATTGATAATGTAGATGTTGAATTTCTTCCTCATAATTGCAACTGGTTAGCTAGCAACTTACTTCCAAAGTTTGATGAAAAGAATAAAATTTTCGTGGAACCTTTTTTACCAAATCATAAAATTGGAATTATACATTTAGCTAGTGGTATTAAAGTAAATGATAAAGATATGAGAAACGAGAAAAATCTAGAGATAGAATTAAATACTTTGGATAATAATAAAATCTCAAAATCTTTAAGGTTCAAAACTAATTGAAAAAAAATAAAATCTCAAAAAATTGGATTAATAAGCAGAGAAGAGATATTTATGTTAGACAATCAAAAGTTGAAGGATATAGATCAAGAGCCGTTTATAAATTAAAGGAAATTAACGAAAAATTTAAATTTTTAAAAAATAATATATCAGTAATAGATCTTGGAGCTGCTCCTGGAAGTTGGTCTCAATATATATCAAGTAATTTAAAATGTAATAAGCATTTAGCAATAGATTTAAAAGAAATAGAAGAAATAAAGAATGTAAAAATTTTAAAAGGAGATTTTACGGATATTGAGTAACAAAATAAAATTAATAATTATTTTGGTGGAAAAATTGACCTAATTATTTCAGATATGGCAGTCAATACTACGGGAAACAAAAACCTAGACTCTATGGTAACTGGAGAATTAGTTTTAGAAGCTTTGGATTTCGCTACAAAAATGATGAAGCCAAATGGCTATTTTGTCTCAAAATTATTTATGGGAACTTCATTTAATGAGATAATTGCATTTTCAAAAAAAAATTTTGTAAAATTTAATGTCTATAAGCCTCCAGCAAGTAGAAAAGACTCTAAAGAAAGTTTCTTAATCTGCAAAAATTTAAGATAGATACTTTCATTTTTTTAAGAATCGTTTATATAAGGACATGGATCCTATCAAAGAAGCGCTCACTTTCGATGATGTAACCTTAGCACCAAATTATTCTGAAATTTTACCTTCAGAAGTAAAGACAGAAGTTAAATTATCAGAACACTTAAATATTTCTATACCCCTTCTAACTTCAGCAATGGATACTGTAACAGAGTCTAACATGGCTATTTCAATCGGTAAAAAGGGTGGAATAGGTGTTATACATAGAAATTTATCAATAAATGATCAGATAAAAGAAATAAGAAAAGTAAAAGCAAAAAAAATGTTAGTTGGTGCAGCTGTTGGTGCAAGTTTAAACGAACACATAAGAGCTCAAAAGATTTTAAAAGAAAATATCGATTTAATTGTTGTTGATACAGCTCATGGCCACACAAAAAAAGTAGCTGAAATAATAAAAAAAATTAAAAAAATTAAACCAACTAAAACAGCTTTATGTGCAGGTAATATTGCTACAGCAGAAGCAGCTAAATTTCTGATTAAGCAAGGAGTAGATATTATAAAAGTTGGAATTGGACCAGGATCTATATGCACTACAAGATTAGTTGCGGGGATAGGAGTTCCACAGTTAAGTGCAATTTTAGATGTAAAAAAAGGTATGGGCAAAAGTAAAACAACATTAATAGCTGATGGAGGTATCAAATTTTCAGGGGATATTGCAAAAGCACTTGCAGCAGGAGCAGATGCGGTAATGATTGGATCATTATTTGCAGGAACAGATCAGGCTCCAGGAAGAATTATTAAAAGAGGTGGTAAATTATTTAAAAGTTTTAGAGGCATGGGATCTATTGGAGCAATGAATAAAGGTTCAGCAGATAGATATTTTCAATCAAAACAAAAAGATACTTCAAAATATGTAGCAGAAGGAGTTGAAGGTTTTGTCAAATACAAAGGCGCAGTTGAAAAAATCATCTACCAACTAGTAGGGGGTTTAAAATCATCAATGGGTTACTTAGGTGCAAAAAGAATTAAAGATCTCAGAAAAAAACCAAAATTTGTCAAAATTACCAAAGCGGGTTTTTATGAAAGTATGGTACATAACATAGACGAAATAAAAAGATGATAAAAAAAATTACCTTAGCAATAATTTTACTTTTTAATTTAATTTTTAATGTTAGCGCGGAGAAAGTTAATTTTTTTGATGAAGCAAAAAATCTTTTTGAGAACGAAAAATATGAAGATTCAAAATTTTTATTTCAAAGAAATATTGTATACAATCCCAAGGACTCAAAGTCGTATCTATATTTAGCAAAAATATTTAAAAATGAAGAAAACAAAACAGAACTAGAAAAAAATATAAATACAGTCTTACTACTTGAGCCAAACAACGAAGAAGCAATGTATCTATTAATAGATATTGAGTTAGAAAGATCTAATTTTTCTAAAGCAGAGGAACTTAGAGAAGATTTTAAGAAAATATGCTCCAACCTTTGTGATAAAATCGCATCTATTAACAAACGCCTAAAAGAGTTTGAAAAAAAAGATGCGTCTTGAAAATAATCTAGATAAAATTTTAATAATCGATTTTGGGTCTCAGTTTACGCAATTAATTGCAAGAAAAGTAAGAGAATTAAATGTTTTTTGTGAAATTATAAGTCACAACAAACTTAAAGACTACAAAACTGAAAAAAATGTTAAAGGCATCATTTTATCAGGTGGTCCCTTAAATGTTTACCAAAATAAAAAAGTTAAATTCAATAAAAGTATATTAAGTTTACATATTCCAATTTTAGGTATTTGTTTTGGCCACCAGATAATCTCTAAAGAATTAGGAGGTAAAGTAAAACGAGCAAAATCAAGAGAATTCGGGTTAGCAAAAGTTACAAAATTAAAAAAAAGCGCTTTAACTGAAAATTTCTTTTCAAAAAAATCTACCAATGTATGGATGAGTCATGGAGATGAGGTAATTAAATTACCTAAAGGTTTTAAAGTTATAGCAAAATCCTCAAATTCGAAATTATGTATGATAGAAGATATAAAAAAAAAAATATATGGCATACAGTTTCATCCAGAAGTTTCCCATACAGTTAAAGGCAAAATAATATTAAAAAACTTTGTAATTAAAATTTGTAAAATTAAAAAAAACTGGACATCAAAAAATCAAAAATTCAAACTTATGCAACAAATTAAAGAACAAGTTGGAAATTCTAAAGTAATTTGTGCATTATCTGGTGGTGTAGATAGCAGTGTAGTAGCAAAATTAATTAGTAATGCGATTGGAAAAAACTTAACTTGTATATTCGTTAATACTGGCCTGCTCAGAAAAAACGAAGAAAAACAAGTAGTAAATACTTTTAGAAAAAAATTTAAATTGAATTTAATTTATGTAAATGCTGAACAATTATTTATAAGCAAATTAAAAAACGTAACAGATCCAGAAAAAAAAAGAAAAATTATTGGAAATTTATTTATCAAACTTTTTGAAAAATATGCAAAAAAAATAAAAAATGTAAAATTTTTAGCTCAAGGAACTCTATACCCTGATTTAATTGAAAGTAAATCTGTAACAGGAAGTCAAACGTCAAAAATTAAGTCTCATCATAATGTAGGTGGTCTGCCGAAAAGGATGAAATTAAAATTGGTTGAGCCATTGAAGTATTTATTTAAAGATGAAGTTAGAATGTTAGGTCTAGAATTAAATTTAAGTAAAGAAATTATTTCTAGACATCCTTTTCCTGGTCCTGGTTTAGCAATTAGAATGCCAGGCATAATTACTAAAGAAAAAATAAAAATTTTAAAAGAAGCAGATAATTATTTTGTAAATGCATTAAGAGAAAACAATCTATATCATAAGATATGGCAGGCTTATGCTGCATTACTGCCTGTTAAAACTGTTGGTGTCATGGGAGACAATAGAACCTATGAATATTTATGCTTGCTAAGAGCAATAACATCTGAAGATGGGATGACAGCGGATTATTTTCAATTTAATAAATCATTTATGCAAATGGTATCGAATAAAATAGTTAATAATATTCGAGGTATAAATAGAGTAGTTTATGATGTGACTTCTAAACCACCAAGTACTATTGAACTAGAATAGAAATAAATTATAATTTTACTATGAAATATTTACACACAATGATCAGAATTTCTAATATTCAGGAGTCGTTAAAATTTTTTTGTGATGGACTGGGTTTAAAAGAGACAAAAAGAATGGAAAATGAAAAAGGCAGATATACATTAATTTTTTTAGCTGCACCAAACGACAATAATGCAGAAATTGAACTAACTTATAATTGGGACGGTGATAATTTAGGAGAGGGATCTAGAAATTTTGGTCACTTAGCTTATAGAGTTAAAAATATATACGAAATATGTCAAAGACTAATGGATATGGGTTATACAATTAATAGACCACCTAGAGATGGTCATATGGCATTTGTGAAATCACCAGATAAAATATCAATTGAAATACTTCAGGAAGGCAATCTTCCCCCTAAAGAGCCCTGGTCATCTATGGAAAATACTGGAACTTGGTAATATTAGAAATACTTTATATATTTTTCATTAATATTTAAAATTTCTAAATCGACTAGCCCACCTATTACTAATTGAATAGCAACCAATAATATAAAGCCTAAACCTATATAAGCTATCCATAAATGTTTTTGTATATAATTTGCTAAATAAGTAGCTAAGGCTCCAGTAAGAACTACTGATAATACCAAGCCAAAAATCATAAAACCAAAATTACCTTTGGCTGCACCCACAACGCCAATAACGTTATCAAAACTAATCGTAATATCTGCAAATAACACTTTGTAAATACTTTTGATAAATGAAGGTTCCATAGATTTCTTTTTAGGAGACTTAATTTTTTGAATTTCAAATAAATCTTTTCTTAAGTCATTAACAATCCAAATTAAAAGTAATCCACCAAGAATTTTAATGAAGTAAAACTTAAATAAATATGTTGCAAATATTGCAAATATAACTTTGAAAACTAACGCTCCAACTACTCCCCAGAATATTATTTTTTTTCTATTTTTTGGTACAAAATTAGCTGCTATTAATCCTATTATTATTGCATTATCTGCCGCAAGAATAATATCTATAAATATAATTTGCAGTAAAATGAGTGATTGTTCGATCAAGATGTTATTATAATAGTAATTATTTATTATTTTTCAATAAAACATCAAAAATTTTTATTGATTTAAGTTTTAATACATAATGAGATATGTTTTTTAGAAATATGGAGGATTTATGAAACTTTTCAAAATTTTGCTCTCTGTTTTATTTTCTGTTCTTTTAACTGCTAATGCTTTTGCCGCAGAAAAATGGGATATGGCACTAGCATATGGTGCAAGCAACTTCCATTCTGCTAATGCAGCTGAATTTGCTAAAAATGTTTCAGAAAAAAGTGGGGGAAAATTAACAATAGTAACACACCCAGGTGGATCTCTATTTAAAGGTGGAGAGATATTTAGGGCTGTTAGAACTGGACAAGCTCAAATTGGTGAGCGATTTATGTCGGCTCTAGGTAAAGAGGATCCGTTATTAGAGATTGACTCGCAACCATTTCTTGCGACATCTTATGATGATGCTATGAAACTGTATCAAGCATCAAAGCCTGCAATAATCAAAGGTTTAGATCAAAAAGGTCTTGTATTTTTATACGCTGTACCATGGCCTGCGCAAGGTCTTTATAGTAAAAAAGAGATTAACAGTGTTGCTGATTTAAAAGGTTTAAAATTTAGAGCGTATAATTCTGCAACTATTAGAATGGCTGAATTGACAGGTATGGCTCCTACAAAAATAGAAGCAGCTGAAATAAGCCAAGCATTCTCAACTGGTGCGGTTGAAAGTATGATTACTTCACCAACTACTGGTAAGAACAGTAAAATTTGGGAAAATGGAGTAAAGTATTTTTATGATATTGCGGCTTGGTTTCCAAAAAATATGATTGTAGCTCACAGAGGTTCTTGGAATAAATTAGATAAAGCTACACAAAAAATGATTATGGAAGAGGCAGCAGTTGCTGAGAAAAAAGGTTGGGCACTTTCAAAAAAAGGAAATGTTGCTGATAAAAAAGCTTTAGCTGATGCTGGAATGAAAGTAGGCAAAGTAAATGCAGCCCTTGAAAGTCATTTCAAAAAAGTTGGTGCTACAATGGCAGAAGAGTGGAAGAAAAAAGCTGGCGATAGAGGTGCTAGTGTTCTTGCTGCTTATAATTAAATCATTATAATTAAAAAGGCCGTATTAAACGGCCTTTTTATATGTTTAATAAAGTCAATAAATTTCTAAATAATCTTTATAGTTACTCAGGCTATATCGCTGCATTCTTTCTTATTTTGGTTGCAGTTTTTATTTTAATTGGAATTTCATCAAGAATATTTGGTTTTTATATAAGAGGCCTAGCTGAATATTCTGGATATTGTATGGCTGCCTCATCTTTTTTTGCTTTATCTTATACTTTTGTAGAAGGTGGTCACATTAGAATTACTTTATTTTTAGAAAAAGCTACTGGGATTAAAAAGAGATTTTTGGAATTATGGAGTTTGATAGTTGCAACTATATTTTCTGGTTATTTAGCATTCTATTTTTTGAAAATGCTAAAAATATCTTATGAATTTCAAGAGAGAAGTGAAGGAGCTGACGAAATTTTAATTTGGATACCACAAACTAGTGTTGCTTTAGGATCACTAATATTTTTCATATGTGTATCTCATCAATTAGTTTTGCAAATACAAACAAAAAAAAATGACTGAAATTTTACTTACTATATTTTTCATAAGTGTTCTCTTGATATTTTTAGGCTCAGGAATTTGGGTTGCTATAAGCATGGTTGGTGTTTCATCTATAGGAATGATGCTGTTCACCACAAGGCCAGTTGGTGATGCGATGGCAACAACAATTTGGGGAGCTTCATCTTCATGGACTTTAACTGCACTTCCTTTATTTGTTTGGATGGGTGAAATTTTATTTCGGACGAAGTTATCTGAAAATTTATTTGAAGGATTATCCCCATGGATGCAGAAACTACCCGGTGGTTTAGTGCATGTTAATGTAGTTGGATGTGCTTTATTTGCAGCTATTTCTGGATCTTCTGCAGCAACTGTAGCCACAGTAGGAAAAATGTCTATTCCAGAACTAAGAAAAAGAAAATATCCAGAAAGTATTCTACTTGGAAGTTTAGCTGGTTCCGGAACGCTGGGTCTTCTAATTCCACCTTCAATTATTTTAATTATTTATGGCGTGACTGTCCAAGAGTCGATAGCAAAACTATTTATCGCAGGAATTTTACCAGGAATAATGCTTGCGTTGATCTTTATGACATATGTAATGATTTGGTCGGCAATAAATAAAAAATCCATGCCTACTTTTAAACAAGACCTCTCACTTATGGAAAAGGTAAGGAAATCAGGAAAACTGATACCTGTAATATTATTAATAGTTTCAGTTATTGGCTCAATTTATACTGGTATAGCAACCGCAACCGAAGCAGCTTCTTTGGGCGTAGTAGGTGCATTAATTTTATCATACTTTCAAAAGAGTTTGTCTTTAAGAACATTTAAAGAGTCTCTCTTGGGTGCTACTAAAACTTCTTGCATGATAGCTTTTATATTAGCTGGAGCCACTTTTTTATCTTTGGCAATGGGTTTTACAGGATTGCCAAGAAATCTTGCTCTATGGATTGAAGGAATGGAACTTTCTCCTTATGTTTTAATTTTTGTTTTAATGATCTTTTATATAATTCTTGGAATGTTTCTTGATGGTATCTCTGCTGTAGTTTTAACAATGGCTATAATTGAACCAATGATTAGACAAGCAGGTTTTGATATGATTTGGTTTGGTGTTTTTCTAGTTATTGTTGTCGAAATGGCTCAGATCACGCCGCCGGTTGGTTTTAATCTTTTTGTTCTTCAGGGTATGGCTAATAAAGATATGGGTTATATAGCAAGAAGCGCGTTTCCACTCTTCTTGCTAATGATTTTTGCTGTTATCTTGGTTGTGATATTTCCAGAAATTGCTCTTTGGATGCCTGAGCAAATGATAAAAAATATAAACTAGTATTTTGATTTTTTAGATCCGTCTATAACACCTTTTAGCTGATTGTATTCTTCACAATTACATCCCTCTAGAACATTCAATCTTTCTTTTGCTAAATTCATTCTATTGGTTGCAACATATAATTCACCTAAATATTCGTTAATTCCTATGTGATTTGGCTCAATCGCTAAACCTTGAAGATAATATTTCTCACCGTTTTCAAAATCACCAGTTTTTCTTGTTGCAAACCCAAGATAATTTAATGTGTCTGCTTTATTTGGATTCATCTTATTCGACTTTACTAAAAATTTAATTGCTCTTTCGTATCTTTTAATTGCTTTCTCTGTTTTACCTTTTTTTTCTAATTTTTTTGCAGCTTTAATCAATTTCACTGCCTTATCATAATGGCTTTCTGTTGATCCAGAATCGCTACTAGATCCAGCAGCAAAAGACGTTCCTGCTAAAATTATTAAAAAGAACATTGAAAAAAATATCTTCTTTATCATTATTTAAATTTCCTTAAATTAGTTAGTGTTTTTAGTTCTAAGCCATTATCTATTAAATTATTTTTTATAGATATAGCTGTAGCTAGAGAACTTGCATTATCACCATGTATGCACACAGAGTCTATTTCACAAGGTATTTGCTTTCCGCTGTGACAATTAATGGCTTGGTTCTGAACCATGCTTAAAACGTGACTTTTTGCTTTATCTGGATCTGTAATAAGTGCATGAGGCTCTTTTCTAGATACTAAGTTTCCATTATCTTCATAATTTCTGTCTGCGAAAATCTCACATGCTATTCTCATATCAAATTTGTTTGCTGCTTCTTCCATCTTTGAACCTGTAGGCACTAAATAAATTAAATCTTTATTAAAATTGCAGATTGATTTTGCAATGATTGTTGCAAGCTCAATATCTTCGCAAGCCATATTATTTAATGCACCATGCGGTTTAATATGTGTAACGATCTCACCATGTTTTTCAGCTATATTTTGTAAAATTTCATACTGATCAATTAGTAGCTTATTTATTTCGTCTGATGATAAATTTAGTCTTTTACGTCCAAAATTTTCTGGATCATTAAATGATGGATGTGCACCTATACTAACACCGTTTTTCTTACAAATTTTTACAACTTGGTTCATACTCTCTTCATCACCAGCATGATAACCACAAGCAACATTAGCTGAATTGACAATTTCTAGTAATTTTGGATCATTTTCATCTGAATGATGCTTTGATTTTTCACCTAAATCACAATTGATATTAATTTCCATACTAATAAATCATAAGTATAACATGGTATGATAAAAAATATATTAAATCTTGGTGACGCAGCTTTGTACTGCGACTTTGGAAGTGATGTAAATCAAGAAATTAATTCAAATGTAATCAAATATTTTTACCATATAAAAAAATTAAACTTAAGAGGTATTACAAACTTAACTCCATCTTATAATAAATTAATAATTTCATATGATTTAAATATACATTCTTTTTTATCTTTAAAAAAAAAAATTGAAAATATAGAGATTAAAGAAAACAATAAATTAGAAAAAAACTTAATCAAAATTCCTGTGTGTTGTGATAATAATTTTGCATTAGATATTAAAAGAGTTGAAAATAAACTAAAATTAAAATCAGAAATAATCCTAGAAAAATTTTTTAGCAAAAATTACTTTTGTTATATGACAGGATTTGTGGCTGGTATGCCTTTTCTTGGTGATCTTAACCAGGAAATGAGATTAAAAAGATTAGAAACACCAAGAGTTAAAGTTCCAAAAGGTTCAGTTGGAATAACAGAACAATTTTGTAATATATACACTTTTGAAACACCTGGGGGATGGAATATTTTGGGAAATACACCACAAAATATTTTCGACACATCCAATCAATCAAACCCTAATCTTGTTAATCCAGGTGATACAATAAAATTTTATAGAATAACTTTAGATCAATATAATGAAATCAAAAGATAGAAACTACTTTAAAATTTTAAGAGCTGGTATTAACACCACATATCAAGACTTAGGAAGAAATAATTTATACCATATTGGCATTCCTTTTAGTGGAGCGATGGATAAAAGAAATTTTCAATTGTTAAACTCACTTCTACAAAATGATTACAATTCACCTGTAATAGAATTTGCTTATCAAGGCCCGCATTTGAAGTATTTTGGAAAAGATATTTTTTTTTGTATTTCTGGAAATGTATCATTTAAAATTATAACAAAAGAGGGTGTTATTGATGGTAATTCCTACCAATGTTATTTGTTAAAAAATGGTGATGAAGTCGATATACATTCAACCAACAAGTCTGTTTATGGATATTTTTCGATTAATGGAACTTTTAGTGTTGATTATTATTGGGGAAGCTGTTCAATAAATACACAAGCTCAAATTGGACCAAATAACGGGAATAAATTTTCTAAAGATTTAGAAATTGAAATAATTGATATTAATAATTCTTTTAACAAAAGAAAACTTGATTATTTAGGTAGCACTATTGAAAATATAAGGGTCATTAAAGGCACAAACTATGATTATTTTTCTGAGTCTTCACAAAATAAATTCTTTAAAGAAAGTTTTAAAATTACAAAACTTTCAGATAGGATGGGTATGAGATTACAAGGTCCAAAAATTGAAAATATTGTTGATCCTAATATAAAATCTGAAGGTTTGGTAAAAGGTGTAATTCAAATAACATCTGCTGGAGATCCAATAATTATGTTATCAGATCACGGAACTATTGGTGGATATCCGAAGATTGCAACTGTCATATCTGCTGACTATGATCGACTGGTACAATTAACACCAGGATCTAATATTAAATTTAAAGATGTAAGCTTAGAGGATGCTGAAACATTATATAAACTTTATCAGATGGAGACTAATAATCTTATTTCTCAAATTAAATGAATTTAATTACAAAATTACCAGGGCCGCTTTTGATTTTTTTTGGTGCTTTCAGTTTAAGTTTTGGAGGGTTGATAGTCAAATCTTTCGAAGGTTCCACTCTATGGCAGATTCTATTTTGGAGATCAGTTTTTTTTATAATTGTAGTTCTGATCTTTCTAATTATTAGTTATAAGCAAAATTTTATTTCAGCATTTTATAAATCTGGATTCCCTGGTCTTATTGGAGGCATTATACTTGCCTGTGGCTTTAGTGGTTATGTTTTTGCTATGTATAATACTACTGTAGCAAATACTAATTTTATAATTCAAACCCAAACATTATTTTTAGCAATCTTTGGATATATTTTTTTAAAAGAAAAAGTAAACTTAATAACATTAACTTCTATAGTTTTAGCAATTTCAGGAATAATTTTGATGGTTGGAAGCTCATTAACAGTTGGACAAATGAGTGGAAATATTGCTGCTTTTATTATGCCAATATCATTCGCAACATTAATTTTAATAGTTAGAAAATTTCCAAGTGTAGATATGGTTCCATTACAATTTATTGCAGGCGTTATTGCCTTGATCATTGGATATTTTATGTCTAAAACAATCTTTATATCTTTAAATGATATTTTTTTGGGATTTTTAGCTGGTTTTTTCCAACTTGGTTTTGGTTTTATTTTTATTACAATTGGTGCAAGATCTACACCTTCAGCCTTAGTTGGAATCATAATGTTATCAGAGGCAGTTTTAGGACCTTTTTGGGCGTGGATGTTTATAAATGAAAATCCTCCAACCAGCGTTTTAATTGGTGGTTTAATAGTGATATTTGCAGTTTTAATACAATTTCTTTCACTTATGAAAAAAAAAAGTGCAACAAATTAGAGCTATAAATTTATATTAGTTATGTTATAAGAATTTATACGGGAGAGACTACTTTTGTAGCGCCGAAGGAGCAACCACCCCGGAAACTCTCAGGCAAATGGACCGTACATATTAACTCTGGAAAGAGAATTATTCTCGCCGAAGGAGCAAATCTCTCAGGCAAAAAGACAGAGGGGGCATAAAGAGTTAATATGAGTATAAAAAAAACATCGTTAAATAATCTCCACATCAAGTACGGAGCAAAGCTTGTAGAGTTTGCTGGATATCAAATGCCCATCCAATATAAAGATGGAATTATACAAGAGCATAAATACACACGTTCACACTCTGGTATTTTTGATGTTTCTCATATGGGTCAATTATTTATATCGGGTGGTGATGATCTTACAAATGATCTTGAGAAGATTTTTCCTGCAGATTTGAAAAAATTGAAAACTAATCAAAGTAAGTATTCATTTTTAATGAATAACAAAGGAGGAATTCAGGACGATCTGATAATTACCAAAACATCTGATGGATTTTTAATTATCTTAAATGCTGCATGCAAGTATAATGATTATGAAGTAATAAAATCTAAGCTTGATAATCAATATAAATTAAATCTTGACGAGTCATTGTCATTAATTGCATTACAGGGCCCCGAAGCAAAAAATGTTTTAAATAAAGTTATACCTGGTTGTAATAGTCTAAAATTTATGAACGGGAACAACTATATCTATAACAATAAAAAAGTATACATAACTAGATCAGGATATACTGGTGAGGATGGATTTGAAATTTCTATAAAACATAGTGATACAGAAACTTTTGTAGAAAGTTTGATAGAAAATGGATCTAAATTGATTGGTTTAGGAGCAAGAGATACATTAAGAATGGAAGCTGGACTCTGCTTGTATGGAAATGATTTAGACAACGATACAAGTCCTATCGAAGCTAATCTAAAATGGGCAATACCCAAGAGCAGAATTGAGACTGAATTTGTTGGATCAGAAGTTTTAAAAAACCAATTTCAAAGCGGAGTAAAAAAATTGAGAGTTGGCATAAAACCAGACAGCAAAGTAATTGCTAGAGGAAATACCAAAATTTACAATGATAAAAATCAAGAAATTGGAAAAGTAACAAGTGGCACATTTGGACCTAGCGTTGAACATCCAATAGCAATGGGATATGTCGATAATAGTTATTCAACTGTAAATACAAAAATATTTCTTGAAGTTAGAGGAAAAAAAATTCCTGCAAATATTTGTAACTTACCGTTTTATAAAAAAAATTACGTAAAAGGGGAAATTAATGTCTGAAGTTAAATATTCAAAAGAACATGAGTGGATTAAACTAGATGGAGAAGAAGCTACAATTGGAATAACTAAGCATGCAACAGAAATGCTTGGCGATATAGTATTTGCAGAACTCCCAGAGAAAGGTTCAAATGTTGATAAAGATGGAACTGCTGGAGTGGTTGAGTCAACGAAAGCTGCTAGCGATGTTTACACTCCTGTTAGTGGAGAAGTAATAGATACAAATCAAATGATAGTTGATGATCCATCAAAAATAAATGAAGACCCAGAGGAGTCTGCGTGGTTTTTTAAACTTAAAATAAAAGATAAATCTGAAATGGATAGTCTTATGAGTAAAGAAGAATATGAAAAATTTGCAAAGGAGTCATCAGCATAATGTTACCAAATTCAGAAAAAGATTTTATAAAAAGACACATTGGACCTTCTAAAGAAGACCAATCAAAAATGTTAAAAGAATTAAATTATCAATCAATAGATGATTTAATGAATAACACTGTTCCAGAAAAAATAATGTTTAAAGGTGAGCTTAATATCGGAGAGTCTAATTCAGAATATGAGGCTTTAAGAAAATTAAGAGCAATTTCAAAAAAAAATCATGTTTACTCAAACTTTATTGGAATGGGTTATTATGGAACTTATACGCCATATGTAATTTTAAGAAATATTTTAGAAAATCCAGGTTGGTATACATCATATACACCTTATCAACCTGAAGTAGCTCAAGGAAGACTTGAGATGTTATTAAACTTTCAACAAATGATTGTTGATTTTACTGGTATGGATATTGCTAATGCTTCTTTATTAGACGAAGGTACAGCAGCAGCAGAAGCCATGGGTCTTAGTCATAGATTAAATAAAAAAGATAGTAATTTAGTTTTTGTATCTGAGGATTGCCATCCTCAAACAATAAATGTAATTCAAACTAGAGCTGAACCAATGGGTTTAAAAGTTTTAGTTGGGAAAGAAGATGAAGTTTTAGATCAATTAAAAGAGGATTTAGTTTGTGGAATTTTACAATATCCTGGAACTTTAGGAGATATTAAAGATCCTAGTGAAGCAATTAGCAAAATTCATAAAAAAAACGGTAAGGCTGTATTAGCTTGTGATTTATTAGCATTAGCAAAATTAAAAACACCAAGAGAACTTGGTGCTGATATAGCAGTTGGAAGCTCTCAGCGATTTGGAATACCGATGGGGTATGGAGGACCTCATGCAGCATTTTTTGCAACTAAAGACGAGTATAAGAGATCGATGCCTGGTAGAATTGTTGGTGTGTCAGTTGACAGACATGGTAACAAGGCATACAGATTATCTCTACAAACTAGAGAGCAACACATCAGAAGAGATAAGGCGACAAGCAATATTTGTACTGCACAAGCTTTATTAGCAATTGTTTCAGCAGCATATGCTATTTATCATGGTCCAGAGGGAATTAAAAATATTTCTGAAAGAGTTTCTCAATTAGCAAAAAGTTTTGCTGATAAAATAAAACAGTCAGGTTATGAAATTTATTCTGATTATTTTTTTGATACTGTTACAATTATTACCAAAGAAAAGACTGATCAAATTTATAAAAATGCACTAAATCAGAAAGTTAATATACGAAAAGTAAATTCTGAAATGCTTGCTGTCTCTTTCGATGAAAGAAAGAACGTTTATAGAGTAAATCAATTATTAAAAATTTTTAATGCTGCAGAATCAATAAAAAAAGAGGATCCTTCAGTTAAATTACCTAATTTACCAAAAAATTTACTAAGAACTTCAAAATATTTAGAGCATCCAATTTTTAACTTATATCATTCAGAAACTGAAATGCTTAGATATCTTAAAAAGTTAGAGGATAAGGATATAGCATTGAATAGAACTATGATAGCACTTGGTTCGTGCACAATGAAGTTAAACGCTGCCGCTGAAATGATCCCGATTTCTTGGAAAGAATTTGCAGAACCTCATCCTTTTGTTCCAGTTGAACAAATGGAAGGTTTTAGAGATTTGTTTACTGATTTAAAAAATTGGTTAAGATCTATAACAGGATTTTCTGGTGTTTCTCTACAACCTAATGCAGGCGCTCAAGGAGAATATGCAGGTCTAATGGTTATAAGAAAGTACCACTTAGATAGAGATGATGCTCATCGTAATATATGTTTAATCCCAAGTTCGGCACATGGTACAAATCCAGCAAGCGCACAAATGGTTGGAATGAAAGTCGTTGTTGTTAATTGTGATAAAGAGGGAAATGTAGATTTCGATGATTTAAAGAAAAAAGTAGAGCAACATTCAGAAAATCTTGCAGCTTTAATGGTAACTTACCCATCTACCCATGGAGTATTTGAGGAAAAAATAACTGATATTTGTGAGTTAGTTCATAAACATGGTGGACAGGTCTATATGGATGGAGCAAATTTAAATGCCCTTGTTGGAGTTGCAAAGCCTGGAAATTTTGGTCCAGATGTTTGTCATATTAATCTGCATAAAACATTTTGTATTCCTCACGGTGGTGGTGGACCTGGAATGGGACCTATAGCTTGTAAAAAACATTTACAAGTTTATCTGCCTAATCATCCAGTAATAAAAGATTGCGGACCAACAAGTGGAATTGGAGCAGTATCAGCAGCTCCTTGGGGTAGTTCAAGTATTCTATCAATCTCTTGGATGTATATTAAAATGATGGGATCAGAAGGATTAAAGCTTGCTACTCAAGTTGCAATTTTAAACGCAAATTATATTGCAAATAGACTTAAAGATCACTTTCCTATTTTGTACAAAGGTGCAAATGGCAATGTTGCACACGAGTGCATAATTGATATTAGAAATATTAAATCTGAAACAGGGGTAACTGAAGAAGATATTGCAAAAAGAATGATAGATTTTGGATTTCACGCACCAACTATGTCATGGCCTGTAGCTGGCACTATGATGATAGAGCCAACTGAAAGCGAAGGTTTATCAGAAATAGACAGATTTTGTGACACTTTAATTAAGATTAAACAAGAAATTGAAAAAATTAAATCAGGTGAATTTGATAAAATTGATAATCCAATTAAAAACGCTCCTCACACTGATACTGAATTATCATCAGATGTATGGGAACATAAATATTCAAGAGAAGAAGCAGCATATCCTGCAAGTTTTTTAAAACAAAACAAATTTTGGCCTCCAGTTGCTCGGGTAGACAATGTTTATGGAGATAAAAATATATTCTGCACATGTCCAAGTATGGATGAGTTTAAAGAAGACGCAGCATAGCCTTAATGCGAATTGCAGTAATCGGATCAGGAATCTCTGGTTTATCAGCAGCACAAAAGCTTTCCAAAAAACATCATGTTGATTTATTCGAAAGCGAAGATCATTTTGGTGGTCATTCATATACTTTAGATACTTTAATTAATGGTAAAAAAAGTTCCTGTAGATATTGGCTTTATTGTTTTTAATCATGAAACTTATCCAAATCTCATAAATTTTTTTAACGAATTAAAAATTGAAATTGAAAAAAGCGATATGTCATTTTCTGTTTCTGTAAAAGATACAAATTATGAATATTGTGGTAGAGGTTTAAACGGAATTTTTTCAAATAAAGCTAATCTTTTTAATTTAAAATTTTTAAAAATGTTTTTTGATATTATAAATTTCTACAAAAAGTGTGATCAAATTAAAAGTTTAAATGAAGAGATTACTCTTGGTGAATTTCTTGAAAAAAATAAATGGTCAAAAAATTTTATTAATTTTCATCTAATCCCAATGGTTTCTGCTATCTGGTCAATGCCCCCAGTAGAAGCAAATCAAATGCCAATTAAATTTTTTTTAAAATTTTTTCAAAATCATGGACTTTTTAAATTAAAAAATAGACCACAATGGTACACAGTCACCAACAGAAGTAGAACTTATGTAGAGAAAGTATTAACTCAAATAAGTGGAGAATATTTTAAAAATTATAAGATTAGTTCGATAAAAAGAAATAAAATTGGTGTTCAAGTATATTACGGTGCTAGTAACGAATTTTTTGACTATGATAAAGTTGTCATCGCTACTCATGCAGACGATGCATTGAAAATTTTGAGTGAGCCGACTGAGGATGAAAAAAAAATACTTTCAAATTTTAAATATAAATCCAATCTAGCAGTAATACATACTGACGATGTATGTATGCCAAACAATAAAAAAGTTTGGTCTTCATGGAATTCCTCAGTTGATAAATCAGATATTAGTAAGACATCATTAACTTATTGGTTGAACTTATTACAAAATCTGAAGACAGAAAAAAATATTTTCTTAACCTTAAATCCTTTTTTTGAAATAGATCAAAAAAAAATCCTACAAAAAGTTACTTTTACCCATCCTTATTTTGATCAAGATGCTTTGAATAATCAAAAATTATTAAAAGAAATACAAAATAAAAGAAATGTATTGTTTTGTGGAAGTTATTTTGGTTACGGTTTTCATGAAGATGGAATAAAATCATCCATTAATATGATTGAAAACCTAAATGATTAAAAATTCCAATATTTACGAAGGTAAAGTAATTCATAAAAGATTTAAGCCAAAATATCACTTTTTTAAATACAACGTTTTCTCACTCTTTTTAGATCTTGATGAAATTAATTTGATACAAAAAAAAATTAAAATTTTTTCTAACAATAATTTTAATATTTTAAGTTTTTATGACAAAGATCACGGACCTAGAGATGGTAGTGATTTAAAAGCCTGGGTAATAGAAAATTTAAAATCAAACAACATTCAATTTGAAAACATAAAGGTAAAATTGCTTTGTTATCCTAGAATATTTGGTTACGTATTTAATCCATTAAGTATTTTTTTCGTTTATGATAATCATTCAAAAATTATAGCTATATTGTATGAAGTTAAAAATACATTTGGTGAGCAACATACTTATATATTTAAAGTCAACGACGAAAAAATAATTACAAATAGCTGCGAGAAGAAGTTTTTCGTTTCACCATTTATTGAAATGAAAAGTAAATATAATTTTAGAATCCTCAAACCTGAAAAAATGTTATCCGTAATAATTGATCAAAGTGATAAGGAAGGAAAATTGTTATATGCTTCACAAGATGGGGTTGCAAAAGAAATTAACAATAAAAATATGCTTATATCTTATATTTCTCACCCTTTAATGACCTTTAAAGTTATTGCCGCAATTCATTTTGAAGCATTAAAATTATGGTTAAAGGGAGTTAAGTTAGTTAAAAAAAACATAAAAATAAAAAATAATATTACGTTTGAAAAAAAATGAATTTTAATCTTTTGTCAGATAAAATCGTATTTAATTCTCTAAAACTAATAAAGCATGGATTTCTTGAAATTCAAAATCATGACAGCAAAATATATAAGTTTGGTAATGAGAGTGAACAATTAAGAGCAAAGATTAAAATTAACAAACCTGGTTTAACACTTCAAATAATAAAATCGGGAAGTGTAGGACTTGCAGAAGCGTACATGCGAAATGAATTTGAAACAGATAATCTAACTAATCTAATAGAAATAACAGCTAAAAATATAAAAATTGTCTATAAATTTTCAGGTATTTTTGATTTATCAATGATTAATAAATTAAAGAGTATTTTCATAAAAAATAATAAGAGTAGAAGTAAGAAAAATATTTCAAAACATTATGATTTAGGAAATGATTTCTTTTCATTATGGTTGGATCCTTCACTTACTTATTCAAGTGCAATTTTTGAAAAACAAAAAGACGATTTATTTTCTGCTCAACTAAATAAATATAAAAAGCTTACAGAATTAATAAAGCCAAACGTAGGAAATAAAATTTTAGAAATTGGCTGTGGCTGGGGCGGCTTTGCTGAATATGTGGGTAAAAATTATGATGTAAAATTAGATTGTATAACAATTTCTAAAGAGCAATTTGAATTTTCAAAAAAAAGAATATTTGAAAATGGATTGAATGAAAAAGTGAATATATTTTTGAAAGATTATAGAGATGTAAAAGACAAATATGACTCTATCGCATCTATAGAAATGATAGAAGCGGTTGGGCAAAATTATTTAGTCAATTATTTTAAAAGTATTAAAAAAAATCTATCTGAGAATGGAAGGGCCGCGATACAAGCGATAACAATCGATGATAGTTTATTTGACAGATATAAAACCAAAGAAGACTTTATACAAAAATACATATTTCCTGGAGGTTTTTTGCCATCAAAAAGAAAATTATATGATTTATCTAGTAGCAACGGTTTAGAAATTAAAAAATACGAGTCATATGGCTCTCACTATTCCAATACTTTAAAAATATGGAGAGATGAATTCCTAAAAAAATGGGAAGAGATTTCAAAACATGGATTTGATAATAAATTTAAACGTATGTGGCATTTTTATTTGTCATATTGTGAAGCTGGGTTTAAATCAAAGAATATAGATTTAATTCAATTTTCCATGCAAAATAAAATTTAATATGATTAACAAAAAATTTTTTAAAGTATTTTTATTGATAATTTTCACAGGATTAATTACAAGCTGTATAAATAATCAATCTATGAAACCAGAAGATTTTAAAGATCAAAAACCAAGACTAATAATTGAAGAATATTTAAGCGGAAACGTCAAAGCTTGGGGTATACTACAAAATAGATCAGGTAAAGTTACAAGACAATTTTCAGCAGACCTAGACGGTAAGTGGGATGGCAAACAACTTATATTAGACGAAAAATTTATTTGGAATGATGGTGAAATACAAAATAGGCAATGGGTAATAGATAAAATTGATGAACATAATTACGAGGGAACTGCAGGCGATGTAGTTGGTAAGGCTAGGGGGTATTCATATGGCCCAGCATTTAAATTTGAGTATGTTTTGTTAGTTCCTGTGAAAGGAAAAAATATCAAAATTACTTTTGATGATTGGATATTTATGCAAGACGAAAGAGTAGCTATCAACAGAGCTAAGATGACAAAATTTGGAATTAAAGTTGCAGAGTTGACTGTGATGTTTGTTAAAGATTAATTTTATTTTTTTTGTAATTTAGTTAATTTCCGTATTAAATAAAAATATAATCGATCAGGTATTATTTTTAAAAATTTAAGGATCAAAGTTAATTCTTTTGGGTAGTGTATTTCAAAATTAGAACCATTAATAAGCCCATCATAAATTTTGTCTGCCGAGAATTCTGGAGTTTTTAGAAAAGGCATCTTAAAATCATTCTTATCAGTCATTGGTGTTTTGATAAAACCTGGAGAAACTAAACAAACCCTCACGCCATATCTTCCAAAATCAAAATGTAAACTTTCAGCAAGATTACTTAAAGCAGCTTTGGATGGTCCATAGCCACTTGAGTTAGGTAAGCCTTTGTATCCTGCAATCGAAGAAACAATGGTAATAATACCTTTTCCTCTTTCTCGAAAATGAGTTTCAACTGCTTTTATACAATTTAATGTTCCAAAAAAATTTACTTTAAATACATTTTCAATTTGCTCTACATCAATTTCTTTTTCTTTTTTTGGATCCCAAGTTCCCGTAGAAAAAAAACAAATTTCGATGTCACCAAGTTCCTTTTTTATATTTTCAAAAACAGACTTACACTTTTCCTTATCATTTACATCAAGTGGAAAAGATTTAATATTTTGATGCTTATCTTCGATTTCTTTTAATAAATTTTCTCTTCTTGCAGAAATAGCAACTGTCCATCCATTATTAGCAAATTTTAACGCAAGTGCCTTGCCAATTCCTGTACTTCCACCGGTGATCCAAATTACTTTTTTATTCATATTTAACTGCTGTATAGTACTTAAATGCTAAAAAATAAAATTTTATCTTTTATTCTCTTTGCAATTACTACGTTTTCAGCTTCATTTATTGGAGGTTTGGTTACTATAAATTTTAAAGAACCTTGGTATTCAAATTTATCTAAACCTCAATACAATCCACCAGATTGGATATTTGGGCCAGTATGGACATTACTTTATTTATTTATGACAATAGCCATATGGAATGCGTGGCATAAAAACACGAAAAATTTAAATATTGTATTTTTATATTTCATTCATCTTTTTTTTAATACAACTTGGAGTGTTGTTTTCTTTGGTTTCCATAATATTTCTTTAGCAATTTTAAATCTTGTTGTGTTAATTATATTTATTGTTTTATTGGTATTTAAATATAAGAATATAAGTCAATTAAGCATGTATTTGATGATTCCATATTTGTTATGGTGTTGTTTTGCATTGCTTTTAAATATAAACATTTTTTTGATAAACTAATATGGATGATGTTGTAATAGTAGGTGGTGGTATAATTGGAGCTGCAACTGCATACTTTATGTCCAAAGAAGGCAGAAAAGTAAAAGTCATTGAAAGGGATCCAACTTATAAAACTGCGTCATTCCCATTATCACTTGGTGGATTTAGACGACAGTTTTTTCAAAAAGAAAATATTCTTTTAGGAAAATTTGCAAGGGAATTTATATTTCAAATACCAGAATTATTAAAAACTGAAAAAAATCCAAATCCAACAGCTAGCATGGTGCCTAATGGATACCTTCTAATGTTTGGACCAGATCATGCAGAAGAGCAATACAGAGCTTTAGAAAATCATAAAGAATGTGAAGCGGGTACAAAAAATATTAAAGGTTCTGAATTGAAAAAATATTTTCCTTACATTAATGAGGAAGGAATTGAAACTGCAACATTTACTGATAACAAGAGCGAGGGATGGATTGATCCATTTTTATTTCATAGCGCATTAAAGCATAAAGCAATTGATCTTGGGGCAGAATTCATTAAGGGAGAAGTTAAGAGCCTATCTGAAATTAATGCAAAGACAATTATTTCTGCAGCTGGGTGTTGGACTAAAGAACTACTTGAAGATATTCCTGTAGTACCTCAAAAACATACAGTCTTTAGAGTTAAATGTCCTAAACATATTCCAGAGATGCCATTATCCGGAGATCTAACAACAGGAGTATATTGGCGACCAGAAGGAAAAGAATATTTAGCAGGTTCTCCAATTTCAGTATTTGATGCAGAAGATCTTGAACCTGCATGGAATGATTTTGAAGAATTAGTTTGGCCTGCTCTTGCAAAAAGAATACCAGCATTTGAAGAACTAAAGTTAACAGGTGGATGGGCTGGATATTATGATTGTAACAAATTAGATAATAATGCTGTAGTTGGAAAACATCCAAAATATGAAAATGTTTACATGGCCTCAGGATTTACCGGCAGAGGTTTAATGCAAGCACCAGGAATTGGTAGAGCTCTAACTGAATTAATAACTACAGGCAATTATCAAACTATAGATATTAGTGTTTTTGCAGTCGAAAGAGTATTAAATAGCTCAGCAAGACCCGAGCCCTACGTCTTATAATTTTTTTACGTAAACTCCCATCATCCCATTAAAAAAAGATACAGCAATTATAAGAATTTGACCTTTTAGTGAGTAAAAATCAAATGATGGATAAAAACTGATAGCTATACTCAAAAAAATATAGGTTAATAAAAAGGGTCTATAAAACTTCTTTAAAAATTTCATAAAAATTCTAATTAAATTTTTACAAGCATTTTTCCTATGTTTTTACCTTCTAATAAATCAATGAATGATTTTGGTGTATTTTCTATACCTTCGTAAACAGTTTCTTTAAATTTAATTTTATCTTCTAATAACCATTTAGTCATATCGATTTCAAACTGTTCTCTATCATTTTCATGATCAAAAATTATAAAACCTTTAATAGTTAGTCTTTTTACAAGAACATGAGCCATATTTTTTAAACCAGAGCCAGGATTAGTTGCATTCATTTGGGATATCCTTCCACAAATTACAATCCTTCCAAAGTTCTTCATTTGAAAAATAGCTGACTCTAAGAAATCACCACCTACATTATCAAAATATAAATCAAATCCTTCAGGACAAACTTCTTTAAGATGCAAAACAAGATTTTCAATTTTTTTATAGTTAAACGCATGATCAATTTTTAAATCATTTTTTAACCATTTAACTTTTTCATCTGATCCTGTACTTGCAATTACTTTACAACCCATATTTTTTGCAATTTGACAAACAGTAGATCCAACACTACCTCCAGCTGAAGATACAAGGATTGTTTGACCTGGTTTTAATTCACCATGTTTAAAAAGTCCTATATAAGCTGTATGACCTGTCATTCCAAGTGGACCCAGATATGTTTGTATAGGAATATTCATTGGCTCAATTTTTTTTAGATCATTGGAATTACAAACAAAGTAATCTCTCATTCCAAAATTACTAAAAACAATATCTCCTTCTTTAAAATTTTTGTCTTTAGATTCTTTAACTATTCCTAACGCATAACCTTCCATCTCTTCACCAATATTAAAAGGTGGTTTATAGTTTTTTCTTTCAGTCATCCTTGCCCTCATATAAGGATCAACTGAAATCCATAAATTTAAAACCAATATATTGTTCTTGGCATCTAAAGATATCTCTTTTGTTTTTATTTCAAAGTCAGTTTCTTTTGGCAAACCTGTAGGGATATAGTTTTTTAAAGCTACGAATTTGCTTGTTACAGGCATTAATTATGATCCCCAAATAATATCAAGTATTCTCTCTCTTTTGCATGCTTTCTTATATTTTAAATAATTTTCTAAATATACTTGATAGTAATCTTGATGTTTATCCTCTGCTTTGTAAAAAATCTCAAATTCTTTAACATATGTGACTACCTTCTTTTTAAATTTCTTTTCTAATCTTTTTATATCTTTCTCAATTAAATCTTTCTGATAATCGTTTTCATAAAATGCTACAGATCTGTAGCTGTATCCTTTATCGCAAAACTGGCCATAAGCATCAAATGGATCAATATTAAGCCAGAAGTTTTTTAAGAGTTCTTTATAGGATATTTTCTCTTTGTCATAAATTATTTCAACAACCTCAAAATGACCAGTATCTCCATAGGTGACTTCTCTATATGTTGGATTTGCAGTGATCCCTCCTGAGTAACCTGATATAACTTCTTCTACACCTTCCAACATTTCAAAAGATTCTTCCATGCACCAGAAGCAACCTCCTGCAAAATACGCTTTATCTTTTGAATGAGAGAATGATGTCGATACAAGAAATAATAGTAAAAAGTAGTAAAATAACCTCATATCTAAAATATATAATAATGAGGGTTTAAATCTATGGTATTAAAGGTAGCTACTTATTTAAGTAGCATACCTTTAATAAATCTATTTTATTTTTTTTGATATTTAGCAGCTTCTTCTGATCCACTAGTTGCAGACCCTTTACTGTAAGAATGCGCACCCATTCCTGCTAATTGGCCATCTTTTACGATCAAATATTGATTTCTAATTTCTTTTCCTTCAAAGAAACATTCCAATATTTCTCTAACACCATCTGCATATCTTGCTTGAGCAGATAAAGATGTACCAGAAGTGTGAGGTGTCATTCCATGATTTGGCATTGTTCTCCATACATGGTCGTTTGGAGCAGGCTGTGGAAACCATACATCACCTGCGTAACCACTTAGCTGTCCACTTTTTAGGGCTTTAGCTATTGCATCTCGATTACAAATTTTACCTCTTGCAGTGTTAACTATGTATGCTCCTTTTTTCATTTTACTTATCATTTCATCATCAAACAAATTTTCAGTTTCAGGATGAAGTGGGCAATTAATTGTAACAACGTCGCAAACTTTTACCATAGACTCCACTGATTCATGAAAAGTTAAGTTTAGTTCTTTTTCAACACTGTCAGGTAATTTATGTCTGTCAAAATAGTGCAAATGAACATCAAATGGTTTCATTTTTCTAAGTGCATCTAATCCGATCCTTCCAGCAGCAACGGTTCCTATATGCATTCCTTCAACGTCATAACTTCTTTGAACAGCATCTGCAATATTCCATCCACCTTCATTAACTATTCTATGTTGATTGTGATAATCTCTAACCATTGAAACAATCATCATTACTATGTGTTCAGCAACTGATCTAGAATTACAGAAAGTTACTTCAACAACATCAATTTTATTATCCATTGCTGCTTGTAAATCAACGTGATCAGAACCTATTCCTGCTGTTATTGCCATCTTAAGGTTTTTAGCTTTAGCGATTCTTTCTTTAGTTAAATAATAAGGGAAAAATGGTTGAGAGATAACAATGTCAGCATCAACAATATGTTTATCCGCTTCGCATCCATCTCCATCTTTACTGTTAGTAACAACCAATTCGTGTCCATTACTCTCTAAAAACTTTCTCAAACCAAGTTCACCTGAAACACAACCAAGTAATTGGCCTGGTGTAAAATCTCTTCCTTTAGGCGATGGCAATGTCATTCCATCTGGATATTTCTCTAATTTTGGTAAATCCGACAGAGGATAAGATTTAGGCATTCCTCCTTTTGGATCATCATACAATACACAAAGTACTTTCATTTTTACTCCTATTACTAGCTTCTCTAAGCTGAATTATTAATTATTATTTGAAAAGACTAGCACAAGTTAAATAGGACTAGCAAACAAATTGTGTTTATTTTGGGTAATTCCTTTTAGCAATAAATTTGTTCAAGATTATGCCAAAAACTATCACAATAATTGATCCGCTTATAACTGGGGAAATTAAATATTCAAATGAAACTGACCCCATGATCACAATTATAGGATTTCCTCCTGCAGGAGGGTGGGTTACATTAAGAATAATCATTAATCCGACACCTATTCCAACAGCAACAGGTATAATAAAATATATCGGAAGTGGAACGAAATTCACAAATATCACACCAACAAGTGAAGTTAAAAAATGACCAAAAAATATATTTTTAGGTTTTGCAAAAGGACTTTCTGGATACCCATAAAGCAAAACCATTGTAGAACCAAAGGAAGCAATCAAAAATAATCCATAAGGTGTTTTATAAGTAAGCAATGACAAAACCCCAATTGTCATAGTAGAAAATATTGCAGCGATAGCAGGTTTTTTAATATCTAAATTATTCATCAATGCTGAGTTTCTTAATTGCAATTAATGGCATTAATACACAGTTTTTTCTAGATATATTTTTTTTATTAAACAATTTATTAAATTTATTTAGATTTTTTGGCAAAGGTTTAATTTCATTTTCAAAATAATCGATAAGATTTTTTAATAAATAATTAATTTTATTTTTACTTTTTTTGATAAGTTTATGAGATATTAAGCTTGCAGAAGCTTGACAGTAAACACAGGATTTTGTTTGATACCCAATATCTTGTATTATATTTTTCTTAATATTAACTCTCATTTCAATTATATCGCCACAAGTTTTATTTTTATATTTCGATCTATGAGTGTAATCTTTCAATATTTTATTATTAGTCGTGTCGGATGCAATTTTTATTATATCTAAATCCATATTTATTTAATAATATCACTAAAAATTTATAAAAAATAAATTAATTTATGCCTGATTTAAAAAATCCTAAAGTAGCTATTCCAATTGTTTTATTTGCAGGCATACTTTGGTCATTTGGACCATATGTTGTAAGACATATAGACCAACCCGAAACTGTCCCTTGGCAATACTTGTTTGCAAGAGGCATTGTTATTTTTTTATTGCTCAATGTTTACTTATTTCTGGAAGAAGGAATTTCATTTTATAAAAATTATTTTAAAATTGGGATATCTGGAATTATAGGTGGTGTCGGTTTAGGAACAGCAATGATAACTTTTATTTGGTCAATTACTAACACGACAGCAGCAGTAACTTTATTATGTTTAGCTGCAATGCCTTTTATAACCGCGCTACTTGGTTTTCTATTTTTGAAAGAAAAAATTTCAATCACAGTTTGGATATCAATTTTAGTCGCTGCATTTGGTATAATAGTAATGGCCTACGGTAATACCGAAGAAAATTCTTTAATGGGTCTAATTTTTGGATTAGTATCTGCACTAGGTTTTTCAATTTTTTCAGTAAGTCTGAGATGGAGAAAACAAACTCCTAAGTTTACAACTGTTGCTATAGCAGGATTATTTTGTTTTTTATTTTCAACAGTTATGCTTTTAAATAACGATGCAAATTTCTTATCTTCAAATAAAAATGAAGCATTATTTGCCACTCATGGAACACTTGTGTGCATGGGCTTAATTCTTTATTCAATTGGGTCTAAACATATTCCTGCAGCTGATTTAACGCTATTGTCTTTGACTGAAGTAATAGGAGGAATATTTTGGGTTTGGCTGCCATGGCTTGGAATAAATGAAATTCCTTCAACTAATACAATTATTGGTGGCTTCTTTATTTTTTTAGCTATTTTTTATTATAGTATGATAATGCAATCTAATAGAAGATTTATTGGATTAAATTAATTTTACATGGTTCAAAATAATAAGATTGTTAATAGTTGGAATGAATGGGATCCATTAAAACATGTAATTGTTGGAAGAGCAGATGGTACTTGTATTCCAGCACCTGAACCTGCTTTAGATGCTAAAGTTCCAGAAGACTCTGATATGCGAGGAACTTATGGTCCAAGAACTAAGGACACTGTCGATAAAGCTAATGAACTATTAGATAACTTTTCAAATTTGCTTGAAAAAAGGGGAATAAAAGTTGATAGACCAACACCTTTAGATTTTAATCAACCAACATCAACTCCTGACTGGAAAGCCGAAACTATGTTTGGATGCATGCCGCCTAGAGATGTTTTATTAACTGTGGGAAATGAAATATTAGAAGCTACAATGAGCTACAGGTGCAGATGGTTTGAGTACCTTTGTTACAGACCTTTATTAAAAGACTATTATAATAAAGATCCAAATATGAGACATGAGTCAGCACCAAAGCCCAGATTAACAAATGCAGATTATAGAAAAGACTATTTATCAGATAAAATTGGTGTAACTAAAAGACTTGAATGGACAGAAAATAAATACTTTGTCACAACAGAGGAAGAGCCATTATTTGATGCCGCAGATATTCTAAGATTTGGAAAGGATTTAGTTGTACAACACGGATTTACAACTAACTTAAAAGGAATTGATTGGATAAAAAGACATTTTAAGGATCATAGAGTTCATGCTGTAAATTTCCCAGGAGATCCTTATCCAATTCATATTGATGCAACCTTTACCCCAATTAAAGAGGGGTTAATTATTAATAATCCACAAAGAAGACTTCCAAAAGAACAAAGAAAATTATTTGAAGATAATGGATGGGAAATTATTGATGCAGCACAACCTGCTCATAATACCCCACCACCACTTTGTTACTCTTCAGTATGGCTATCAATGAATGTTTTAGTCCTTGACCCTAAAACTGTATGCGTTGAAAAAAGTGAAAAATATCAAGCTGAACAGTTAGATAAATTAGGTATGGAAGTTATCCCTGTAGAGTTGAGAGATGCATACGCTTTTGGTGGTGGCCTTCATTGTTGTACAGCTGATGTTTATAGAGAAGGTACTTTAAAAGATTATTTTCCAAAACAATAAAATGAATGCAAAAATTAATACAAAACGCAAAAGAGTAAAATTTGCTTCAGACAATGTGACAGGAGCTTGTCCAGAAGTTTTGGATGCAATTATCAAAGCAAATGATGGTATTGCTCCTCCGTATGGTAACGACGAAATATCAGATGTGCTACAGGAAAAATTTTCTAAAATTTTTGAAAAAGATGTAATTGTATATCCAACAGCATCAGGAACTGCATCAAATGCTTTAGCACTTTCTGCTATATCTCCATCTTTTGGAAATATTTATTGTCATAAATTTTCTCATATCAATGTTGATGAGTGCGGAGCCCCTGAATTTTATACAGGTGGAGCAAAACTTGTTCCATTGAGCGGTAAAGATGGCAAAATAACAGTTGATGAGCTAAATGATAATATTGGAGGGTTTGGAATTGTGCATCATACTCAACCATCTATTGTTAGCATAACTCAAGCAACAGAAACTGGTGAAGTTTATACTTTAGATCAAATTAGAAATATTTCTGAAATCGCACATAAAAAAAAATTAAAAGTACATATGGATGGCGCTAGGTTCGCTAATGCGCTTGTTTCACTAGATGTTACTCCTGCAGAAATGACATGGAAATCAGGAATTGACATATTATCTTTTGGAGCAACTAAGAATGGATGTATAGCAGCTGAAGCAATTATAATATTTAATAAAGAATTAGTTGGCAATTTACCTTTTTTGTTAAAAAGATCCGGTCATTTATTGTCTAAAATGCGTTTTGTTTCTGCACAATTAGATGGATATATCTCAAATGATGTTTGGTTAAAAAACGCAAGACACGCAAATCTAATGGCAAAAAAATTAAGTGATGGTTTAGTTTCTAGTAAACAAGTTAAACTTGAATATCCAACTGAGGCAAATGAAGTTTTTGTTAAACTGCCAAAAAAGATGGTTGAGCAATTAATTACAGAGGAATATATGATGAGCAATGAAGAATTTGATGGTAAAACCGTAAGGTTAGTGACATCATGGAATACAAAAGAAAAGGAAGTGGAAGAATTTCTAAAAACTATATTTAATAATTAATAATATTATAGTAAATTGATAAAGAAGGGAGAAATATGGAGGGTTTAGCAATTGTTATAGTTTTTGTAATGGCTTATTTAGGTGTTTTTAATTGATAGAATTTAATTCAGTTTTTATTAGCACTTTTACATAAACAGAAAAAATTTTTTATTTTGAAATTAAAATTTAATATTAAAATTTTAATAGCTTTCTTTTTTTTATCATATTTTATTCTTGGGCTAAATATATTTAAAAGCTATGGTGTATCATTTGATGAAGAAACTTCCAGACTTTATGGATTAACAAATGGAAATTATATATTAAAGAAATTTTTAAGTGAGGAAAAATATAATAATTTATTTAATTCAATAACAGAAAATAAATTTAAAGATAAAATTTCTAAAAAAAAACCCACAGAATTAGATAAATTCCCAGATAGAGCTTATGGAGCAGCATTTGAACTTCCTTTAGCAGCCTTAGAAATTTTATTTAATATAAAAGATGAAAAAAACGTATTTTTATTTAGACACTTAATAAATTTTTTATTTTTTTTTACATCATGCGTTTATTTTTTTTTCTTACTAAAAAAAATTTTTAAAAAAGACTACATAGCTTTTTTCGGAGTACTATTGTTGGTTACTAACCCAAGAATATTTGCAAACAGTTTTTATAACTCCAAAGATATAATATTTTTAGGATTTTTTATAATTTCAAATTTTTATGGTTATAATTTATTATCAAGTAAAAATAAATCTGACTTATTGTTTTTTTGTTTTTTTTCAGCATGTTTAATCAACATAAGGTTAATAGGAATTATAGTTCCCATCTTAATATGTTTTATAATTTTTTTATATGATTTAAAAAAAAAAAAATTATTTAATACTAAAATAATTCAAATTATTTTTTTAACATTTATATTTTTGTATTTGATCTGGCCATTTTTATGGGAAGACTCAATAAACAAATTGATATTTATTTACAATCATTTCAGAAATTTAGTTCCACTTGACAGTATGTATTTTGGAGAGCTTTTGAAAGGTGATCGTTTGCCTTGGCATTATCTTCCTGTTTGGATTTTAATAACATCACCAAGTTTTATAATTATATTGTTTATTTTTGGTTTAATATTTTTAATAGCAAACTTAAAAAAAAAACTTAATTTTGATAAAATTTACCTTTCATGCAGTTTATTTTTCTTTTTAGTATTGCCTCTTTTTTACGTAATCTTCTCAAATCTGTCACTCTATGACGGCTGGAGACACTTTTATTTCTTATACCCTGTTATTATAAAAATATCTTTAATTTCTTTTTTTTATTTTTCCAAAATAAAAAAAAGTTTCATAAAAAAAACCATATTTACTTTTTTTATAATTGTTTCTCTTGATTCAATTTATACAATTTATAAATTACATCCACATCAATACTTATATTTTAATAATCTAATATTAAAAAATGGACTCAAAAATTTTGAAAAAGATTATTGGGGACTTTCTAATAAAATTGTATTGGAGCAATTTCTAAAAAAAAATAAAAAAGGTAAAATAGTTTACTCATTTTCTGGATCTATGTTTCCCACAAGTCTTTTAACGGTTCATAAAATTCAAAGAAAAAGATTTATTAAATTTTCTGAGGTAAGCTCTTCTTACGATGGACCTATCTATTATTTCTTAAATAATCGAGATAAAATTGATTACGAAAAAATTAATAAATATAGTGATGTGGTTTTTGAGTTTATTTTCAATGGTGTCTTAATTAACGGTGTCTACAAGTTCGATAATATTGATCATTTAAATAGAGCTCTTGATAAATAATTCTTTACACATTATTTTGGATTTTGTTTTAAATATTTAATATAACTTATTACTTCATTAAATTTTTCATCAGGAATATTTTTATAAGAATTTTTAAATTTGTTTTTTATACAGATGGATACATGAGCGTATGCATTTCTTCCATTTGGATGATTTGGATGATAAGGAAGCTGACCATCCAAATAATCGCCAGCTTCCTGTATAATTTTCCAAAGTTTGCTGGAATTAACTTTATTCATTAAATGTAAATTTAGATTAATCTAAAAGAGATTCAACAAATTCCCAGTCGATAAGATTATTAACAAATTTATCTAAATATTCAGGTCTTCTATTTCTATAATCAATGTAATATGAATGTTCCCAGACATCACAACCAAGTATTGGTTTTAAGTTATCAATCAAAGGATTAGCAGCATTAGCTGTTTTTGTAACAACCAATTTATCATTATTTAAAGATAACCAACACCAACCTGATCCAAATTGAGTTATACCTGCTTGTTTGAATTCATCTTTGAATTTTTCAACACTTCCAAAATCTTCAATAATTTTTTTCTCAAGTTTTGACGGAATATTCCCACCACCTTTTGGCTTCATGCACTTCCAAAAAAGATTATGGTTCCAATGCTGGCTTGCATTATTAAATATTCCAGCTTTTGAGTTATCTTTTGAGCTTTTAACAATTATATCTTCCAATGACATTTCAACCATGTCCGTATCTTTTATAAAATTGTTAAGATTTGTTATGTAGGTTTGATGATGTTTTCCATGATGTAATTCTAATGTTTCTTGTGACATTATTGGAGACAAAGCCTCATTAGAATAATCTAGTTTTGGTAATTCAAATGTCATAGTTATTTTTTATAATATTTTCTTGTAAATAAACTTAATTAAGTTGACGCAATTAAATACAAAATTAGTTTTCTAAAGCGTTTTCTTCTCTCATAAGAATAGGTCGACCATCTTGAGCAGTGTTTAAAGGTATAATCTTACCATTGTATCTTGCGCATAACGTAGGTGCACTTCTCACTTGTTCTCCCAAATTTACTTCTAAATCTGCTATAACTAATTCAACCCCTTTCAATATACTCAATATCTTCATTATTCCTCCGTTTTATGATGATGGCTTAAATATTAAACACAAGCCGTTATTACAATATCTCTTTCCTGTCGATCCAGGACCGTCTTCAAAGACATGTCCGTGATGAGCACCACATTTTGCACAATGGTATTCAATTCTTTTCATGCCAAAGCTGTAATCAACCTTAGTTTTAAAAGCTCCAGGAAGCGCCTCTGTAAATGATGGCCAACCAGTTCCACTATCAAATTTCGAGCTAGACTTAAATAGTTTAGCTCCACAATTTGCACAGTGATAAAAACCTTCTCTTTTCTCATAATTAAGAGGGCTTGAGAATGGTCGTTCGGTTGCTTCCTCAAACATTATTTTTTTTTGGGCTTCTGTTAAATTTTGATTAATTATTTTTTTGGTTTCAGCTAATGAAATTTTGTATGGAAAAATACTGTATAATAATGATCCAAATATAGATAATTTTATAAATTTTCTTTTGTTCATAACTTTCTTAATAGATCAATATTACTTTATTTGAATGAGATATTTTGACAGTTTCGATTTTAAATTGGTAGCTCCATAATTAATGAAGCTACCATTAAGATTATTGTCCAGGCACTTTATAGCCACTCGATACTTTTGTTGCATGATTTGCAATTTCATTCATTGGTGTTTCCTCACAAATGGCGATATTTTTAAGTGCACCACTTCCCTCAGTAGCCATTTTTATAGCAGCCATTTGCTCAAATGTACCATGGGTTTCAACCATAAAGTCATAGGGTCCTCTCAAATATGTGTAAGATTTCATTTCAGCTCCAACACTTTCAGAACACTTTCTAGCAACCTCGGATCTATCTGATCCAGGATCTTTTAAAAAGCCTGCGAATGCTTTCTCTGTAAAATTTCCCATTAAAAAAAATTTAGCCATAGATACCTCCTTTAAATGTATTATAGCACTTAAAATAATTTTTTTTAATATTTTATTGATTTATAAAAAATTTATTCTCTTCCAATTTCCAGTAATTGTGGTGGTTCAAATACCCCACTTTGTATTTCACTGTTTGATATATTTATCATGGATTTGGCAACTATTTCTGCATTTATCGATTTATATTTTTTTAAATCTCCAACTAAAATTGGCGATATACATTTCATGGCGAAAATACCTATTTTTTCTCCAAGTCTTTCCTCTTTTCTTTTTCCAATTAAAAACGAAGGTCTAATTACAATAAATTTTTTAAAGTTTAGTTTTCTTAATTCTTCTTCAGCCATACCTTTATTTTTTAAATACAAATTTGTTTTTTTTGAACTGGCACCTAATGAAGAAATATAAGTAAAATTTTGTACATTATTATCGCTACAAATTTTTCCAATTGTTACAGGTAAATTATACTCAGTGTTTATATAATCTTGTTTCTTAGGTGTTTTTTTCTTTGTAGTTCCAATACAAAAAAAACAATCATCGCCTTTTATTTCTGACTTAATATTTTCTAATTTTGTAAAATCTGTTTGAATAACTTCTATTTTAGAATCTATTTTTGAAGTAGAAGATCTTACAAAAACCTTGATTTTTTCATATTTTTGATCATTGGCTAACAATTTAAGTAATATTCCACCAATTAATCCAGTTGAACCGAATATCAATGCTGTTTTCATAATGTTGAACTTACACTAAATTTTCTTAAATTCGTTCAAATTATTTGGTTCATCTATTGGTTCAGTTGAAGGATTAAGTTCTATACCGGCTGGAGTAATCGTTTGAGGCATAGGTGCAAATTGTGAGTCTGGGTTATCTCCAGACTCTCTAATTTGCATTCTATATATTCCAAATAAACCAATAAATGAATGAAACATAATTAAAAAAATAAAAAATCCATTTTCTCCTAAAAATTCCATAAATAATGAGCACACAAAAGGACCGCAGATTGCACCAAGACCAAAAACAAATTGTAATCCTGCTCCTGCTGCTACAAATTTTTCTTTTGGTATAAAATCATTTGTGTGTGCAAAAATTAAAGCAAACATTGGTAGACTACAAAAAGAAAAACACATTATACAGATATAAAAAAATATTTTTGATGTTGCTAAACCTTCAGGCATATACATTTGACCTGAAGAAATAATTGCCAAAAAACAAAATAAAGCCGCCCCAAACGTTGTATAAATAATTACAATTCTTCTGTCTAAAACATCTGATAATTTTCCTATTGGCCATTGAGATATAGCTCCAGATATAGCAAATAAAAAGGTTACTATTGAAACTTCTAAAATACTAAAATTCATCGATGTAGCATAAACTGCAATCAATGAGAAAACAGCTGAATGTGATATTCCAATTAAAAACGAACTTACAACTCCAAATGGTGATGATTTATAAACTTCCTTTAGCTTCATACCTGATATTTTTTTAAAGTTTGGAGCCTTTCTTTTAGTTAATAATATTGGAACAAGAGACAATGACATAAATAAAGATATCAGTATAAAAGGTTGAAAGTTTTCTGGTTTACTAAAGTTTATGAAAAACATTCCAATCGCCATAGAGGCATACATAACAATCATGTAGATTGATAAAATACTACCTCTATTCTTATTTGTAGATCTATCGTTTAACCAGCTTTCAGCAACTGTATAAAGACAAACCATGCTAAATCCAGAAATCATTCTAAGCACAAACCATGAAATAGGATTTACAAAAATAGAGTGTAATAAGACCACAATTGAAGTGACAGAAGCAAAAGCTGCGAATACTCTAATATGCCCAACTCTATGAATTAATGATTGTATAATTTTTGCTCCAATAAAATATCCAACAAAATATCCAGAAAACAAAAAGCCTGTCGATGATAGACCAAAATTTTCTTTAACTGCTCTAACACCTAAAAGAGTACCTTGAAAACCATGAGCTAGCATTATAAATGCCATACCCATAAAAAGAGCCCAAGAGTTTTTTATAATTTTGTTCATAAAATTAGCGGTGTTTATGGGCGATCTAATTTTAAATCAAGACAAATTTGTGACAAAAAGAAAAATAATTTTATTTAGAAGAAGATTTTAATTTTAGATATGAGTGAACAGCTATAGTGAATATAATTACAAGTCCACCAACTATTGTCTCTAGACTAGGCTGCTCTTTGATAACTAACCAAACCCAAATGGGTCCCAAAATGGTCTCAAGAAGAAAAAACAGATTCACTTCCTCGGCAGGTATAAATCTTGGAGCAATTGTCACCAAAACAAATGGTATTGCTACACACAAAATACACATTAAAGGTATATAAATCAGGTCTTTTTCAACTAACTCATAACTTTCAACGAAAAAGAGAGCAAATAGAGCTACTGTAAGTTTACCAACAACTGCTGATGGTAGCAAATCTCTATCTTTTGCCGACCTAATTATTACTGCGTTGGTGGCGAGTCCAAAGGCTGTTGTTATACCCATAAGATCACCAAATAAGTTACCCATCTCAAGAGAATCGTAGAATATATATACTACAGCTACTAAAGTAATCGCTATAGCTATCCAAGTCTTCTTATCGGGAACCTCTTTTAGAAATAATGCACCAAGGATTGCCGAAAGCATGGGTGCCATTGCAATCATTATTAGTGTATTTGCTACATTTGTATTTTGTATTGAAATGATAAATGTGATGTTACAAATCGAAAAACTTATAATATAAAAAATACCAGCATAACCAACATTCAAAAATGCTTTAATAAAGTTTTTTTTATAAAATATGAGAAGTCCAATTAATACAGCTACAAATGGTATCGCACCTCTATAAAACAATAATCCCCAAGTATCTATAGAAGATAATCTTATAAAAAGTGAATCTGGTGTGATAAACATCACAGCTATAAATGCAAGAGATGATCCTTTTTGCTGATTTGATAAGTCTTTCAACTATAAACCTTTCCAAAAAGTCTTAGCCAAGTTTATCTGAGATAAATCAAAGTATGTTTTTATACCCGTTGGTGATGTTACATTTATATCTCCATTTAACTTTCCATCAATAAAGTCTATTCCTGCAAAGTAAATTCCGTCTTTCTTAATTTTTTTTGCAATTATATCTGAAACTTTTAGCTCTTTATTACTTAAAAATGCGATTTTAGGTTTTGCACCTTTGCTCATATTGCTCAATATGGATCCTGATTTTGGAACTCTAGATATAGCTCCGCAAACCTTACCATTTATAATAAAAACTCTTTTATCTCCAAACTTAATTTTATTTAAAAATTTTTGACACATAATGTGACCGTGTTTTTTCAATATTTGTTTTATTTTAAGTAAATTAAGCTTCCCTGAAATAAGATTTATATCATTGCCACCATAGCTATGAATAGGTTTAATTATTATCTTTTTATGTTTTTTGAAAAATTTTTTAATTTCAATCAAATCTTTAGTAAATATTGTATCCACCATATAATTTTTAAAATTTAAAGAATAAAATTTTTCTGAAATATTTCTTACTGAAGTAGGATCATTAATAATTTTTGTTTTATCTTTGATTCTATCTAACATTAATGTTGTAGAAATATATTCCAAGTTAAAAGGTGGATCCTGTCTGATTAAAATATATTTTACAAAAGATAAGTCTAATTTTGATTTTTTTAGAATTTTATAAAATTTCTTTTTTGAATAATCAATTTTAATAAAATATCCTTCACTTACAGTTTTTCCTCTTATATTCGATAAATTTTCTGGATAATAATAAAATAATTTATAACCCTTGTTCTGAGCTTCATTAGCTAAAAAAATAGTAGTATCTGTTTTGATATTTATTTTTTTTAAATTATCACCTTGTATAGCAACAATTTTATTGGTCATATAAATCATTCAAATTTTCGGAATTTGAATACTTACTTATTATATTATCAGCATTTGTTTTTTTATTTTTTACAATTTTTTCTAAGTGATCTAAAAACTTTGCTTCACTTAATTTTTTTCTATTTAAAAAGTCTCTCTTTTTTAATCCTGATTTTGATATGTCTATTAGTTTCTCTGCCCAATACGAAATATCCTTGCCCATCAAATTAGTTTTTAAGCCATCTTTAGGGGCATTTTTATAAGCTGAAAGCACTTCATCAGCTTCCCAATTTTTTATTAAATCTAAAGCTTCTTCCAGATTTCCATAAAGTAATCCAGTAAATAGGGCAGGACCAGCACATAAACACTCCCATCCGCACGCATCCATTGATCTTAATTCGATATATTGTTTTAATCTGTTCTCTGTAAATATTGTTCCTAAATGTGTATCAAGATCATTAGTACTAGGAATTTTATTTCCAATTTCTTTAATTTCTCCATTCATAAAGTTTTTAAATAAATATTTTTTTCCAGATATATAATTGCCTTCACTTTGTAAAAATAAGATTGGATAATTCATAATATAATCTGCATATTTTTCAAAATTTACATCTTTTAAAAAAAACTCAGGCAATCCACCTCTAGATGTTTCTTGCCAAACTTTAGATCTGTAAGATAAGTATCCACTATTACTTTTCTCAACTATAGAGGAATTTGCAAAAAGTCCGATAGATATTGGAACTAAATTATTTGCCAATTTAAATTTTTTTATAAAATCTTCTTCTGAGGTATAATCTAAGTTTAATTGCGTACCTGCAGTTTTATACATCATATCCAAACTTAGTTTTCCTTCAACAGGCATATCTTTGGTCATAACCTCATACCTTTTTTTTGGATTATTAGGTATATCCTCAAGTTTAGATATAGGATCATATCCAGAGCTTACTATTTTAAAATCTAATTTTTCAATTACCTGATTTAACTCAAATAAATATTCATGAGATTCAGCACAAGCTTCGTGAATACTATTTAATTTTGCTCCAGATAGCTCTATTTGATTGCCAGGCTCTAAAGTAATACTTTTACCATTCTTAGTTAACGCTATTGGATTTTTTTCCTCAAAAATAGGTTTCCAGCCAAACTCATATAAATTTTCAAACATTTTCTTAATTTTGGGATAATCAATTCTCGTATTTGTTTTTTTATCAAAAATGAATTTTTCATGCTCAACTCCAATCTTTAAATTAGATTTATCCTTTGAGCCTGACTGAAAATGTTCTATTATTTGTTTCTTTGTTTCTATCATTAGCTTATATTGTTTCTTTTTAGATAATCTTCAATTTCCTTTATATTACTTAATTTGTTAGAGCAAGTTTGATTTTTACATATAACAATTTTTGCATCTTTTTCCTTATTATCTAGATATTTAAATGTAGCCCTGGTAAAAAATTTTTTTTGCAAATACTTTTTTATATTAGGATCTAAATTTTGCTTTCCATGAATTGCAAAAGATATACTTTCATTACAAATATCCAATGATTTAACAAAACTAAACATTTGTGCAAAGTTTGAGTTTAAAACTTGGTGGAAACTTTTCTTTAAAATATCAATTTTTTCAAACCATATTTTATCACTAGTTATTATATATAGCTTGTTGCATAAGTTTAAATACACACTATTTCCATTCGGTATATTATTATCATTTAGATCTACTGGCTGAACAAAAAGGTCGTTATCTAATATTTTATTTTTTTGCATTAATCCTGATTTTTTATCGAAGAAAAATTCCCAGGTTTTTAATAATATATCTTTTGCTTTTTCGATGTATTTAACGTCGCCATCTAATTCATAAATAGTTATCAAAAGACTAGCATAGTATACGTAATCTTCCAAAAAAGCGTCAATCTCTGTGTCTTGATAGCAATGGAAAATTTTGTCTGACAAATATTTTTCCAATATCTTTATACTATCAAAAGTATTTTGTTTTAGTTCTTCATTATCAGTTACTAGCGACGAAAGAAGAAGAGTTTCTAATAAAAAACAATTTTGATCAGTTTGAGATTTATCATCAAATAATGGTTTAATACGTTTGTTTCTTTGATCTAATAATGTTTTTTCTGTATTTGAAATTTCTTTAATCTCATCATCTGAAAGTTTATTATGATTTTCTATTAAAATATTATTACCTTCAAAATTTCCCTCTTCAGTTAAATTATATTTTTTTGCAAATAAATTAAATTTGGGACCCAGAGTATTTTTTAGTTCTGTATAATTCCATACATAATATTTTCCTTCAACACCATCGCTATCGGCATCATATGCAGACCCATAAAGATCAAAATCATTTTTAAATTCTAAATTAATAAAATCTATAGTTTGCTCTAACTTTTTCTTATAATAAAGATTATTAGTTTTTTGAAAGAACTTGTTTAGCAAACCAATATATTGAATATTATCATAAAGCATTTTTTCAAAGTGGGGGACAATCCAATTTTCATCAATTGTATATCTTGCTATACCACCAGCTAAATGATCATACATTCCTTTTGAAGAAATATTATAGAGTAAAGTCTCAACTGGTTTAAAATATTCCTCTTTTCCCGTTTTTAAATAAAAATAAAACATTGCATCAAACAAATAAAATTGAGGAAACTTAGGCGCTCCTTTAAAACTTCCGTTGTCTTTATCAAGGTGTTGTATAATTTTTTCTAAAAATGGCTCTAATGGTTGATTTAATACTGCTGATCTTTGATTAATTTTACCAAATATTTCTTGCATTTGGGGTGCTTGATCGAGAATTTTTTCTCTATTCTTATTATATACGTCAGAAACATTATTTAGAACTTTTTGAAAATCTGGTCTTCCATGCATTTCTTTTGGTGGGAAATAAGTTCCACCAGTGAAAGGAACTCCATTTTCATCAAGAAACATCGATAAAGGCCAACCTCCTTGTGTTCCTGTAAGAATAGATAAACTTCTTTGAAAAACATAATCTAAATCAGGTCTTTCTTCTCTATCAACTTTTATGTTTATAAATTTTTCATTCATTATTTTTGCTGTTTGGTCATCTTCAAAACTCTCATGCGCCATCACATGACACCAATGACAACTTGCGTACCCTACACTTAGAAATATTGGTTTCTTTTCTATTTTTGCTTGTTCTAAACTTTCTTTATTCCAAGCAAACCAATTTACAGGATTATCTTTATGTTGCTTTAAATAAGGACTTTTCTCTTCCTTCAGTTTATTACTCATATTTTCTTTTAAAACTAGTGATGATAAAAAGGTTTTCTATCAAATATCTTTTTAACCATTGGCTCAAACTCTTCTAGAGACATAGATTTGTAATTTGGATCAAAAGAAGATTGGTCATATTTTTCACAAAAATCAACTGTATCTTGATAGTATTTGTGGTTCTTGAACTTATCCCTAGCGTTTCTATCTCCACCCAAATGATGAGCACTGTAATATGTTTGAAAAAGTCCATGATGAAGGATTATCCAATATGTTTTTTCAGAAACATATGGTCTTATTATTGAAGCCGCATATTGAGAATGATTCATTGGCGCTAAATCATCACCTATATCATGAAGTAAAGTTGCTACAACCATCTCTTCACTTTCTCCATTCTTGTAAGCTCTTGTGGCTGCCTGCAAGGAATGTTCTAATCTAGTTATTTGATAACCCTCAAGAGTTGTAGTTTGACTTTCAAGATACTTAAGTAATCTATCTGCTGTTTTACGTTCAAAATTTTTTTCATACTTTTCTAATAACTCATAATCTTCTTTTGAACCATTTTTCATTTCAGTAAAATTTACTTTTTTCATTAATTACTCGATCCTGTGCTTAATAATGATAATTGTGTAACTTTATCTTCTCCAAGTTCATCAATTATTTTTACTGGATAATCACCAGTAAAATGATGATCTGTTAATTGAGGATAAGCATCATTTCTCTTTTCAAAACCCATTCCTCGGTATAATCCATCTAAAGTTAAAAATTTAAGTGATTTTGCTTTTATAAATTCTTTTATTTCATCTACTGATTTGTTTGCTGCTAATAATTCTTTTTTTGTAGGTGTATCAACGCCATAAAAATCTGGGTATTTAATTTCTGGACTTGCTATCCTTACATGTATTTCTTTAGCACCATTATCATATAACATCTTTACAATCTTTGATGAAGTGGTTCCTCTAACTAAAGAGTCATCAACCAAAATAATTTTTTTATTTTTTATAACTGAAACGTTTGCATTTAATTTTAATTTAACTCCTAAACTTCTAATCTGCTGTGACGGCTCTATAAAAGTTCGACCAACATAATGATTTCTTATCAGACCTAAATCAAAATTTATTTTTTTTTCTTCCGCGTAACCTAATGCAGCTGCATTTCCAGAATCTGGCACAGGAACAACCAAGTCAGCATCTAAATTATCTTCTTTTGCTAATTCAGCTCCAAATCTTTTACGATATTCGTAAGCAGTTTTACCATTTAAAATACTATCTGGTCTTGAGAAATAAATATATTCAAATACACACGGTCTTACTTTTTTTTGAGGAAATGGTTTAATGCTTTTTAATTCATCATTTTCTACGTAAACAATTTCACCATTTTCAACTTCTCTAACAAACTTTGCTCCGATAATATCAAAGGCACATGTCTCAGATGCAAAAACATAAGAGTTTTTTAATTTTCCTATAACCAGAGGTCTAATTCCATAAGGATCTCTTACCCCAATAAGAGTATTTTGTGTCATCATAACTAAAGCATATCCTCCTTGAATTTGAAACAAAGCATCAATAACTTTATCAATTGTCTTTGGTCTTTTTGATTTAGCTATTAGTTTTACTATCGTTTCTGTATCTGATGTTGTGTAAAAAATTGAGCCTTCTTCAACCATTTTATTTCTAAGAGTTATAGCGTTAGTTAGATTACCATTATGCGCTACACCAATCCCACCTGAATTAGTATCTGCAAAGAATGGCTGTACATTTCTTAGAGCAGTTCCCCCGGTTGTAGAATATCTATTATGACCTATAGCATAATTTCCTGGAAGGTTTTTTAGAACTTTTTCATCATTAAAGTTGTCACCAACTAGACCAAATCTTTTTTCAGAGTGATATTTTTCACCATCAAAAGATACAATTCCACAACCTTCTTGACCTCTATGTTGTAACGCATGAAGTCCTAAAGCAGTTAAAGTTGATGCTTCTGGTGTATTGCTTATACCAAAGACAGCACATTCCTCTTTTAGTTTAGGATTATACATCTTGAACTTTTTCCTTTGCATCATCATATTGTTTTTGATTTGGAAATACCTTTATAAGATAGATACTACCTTTTTCAACCAAAGGAAATGTTAACGAATCTTTTAAATTTAATGGCCATTTTTTGCTATCGTAGACAATGTCTATAGCTGTGAATAAACAAACAATCAGAATATAGCTCTTAGCGATTCCAAAGAAAAAGCCAAAAACTTTATCGATTGAACCTAATCCAGTGTAAGTAACAACTTTACTTATTGCCTTATTTGCTAAAAGAATAAAAAATATTATTAATATAAATAATATTACACCAACAATTATATCAAGAACATATTCGCTATCTAAAATACCTTCAAAATATGGTTTTACTTTTGGAAACAAATAAATTGTTAAAATATATGCCAATATCCATTTAGCCGCTGACAATAAACTTAGAACAAAACCTTTTCTAGACCCTTGAATTAAAAAATAAATGGTTAATACAAAAAAAATATAATCAAATAATGTTACTTGTAATAAAAAATCCTGAATAGCCTCAATCATTAATTAAATGGCTTAATTTTAAGCAATAAAGACGGCAAAAGTGTTAAAACTGAGACCATTGCAAGTAACATAGCAATTCCCGTGAATACACCAAAGTAAATTGTTGGTATAAAATTTGACATTACTAAAATTGAAAATCCAAAAACTATTGTAATTGAAGTATTTAAAATAGCTTTACCGACTGTTGAATGGCATAATTTTAATGTCTTATTGTAATTTCTTAATTTTGCATACTCCTCTTTAAATCTATAAATATAATGAATACTGTTATCTACAGCTATACCTATAGTTATTGCTGCTATTGTAATTGTCATCATATCAAGAGGAATTCCCAACAATCCAATTAAACCTAATATAAAAAAAGCTGCTATAAAATTTGGCACAACACCAATTAAAGCTAACTTTAAATTTTTGAAAAGAATTATAAACATTATAAAAATTCCAAGCATAACAAATCCAAGAGTTAAAATTTGAGATTTAAATAAACTTTGTAAAAGATTATTAAACAAGATTAATACTCCACCTAACTTATATTCATCCTTTTTTAAATCTAATTTATTTTTAAGGTCAGAATTTATTTTAATAAGCAAATCATTCCTCCTTAAATTATCTAAAGAGTCTTTTATTCGAAGACTTATCCTAGCTTCAGAGTCTTTTATGGAGATATATGGATCTACAATTTCTTTTTTTATATTATCTGGTATCTTGGTGTACAAGACACCCATTTCTAAAGAACCTAACTCTTTATTATTATTTAATTGAGTGGCAACGTCAATAATTGACGAAAAAGAAAGCACTTTTCCAATTGGCTCCAAAGAGTCTAAATAGTTATGAACCTTTTTTATCTTATCAATTTTGTCTTTAGTAAACCAATATTTTTCATCATTCTCATCTTCATCACCCCAATCGTCTTCTTCATCCTCAGATTTTTGTTCACTATCATCTTGTTTTGGAAATTTTAAAATAACCTCAAGTGGTGTTGTACCACCTAATTTTTCATCTATAAGTTTCATTCCTTTATAAATTTCTGTATTTTTATCAAAATAATTTATAAAACTATTTTCTACTTCAAGTTTTGAAATTCCTAATATACTTAAAAATATAATTATTAAGGCTGTTCCAAATATTGTGTTTTGATTTGAAACTGAAACGTTACTGAAAAAATTAGTAATATTGGTACCTTTTTCCTCTTTTAAAGCAACTTTATTAAAATTAAATAAATTAATTAATGTTGGCAATAAACTAAAAGTAATAAGAAATGAAATTATTAGACCAAAAGTCATCATAAATCCAAAATCTATTATTGGTTTTATTTCACTAAACACCAGAGACAAGAAAGCAAATATAGTTGTTAAAGCTGTATACAAAATAGGCCAAAACATTTTACTCGTTGTCAAAGAAATAATTTTAAATTTATTTAATTTTGGAAATTGTTTTGAAAGCTGAAGATATCTTGTGCATATATGAATATTCATAGCCATTGTTAATATCAACATTAAAGCTATAAAATTAGATGATATAACAGTAACTTTCCATCCTAAAAGACCAAGAAGTCCTGTCATTATAATAACTGAAAAAAAACAACTGCTTATAGGTACAATTATCCAAATCAATCTTCTAAAAACATACCAAAGAGTTGCTACGATAAATAAAAAAACTCCAAGTCCAAAAACAATTATGTCATTTTTAATAAAAGTCATCATATCATCAGCAATCATAGGAATACCACCTAAATGAATTTTGCTTGTTGTACTAAAATTTTTTATTACTTGTCTTATTTCTAAAATATTTTGATGATTTTGTTTTTTTAATTTATCTTTATATATCTCTTCGTCTTTTTTACTTTTAAAGTCTTTTATTTTACCTTTAGACTTTAAATAAACTATAATGCCAGATGTTTTGCCATCTTCACTGATTACGAAATTTCTGAAAACAGGACTGTTCAATATTTCATTAAATCCTCTTTCTTTATCAATACCACTTGAGCTAAGTGTGGAGTAGTTTTGCAGTCTATCTATGAGTGGCTCATCAGAGCTGTTTAGTAAAGGAATATCTAGTAGTGTGATTACACTATGCACCCAATTAAGTTTTTGAATTTCTATTTTTAATTTTATAAGATTTTCGATAGAATTTTCATCTATCATACTTTTTTTTGGAGTGTAAGTAAGAACTAAAAATTCTTTTGCACCATATCTTTCGTTTATTTCATTTAAATATTTTAAATCTGGGTCACCCTCTATTAGTAAAGTTTCAGATGACGCATCAAGTCTAAAATTTTTGGAATAGTAACCAAAAAAACAAAGACATATTAATAATAAGATTAATATAAAGCCTGGTTTTTTTAAAATATAATTCTGATAGAATTTAGCTAACATTAACTACTAGCTTATATAAATTAATTTAATTATTTTGAATATCTTTAAATTTGGTAAACATTGCCTCAAATTCAAGCATTACGTTACCAGTTGGTCCATGCCTTTGCTTTTGAATAATTAATTCAGCTAAATGTGAAACTTCATTCATTTTTGCTTGCCATTCAGCATGCTCAACTGTTGCTGGTCTTGGTTCTTTTCCTTGTAAATAATATGCTTCTCTATAAACAAACATTACAACATCAGCATCTTGCTCTATTGACCCAGATTCCCTTAAATCTGATAATTGAGGTTTTTTATCATCTCTTTGTTCTACAGCTCTTGATAATTGCGAAAGAGCCAAAACTGGTACCGATAATTCTTTTGCTAAAGCCTTTAACCCCTGTGTGATCTCAGAAATTTCTTGAACTCTTCCATTGTTAGAACTTGATGCTCTCATTAATTGAATGTAATCAATCACAACCATATCTAGACCATAAATTCTTTTTATACGCCTTGCTCTGTTGCTTAATGCAGCAATTGTGATTGCTGGTGTTTCATCAATATACAAAGGCAACTCGGATATATCTTTAGAAGTTTCAATAAATTTATCAAATTGTTCCTCAGATATTTTTCCTCTTCTTATATCATTAGATTTAATCCTAGATTGTTCAGCTAATATTCTTGTTGATAGTTGCTCGGAAGACATTTCAAGAGAAAAAAATGCAATTGAACTTTTTTCACCACTTTCTTGAATTTTTTTTGCAGCATTAAATGCAATATTTGTTGCTAATGCAGTTTTACCCATTGAAGGTCGTCCTGCTATTATTATTAAATCCGATTTGTGTAAACCTCCAAGTCTATCATCTAAATCTCTAAGCCCAGTTGGAACTCCAACAATACCTTCTTCGTTTTTGTAAGCATTTGATGCCATCTCAATTGTTTGCCTCATTGCTTCATCAAATTTGATTAGCGACGAGCTAAAAGAACCTTTTTCAGCCAGATCAAATAATGATCTTTCATAATTTTCAATTATTTTTTGGCCATCTGTTTCTAAATCATTTAATTTTGCCTGATCTATGACTTCTCCGGAGATCTTAATTAATTCTCTTTTGACATACAGATCAAATATAAGTTTGGAATATTCAAGCGCTTGTCTAGATGATGTAGAAAATTTAGTAATTTTAACTAAATATTCAGGTATGTTTAGTTCATCTTTTTCTTTTTCAAAATAATTTTTTAAAGTGATTGGATTAGCCAAAAGACCAGAATAAATAAGTTTCTCTAGTGCTTGAAAAATTTTTTGGTGGATTGGATCATAAAAATTTTTACTAGAAATTATGAGACTAACTTCATCAAATATCTCATTTGCTAATAAGATTGACCCAATTATTGACTGCTCAGCCTCAATATTATTTGGCAATTCATCTATTTTGTTTTTGATAATATTTAATGATTGAGACATAAAATAACTTATTTTTCATTAATGCAAATTGCAAAATAAATTATATCTTGGGGAAAAAAATGTATAATTATTGACTTTCCTCTTTTGGAATAATCTTTATTTTTATTTGTGATTGAATATCAGAATGAAGATTCAGTATAACATCAAAAGTACCTAATGACTTAATTTCTTTACTTGGCTGTATTAGTGATGGATTTATATCTAATCCTTCATTTTTACTAAGTATGTTTGAAATTTCTGTTGGTTTTACCGATCCGTATAGCTCTCTATTTTCAGTAATTAATTTTTGAATAGTATATAATTTGTTTTTCAGTCTCTCATCTATTTTTTTTGCTTCATTTCTTTTATCCTGATCTTTTTTGCTCAATTCATTTTTAATTTTCTCAACTTCTTGAATATTTTCTTTAGATGCAAATAAAGCTTTTTTCTTTGCTATTAAGTGATTTCTCGCAAATCCTCTCTTTACGTCAATAATTTCCCCAATCGCACCAATTTTTCTAACGTTTTCTAATAAGATTACTTTCATATTTTTATTATATTAAAGCTAAATTTCTCGCTCTCTTAATTGATATAGATAAAAATCTTTGTTTTTTCTGACTTACAGATGTGATCCTTGATGGTAATATTTTTCCATTTTCTGACGTATATCTTTTTAATAATTTTATATTTTTATAATCTATTGTAGGAGCACCTTTTCCAGAAAGAGGACATTTTTTTTTAAATTTGTATTTTTGATTTTGGAAGATGCTTAATTTAGAAAAGTTATTTTGTGAACTTTTTTTCTTTTGATTTTTTTTTTTCATATTATTTATTTTTAATTATTTCATCATTTTTTTTGAAATAATCAGTCTCTAAATCTAATTTTTTCATTTTTACAGTCAAATATCTTAATAAATTTTTGTCTAATTTTTCGTTTTTCTCTAGTTCTTTAATTGCTTTACTTTTTGCTTTTATTTTAAAATGAAGATAGTTACCTTTTTTATTTTTTTTAATTAAATAAGAAAGATTCATTAAACCCCAACTTTCAAATTTAAGGATATCTCCATCATTATTTTCTATTATTTTTGTATACTTTTCTTGAAGCTGTTTAATTTGACTTTGAGAAACGTCTTGTCTTGCTATTAATGTATGTTCATAAAAGTTCATAAATTTATCTAGAAAAAATGAGGATATACTATTATAAATTTTTAATTACAATACAAAAAATACATTAAATTTATTAATATTTTTATGTTTTCAGTAATATTTCCAGGTCAGGGTTCACAAATTGTTGGTATGGCCAAGGAGTTTTATGAAAATTTTGCTTATGTTAGGGAATATTTCAAAAAAGCAGATGAAATATTAAACAAAAATTTAACAGATATAATTTTTGATGGACCAAGAGAAGATTTAAATCAAACCGAAAATACTCAGCCTGCAATTTTTTTAGTTAGCTATTCTATTTTTAAAATAATTGAAAAAGAAACTGACTTTAAATTAAATAATGCAAATTTTTTTGCTGGACATTCATTGGGAGAATATTCTGCGCTTTGTTGTGCAGGATCAATTGGTTTTGATGAAACAATTAAATTATTAAAATTAAGAGGTTTATCAATGCAGAATGCAGTACCTAAAGGACAAGGTGGAATGATAGCTATACTTGGTTTAAATATTGAAGAACTAAATAATATTTTAAACGAAAATTTAGATAATTTTATTTGTTATGTGGCTAATGATAATTCTGTAGGACAAATAGTAGTAAGTGGTTTGATTAATTCAATAACGTTGCTTTCAGAAGAACTAAAAAATAAAAATATCAAATTTATTAAATTACCTGTGAGTGCTCCATTTCATTGTCCGCTAATGAGCAAATCAACAAAAGAGATGCGAGAAGAAATATTAAATACCGAATTTAAAAATCCAAGAGTAAGTATAGTTTCAAATGTTACAGCTAAACCTGTAAATAATTACGAAGAAATTAGAAAATTACTTATTGATCAAATAGAAAAACCTGTCAGATGGCGAGAGAGTGTGATTAATATGATTGGTTTAAACACAGATAGATTCATTGAAATTGGACCAGGAAAAGTATTATCTGGATTAATAAAAAGAATAGATAGAAATATAAAATTAAATCAGGTAAACAATTTAATTGATGTGAAAAATTTAACAAATGATTGATTTAAAAAATCTAAATGTAATATTAACTGGCGCTACTGGTATAATTGGTAATTCAATCCTAGAAAAATTACATATGGCTAATGCCAATATAATTGCCACAGGTACTAATCAAGAAAAATTAAATAATATTAAATTAAAATATAAAAATAGTGTTAAAACAAAACAATTTGATATTTCTAATCACTCATTAATTGAAAAATTCATAGACGAATGTAGTGAAGATTTTAAAAGTAAAATTGATATATTAATAAATAATGCTGGGATAACATCTGATAACCTAACAATTAGAATGAAGAATGATGAATGGAATAAAGTTATAGATTTAAATTTATCATCAACTTTTTTGATTACAAAAAATACGATAAAAAAAATGCTAAAAAATAAGAATGGAAAAATTATAAATATTACATCAATAGTAGGTCATACAGGTAACATTGGTCAGGCAAATTATGCAGCTTCAAAATCTGGATTAATCGGAATGTCAAAAAGCCTTGCTCTAGAATATGGAAAAAAAAATATTAAAGTTAATTGTATTTCTCCAGGTTTTATTAAATCAGAGATGACTAATAAAATTAGCGAAACTTTCAAAAAAAATTTGGAAGAAAAAATATCTTTATCAAGACTTGGAGAGCCAGAGGATGTAGCCAATGCGGTCATTTTTTTGTCTTCAAGCTTATCTGACTATATTTCTGGTGAAACAATACATGTTAACGGGGGCATGTATTTTAGTTGACAAAATAATATAAATATCTATTAAGAATTTAATTAATAAGGAAATTATGTCTGAAGATATTTCAAGTAAAGTTAAAAAAATAGTTGCTGATCATCTAGGGATAGATGAGGCAAAAGTTACAGAAGAGTCTAGCTTTATAGACGATCTTGGCGCAGACAGTTTAGATACTGTTGAATTAGTCATGGCTTTCGAAGAAGAATTTGGATCAGATATCTCCGATAGTGATGCTGAAAAGATTCTAACCGTTGGTGATGCTGTTAAGTTTATCGAAAATAAAGCAAACTAAGTTTTAATTTAAATGTCCAGTTCCAATAAAGGAGGGATGTTTATCCTCTCTTCACCTTCTGGTGCTGGGAAGACGACACTTGTTAAAAAAATTGCAAGAAATAAAAAATTTTTAATATCTATATCTCATACCACTAGGCTTCCAAGGTTAAACGAAAAAAATGGTAAAGATTATTACTTTACTTCAAAAAATAATTTTAAAAAACTTATAAAAAAAGGTGAATTTATAGAGCATGCTAAAGTTTTTGATAATTACTACGGATCTTCAAAATATTTGGTAACAAAACAGCTTAAAAGAGGCAAAAATATTTTATTTGATATCGATTGGCAAGGAACGAGGCAAATAAGAAATAAAAGATTAAATTATAAATTACTAACAATCTTTATACTACCTCCCTCAAAGAAGGAATTATTAGAAAGGCTTATTAAAAGGGAAAAGAAAAATATGAAGACTGTAAAAAAGAGAATGAAAGGTTTCAAAAAAGACTTATCAAAATGGAAAGAATATGATTATGTTGTAATTAATGACGACTTAAAAAAGTGTTATAAAAAAATTGTTTCCTTCATAGCAAATCCAACTAAATATACTCTCGATAGAAAATTTATTACTCAACACGTAAAAAAATTACTTATGTAATTTATCATAAATTTTACAAATTTCTAAATATTTATTTTTTGATATATTTTGAGGTCTTAAATTTAAATCAATATTCATCTTATCTGCAATTTCATTAAAATTACTAAAAATTTGTTTCATTGGCTTTTTTATCATTTTTCGTCTTTGGCTAAAAAATATATTTGTTATGTGTTCAAGATTTTCAGGTTTATTTAAGTATTTAAAATCTAATTTGGGTGTGAATAATAATAGTGTGCTCCATACTTTTGGAACCGGATTAAAATATTTTGGATCAATATCGATAACTTTTTTAACATTCATTTTCCAATAAGTGATTATAGATAATCTTCCATAATTTTTTGAATTTTCATTAGCCAAAATTCTCTCTGCTACTTCTTTCTGAAAAATGAATACAAACTTTTGAAATTTTTCATTCATATCTTTTAATTTAATAAAGGAAGTTAAAATTTGTGTTGAAATATTATATGGCAAGTTTCCAAATACTTTAATTGGCCTATCAAATTTAAAATCATGATAACAGCTAAGAATATCCTTATTAATAATTTCAATTTTTTCACCATATTTTCTTTTAAGAACAAGAGATAAATCCTTATCCTTTTCAACAACTATTAAAAGTTTTGGTTTTTTTTCTAAAATTTTTTTTGTTAAATTACCTGTTCCTGGTCCGATTTCTAAAACAATATCATTAATTTCAATATTTCCAGAATCAACTATTTTTGTGAGTATACTTTCATTATTCAAAAAATTTTGACCCAAACTTTTTTTAGGCCTCATTTTTAATTAATATTTTCTGCAAATTTCATTGCATAAAAAAAAGATGATGGATCTGAAAGATTTTTTCCTTGCATTGCTGAATTTGGTCCATGATCCGGTGAAATTCGTATGAATGGAAGGCCAATTGTAATATTTATCGCTTTAAATTTAAAAAGAGTTTTAATAGGAGTTAATACTTGATCATGATACATACCAATCACAACATCATACTTTTTTATATTTTTTTCTAAAAAGAATGTATCTGCTGGAAATACTCCTTCTAGTTTTATACCTTTTTTCTTTAATATTCTAATTGATGGAACTATTATTTTGTCTTCTTCGCTAAATTGATCAACAGTTTCACAGTGGGGGTTTAAGCCTAAAATTGCAAATTTAGCTTTCTTCTTTAAAACCTTAGAATAAAAATTATTTAAATTTATCACACAATTTATAATTTTTTCTTTGGATATTTTTTTTGATACATATTTCAATGGTATATGAGTTGTCAGAGGTGAAACAGACAATTTATCATTATAAATTAACATTGTTTCATTTTTAGAATTTGTTTTTCTTGAGAGATACTCGGTAATACCAAGATATTTCTTATTTAAAAAAGTTTCTTTAGATACTGGTCCATTAATTAAAATACATTTTTTTTTATTTTTTTTTATCAATTCAAGTGATAAATCGAAACATTTTTCAATATATTTTGAAGATAGATTGGTAACAGTTGAAAATACTTTTTTATATAAAAAATTAATATTAATAATATTAACTGCATTAGCTTTAGCACTCTTTAAATCTTTTATTTCATTGAAATTTATACTGTATTTTAATTTGTTCAGTTGTCTTTTTAATAAATTTATATTTCCTATTAGAACAACATATTTTTTAAATTTTTTTTTCTTATAGAAATATTTTGCTATAATTTCTGAAAATGTACTATAGGGCTCTCCTAATACTATAATTATATAATTAGAATTCATTTATAATAATATTTTGTTTTAATTTTTTATAATGTAAAAGTGAAAATTGATTTAATTGTTTATTTCTTTCATAATTAATTAGATTTTTTAATTCCTTTTCTGCATTTATAACTTGTTTAATTTGTCTTTTGTCATTTACTTTTAGTAATAAATATCCATTAGGATGTTTGATAGCTTCTGTGATACCACCAATTAAAATTTTACTTAATTCTTTTGATAGCTTTTCTGATAACAATGTTTCTTTAACCCAACCTATTTCCCCCCCAATTTGAGATGTATTAGAAATACTAAACTTACTTGCTGCAGCTTTAAAAGAATTATTTTTAATATAATTTACTATAATTTTTTTTTTATTTGATAAATTTTCTTGCTCATTAATTTCAAATATTAATTCAGAAATATTGTATTCATATTTTTTGTTATTTTCTAATTTATTTGATAACTGATTTTTTAACTTTTTTTCATCAATTCTAACTAATGAATTGTATTTTTTGAATATAAAATCATTCCATAGACCTTCAATTTTTATTTTTTCAAGGATTTTTTCGTAATTTATATTATTTTCTTTAGCTAGTAACTTAAATTCATTTTCGTTATCAACATTTTTAAAATTAAATAAGTTTTTTTTTATTTCATCCATAAATTCTGTATCTTCAAAATTTTTAAAAATTATACTTATTTCCCTTTTTTTTATTATTTCTCTTATTAATGAATTTTCTGATATTTTTAAAATTTCATCTTCAGGTAAGTTTTTTAAACTGGGTCTTAGAAAGATTAAATAATTTTTTTCATTTAAAATATCTATATTTGTAATAATTTCAGTGCCAATTTTATATTTGATTTTAATATTTGCTTCTACGATGAATGAATTTAAAACAAAAAAAATAGATATAACAATAATTTTAATTAATAACATTTGAAGATCTATTGATTATATTGCCTACATTCGGCACTCCAAACTCGGTAAAAGGAATAATTTTTATCAAAAAAGATAAAGTATTATCGGGCTCTAAATTTCCATCACTGTAAAAAGTTTTATTGTAGTTTAAATTTATCGAAATACAGTCAGTTAAATATTCAAAAGCAAGGTTATAATATTCTGTAAAATCATCTTTTAGGTCTTTTGCAGTGGTAAAAATTAAATTTGTATTATTATCAATTTTATACCTGGTTTTATTTCTTAATGTTTCTTCGTCACCAAAGTCGTTATTTTCAGTATAATAATTGAAGTTTGTGAATAAATTATTAATACTTGCATCTAAATTTAAGGAGTCCAAATTAGAAAAATCCAAGTCTCTGTCATAAGAAAATGAATAGCCAAGTTTTAAATTTTTACTTATTTTGTAATTTAAATCCCCAAATATATCAGATCTTGTTTGGTCTAATTTAGATTTTGATGGCATTTTAGCATCCTTGTATGGTTTCAAAATATTTCCTACTCTAGCACTGAATATTTCACCCACTTCATTATTAAATTTTTCAAATTCTAACCCTAATGTTAGTGCTTCTCCGCCTTCATTTCCAATTCTGTTTAAACTGAAAGCATTATTATAATCAATAACAGTATCTTGCGAAGACATATCAATGTTCCCATTAGGACTATATCTAAAAGAAGCTTTAGGTTTCAAATAATTATTATTATTTTCCATTTTTTTTATCAAAGGCAATGAAAAATCTAATTTAAAAGTTTCAAATAATGTATAATTAGCATTTTTTTCGAAGTTAGATGAATTATTTGAGTAACTATTTATATTTTCCAATACCAAATCATAGTGAGTAACCATTCCCTTCGAAGAAACAAAGTCATCAGAATTAAAGTGAAAAGTATTCGACAAAACACTATCGTGCATATTAGTATTATAATTCTTATTGTAACCACTTGTAGAGAAAGTAAAATTTCCGTTATAATTATCAGGGATCTTTATATTTTTCACGAAGTCATATTTGGGAAAAATATATTGGTATCTATCATTTTTATTTTTAGACAAGTCTTCAAAAACCTTAAAAGATGTCTTTAGTTTTGAGTCAGAAAAACTTTGATCCAAGTCAATCCTGGATTTTAATACATTATCATTAGTAATTAATTTTGAAGAGGATTTTAAATTATAATTTTTTAAGTAATTATCACCTCTAACACTTTCAATATTTATCTCATAATCTGTTCGATCACTTAGCTTTCCAATTTGATTATAGAAAAAATGACCTTTGGTACCTCCTTCACCAACAAGAAGTCCAAAATCACTTAAAGTATAAGAATTTTTAAAAATTTGTCTGTATTCATTTTGTAATAAAAAACTTTTATCTGCAAAAAATATTGGATTAAAAGTCAAATCTTTATCAATACCTAAAACTTTAAAATACGGAATTTTTATAGAATTTCCTTGAACTTCAGAGGTTGAATAAGATGGGGTTAAAAATCCCGACTTTCTTTTAATTGATGGATCAGGGTGATTGAAGTAGGGTAAGAAAAAGACTTTATAATCAAGTATTTTAAGCCATGTATCTTTATATTCAAAAATTTTCTTGATTTTGTCATGCCTAAATTCTTTACTATTAAGCTCCCAACCTCTACATTTTTTATTATCTATGTTGCATGTGCTAAAGACGGCTTTGTATACTTTTAATTCATCATCATTTGAATATACACTTCGGCCTTTCAATTGAGGATCATTATTTTTGTTACCAAAATAAGATTTTTCATACTCAACTTTTAATTCTTTCCCAGCGATTTCATTTGTATTTAAGTCAAGGATCAAATTATCAAAAACATATTTGTTCTTTTCATTATCAATAATGATTGATTTCTCTGATTGGATTAAATTTTTAGATAAGTTGAATTTAAATTTATCTTTTAAATTGTAATAATTTTTATTTAAATCTTCAATATTTGCTTCTTTTTCACCATAAATTTCTAAGTTTTTTCTATTATAAAAAACATCTGTTGATTTAATGTTATACTCATTTTTATAATTTATTAAAGTTTCTCCACTGCTATAAATAATATTGGAATTCCTGTTATAATTTATTTTATTACTTTCGATTATCATATCATTTATCTGGTCATGAAAATAAACATCACCTATGAATATAATTATATTTTTTTTTTTGTAATATTTAACTTCATTAGATTTAATCTCTATTTTTTTTGAAGGAACTAAGGTTTTAGATTTATAAGCTAAAATTAAATTTCCATTATCTTTAATATCCATATTAGATGCTTCAAAATCGATATCATCTGAAATTGACTTATTTATTAAAGCAAAAATTAAAAAAATAATTGCAAATGTAAGTTTAGTTTTCATTTATTTTAATTATACCAATATTGCATATTAATAATAAAATTATAAGTGGCATCCAAACTGATAAATAAATTGGAAGAGCCCCCTTATTTCCCAAAACACCTGAAAAAAAATTTAAATAATAAACTATAACAGAAATAAAAATTCCAAATATTATTACAAAAAATTTTGATTTTATTTTTTTCAATTTATTAATTATAATGAAGCCTAGTATTGTCATTAATATAAAAAAAATTGGCATACTATAAATTTTATTTAAATGAAGTTTTATCTCAGTATTAGAATAACCAATTTTCTTATAGCTATTAGACAATTTGTGCAACTCAACAATATTTAATGAATTTAAGTTAGAAAATAGATTTGAAATTATTTCTCCATTAAATGATGAATTATAAACATAAGTTTTTAGATATTTAATATTACTCTCATCGCTAAGTAAAGAAACATTCGATAATTGCCAGTTTTTTGAATTAATATTAGCTTTTTCTGCTATAATTGTTCTCTTGTTCTCATAGTATTTACTTGCCTCTGAAATAGTTATAGATCTTAGTTCATTTTCATCAAATTTTTCAGCATGAATAATATATAAATTGTCCTCTATCTCTTCCTTGATCCATAAGCCATCATCATTAACAACAGCTAAATATTCGTTTGAATTTGAAAATCTATTTTTTATATCTAAGTATTTACTCTTCAAATTTGATGAAAAATAATAGAAAAAAACTAGCAAAAATAAGCCAATAATTGATGTGATTATTGTTAATTGAAATATAATCTTAAGGTTACTTATTCCATTCGAATTTAGTATCGCTAGCTCCTGTTTATCAATTAACCTAAGATAAAATATTTTAACAGTAATTAAAAATATAAACGGAAATATTTCAAATATTAAAGAAGGAGCATTGATAAAGGACAAATACAAAATATATTGAACTTCTGCACCATACTTTTCTGCAAATCTTATTTCTTCAAAAAAATTAATTATTATTACTACACAAAAAAACATTAAACTAATTACAAAAAAATTTTTTGAAAATAACGAGTAAATATACTTTTGATACTTTTTAAAAATCATAAGTGTCTAAATTTAAATTTTGTAATTAATAAAATATAAAAATAAAATAGTAATATTAAAATAATTGGTAAAATTATGAAAAATATTTCAATATAAATTGATGAGAATATAAATTTGTAACTTAATTCAGAAAATAATATTATTACAAATCCTACAAAAAATAATAAACTTTTATAATAATTTCCAAAATTTTTAACTTTGGGTTTAAGAATAACCAATGAACTAACAAGTGATAGGATTATAATATAAACTGGATTTATGGCTCGTTTAAAAATTTCTTCATAAATTTCTTTAATTAAAAATGAATTTTCCCCACCGCATCTTAGATTTTTATCTTTTCTTTTTTCTATAAATCTCTCTAAACAAAATAATAAAAAAGGGGTATTCGTCTCGTTTAATTTAGTAACTTGTCTTGTTTTTGAATTTAATTTTGATAAATCATAAGTTGTTTCTTTAAAACTTAGATTAAAACTACCATTATTAATTATATTTGTAATTTTTCCATCAAATAGTTTAAAACTAAAATCATTTATATTGCTAATTAGTACACCTTCATTTGCTATGATTATTTTTTTTTCATTATTCTTTAAATTTTCTTTTATATAGATGCCTTTTAAATTTCCATTATCATCATGCTCTTCTACAAAAATAGTTAAATTTTGCATTATGTTTAAAAACTTTTTTTCTTCAACAAGCTTTGGAAAGAAATCTAATGATGAATTTTTTAGATAATTTTGAGCTAAATTTTGTGATATAGGTACAATGTATAAATTCAAAGTTAATTGTAATGCCAAAAATGTGATCGAAAAAATTCCAATAAAGTTAATAAAAGATATTTTTTTTATACCATTTGTCCAAAAAACAAGAATTTCGTTACTTTCTTCATATCTGTTTAATATCACGAATAAAGTTAAAAAATATGTGAATATTAAAAGTTTACTGAAGATTTTAGGCAGATTGAGTAGCGTATATGTAAAATAAACATTTATGGAATGCCCTTTTTCTGTAACAATATCTAAAAGATTAACACCTTGAATAACCCACACAATAGATGTAATAGCAAGCGAAGATAATAGAAAAAATATTAAAATATCACTCGATAATTTGCGAAAAATTAATTTATTCATTGAAATTAGTAATTTAATAAATATACAACATTATCTATTAAATATTTCAAAAAAATGAAGCTAAAATTAGATTTTGTAACTAAAGTACCCAAAGTAGCCAAAGATAATCAGGTTATTTTATTAAAGGATAAATCTACTCAAAATAAAATCGTTAAATCTCTAAATAAACCTATATTTGATAATAAATTATTCTTGGAGAGAAAATTTCTTATTCAAAATATAAACGACAAAATTTATATTTTTGTAAATTGTATGAAGTCTAAAACTTCTTTAGACTATGAGAAACTTGGATCTAATTTATTCTTATTTTTAGAGAGCAATAAAATAGAGAAATCTTTTTTTGAAACAAGTTCATTAAATATTACTAACATACAAATAGAGAAGTTTTTACATGGCATGCAACTTAAATCATATGAATTTAATGTTTATAAAACTGATAAATCAAAAAATTTAACGACATATTTATATGCGGTCGGGGATAATTCAAAAAAAATAAATGTTTTGAGAAATAAATTAAATTCACTTTTAGAGGGTGTCTTTCTTACTAGAGATCTAGTATCTGAGCCAGGAAATGTTCTGCATCCAGACGAATATGCAAGACGTATTGTTAAATTAAGAAAATTTGGATTAAAAGTTACCGTATATGATCAAAAAAAATTAAAAAGAATGGGTATGAATGCTTTATTGGGTGTAGGCCAAGGAAGTGTCAGAGGTTCATATTTAGTAACTATAGAATGGAAAGGTACGAAAAGTAAATCTAAACCTTTAGCATTTGTTGGAAAAGGTGTCTGCTTTGATACTGGAGGTTATTCTTTAAAACCAGCAAAATTTATGGAAGATATGACCTATGATATGGCAGGCTCAGCTACTGTCGTTGGTTTAATGAAAACCCTCGCATTAAGAAAATCAAAAATTAACGCAGTTGGAGTGGTTGGACTTGTTGAAAATATGGTAAGTGGAAATGCTCAAAGACCTGGTGATATCGTTAAATCATATAGTGGAAAAACAATTGAGATTTTAAATACTGATGCTGAAGGAAGATTAGTTTTAGCTGATGCTTTAACATTTACAGAAGAAAAATTTAAGCCGCGATTTATTGTTGATTTAGCAACATTAACTGGGGCTATAATTGTTTCTCTTGGCTCAGAATATGCAGGTCTATTTTCAAATAACGATAAATTATCTAAACAACTAATTGATGCAGGTGAAAGTGTTGAAGAAAAACTTTGGAGAATGCCTTTAAACGAAAACTTTGACAAACTAATAAATTCAAAAAACGCAGATATGCAAAATATTAATTATGTAGGTGGAGCAGGTTCGACTACAGCAGCACAATTTTTGCAAAGGTTCATATTAAACAAAACTCCTTGGGCTCACTTAGATATTGCTGGCATGGCATTTTCAAAATATGGAGGAGCGCTTAACTCTGGTGGTGCAACTGGTTATGGAGTAAGATTGTTAAATAAATTAATAGAAGATAATTATGAGTAATATTGAGCAAACTCTATCGATAATTAAACCAGATGCTGTTGAAAGAAATCTGCAAGATCAAATTAAGCAGGAATTTACAAACAAAGGATTTGAAATAATAAAAGAAAAAAAAATTCATATATCTAAAGAGGAAGCCGAAAGATTTTATAAAGTACATGAATCCAAACCATTTTATAACGATTTATGTAGTTACTTATCATCAGGTCCTATTGTTGTCATGACTTTACAAAGAGAAAATGCAGTTGCAGAAAATAGAAAGTTAATGGGGGCAACAAATCCAGTAGATGCAGAGGAGGGTACTTTAAGGAAAAAATACGGTATTTCAATTGATAAAAACTCTGTTCATGGCTCAGATAGTCCTGAAAATGCGAAGATTGAATTAGATTTTTTTTTTAATCACTAGATAATAATTTAATAATTGCTTTTGGGTAAATTTTATGCTCAATTTTTAAAACTTTTTTTTCTAAACTTTTTTTACTATCCGATTTTGTAATTTTTACTTTTTTTTGTAATATAATTTTACCCGAATCTAATTTATCACTAACAATATGAACTGTAGCTCCAGAGTATTTTTCTTTATTTTGAATTGCTCTATTATGTGTATTTAGTCCTTTATACTTTGGCAGAAGAGAGGGGTGAATATTAATTATAGTTTTATTTAATTTTTTTATAAATTTACCTGAAAGTATTTTCATAAATCCAGCTAAACAAATCAAATCAACATTATTTCTCCTTAATAATTTAAACAAACGATCTTCAAAACTTTTTCTATTAGAATATTTAATAACGATATTATTAATATTGGATTTATTTGCATAATTTAATCCTTTTGCACTAAAATTATCAGAGATAACTAGAACAATTCTAATTAAAGATTTTTTGGTTTTTGAATATTTTATTAATGATCTTAGATTGCTTCCTCTACCACTTATTAATACTGCAGTAATTTTTTTACCAGATAACTTTTCCACTCAATTTTACTTTTTCTGAATTTTTTGTAATTTTTCCAATAACATATGGTTTAAATTTTTTTGGAAAAAATCTTATTATTTTTTTGTAATTTGAACGTTTTACTATTAAACAAAAACCAACACCGCAATTAAAAGTTTTTAACATTTCTTGATCACTAACTCCTTGATTTTTTAGCCATCTAAATATTTTTAATGTTTTTATTTTTTCTAAATTTATTTCAGCACAATAATTATCTGGTATTATTCTTTTAATATTATCATTTAAACCACCTCCTGTAATATTTGCACAAGCATTCAAATACTTTCTTTTAATTAATTCTAATACATGCATTACATATATTTTTGTTGGTACCAATAATTCCTTTTTTAAAAATGAATTTTTTTTTAAATTAATTTTCTTTTTTTTTATAATATGTCTTACTAAGGAAAATCCATTTGAGTGTAGACCACTTGAAGGTACTGCAAGCACTAAATCTTCTTCTTTTATTTTATTTAATAGTATTTTATCTTTATCTACTAGTCCCAAAGAAAATCCTGCAATATCAAATTTTCCTTTAGAATATGTTCCAGGCATCTCTGCAGTTTCTCCACCAACTAATTCACAGTCAGCTAACTTGCAGCCTTTAATAATTCCACTAATTATACTTTTTAGTTTTTTAGTATCGATTTTTTCAACTGATATGTAATCTAAAAAAAGCAAAGGTTTTGCTCCTTGAACTATAATGTCATTTACACACATAGCCACAAGATCTAACCCAATTGTATCAAATTTACCTAGAAGATTTGCAACTTCAATTTTTGTACCGACTCCATCTGTACTAGTTACAAGATATGGATTTTTTAAATCACTTGGCAATTTTGTAAGCGCTCCAAATCCCCCAATATTCTTAAAATGACCACTTTTTTTTGATTTTTTTGTACTTGAAGATATAAATTTAATAAATTTATCTGCTTTTTTTATGCTTACACCACTTTTCTCATATGTAAAATTTTTCGATCTCATGTTTAAATTATGTTTTTAATTAAAAATAAAATTAATATTTACTTATACTTTTTTTTTTTACTTTTCATTTTAGTTTTTATCAAGTTTTCCACAGCTATAGTAGTTGCAGATAATTACGTAGTTAAAAATATAAAAATTAAAGAACAATACGACATAAATTTTAATAAAGATAAAGTAATAAATAAGGGTTTTGAAAAAGGATTTAAAACGTTAATTTTTAAAATTGTAGAAAGTAAAGATAAAAAATTATTTAAAGATATACCAAACAATAAAATTAGTTCATTGATTGATAATTTTTCCATAACAAATGAAAAATTTGTAAACAATAATTATGAGGTTGATTTTGAGATTAAGTTTGACAAAAAAAAATTGTTATCATTTATAAGGGAAAAAAATGTTATTTCTTCTGTCCCCAAAGTTACAGATGTCCTTTTTATACCAATTTTAATTGATACACAAAGTAACGAGATTAAGTTTTTTGATGAAAATTATTTTTATAATAATTGGGACAATGTTAATAAAAATTATTTTTTATTAAATTATAATTTACCAGATGAAAATATTGAAAATTTTCGTCTTTTTCAAAGAATAAAAAACGATATTGAAAATAATGATTTATCTGAGATTACAAATAAGTATAACTTCGAAAATATTTTTGTTGTAATATTTTATAAAAATAAAAAAAATTTACAAATATTTTCTAAAATCGGTTTTTCAAATTCAAACTTCAAATTTAATTTAAATCAAAAAGATATCAATTATGAAGATAATAAAACATTAGATCAAATTATTTTAAATTTAAAAAATTTATACGAAGACAAGTGGAAGTTGATTAATAAAATCAATACTTCAATTACAATACCTGTAAAAATTTCATTAAAAAACAGCAATTTCATAACATCTGACAAATTAGAAAATATATTAAATCAATCTGATTTTGTATATGAATATGAAATAGAGAAAATGAATAGCGAAGAAATTATATATAAAATAATTTATAATAATAATCCTGAGAAATTTCTAAATACTTTAAAAGTTAATGATATAAATATAAATTCATCCAGTGATATTTGGTATATAGAATGAGGGAATTAGATCAAAAACTCTTAGATTTAGGAATTACCGAAAGTTTTGATGAAAATGATTACTATGTGTCTAAAAGCAATTATTTTGCAAAAAATATCATAGAAGCTTGGCCTAAATGGGAAAAAAAAATTGTCAATTTAACTGGAGATAAATTTTCTGGTAAAACACATCTATCAAATATATTTAAAAAAAAAAGTAATGCATTATATCTAAATAGTAAGTATATCGACGATAAGATTTTAAAAAAAATTAAACTTGCAAACAATATAATAATTGAAGACCTAGATGAAAGTTTTGACGAAAAACTTCTTTATTCCTTATTTAACTTAGTTGAACAAGACAATAAATATTTATTGATCTCTTCAAAAAAACCAATGTATACAATGAAATTTACTCTTCCAGATTTATTATCAAGATTAAAGAATTGCATAATAGCAAAAATAGAGCAGCCAGACGATGAGTTGATTTATGCAATCATTTTAAAAAGTTTCTCTGATAGGCAAATTAAGTTAGATAACAAAATTATAGATTATATCATAAAAAGAATTGCCAGATCATATAGCAAAATGCATGAATTTATATATAAGATTGATGAATTGAGTTTGAAGAAAAAAAAATCTATTAACTTTAAAATAATAAAAGAGATAATAAATTGAGTAAATATAGAACACACACTTGTGGAGAACTAACTTTAAATAACAAAGATCAAACAATAAAGTTATCAGGCTGGATAAATAAAAAAAGAGATCATGGAAATCTATTATTTTTAGATTTAAGAGATCACTATGGACTAACTCAGTGTGTAATTGATGAGGGAAAAAAAATTTTCAAAGAAATAGAAAAACTTCCATTAGAAACTGTACTCCAAGTTGAAGGTAAAGTTTTAGTTAGAGAAAAAGATACAATTAACAAAAATTTAAATACTGGAGAAATTGAGGTAAGAATTGAAAAATTTAAAATACTTGCAAGAACTAAAGAATTACCACTACCTGTTTTTTCAGATCAAGAATACTCCGAAGAAATTAGATTAAAGTACAGGTTTTTAGATTTAAGGAGGAGTAAAATTCATAACAATATTATTTTAAGATCTAAAATTATTTCATTTATTAGATCTGAAATGCAAAAATATGGTTTTTTAGAATATCAAACACCTATATTAACTTCATCTAGCCCAGAAGGTGCTAGAGACTTTTTAGTACCAAGTAGATTAAATCCTGGTAAATTTTACGCTTTACCTCAAGCGCCACAACAATTTAAACAATTAATCATGGTATCTGGTTTTGATAAATATTTTCAAATTGCACCGTGTTTTAGAGACGAGGACGCTAGAGCGGACAGAAGTCCAGGTGAGTTTTATCAACTTGACTTGGAGATGTCTTTTGTAGAACAAGAGGATGTATTCAAAATAGTTGAGGAGTTATTTGTAAATTTATTCAAAAAATTTTCCTCTAAAAAGTTACTCCATGAAAAATTCCCCAGAATTCCTTTTGATAAGGCTATGCTTAAATACGGTTCTGACAAACCAGATTTGAGAAATCCTTTGGAAATATCAGATATTACTGAAATTTTTAAAAGAGATGATGTTAACTTTGAAATATTTAAAAAATTAGTAAGCAAAGGATCGATAGTTAGAGGAATAGTTACAAAAAATACATCTGAAAAACCAAGAAGTTTTTTTGATGGAATTGATAAATGGGCAAAAGATGAAGGATCTTCGGGTCTTGCGTATTTTTCTATAGAAAATTCTGACAAATTGAGCGCAAAAGGACCTGTAGGAAAATTTTTCTCTGAGCAGTCTCTAAAAGAGATAATGACAAAAATGAATGCTGAAATAGGTGATACAATATTTATGTCTTGTGGAAATAAATCTGAAGTTGAGAAATTATTAAGTAATGCGAGAAATAAAATAGCAAATGAATTAAACTTAATTGACGAAAATATTTTTTCATTTTGTTGGGTAGTTGACTATCCAATGTTTGAAATAAATGAAAATACAAAAAAGATTGAATTTAGTCACAATCCATTTTCTATGCCGCAAGGTGACACTGATAATTTGGATCTTTCAGAACCCCTTAAACTAAAAGCTTTTCAATATGATATTGTTTGTAACGGAATTGAATTGTCTTCAGGAGCTATCAGGAACCATAAACCTGATTTAATGTATAAATTATTTGAAATCGCTGGCTACTCTAAGGAAGCAGTGGATGAAAAATTTAGTGGTATGATTAATGCTTTAAGCTACGGAGCACCTCCCCATGGGGGAATTGCTCCTGGAATAGATAGAATCGTCATGTTGTTAGCTGAAGAAAAAAATATTAGAGAAGTAACTATGTTTCCAATGAATCAAAATGCCCAAGATTTAATGATGAATGCACCATCTGAAGTAGACGAAAATCAATTGAAAGAACTTTATATTTCAAAAAGAAAAAAATAATTATTTTTTTCCTTTAAGGTTTATTCTTATATCTGATAAATCCACCAGTTTCTTTTTATAATCGTTTCTAACGAAGCCTTTGCTTGTAATATCTTTTACAAGTTTAATTAGTTGATTCTGATCTTCACTATCTTGACTTTCATTTATATCAGAATTGCCAGTTATTGATGGGGTGTGAGCTAAATCTTCTCTATTTAAATAGGAAATCGCTAGCTCTCTAAAAATATAATCTAATATTGAACTTGCACTCATTATTCGATCATTCCCGTATACTTTACCAGAAGGTTCAAATTTTGTATCTAAATATGCATTTACAAATTCATCTAGTGGAACTCCATATTGAAGGCCCAATGATATTGCTATTGCAAAATTATTCATAAGAGCCTTCACTAACTCACCTTCTTTACTAGTATCAATAAAAATTTCTCCTATTTTACCATCTTCATATTCACCAGTATGCAAATATACTTTGTGATCACCTATTGAGGCTTTTTGGATATAACCTTTTCTTCTATCAGGCATACTAAATCTTTTACCTATATTATCAGTTATGTTTTTTTTAAAATTCTCATCGATTGGTTTGGATTTATTACTACTTTTAATATTTTGATTGCTAGTTTGTTGTGAAACGATTTCTACTTTACTACTCTTTGTATCTTGAAGGTTTTTTGTTTTTCTATTATCTAATTTAACGTCGATAATTTCAAATTTTCCGTCCTCATTTTTCTCTAAATTTTTAAGATTTTCCTCATTTATATCATCTAAATAATGAGATACTTTAAAGCTACATGTGTAATACGTTTCTACTAAGTATTTTGCCATTGTAATCCTATTTGTAAATTGAATCTTGATAAGATTTATATATATACATTTTTTAATTATAGTCTAATTGTAAATTTACAATTATAAATTGAAAATATTTTAAATAAAATGATTAAAGAAATTTTTACTTGGTGGAACAAGCAAACACTTGGGACAAGGCTAAATACATTTTTATTTGGAAAATTAGTCGGCGAAGATAAATCAGGTAACAAATATTATGAGAGCAAGTCAGGAAAAAGATGGGTTATTTACAACGGGGAAGTTGAAGCATCAAAAATACCAAGTGAATGGTATTCTTGGATGCATCATACGGGAAATAAAATTGAAAACAGTCACAAATTAGACAAATATAGTTGGCAAAAAGAGCATATACCAAATCAAACAGGAACAGAAAATTCTTATCATCCAAAAAAAAACAAAAGTAAAAATGCTTCAAACAAAAAATACACTTCTTGGAAAAGCTAAAGTTTATATACTTGTTTTTTTTACTTATTATTTGTTAATGAATAATTCTTTGAGTGAAAATCAATCACGAACAGAAAATTATGCTGTTTTAACAATATTAGACAAAGTAAACTCTCAGAGTGATATCATAGAGATTAAGGTTGGGAAAGAATATAAATTTAAAAATCTATCTATAAATATTCTTAAATGTAATAATTCAAAATTTGATGATGATCCTGAAGTTACAGCATACATGCAAGTAAGAGATGTAGTAAACAAAGATGAGAACAAGGTGTTCATTTTTAATGACTGGACATTTGCATCATCTCCATCAATTAGACCTTTTGATCATCCTGTGTATGATATTTGGTTAAAGAAATGTTATTCTTAGAGTAATTTTTCTTTATCAAGCCAACTCACGTTAAAATCTGAATCTAAAAATTTTTTGTGATTTAAAAGTATTTTATGTAAGTCTATTGTTGTTTTAATACCCTCTATAACAAATTCATCTAGGGATCTTCGCATTCTTTGAATTGCTTCAGTTCTATTCCTTCCATGACATATTACTTTGCAAATCATACTGTCATAATATGGAGTTACTCTGTAGCCTTGAAATATAGCTCCATCTACTCTTGTTCTAAAACCTGAAGGTTGATGACACATGGTAATTTCTCCTGGTGAGGGTTGGAAATTTTTACTCACATCTTCAGCATTTATTCTACACTCAATTGCATGTCCCCTTGGCTTAATATCTTCCTGTTTTAAGGCAGTATTGCCATCATATGCGATCCAGATCTGCTCTTTTATTAAATCTATTCCAGTTACTACTTCTGTTACAGGATGTTCAACTTGTATTCTAGTATTCATTTCTAAAAAATAAAATTTTCCATCCTCAAAAATAAATTCTACTGTCCCTGCACCTTCATATCCAATTTGGCTTACCATTTTTACAGTTTTATCAAAAAGATCCTTTCTTATTTGATCATTTAGTAAAGGACTAGGTGTCTCCTCAATTAATTTTTGATGTCTTCTTTGAATAGAGCAATCTCTTTCATGAAGATGTACAGTTCTATTCTTACCAGACAATACTTGAACTTCGATATGTCTTGGATTTTGAAAAAATTTTTCAATATATACCTCATCATTCCCAAAAAATTTTTTTGCCTCAGTTTTTGCAGTCAAAAATAAGTTTTCAAACTCGTCTTCTTTTGTAACAACTTTCATACCTTTTCCACCGCCACCACCAGCTGCTTTTATCAGTACCGGATACCCAATTTCTTTACATATTTTTTTTGCTTCATCAAAATCAGATACGCCTCCATCAGATCCCTCAATTACTGGAAGACCATATTTTTTTGCAATTTTTTTTGCTTCAATTTTATCACCCATCATTTTAATCAATGAGGAAGACGGGCCAATAAATTTAATTTTGTTTTGTTCAAGGATTTTTGCGAATTCATAATTTTCAGATAAAAAACCGTATCCTGGATGAACAGCTTCAGAATTTGTCAATTCAATAGCTGACATAATAGCTGGAATATTTAAGTAGCTATTTGCAGCTTGATGAGGTCCAACACATATACTTTCATCAGCTAATCGAACGTGCATACTATTTCTATCAACGTCAGAATGAATAGCGACTGTTTGAATACCCCATTCCTTACAGGCTCTAATAACTCTTACGGCTATCTCACCTCTATTTGCAACAAGAATTTTTTTGAACATTATTACTCAATAATTGCAATGGTATGTCCATATTCAACAGGCTGACCATCTTCAACACAAATTTTTTTTATTGTACCAGCTATTGGAGAGGGCACATGATTCATTGTTTTCATGGCTTCAACAATCATGATTGTATCACCTTTGTTAATTTTTTTTCCTACCTCAACAAACTTTTTACCACCTGGTTCTGGTGCTAAATAAGCTGTTCCTATTATAGGTGATGGAACTTCAGTCCCGCTGATATTATCTATTTTTGTATTTTCTGTTTTTACTTGTGATTTTATCTCTTTAACAGTTGTTAAATTTGCTTCAGATGATTTTGATACTTTTACTTTTATATCTTTTTCTGTGTATTCTATTTCAGTAAGATTAAACTCATTTAAATATTCTGTAAGCTCTTTAATTATATTTTTATTTATTTTCATTCAACATTTCATGCATAGAATTTATGGCCAAAATATATCCATTTACACCTAATCCACAAATTATTCCTGTAACAACACCACTTATTATAGATTTATGACGAAATTCCTCTCTTTTATATATATTTGATATATGAAGTTCAATTATTTTGCCTTGAAATATATCTAGAGCATCTCTTATTGCAATTGATGTATGGCTATATCCACCTGCATTAATTATAATTCCATCGAATTCGTTTCTGGCAGTTTGAATAATATCAACAATTTCTCCTTCAACATTCGATTGTTTCATTTCAAGAGTTAAATTTAATTCTTTTGATTTTTTCTTACAAATATTCTCTAGGTATTTATAATCTTTGCTACCATATTGTGATTGTTCTCTCTCACCAATTAGATTAAGATTAGGACCATTAATGATTAATATTTTACTCACGAAATCCTTATAATCTATGAACATTAAAAATAAAATAAAAATAACTGTAAATGGCAAGCAAATGCAAATAATTCCTAAATTTTCACTGAAGAGCTTGATTACAAAATTAAAAATGCCACTAAATAAAATAGCTATAGAACTAAACAAAAAAATTATAGACAAAAAAAGAATTTCTAACATTAAACTAAAAAAAGGAGATAAAATAGAAATTGTTCATTTTATCGGTGGTGGATAATGATTGACAAAAAATTTAAGATAGCAAATAAGATTTTTAAATCACGCTTAATAGTTGGTACTGGAAAATATAAAAGTTTCAGTGAATGCGCTAAAGCCATTAAGACTTCTGGTGCAGACATAGTTACAGTTGCAGTTAGAAGGGTAAACATATCTAATAAGAATAAAGCTAGATTGATGGACTATATTGATCCAAAAAAAATAACATACTTACCAAATACAGCCGGATGTTTCACTGCAGAAGATGCAATTAGAACTTTAAGATTAGCACGAGAAATAGGTGGATGGAAATTAGTAAAATTAGAAGTATTGGGTGACAAAAGAAATCTTTTTCCTGAAATGATTGAAACTTTAAGATCTACCGAACTATTAACAAAAGAGGGTTTTAAAGTAATGGTTTATTGTAATGATGATCCATTAATGGCCAAAAGATTGGAAAATGCTGGAGCCGTTGCTATTATGCCGCTTGCAGCACCGATTGGATCTGGTCTTGGAATACAAAACAAAGTTAATATTAAAATTATTAGAAAACAAACAAAATTACCTTTAATTATTGATGCTGGTATTGGTCAAGCTTCTGATGCTAGTATAGCAATGGAGTTAGGATGCGATGGAGTTTTAATAAATACAGCTATTGCAAAAGCAAATAACCCCATCCAAATGGCAGAAGCAATGAAATTAGCAGTTATCTCTGGAAGAAAGTCTTTCTTATCAGGAAGAATTAATCCAAAATTATTTGGTTCAGCATCAACTACAAATAAAGGAATTATTTAGTTTTTTTCTTAAAAAATTTTTTTCTAAATTTTCTTTTTTTAAATATTTTTCTTCCTTTATTTTTGTCTACCTCATCATCTTTTTTATTTTCAATTTTTATGGCCTCAAGTTTCTCAACTTTTTCTATTTTATCTAATACTTTTTTTGTCTTCGATTTAAATTCAATTATATAATCTTCTAAATTTAACTCATTATTTGTATTTAAATCGATCTTTGCTTTATGTTTCTTTTCAAAATATTTTACTACCTCTTCGTAGTGATCAGTTATATGTTTCTGAATTTTGTTGTTAATAGTTAGCTCAACTAATTTAGCATTATGTTCCAGTGATTTAATTTCTATTAATTTTAGTATTTTTAACACAAAAGTTTCATCTGTTAATTTCATGTGCCATTTCACATTACTTTCTCTTAATCTTTGTCTAGACATTTCAAGTAATCCAAAATTACTTATTCTGCCAATCTGAATTCTTGCTCTATCATTTCTACATTTCTCTTTTAGTTTTCTTTCAACTTGTCTTCTATTATTAAAATTTATCATATCAATGAAATCAATAATAATTAATCCTGATAAATCTCTTATTTTTATTTGTCTAGCAATCTCTTCAGCGGCCTCTATATTTGTATCAAACGCAGTGCTTTCAACATTTTTTTGTTTAATAGATTTTCCAGAATTTACATCAATTGATACTAATGCCTCTGTTGGATTGATTACTAAATATCCACCTGAAGTTAACTTTACTTCTGTCTCGAAAATTTCAAACAACTTCTTTTCAATATTTTCTTTATAAAATAAAGGGACTTTATCTCTATACTTTTTTACTTTTTTTAGCTGATTAGGCATCATTAACTTTAGATAATTTTTTGTTTTTTGATAACCCTCATTACCCTCCACATAAATATTTTGTGTATCATCATCATACATATCTCTTATACATCTTTTTATTATATCACTTTCTTGGTGTATAAGAGATGGGGCTATAGAGTTTAAAGCATTGTCTTTTATTTGATCCCAAACTTTTATCAAATTTTTTAAATCATTATCTATCTCATTCTTTGTTTTATTTGATCCTGCGGTCCTTACTATAATTCCCATCTCTTTTGGTATGGTAATTTCATTTAAAATATTTCTAATTTTTTTTCTTTCTCCAGGATTAAATATTTTTCTAGAAATCCCACCACCTTTTGCTGTGTTAGGCATTAAAACAATATATTTTCCTGCAATAGATATAAAAGTACTGAGCGCTGCTCCTTTTAATCCTCTTTCATCTTTTAATACTTGAACTAAGATTACTTGATTGGGTTTTATAACTTCTTGTATTTTATATCTTTTAGATGGAAATTTCTTTTGGTTTATCTTTTCTTTTTCATCATCTTCTTTTTTTTCCACAGGATCATCCATTTTGATCTCATCTTTACCCTCAAGAATTTTGTCCTCTATATTTTCACTCTCCTTTGATAATTCTTCTCGAACTTTCTCTTCTTCTTTTTTAATTTTTTCTAGATCACTTAATGGTAATTGATAATAATCCGATTGAATATCGTTAAAAGACAGAAATCCGTGTCTTTCTCTTCCAAAATCTACGAAAGCTGCCTGCAAAGAAGGTTCTATTCTACTAACTTTTCCTAAATAAATATTATTCTTAATTAAAGTATTATTTATACTTTCATATTCATAATCTTCGATATGATTATTGTTTTTAAGAACAACTCTCGTTTCATTAGGATGCGATGCATCAATGTATAAATTTTTTGACATAATATTGGTAATCTTTTCATAGGTTAATTTAATAAATTCTGTGCCTTAAGAATAACAAATTCGCAAGATATTTAAACTAAAATGCAAAAGATTTTAAAAAGGTTGATAATATTTGGATTATTGTCGTCTTTACTAATTTTAACATTATTAATTTCTATTCTTTGGATTTATTCCAATAATTTGCCAGATTATAAATATCTTAAAAATTATAAACCACCAGTATCAAGCAAGTTGTATTCAGGAAATGGTGTTTTAGTAAGCGATTTTTCATCTGAAAAAAGAATTTTTGTTCCATATTCTGCTATATCTCAAACTGTTATAAATGCTTTTTTATCAGCGGAGGATAAAAACTTTTTTGACCATCCAGGTGTAGATGCAAAAGGAGTAGTCAGAGCAATCAAAAATAATATATTTAATATAATATACTCAAAAAGATTAGAAGGCGCTTCCACTATTACCCAACAAGTAGCAAAGAACTTTCTTTTAACTAATGAAGTAAGTATTGATAGAAAAATAAAAGAAGCAATATTAGCTTTTAGAATTGAGCGAGTTTTATCAAAAAAAAGAATTCTAGAGCTTTATCTAAATCAAATTTATCTTGGTGAAGGTAGTTACGGTATAGCTTCAGCGAGTTTAAGATATTTTAATAAACCAATAAGTGAACTCAATTATGGAGAGGCGGCACTTTTGGCTGCTCTTCCAAAAGCACCAAGTAAATACAATCCATATAAAAATAAAGACTTAGCAAAGTTTAGAAGAAATTTAGTATTAAATAATTTACTAGATAATGGTTTCATTGATCAAAATAAACACTCTAAATTAATTAATTCTGAAATTAGATTACAAAAAAGAAAAAGAATTTATCTAGAAGACTCAAAATATTATGTTGAGGACGTTAGAAAAGACGTAATTGATAAATATGGATATGATAAAGTATATAAGCAAGGATTTAACATCAAGACACCTTTGGATTTAGAATTACAAAAAATTGCAACCCAATCGCTTAGGAATGGTTTGCAAGAATTTGATAAAAGAAAAGGATGGAGAGGACCTCTATCTAACAAAAAAAAACACAAAAATTGGAAAAATGATCTTAAAGATCTAAATTTAGAAAAATCTTTGGGATGGGAATTAGCTGTTGTCACTAGAATTGATAAATTTGAAACAGTCATCGAAACTCAAAATGAAAATATTGGAACAATTAATTTTAATGATATTGATTGGACAAGAAAGGAATTCAAAAAACTATTTAAAAATGGCGATATAATTTATGTCAAAAAATTGTCTGACGGAAACTATAGTTTAAAACAACTTCCAAGAGCTAACGGAGGTATTGTTGTGATGGATCCATATAGTGGAAGAGTTTTAGCATTGTCAGGAGGATTTAGTTTTAAACAAAGTGAATTTAATAGAGCAACTCAAGCAAAACGTCAGCCTGGATCTGCATTTAAACCTTTCATATATGCTTTAGCATTAGAAAATAGTTTTTCTCCAACAACATTAGTATTAGACGCACCTATAGTATTAGATCAAGGAAATGATTTAAAAATGTGGAAACCAGAAAATTATGGTAAAAAATTCTATGGACCTTCAACTTTAAGAACAGGCATTGAGAAATCAAGAAATCTAATGACTGTACGAATAGCTCAAGAATTAGGTATAGACAAAATCATAAATTTTTCAAAAAAATTAAATATTTATGAAAATCCAGATGAACTTATGTCTGTATCTTTGGGTTCAGCTGAAACAACTCTATTAAAAATTACTAGTGCTTATTGTTCTTTTTTAAATGGTGGAAAATTAGTTAATCCAATTTTAATTGATAGAATTCAAGACAGTGAGGGAAAAACGATTTTTAACAATGAAAAAAGATATTGTGAAAATTGTGATTTAATTTCTTATGATGGAACAAGTAACCCAATTATCAACAACAAATATCAACAGATTTTTTCACCTCAAACAGCCTACCAGATTACCTCTATGTTAAAAGGTGTAATAGAACGCGGGACTGGAAAAGGTTTGAGAGATTTAAAACTTGAGCTAGCCGGCAAGACAGGAACAACAAATAAAAACACAGATACTTGGTTTATAGGATTTACATCAAATTTAGTTGTTGGTGTTTATATAGGTTATGATAATCCAGGAAGCTTAGGTAAATTTGAAACAGGTTCAAAAACTGCTATGCCAGTTTTTAAAGAGTTTATAAAAAAAACAGCAAATACTTTTAACGCAAGACCTTTCAAAGCTGCAGCTAACATAAAAATGATGGTAATAGATGCAAAAACTGGAAAAAAAGCGAATCCTAAAACCAAGTTAGCCATAATCGAGTCATTTAAAAAAAATGATAATAAATTAGATAATATATCTAACAATTTTGATAGTAGATTAAACACAACAAATATATTAAAATTTTATTAATGGATCAGGAAGTATTAAATATTAAATCAGAAATAGAAAAAATAAATCAAAGAATAAAGGAGTTTCTTTGAAAAGACTAAGATTTCAGAAAAAATAATTAATTTATCAAATTTAATAGAAAAACCAGATTTTTGGCAGGATAAAAAAAATGCTGAAAAAGTTCTTCGTGAAAAAACTAATTTAGAAAAATTATTAAATAATTACAAAATAACATCAAATGAAAGTAAAGATTTATTTGATATTTATAATTTAGCTATTGAGGAACATAACGATGAAATGATTAAAGAGACAACCTCAAATATAAAAATACTCTTTAATAAAATTAAACAAATTGAAATAAGATGTTTTCTATCAAATGATAATGATACATTTGATAGTTATTTAGAATTTCATGCAGGTGCTGGAGGCACTGAAAGTCAAGATTGGGCCGATATGTTAAGAAGAATGTATATGAAATGGGCATCTAAAAAAAACTTCAAAATTGAAATTATTAGTGAACATAAAGGCGATGAAGCAGGCATCAAATCATCTATAGTTAAAATAAGTGGAGATTATATAAATGGGTTATTAAAGAACGAGTCAGGAATACATAGACTTGTGAGAATTTCTCCTTTTGATTCTGGTGCCAGAAGACATACAAGTTTTGCTAGTGTTTGGGTATATCCAGTAATATCTGAAAATATTGATATTGAAATTTTAGAAAAAGATTTAAGAGTAGACACATATAGATCTAGTGGTGCGGGAGGACAACATGTTAACACTACAGATAGCGCAGTAAGAATAACACACTTGCCAACAAAAATTGTGGTACAATGTCAAAATGAAAGGTCACAACATAAAAACAAAGAAACTTGTATGAATATGTTAAAAGCAAGACTTTATGATTATGAGTTAAAAAAAAAAGAAAAAGAAAATGAAAATCTTGAAAATTCAAAGTCAGAGATTGGATGGGGTCATCAAATCAGATCATATGTATTACACCCTTATAAAATGGTAAAGGATAATAGAACTAATTTTGAAAGTTCAAGTCCTGAAAAAGTATTAGATGGAGAAATAGATAATTTTTTAGAAAGTTCTTTATATAAATTAAATGCGTAAAATAACTTCTATAATTATAATATTAATTATAACCATCTTAATCGCAATTTTAATATTTTTAACAACAGCAGGAATTAAAACTGATAATTTTAATAGTTTAATAACTGAAAAAGTTAAAGAGATTGATCCGAAAATAAAATTAAAGTTAAATAAAGTAAACTTTAAATTAAATCCATCTAATTTTGAATTTGAAATTTTTACTTTGGACCCACAATTATTAGTTAATAAAAAAAAAGTTGACTTAGAAATTATAAAGTCTGATTTAAATCTTTTAGACTATTTAAATAATAAAAATCCAATTTCTGAAATATCTATAATTTCAAAAGAAAGTAATATTGATCAATTTACTGATTTTATCAATGAATATGACTTTAATTTAGCTAGAAATTTAATTTTAAAACAAATTAAAAAGGGAAAAGTAAAAATAATTTCCAATATAAATTTTAATGAAAATAATCCCCAAAATATTAAATATATTATAAATGGATATGTAAAAGATGCAGAAATAAAATTACTCAATCAATCAAAAATTGAAAATGTTAAATTTAATTTTTTTGTAGATCAGGATTTTATAAACTTAAATAAAATAGAATTAGCATTTGATAAAATCTTTGTTACTTCAGAAAAAGTAAATATTAAAAAAATTAATAACTATTTCAATATTTCAGGAAATTTTAAAACAAATAAGACTAAAATAAATTTAAAAAACTATACAAAATTAATTAATACTAATTTAGACTTAATAGATGATAGACCTATAAATCTAAGTTCAGAGAATGAATTATCATTTAAAATCAATAAAAAACTTAATATTAAAGATTTCAGTATTATATCAAAATTAAATTTCGACGAGTTATTCACTAAATCAAAATATCAAGATTTGATATATTTTAAAAATGGGAATATTTTAATTAATTATATTAAAGAAGAATTAAAAGTTGTTTTAAATAGCAAGTTTTTATTTCAAAATAATATCTACAATAATAATAAAACAAAAAATTTAATTAATATAATTTATAAAAAAAAACAAAACAAAAATGCTTCAGTCAATATAGATTTAAGTAATACAAAAAGCACAATTAACACTAAAGAATTCAAAAAATTTGTCCAATTTAAAAACTTCAGTCTTCGAGACCAAGATATCACATTTGCATCAGAAAATTTCATAAATTTCAAATTAAATAAAAAAAATGAAATACAAAATTTTAATATTAAATCTAAATTAAAATCTGAAAGTATTTTGGTTGACTATAAATCACTAAGAATAAAGAAATATTTTAGTGATTTCAAAGATCAAATAAAATTTAGTAATAGTAATTTAAATTTAGATTATAAAAATAAAAAATTTAAGTTTAACTTAAAAAGCAAGTATTCTATTAGTAATATAAATGAAAATATTTCTTTAAATGTCGAAAAAAAAGATAATAAGTACTTTTTTGATTTAGATTTAGACCTAGATAGCGCAGAAATAGATCTTGAAGAATTAGATTATAAAAAAAAAGCAGATATAAAATCTAAATTGAATATAAATGGAATTTATAAAGATAATAATGAAATAATTTTCAAAAATATAGATTTTAATGAAGAAGAAAAAAGTATTAATGTTGAAAATCTTGAAATAGGAAAAAACGATAAAATTAAAAGTTTAGATTTATTTAAAATCGATATAATCAACAAAAACGAAAAAGAAAATAAATTAGAATTCAAGAAAGTTAATAACAATTATTACTTAACTGGCAGTCAATTTGATGGATCAAAAAATATAAAAAATTTACTGGATAATTCCTCTAAATCAATTTTTTCAATTTTCAAAAATTTGAATACTTACATTTATTTAGATATTGGAAAATATTTTGTAGATAGCTTTTCTTATTTATCTAATTTCAAAGGTGAAATACAAATAAAGAATAACAAAGTTTTTAGCTCAAATATAAATGCAAAATTAAATAATAAGAAAAAATTTGCTTTAAGCATTTTTACCAATGATAAAAAACAGAAAATTACCAATTTAGAAATCGAAGAGCCCGAACCTTTCATTAAAAATTTCAAATTTATAAAGGGTTTTAAAGAGGGTAAATTAATATACGAGGCATTAAATTATGAGGGTAAAACAAAATCAAATTTAAAAATTATTGATTTTAAAGTACAAGAAGTACCTGTCCTTGCGAAGCTTCTTACATTGGCATCTTTGCAAGGTATAGCTGATCTTCTTACTGGTGAAGGTATACGATTTACCGATTTTGAGATGGACTACGAGACTTTAGGAGATAATACCAAAATTAAAGAGATGTATGCCATAGGTCCAGCAATTTCGCTTATGATGGAAGGCTATATTGTAAAAGATGAATTAACAAGTTTGAAGGGAACACTTGTGCCAGCAACAACTGTTAATAAAACAATTTCAAAAATACCTATGTTAGGGGAAATATTAGTTGGAAAAAAAATTGGTGAAGGTGTTTTCGGTGTAAGTTTTAAAATTAAGGGACCTCCTAAAAAACTTAAAACTTCTGTCAATCCAATCAAAACTTTAACTCCAAGATTTATTACAAGAACTTTGGAGAAAATTTCTAATTAGATTACTATTTTATAGTGTTTTTTCTTACCAATTGAGAGTTTAATAAAATTATTTTTTTTTAATAACTCACTAGAAATTATAAATTTATCATCAGAAATCGTTTCATTATTGATTTTAATACCGTTGGATTTTATCAATCTTCTAATTTCACTCTTAGATAATTTTTTATCAATAACTGAAACTAAATTGACTATATCAAAACCCATATTTGGGATATCTATTTTTGTATCAGGTAAATTTTCTCCTGATGAATTTTCCGAAAAAGAATTTTTCGCTATTTTTTCTGCTTCAGCAGCCTCGTTAGCACCATGAAGAATTGTTGTAGCCTCGTTTGCTAAAATAATTTTTTGTTCATTTATATTTTGATTACTTATTTCTTTAATTTCAGTTAAACTTAAATCCGTAAACATTTTTAGAAATTTTAATACATCTTTATCATCGATATTTCTCCAAAATTGCCAATAATCAAATACTGAAAATAATTTCTTATCTAACCAAATAGCTCCACTTTCTGTTTTTCCCATTTTAGCACCTGATGCCAAAGTTATAAGTTCTGTTGTTAAACCATAAACTTCACTAGATGAATATCTTTTAATCAATTCAACCCCATTAACTATATTACCCCATTGATCTGATCCCCCAATTTGTAATAAACAATTCTCCGTTTTATTTAATTCTAGAAAATCGTATGCTTGTAAAATCATATAATTAAATTCCATATAACTTAACGATTGCTCTCTTTCCAATCTAAGCTTAACACTGTCAAAGCTTAACATTTTATTTATCGTAAAATGTTTTCCTATATCTCTCAAAAAAGAAATATAGTTTAAATTTTTTAACCAAGAATAGTTGTTAACAAAAATTGGAGCTACCTTTTCATCTTGTGTTTCTAAAAATTTCTTTAGTATGCTCTTTATACTTTTAATATTTTTTTCTATTTCATTTTCTTCTAAAATTTTTCTAGTTTTATCTTTTCCTGATGGATCTCCTATTCTTGTAGTTCCTCCGCCAAGCAAAACAATTGGTTTATGTCCATGTTTTTGCATTAATCTTAAACACATAATTTGGAGTAAGCTACCTACGTGTAAACTTTGAGCAGTACAATCAAAGCCTATATATCCTTTTAAACTCTCTTCATTTAGTTTCTTTGAAAGAGCTTTTTCGTCTGTGCATTGATAAAAATATCCTCTATCTTTAAATTCTTTTAAAAATTCATTCATAAGTGGTACTTTTAATATACATATTTAAATATAAATAATAATCAATAATGGATAATTCTTTTATAGCACTGGGTTTAATGAGCGGTACATCTCTTGATGGCATTGATGCTAGTATTATCAAATCTGATGGCGAAAATAATTTAGATATAATAGATAACAGGTATCTTAATTATCCTGAAGAATTTAGAAAAAAACTTTCTAAATTTATTCTAAATATAAACAAAAGAGAAGATATAGATGAAAATATAGGTACTTATAAATCTTTAGAAAGAGATCTCACTCTATATCATTCAAAAATATCAAAGAAAATATTAATTGAGAATAATTTAAAAGTTCAATTAATTGGTTTTCATGGACAAACAATAATTCATAAACCTAAAGATGGATATTCTATACAAATGGGAGATGCAAATTTACTCTCTCAAGAATTAAAAGAAAAAGTAATTTATAACTTTAGAGCTAACGATATTAAAAATGGTGGGGAAGGGGCTCCTTTAACTGCGATTTATCATAAACTTTTATTAAACAAATTTCACATAAATAATCCTACATTAGTTTTAAATATAGGGGGAATATCAAATTATACTTATTCTTTTAAAAATATTTTAGCCTCAAAAGATATTGGTCCTGGAAATGTATTAATTGATGAGTACTTAAAAAAAACAAAAAGAATAAACTATGATCGAAATGGAGATATAGCGTCATCTGGAAACATAAATATCGATATTATTAATCAATTTTATGAGCATGAGTTTTATAATGTACAGGAAAAAAATTCTTTTGACAGGAAAGAATTTGACTTTAGCTTTGTTAAAGGTTTAGAATTTGAAGATGCCGTAGCCACATTGACATATTTTACAGCATTAGTAATTTCGCAAAATATAAAAAAAAATTTTAATAATGAAATAGAAATTATTTTATGTGGAGGAGGTAGAAAAAATTTAACATTAGTTAATCATTTAAAAAAATTATTGAAATATAAAATTAAATTAATTGATGAATTTAACATAGATGGTGATTTTGTAGAGTCCCAAGCATTTGCATATTTATCAATTAGATCATATCTTAAAAAAATAATTAGTTATCCTAATACGACTAATGTTTTAAGTCCTGTTACAGGTGGTGAAATTAAAATAAATTATTAATATAAAGCAGTTTCTTTTTTTATATATTTGTTAAGACATTTAATTAAAGTTTCATCTGCTTTTGAAAAAAAATGATTAGCTTCTGATACAATATCAAATTCTACTTTAATTCCTTTTTGAGCACTCAATCTTTTATTTAATTCATTAATATCATCAAAAGGCACAAGTTCATCTTTTTTTCCATGTATTATTAGACCAGAAGTTGGGCATGGGGATAAAAATGAAAAATCATATACATTTGGCTGTGGTGATATAGCAATAAATCTATTAATTTCTGGTCTTCTCATTAATAATTGCATTGCAATCAATGAACCAAAAGAAAATCCTGATATCCAACATTGTGAGTTATCAAAATTCTCTCTTTCTAACCAATCTAATGCAGCTGCAGCATCAGCTAGTTCTCCTTGACCATTATCAAATTCACCATCACTTTTCCCAACACCTCTGAAATTTACTCTGCAAACTGAAAAATTATTGTCTACAAAAGTTTGAAAAGTATCGACAACAACTTTGTTATTCATTGTACCTCCATATTGAGGATGTGGGTGGAGCACTAGAGCAATAGGAGAAGTATTTTTTTTACTTTTAAAATATTTTGCTTCTAGTCTACCTGCAGGACCAGGAATAAAGATTTCTGAAATTTTTGTATCTGTAGATGGCATTGATTATCAGTCTCAAAAAAAAATTATATTTTTCTATCAAAATTAAGCGACAAAATGCAAGCTTTTTAAATATTCTCAATCTTGACTAAATTAGTCAGGTATATATAAAGCCCGTGAATTGCGGAAAATATGAAATTATCAACCAAAAGCAGATACGCTGTAATGGCATTAGCAGATATAGCAAGGTTTAAAAACAATGAGCCAATCTCATTGAGAGATATATCTATCAGACAAGGGATATCCTTAGTTTATCTAGAACAGTTATTTCTAAAATTAAAAAAAAATGAAATTGTAAAAAGTATTAGAGGAAAAAAAGGTGGATACACTCTAAATAAAACTCCCAGTGATATTAAAATTTCAGATATTCTTTCTGCAGTAGAAGAAAAAGTAAAAACTATTGGTTGTCAAAAGCATTCAAAAAAAGGATGCAACGGAAAATCTGCTAAATGCATAACCCATAATTTATGGGATGAATTAGAAACACACATAAACGTATTTTTTCAAGAAAAAAATCTTGGAGACCTTATAAATAAGACAGAAAATAGATTGTAATGAGAGATAAACAAATAGAAAATTTAAAAGATTATAAATATGGTTTTTCAACTGATATTGAAAGTTTTAAAGCTCCCAAAGGTTTAAACGAAGAAGTTATAAGATTTATATCAAATATAAAAAAAGAACCTGACTGGCTACTTCAATGGAGATTAAAAGCTTTTGAAAGATTAAAAGTGTTAGAAGAACCTGATTGGCAAAAGCCAAAATATCCAAAAATTGATTATCAGGATTTATATTATTATTCTGCACCTAAAAGTTTTAAAGAAAAACCGAAAAATTTAGAGGATTTAGATCCTAAATTGCTGGAAACTTATAAAAAATTAGGAATACCTTTACAAGAGCAAAAAAGATTAAATGGTATTGCTGTTGATGCAGTATTTGACTCAGTATCTGTTGCTACAACTTTTAAAGATACATTAACAGAAAAAGGAATTATATTTTGTTCAATTTCTGAAGCAATAGAAAAACATCCAGATTTAGTAAAAAAATATTTAGGCTCAGTTATTCCAATCACCGATCACTTTTTTGCTACATTAAATTCAGCAGTTTTCACTGATGGATCTTTTGTGTACATACCACCAAATGTAAAATGTCCAATGGAACTCTCAACATATTTTAGAATTAATGCGTCTGATACTGGACAATTCGAGAGAACTTTAATTATTGCTGATAAAGGTAGTTATGTAAGTTATCTAGAGGGATGTACAGCACCGATGAGAGATGAAAATCAATTACATGCTGCAAATGTAGAATTAATTGCTTTAGATGACGCAGAGATTAAATATTCTACAGTACAAAACTGGTATCCTGGAGATAAAGATGGAAAAGGAGGTATATATAATTTTGTAACTAAAAGAGGATTGTGTAAAGGCAAAAATTCAAAAATTTCATGGACTCAGGTAGAAACAGGTTCTGCAATAACATGGAAATATCCAAGTTGTATTTTAAAAGGTGATAACTCAATAGGTGAGTTTTATTCAATTGCAATAACAAATAATCATCAGAAAGCTGACACTGGAACTAAAATGATTCATTTAGGAAAAAATACAAAAAGTAAAATTATTTCAAAAGGTATTAGTGCAGGTAAATCAGATATGACTTATAGAGGTTTGGTAGATATTTCAAAAAATGCGTCTAATTCTACAAATTATACTCAATGTGATTCATTGTTAATGGGCAACAAATGTGGAGCACACACTGTACCTTATATTAAAAATAAAAATTCAAATTCAAATATTGCTCATGAAGCGACCACCTCTAAAATTAGTGAAGATCAACTACATTATTGTCAACAAAGAGGTCTAAATCAGGAGGAAGCTGTAGGATTGATTGTTAATGGTTTTTGCAAAGAGGTATTGCAACAATTACCAATGGAATTTGCTGTGGAAGCTCAAAAATTAGTTGGAATAAGTTTAGAAGGAAGTGTTGGTTAAATGTTAAAAATTAACAATTTAAATGCAAAAATACAGGAAAAATCCATACTAAGTGGTTTTAATTTAGAAATAAAACCTGGGGAAGTTCATGCAATAATGGGACCTAATGGATCAGGAAAAAGTACTTTATCAAATATTCTATCAGGTAAAAAAGGATACGATGTATCAGGAGAAGTATTATATGAAAACAATAATTTATTTGATCTTGAAACAGAAGAAAGAGCGCACAAAGGTATCTTCTTAGCATTCCAATATCCATTGGAAATACCCGGGGTGAACACAAATATTTTTTTAAAAACATCTTTAAATTCAATCAGAAAAGCTAGAGGCGAAAAAGAATTGGATGCTTTAGAATTTTTAAAATTAGTTAAAGAAAAAGCAAAAGAGCTTAAATTTGATGAAGAAAAATTAAATCGCCAATTAAACGTAGGTTTTTCTGGAGGTGAAAAAAAGAAAAACGAAATTTTACAAATGTCAATTTTAGATCCAAAATTATCCATATTGGATGAAACAGATTCGGGTTTAGATATCGATGCACTTAAAATTGTTGCAGATGGTGTTAATGCGTTGAGAAAAAAAAATAATTCATTTTTAATAATTACTCACTATCAAAGATTACTTGATTATATTAAGCCCGACTTTGTCCATGTGCTTATGGGTGGAAAAATTATTAAATCAGGAGGCCCAGAATTAGCTTTAGAGTTAGAGGAAAAAGGATACGAAAATTTCAATTAAATGGAACAAAAATTAAAAACAGATTTTGATAAATTTATAAGCACTTCTAATTTCTCAAACCAAGAGATTAAATTAAAAAAAGAAGCGCTCGATAATTTTATGAAAAATGGATTTCCTAGTAGAAAATTAGAAAACTGGAAATTTTCAGATATTAACCAGATAATTAAAAAAAATATTGGAGAACTAACATTTTATAATGATTACAAAATTGAAAATGAAATTAATGACGATATTTTTATAAAGGAAATTGAACATAATAAAATTGTTATTGTTAATGGTAAAGTTCAGCAATTGAGCTTCGAATACGAAGAAAGTGATAAAATTAATATAACTACTTTAGATATTTTAAACCAAAACCTCAATCAAGATAATTCTCTTTTAAGTCTAAATAATTCTTTTTCAAATAAAATACATAAAATTTTAGTTAAAAAAAATTATTCATTAAAAAAACCTTTAATAATATATCAAATAACTAATGAAAAAGTGAGTAATACCAATATTAATTTTCAATTAAACTTTGATTTAGAAGAAAGCAGCTCAATAAAAATTATTAATTTCTCTGTTGACGATTCAGAAAAAAATTTCATTAATAATTTATTTAACTTTAATCTTGATAAAAATGCAATTCTTAAGAATTATAAAATAGATAAAAAAAATAATACAAATATTAAGTATGATTATTCTAATATCATTCAAAAAGAAAATAGTATTTCTGAAACTTTTATATTTTCCTCTGGATCAGATTATGTAAAAAATGAAGTCAACTGTAATCTTGAAGGTAAATATTCATCAGTATTTATTAATGGAATACACTTATTGTCTAAAAATAAACATCACGAAATAAGAACTAAGACTAACCATTTGTACGAAAACACGAAAAGTTATCAGTTAATAAAAAGTGTAATTGATGACAGTTCAAAGTCTGTCTATCAAGGGAAAATATATGTGGATTCTAAAGCTCAAAAAACAGATGGTTATCAATTAAGTAAAGCTATACTTTTAAATGAACAAGTAGAATTTAATGCAAAGCCCGAACTAGAAATTTATGCTGACGATGTTAAATGTTCACATGGTTCGGCGTCAGGTAGTTTAGATGAAGATTCTATTTTTTATTTAATGTCTAGGGGTTTAGATCAAAAGACTGCAAAAGAATTATTAATTAACGGTTTTCTTCTAGATGTTGTTGAAAAGATCACAGATGAAAAAATTAAAAAATTAATAAAAAATATGATTGGATTAAATTAATGAACATAGATGATATAAAAAAAGAGTTTCCAATTTTTGATGATAAAATTCAAAATAATGATTTAGTATATTTAGATAGTGCTAATTCATCTCAAAAACCAAGAATTGTTGTAGATAGAATTTATGACTTTTATACAAAAGAGTTTTCTAATATAGGTAGAAGCGTTCATTATTTGGCTGTTGCTGCTACCAATTTATATGAACAAACAAGGGTCTCAGTTCAAAAATATATTAACGCTAAAGATAAAGATGAGATCGTATTTACTAAAGGAGCTACTGAAGCAATAAATTTGGTAGCCAACACGTTTGGTCAAAAGTATTTGTCTGAAGGAGATGAAGTATTGTTGACCGAACTCGAGCATCATTCAAATTATGTGCCTTGGCATTTTCTTAGAAATGCAAAAAATATTAAAATAGAATTTGCTGAAATTAATGATGATGGTGAAGTAACATTAGAAGCTATAGAAAAAAAAATTACAAACAAAACAAAGATAATTAGCGTAAGTCATTTGTCAAATGTAACAGGTGCAATATTACCAATCAAAGAAATTGTGCAATTAGCACATTCAAAAAATATACCTGTTCTAATTGATGGTTGCCAAGGAGCTCCACACTTAAAATTAGATATGCAGGACATTGATTGTGATTTCTATGCAATATCTGGACATAAAATGTACGGACCAACTGGAATAGGTGTTCTATATGCTAAAAAAAAATGGCTTGAAGATTTACCTCCATATCAAGGTGGAGGAGGAATGATAAATGAGGTTAAAAAAGAAGGGATTACTTATGGAGAATTACCTAACAAATTTGAGGCTGGCACAATGGCCACAGCTCAAGTTATAGCTTTTAATGAATCCATAAAATTTATGGAAAAAATTGGTATTCAAAATATCGAGAAACATGAAAAAGAACTACTAGACTATGGATTAGAAAAGTTAAGAAAAAATAATTCAGTTAATATTATAGGAAATCCAAAAGAAAAGGGTGGAGTTATATCATTTACTATTGAAGGTGTTCATCCCCATGATATTGCAACCATTCTTGATGAGGATGGAGTAGCTATTAGAGCAGGGCATCACTGCTGTCAAATATTACACGATAAATTAAATTTACCAGCAACCGCTAGAGCTTCATTTGGTGTTTATAATACTAAAGATGATATTGATAAACTTGATGAAGCAATAAATAAATGTAAAAAAATTTTTAACTTATAATGGACTTAAAAGATTTATATCAAGAGATAATACTAGACCATGGAAAAAATCCAAGGAATTTAGGAAAGTTTGACAATTATAATAAAGATGCAAAGGGAAATAATCCTTTATGTGGTGATAACGTTCATGTTTATCTCAGATTAAATGAAAATAAAAAAGTTGAAGATATTGCATTTGAGGGGCATGGCTGTGCTATTTCAATGGCATCAGCATCAATTATGACTGATATGGTTAGAGGTAAAGAAGAGAAAGAGGTAAAAGAAATTATAAGTGATTTTTTAGGAATGATAAAAGAAAAAGATTCTTTAGAAAATAATATTTTAAAAGATGACGAAAAAACTAAATTAATGAGTTTATCCGGTGTTAAGCAATACCCTATGAGAGTAAAGTGTGCAACTTTATCTTGGCATACTCTTACATCAGCATTAGATAATTCAGATCAAATTGTAAAAACAGAGGAATGAAAATGGATCTTAAAGAAAAGGTAATTGCTGAAATAAAAAAAATTTATGATCCAGAGATACCTGTTAATATATATGAATTAGGATTGATATACGATATTATTGTTAATAATTCTGAAGTTAAGGTTAAAATGACTTTAACCACACCAAATTGTCCAGTAGCTGAAAGTTTGCCTAAAGAAGTTAAAGACAGTATATTAGAAATTAAAGAAGTTTCAAAAGTAGATCTTGATTTAGTCTGGGAACCACCATGGGACAAATCAATGATGTCTGAAGCTGCAAAACTTGAATTAAATTTATGACAAAACAAATTATAACATTAAGCGATAATGCAGCTCAAAGAATAAAAGAAATCATGTCTAATGCTGAAAAAGACTCTTTAGGAGTTAGAGTTGGTGTAAAGTCGGGTGGTTGCGCGGGGATGTCCTATGTTATGGAGTATACAAAAGAAGCAAACCCAAATGACGAAGTAATAGAAGATAAAGGTGTAAAAGTATTTATAGATTCTGCAGCAGTAATGTATTTACTTGGAACAGAAATGGATTTTAAAAAAGAGAAATTTTCTTCACAATTTGTATTTAATAACCCGAATGAAACGGAGAGATGTGGATGTGGGGAGTCCTTTAAAATATAGTATTTAATATACGCATATCAGCATTGTGTTAATTGCATATCTATGATAGAATTAATGATATGAACACTTTTGAGCATAAAAACCTAATTAACTCTGAAGTTAAAATTCAAAAAAGAAAATCTTTATTCAGAGGTTTAATTAAACCAGTAGAAGCGGGCGCACATGGCACCCTCAACTACGTGGTTAAAAAAGGTTTAGGAAAAAATAAAATAGCTAAAAAATAAAAAAGCTATTTAACAACTATAGTACATATCAAACTCAATAGGATGAGGTGTATGTTCAAAGTTGTGTATCTCCTCAAATTTAAGAGCAATATAAGCATCAATTTGATCGTCAGTAAATACTCCGCCTTGAGTTAAAAACTTTCTATCTTTATCTAAACTTTCCATTGCTTCTCTTAATGATCCGCAAACAGTTGGAACTTTTTTAACTTCCTTCTCTGATAAAGCGTAAAGATCTTTATCAAAGGATTTGCCTGGATCAATTTTATTTTTGATACCGTCAATTCCTGCCATTAACATAGATGCAAATGTTAAATATGGATTACCAGATGCATCTGGGAATCTAATTTCACATCTTGCTCCTTTTTTGCTTAGTGTTATCGGAATTCGACAAGATGCTGACCTGTTTCTTGCAGAATAAGCAAGCAATACTGGAGCTTCAAAACCTGGAATTAATCTTTTATAACTATTTGTTGTAGCATTTGAAAACGCATTAATCGCCTTAGCATGTTTAAGTATTCCACCAATATAATAAAGCGCAGTTTGTGACAAACCTGAATATTTATTTCCAGAAAAAACTGGAGTTTTTCCTTTCCAAACTGATTGGTGAACGTGCATTCCTGATCCATTATCACCTTTTACAGGTTTAGGCATAAATGTAGCAGTTTTACCAAATGAATGTGAAACCATTTGAACTACATATTTGTATAATTGAACATTATCTGCTTGATCAACTAAAGTACCAAAAAGCATTCCAAGTTCGTGCTGACTTGGAGCAACTTCATGGTGATGTTTTTCAACTGTGATACCTACGTCTCTTAAACCTTTTAGGTATTCACCTCTTATATCCTGAGCACTATCTACTGGAGGTACTGGAAAATATCCACCCTTAACTCCGGGTCTATGACCCATATTTCCATTTTCATAACTTTTTCCAGAATTATATGGTCCTTCTGTACTATCTATCGAAAAACTTGTTTCGTTCATATCATTTTTTATTTTTACATCATCAAAAACAAAAAATTCTGGCTCTGGACCAAAGTAAGCTTTATCACCTATGCCAGTCTTCTTTAAATAAGCTTCAGCTTTTTTCGCTATCCCTCTTGGATCTCTCTCATAAGGATTTCTTTTTATTGCATCTAATATGTCACAAAATAAAACAAGAGTATTATGAGATGTAAATGGATCAACGATTTGTCTGTTTAAATCTGGTTTTAATATCATGTCAGATTCATTTATCGCTTTCCATCCAGCAATAGATGATCCATCAAAAAATACACCATCGGTTAACATGTCCCCATCGACTACCGATGCATCCATAGTTAAGTGCTGTAACTTACCTCTTGGGTCTGTAAATCTTAAATCCACAAACTCAATTTGCTTGTCTTTCATCATTTTTAGAACTTTGCTTGCGCTCATATAATCTCCTGTAGAATTTAATATCTGGGTTAATTACCAATATTGTTATAATAAAGAATACATATAATGAGGATATCACCTATGCAATTTAAACATATAATTATGCCAATAATTTCAGCGCTTTTTTATCAATCATAAGTTGAATATGACTTTATTGAATAAAGAACCAGTTAAAAGAGCAGAGAAGTGTCTTAAAGAATTTGATGAAAATTTATCAGTTGTAGAATTAGAAAATTCAGCAAAAACAGCTTTGGATGCAGCAAATTCATTAAATTGTGAAGTAGGAGCAATTGTTAAAAGTCTACTTATTAAGATAGAAAATGATTTTTTACTTTGTTTAGTTTCTGGTGACAAAAGATGTTCGTTAAATAAACTAAAAAAAATTTCTGAAAAAAAAAATGTAAGAATGGCTTCAGCTGATGAGGTTAAGTCTCAAACGGGATATACAATTGGAGGTGTATCTCCTGTAGGTCATATAAATAAAATTCAAATATTTATAGATAATTCTTTAAGCAGATTTAAAGATATATTTGCTGCAGCTGGTCATCCTAATGTAATTTTTAAGATCAATTATGAAAAATTAATTCAAATTACAAAAGGTGATGTGAAAGATATTACAGAATGAAACAAGCTAATTTAACAGATTATATTTTATTAACATTACTATCAATAATTTGGGCATCTGCTTTTTTTAATATAAAAATTGCAACAGAATCTTTCGGTCCAATGACAATTGCTTTTTTGAGAGTATTTTTTGGATCTATACCAGTATTAATTTTATGTTTTTATAAAAAAATAGTAATTGAAGCATTTTCAAAAGATTGGCATTGGTTCATGTTAATAGGACTAATCAATTTAGTAATACCATTCTTTTTAATTGCTTATGGGGTAAAGTCTGTGCAAAGTAATTTGGCAGCAATTTTAATGTCTACTACTCCTTTGAGTTCTACCATATTAGGTCACTTTTATACAAAAAATGAAAAATTTAATTTTGCAAAAACTGTTGGGATATTAATTGGATTTGCAGGAATTGTTTATTTATTTTCTGATAATATTTTAATAGATGAAAATAATTTTCTTTCAGCAGTGCTAATTTTAGTAGGATCAACATGTTATGTAATAGGTGGAGTTTTAACACTTAAAATTAGCAAGAAAAAAAATGAAAACGTTACTGGATCAATATTAATTTGGGCAACTCTGATTTTATTTCCTTTGATGTGTTTGTTAGAAACTCCATGGGAAAATACTCCATCATTAAATTCAACTATGTCAGTAATTTATCTTGGTATAGTACCAACAGGAGTTGCATGGCTTTTAAGGTTTAAAATTTTGAAAAAGAATGGTTTAATTTTTCAATCTCAGGTCTCGTACTTAATTCCAATCTTTGGTATTATTTTAGGCTATATATTTTTAAGTGAATTAATAACTTATAAGGTATTAATATCTTTATTGGCTGTAGTTGTAGGAATTTATTTTGTTAGAAAAGCAGATACAAAAATTATTATTTAAATGAAGATATAGAGCTAATATGCTCAGGTTTTGTCTCACAACATCCACCTAATATTGTTGCCCCACCTTCTATGAATTTTTTTGATAGATTATAAAATTCATTTGTATCAAAATTATCTCTTTTTCCTAAAGATTGATTAGGATTTACTCCAATTTCATCAGGTTTTGCTGTATTAAATGTCTGTATGGGGCCTGGTTCATCAACTCCCCACAAATTTATTTTAAATCCAAATGGAACTTTACAATTTAAAAATTTATCTAATACACATAATGATATTTCTGGAGAAACACACGCACAAACTACACCAAGTATATTTTCATGTTTAATAATTTCAATTAATTGCTCAATTTTTTCTTTTGAGGGTAGGTCACCATTTTTTTTTAAATGTATTCCAATTAAAACTTTTTTGTTTAATTTTTTAGATATATTAAGAGCGGCTTTAACTTCATTAGTGCTGCTAATAACATCTAAGTATAAAAAATCAGTAAATTCACTTAAAATATCAGCTTGTTCAAACATATCTTCCTCAATTAATTTGATATCGCGATCATCAGTCATATAAGTGTCTCTTTGGCTAGGAATTGATCCAGCTACTAATACATTTTTCTTTGATAAATCTTTAGCTTTGATTGCAAGTTTACATGCAATTTCGTTTAATTTTTTGAATTGATTACCAATATTATTTTCTATTAATCTAAATTTTCTACAACTAAAAGTGTTTGTAACAATAACATCTGAGCCTGCATTGATGTATGATAAATGAGTATCAACCAACAATTGATGATATTTTTCATCTAACAAAGCGCTTGCAGACCACAAGGTCCCCATAGATACCATTCCTTTTTCAAGTAATAATTGACCCATGCCACCGTCTAATATTCTTATTTTTTTAAAAAAATTGTTATCCATTTTTTTTATCCCTTGTGGCTATAAATACTCCAACAGTTGTTATTAAAAAACCAATTATGTCAGTAAATGTTAATTGTTCATTTAAAAATATCCATGCCATCACTGCTGAAGTAGGAGGTACTAAAAAAAATAAAGTAGTAGTTTTGCCCACAGTACCCCTTTTGATTAAAAACATAAGAATAGTAAAAGCTCCAAATGAAACTAATATAATTTGGTGAGACATACCTAATATAAAACTAGTTGTAAAATTTATGTAAGCATTTTCAAATATAAACATTAACAATAGATTAAAAAGGCAACCACCAATTGCTTGATATGCATTATTAACTGACAAAGCTAAATTTCCACTCAATTTTTTTTGCCACAATGTTCCAGCCGTTATTGCAAATAAAGCTAAGACTGTAGCTAACAATCCTAAAGGAGGAATTTCTTTTCCAAAATCAATACCTAAGACAGTGACAGAACCAATAAAACCTAAACTGATACCTACCCACTGTTTCCAAGATATTTTTTCTCCAAAAATTGGACCAGATAAAATATTTGTTAAAATAGGTTGAAGTGTAACTATTAAAGCTACAATCGCAGCTGGCATCCCAATTGAAAATGCATACCAACATCCACCTAGATAAATCCCATGAAATAAAATACCTGTAGAAAGACTTTCAATAATATTTTTTAATTTTCCAAAAATTTTATCATTACTGAAATAAGCAAATACGAGAAAACCAATTGTTACAATCCCAAATCTAAATGCTAAAGCTGCAAATGGAGAAGCGTTTTGAACAATTTCTTTTCCAGATATGAATGCCGACGACCATAATAATATAAAGAGCAAAGGAAATGATTTTGTCATGGTAAAGATATATGGCGTAATATCTAATTTTTATTGTGAATTCTATCCATTTCTTGAAGTTCGACTTCAAGTTTATCTAATTCTTCACCACCAGCCATCATACTAAGAAGCTTTTCTCTAGAAATATCTTTTTTTTGGAACGTTCCCATGCTTTTTCCTCGGTTAAGTACAGTGAAACTATTACCAACAGGGTAAGCATGATGTACATTATGGGTAATTAAAATTACAGCCAATCCCTCAGATGCAGCCTTTACAATATATTTTAATACCATTGATGCTTGATGAACTCCTAAAGCAGAAGTTGGTTCATCTAAAACTAAAACTTTTGCTCCAAAATATATAGCCCGTGATATTGCTAGGCATTGTCTTTCACCACCAGACATAGTTCCAACTGCCTGAGATGGATCTCTAACATCAATACCAATCTGTCCCATTCTATCTGCTGCTATCTTATTTGCTTTCTCCACATCAAAAGTTTTGAGGAAGGGAATACCTTTTTGAGGCTCTCTTCCCATAAAAAAATTTCTAGTAACACTCATTAAAGGAACCAATGCTAGATCTTGATAAACTGTTCCTATACCAATATCTAAAGCATCTTTGGGTGAGTCAAAAACAATTTTGTTATCTTCAAATATAATTTCTCCTTCATCTGGTTTATGAACACCTGCTAAAGTTTTAATTAATGTCGACTTTCCTGCTCCATTATCTCCAAGTAAGCACATGATCTCACCTTTTTTTAATCTCATAGTGACATCTTTAAGCGCTATTACCTTCCCAAAAAACTTACTAATATTATTAAATTGAACGAGATAGTCAGACATTATTTACTCTCAGTCACTTTCTTTCTGATATAGTTATTAAATACTACAGCTATCAACATCATTGCTCCTAAGAAAACTTTAAACCAATCAGTGTCAACATCTGTATAAAATATTCCCATAGATACAGTCCCAAATATAATTGCACCAAAAGCAGCACCTATTGCAGATCCATATCCACCTGTTAAGAGACAACCACCAACAACAGCAGCTGCAATAGCCTCTAGTTCTTTTAAAGTACCTCTCATAGTATCTGCAGAACCCGCATCTAATACTTGAATACAAGCAAAAATAGTAGAAGCGACTGCCGTACCAATAAATAGACTTATTTTTACCCTTCCAACAGGCACACCCACATTTGTTGCTCCAACCTTATCGCCTCCAGATGCGAAGATCCAATTACCGTATCTTGTTTTCATCAATATCCATGTTGCAAACAATGTTAATGCAATAAACCAAATAACTGATGGAGGTATTCCAGTTGCAAGAGGAGTTCCATCAGTTCTTAGTTCAATTAATTTTAATGATCCCAACCAAGTAAAAAGCCATTTAAAAGTATCTGTAGCAAATAACCAAGCTAATGGATCATCTTCAATTAATACTCTTAGTCCTGGAACTTGAGTTCTACCAGTAATCAATCTTGTTATTGCTAATGTCAAACCTCTTAAAATAAAAAGCATTGCAAGTGTTACAATAAAAGAAGGCAAACCAGTTTTGACAACCATTATTCCATTAAAGTATCCAACCAATACTGCCATAGCGAAAGCAAAAACTATACTCATCCATAATGGCCAACCCCAATAAATTGCAGGAATTGCTATACAAATTCCAGCAAAGCCAATCATGGATCCAATTGACAAATCAAATTCACCGCCAATCATTAACATCGCTGCTGCTATTGCTATAATTCCTAAATTAGCTGAAACATCGAGGAAATTAAGCATTCCATAGGCGCTAAACATACCAGTATCGCCAGCAACTATTCCAAAAAATATAAATACAAGTATCGAGCCACCTAATGCACCTAGCTCAGGCCTATTCAATAAAACTCTTAGCGGTGATATTTTTTTTAGACGTTCGTCTTCATTAAGACTATTTTTTGATGAAATACTTTTTGATTTTAATGACATTTAAATTTTGAAAAAAGGCCTGACTATTAAATTTAGTCAGGCCTTAAATATAGATTTTATCTATAACCTTGAGCTGCCCATTTAATTACTTTAGCAGCATTATCAGGAGTAACAAATCCAGGTCCAGTCATAACTACACCTGCAGGCATTGTTCCCCATCTCATGTACTGAGCAAAAATAGCTATAGGCAAATAACCTTGTAGATACTGTTGTTGGTCAATTAAAAACTCTACTTTACCTGCAGCAGCAGCTTTTAACATATTAGGTGACATATCGAATGTTCCTAATTTAACATTTCCAACTTTACCAGCAGCTTCTAAAGCTTTTAGTGCTGCTTCACCAGATAAACCAGCTCCTAAAGTTAGAATAGTGTCATATCCACCGCCTAATTTTGCAGCAACAGCTTTTTGAATTTCAGTTGGGTCATTTGATGTTCCAAGAATATCAACAGATCCACCAAAACCTTTTTTGAAACCTGCACATCTTCTATCAAGCGCTACGTTTCCAACTTCGTGGTTAACGCATAAAGCTTTTTTTCCTCCAGCAGCTTTCATTTTTTGTCCGCCACCAACGCCAGCTTCAAATTCAGTTTGACCTACGTGCGCACTAATTCCTAATGATGCATAGTCATCCGAACCAGAGTTCATAGAAACTACTGGTATACCAGCAGCTATTGCTGCTTTAACAGATTTTCCTAATGCAGCTGCATCAGGCAAAGTAATTACAATACCTTTTGGTTTTTGTGATACAGCGTTATCAATTAGTTTTGCCATTTCAACCATGTCAAAAGTTCCAGGCGCAGTGTATTTGCAAGATACTCCCATATCTTTACAAGCAGCATCAACTCCATTTTTAGCTACCGACCAAAAAGGGTCATTAGCTTGTCCATGTGAAACAACAATTATATCAGTTGCTAATGCTGATACAGACATCATTGCCCATGCAGCAACAGCTAATATAAAGTTTTTTATTGTTTTCATTTTTAATTTCCTCTCTTAAATAAAAGTTAACTTTTAAACATTAAAGCTAACATAAATTTATTTAGATTGTAAAGAAGCAGGTTGTATTCAACCTAAAGTTGATTTCTAGTATTTTATTTTTTCAAACTTTTTTGATTTTAATGACCGGATAGCACTTTCAGCAATTTGAATTGAAATCTTTCCATCAATAAAACCACTTTTAGGTCTCGAATTTGATCTAAATAATTTGGCAAGATCATTTAATTGTTCTTTGTATGCCTGATCGTATCTTTCTATAAAAAAATGTTTAAAGCTTGAACGTGCATTCGTACTTTTATTAGAATACAAACTAATCTCATTTTCTTTGATATTGTCAGAAATAATCATTCCTTTACTTCCAAAGAGCTCTACTCTTTGATCATATCCAAAACTACAATGTCTCGAATTACTTATAATACATTGAACACCATTTTTTGTTTTCAAAATTGCAGTAGCAAGCTCAAAATCTTTAAGTTTATTGAAGTATTTATTAGAAATATTACTCCCTGTAGCAAATATAGAAACAAATTCATCTTTACCTGCATAATATCTTGCTAGATCGAAATCATGGATCATCATATCTTTAAAAATACCACCTGAAGCCTTTAAATAATTTATAGATGGAGCAGCTGGATCTCTGCTAGTAATAATAATTTTCTCTAGCTTTCCTATCTTGCCTTTTATTAAATTATTTTTTAGAGAACTATGACCTGGATCGTATCTCCTATTAAATCCAATTTGAATTTTATGATTAAATTTATTTATTTTTTTTTCGTAATTTTGAATTTTTTTTAAATTTAAATCTAAAGGTTTTTCACAAAATACTGTTTTATTACTTTTTATGCTTTCATATATAAATTTAAGATGAGTTGATGTAGTAGAAGATATAAAAATACAATCAATTTTTTTATCTTTATATGCTATATGAGGATTTTCAATATTTTGGCAATTTAGATTTTTTGAAACTTTTTTTGCAAGTTTTCTATTAACATCGAAAATATATTTAAGATTAAAATTATTATTATTTATTAAATTATTTGCATGCATTAGCCCTATTCTTCCCAAACCGAATAATGCTACGTTAATTAAATTTTTACCCATTGTTTTTTTAATGATGATTTCTTACATGCATCAATGAATTTAGCAGTCTCCAAACCCTCTTCTTCGTTAGGAAAATAAAATCTTTTTTTTGTATTTGTTTTTAAATATTCAGCAAATTCCTTATATATATTTGCAAAAGCATCTAAATATCCTTCAGGGTGACCAAATTTTACTCTAGAAAATTTTTTTGAAAAATTTGCCTTTGTATATCCTCTTTCTAAAAACTTTACTGCTCCTTTGCTTGGATTAAATTTTAGATAATTTGGATCATTTTGAACCCATTCTAAACTTCCTTTAGACCCATATACTCTAATTCTTAAACCATAAACACCACCTTTAGCTGTTACACATGTCCATACAATTCCTTTAGCACCATTATCAAAATTAACAAAAACTTGTGCATTATTATCCATATTAACGTCCTTCGAATATTTACTTACATCGGCAATCAGTTTTTCTCCTTTAAGGCCTGTAATATAAATTACTAGATGATATGCGTGTGATCCTATTTCATTGAGAACTGCCGATACACCAACAATTTTTTTATCAACTTTCCATTTAAAAACCTTTTTTGAATTTGTTTTTGAAATTTTATTACCATCTGTCCAATCCTGAATATATTCAACATTGATATATTCAACTTTTCCAATTTTTCCTTTTTCCACTAAATTTTTTGCTTCTCTTACCATTGGATAAGATGAATAGTTGTGAGTCAGTGCATATTTAATTTTTTTGTTATTTTTAATCGCTTTATATAGTTTTTTTCCCTGCTCAAGATTTCCAGCAAATGGTTTGTCTGAAATTACATGTATATTTTTTTTTATAAAATTCTCTGCAATAATTTGATGACTTGATGGTGGAGTCATTATTGCTACAACATTAATACCATCTTTTCTTTTCGCTTCTTTTTCAGCCATCTCCTTGTAATTTGAATAACATCTAGATTTATCTAAACCTATACTTTGTCCAAATTTCCTAGATTTATCAACACTTCTAGAAAATACTCCTGCAACGATTTCGTATTTGTCGTCATATCTCGATGAAATCCTATGAACATGACCGATCCAAGATCCAGGTCCTCCTCCAACAATTCCAAGTTTAAATTTTTTAGGTTTAATTTTCTGAAGCATCTAATATCATAACAAAACTATTATTTATGTCAGTAAAATTAGGTATAGCCCCAATAGCTTGGAGCAATGATGATATGCCTGAGCTTGGTGGTGATACTACGCTTGAACAATGTCTTTCTGAAGCTAGTGAAGCAGGATTTAAAGGAATAGAGTCTGGGGGAAAATTTCCAAAAACATCAAAAGAATTAATTCCTATATTAAATAAATATAATTTAAAATTATGCTCAGGTTGGTATGGAGCAAATTTAAGAAAAAATACTTTTGAAGAGGAAAAATCGAAAATTCAAAACCAATTGAAACTATTTCAAGATTGTAAAGCGCCCTGCATGGTTTTTGCCGAAGTTTATGGTTCCATTCAAGGCGATCCAAATATAAATTTATCTAAAAGACCTAGAATGGATTTAGATGAATCTAAAAAATATTACAAAAAAATTTCAGAAATGGGCAAATATCTAGAGGATCAAGACATGCCTCTTGCTTACCATCATCACATGGGAACTTGCATTGAAAGTGAAGAGGATACAAGAAGATTATTAGAAAACACAGATGGTAGTGTCAAACTAACTTTAGATACTGGACATATGCTATTTGCAAAAGGGGATAGTTTGAAAATTTATAAAGAATTTAAAGAAAGAATAATTCATATACATTGCAAAGATATGAGAAAAAATGTTTTAGATAATTCTTTAAATCATGATTATAGTTTTAGACAGGCTTTTTTAGAGGGGGCCTTCACTGTTCCAGGAGATGGTTGTATTGATTACAAGCCTTTTTTTGACTTGTTAAAAGAACAAAATTATTCTGGATGGTTAGTTGTAGAAGCGGAGCAAGATCCCGCAAAAGCAAATCCTTTTGAATATGCCAAAATTGGATACAAATATCTAATTGAGACTTTAAAAAGCGCAAATTTAGAAATTGAAAATAATAAGCTATCTATATAAAGAAGTTAATTCATTATTACCAGCAGCCACACATGGAGATTTAAAACAAGTACCAACAATCCATTCTGATCCTGGTTCTGCTAGAAAATTTGATGACATTATAAAAATAACACCCATTTCTACTGACTGACCAGCTTTTCCCTCTGCTTTTATTCTCGGGTCAGGGTCTGTTTTAACTTTGTTGTCATCTGAAAATGGATTTTCAATTTTAAGATTATCATTTATGTGATTAACAACCTTTTCAGCTATCCATTCAGCATTACATGGATCACCCCAAACTGTTATCTTCCCTTCATCATTATTTCCACAATTATTAATTTCGCCATTAATAAAATCGACAACTTTTTTATGATTTTCTTTTACTAAATTTGCACGAGCTTCAACTTCAGGCCTTGTACTCGCTGTCCATATCAACATTCCTACAACATAAACAGCTGATATAATGATAAGAAACTCTAACAATCCAAAATTTTTTAATTTTAAGCTCATGAGATTTTTACTATTTTTGACTTTTCCAATTTATTATCAAAAAAATCAATAATATTTTGGACTGTTTCAATACCCATTCTAGACAAACATTCTTCGGTAAATACAGCTGAATGAGGGCTTAAAAATGCTTTCTCATTTTTTAGTAATGGATTATCTAAAGATGGAGGCTCCTTTTCAAAAACATCAAGCCCTGCACCAAAAATTAAATCTTCATTTAAAGCCTTATTAAGATCTTCCTCATTAATAATACCACCTCTTGCAGCATTAATTAAAATACAATTTTTTTTCATTTTTTTTATCATTTCATAATTGATTAAATGTTTTGTATTTTCGTTTAGAGGCATATGAATTGAAATTGCATCCATTTTATTTAAACTCTCATTTAAATCATTAATTTTAGTACCACCAACTTTTTTAATTTCCTCTTCGCTAACAAAAGGATCATAAACAAAAATGTTCATTTCTAAACCCTTACATTTTTTAAGTAAGCATTTTCCAATACGACCAAATCCTGCAATTAAGATATTTTTATTCCATAACTCAATTGTTTTAGGAAGCTTAGTTCTATCACTGAACTTTCCATTTTTTACAGTCTCGTTGTACATATTATTTCTTTTTGCAATGCTGAATAGCATGAATAAAACATGTTCTGCCACAGCTTGAGCATTTGCTGTAGCTGTTATTGCTAATGTGATATTGTTTTGCTTGGTTGCTTTAAGATCTATATTGTCATAGCCTACACCATGTCTAGATATCACTTTTAAATTCTTAGCTGAGTCAATAATTTCTTTTGACAATTTAGATGTTCTAATACTTATTCCATCACAGTCTTTTATTTTATCTTTCAAAAATTCTGTATCTGTATTGTCTACAACTTCAAATTCAAATTTTTTATTTCCTTTTAGTAAATCAATACCATGATTATGTATCGATCCTATTATTAAGATTTTTTTCATACGTAAAAGTTTATACTTTATTTATTAATAGGCTTTAGATAATTCTGATTTCACTGTGCCTTTTAAATTTTCAACTGTATTTTTCGCACCCGCACTTATAAATCTGGAGTCTGCTCCTACTGTTACAAATTGAAAACCTTTTTCAATCATTTTTTTTGCATAGTCAGTACTTCCGTTATGAATTCCAGCAAATATGTTGTTTTTTTTTGCATGCTCTAATATTCTAAGTATTTCTGAATAAGCCTTAGTATCTTCACCTTTGTCAAAACCAGGCTTTTCTCCTATAGCCAAACTTAAATCAGCAGGCCCTATATAAATACCATCAAGGCCTGGGGTACTCATAATTTCATCAAGATTTTCTAAAGCTTCTTTAGTTTCAATCATAGCCATTTTTAATATTTCATCGTTTGCATGATCTCCATAATCAGGTCCTCCATAGATTAATCCTCTCATTGGACCGAAACTTCTATATCCATGTGGTGGATATTTACATGCTTGAACAAATCTTTCTGCTTCTTTTCGATTACTAACCATTGGGCAAATGATTCCATAACATCCAGCATCTAAAATTTTCATAATTTGACCAGGTTCATTCCAATTAACTCTTGCCAAAGGTACGACTTCTGTCGCCGAAATCACTTGCATCATTGGCATTGCATTCGTGTAATCAACGAGCCCGTGTTGCATATCAATTGTTAATGAGTCCCATCCTTGTTGAGCCATTGTTTCTGCTGAAACAGTACTTGGAATTTGTAACCAACCATTGATTACAGCATTGCCATTTTTAATAATTTCTTTGGCTTTATTTTTTCTCATTTACTCAGGTTTTGAGACCCATATGGGTATACTTTATATTAAGGTAATCTTTTATAGCCATAGATCCACCTTCACGACCATAACCGGTTTGTTTTATTCCACCGAATGGAGCTTCAGCAACTGCAACAGCCGCTGTATTTACTGCAACACAACCGGTTTCCATCATCTCTGATGCTCTATTAGCTTTGTCCATTGAGTTTGTATATAAATAGCTACAAAGTCCCAGGTCATTATTATTTGCTCTCTCTACTACTTCGTCAAAATCCTTGAAAGTTAAAACAGGTACTAAGGGACCAAAAGGCTCTTCTTTCATAATTGTAAAATTATCCTGCACATCATCAAATACTGTTGGTTCAAAATAATAACCTTTATTAAATCCTGAAGGTCTACCCCCACCTAAAACAACTTTTGCTCCTTCACTCTTTGTAGTTTCGACTAATTTTTCAATTTCTTCCAAACGTTTTGCTGTTGTTAAAGGTCCTAAGTCAGTGCCTTCATCCATTCCATTTCCAATTTTTAATTTTTTTGCTCTATCTACAAAAGCATTTACAAATTCTTCTTTTCTTGTTTCTTGAATGTAAAACCTATTTGGAGATATACAAACTTGACCATTGTTACGAAATTTTGCTGTTATTGCCATATCTGCAACTTTATTCATGTCAACATCATCAAATACTATAAATGGAGAATGGCCACTTAATTCCATTGTAACTCTTTGAACTTTATCAGCAGCTTTTTTAAGAATTAATTTTCCAACACGTGTTGAGCCGGTTATAGAAACTTTTTTTATTATATCTGAATCAAGTAATTCATTTGATATTTCAGCTGGGTCTCCAGATAATAAATTGACTACTCCATCAGGAACTCCAGCATCTTTACAAATATTTACAAGTTCCATAACTGCTCCAGGTGTAATTACATCTGGCTTACAAATAACTGAACAACCAGCAGCCAGTGCAGTTGAAATTTTTCTAGACGCTAAAACTATAGGAAAATTCCATGGCACAAGTGCTGCTACAACACCTACTGGCTGATAGTAAACATGAACTCTTGTTTCTGGAAATCTACTTTGTAATGTTTCACCATAAATTCTCTTAGTTTCTTCTGCATTCCATTCAAATATATCTGCTCCACCACCAACTTCTCCAATTGCTTCTTTAAGAGGTTTTCCAACTTCAAGTGTAAGCCATTTAGCCAATACATCTTTTCTTTCACGCATCAAATCTGCAATTTTTCTTATTACATAAGACCTCTGCCATGGAGTAGTATTTTTCCAAGTTTCGAGTCCTTTCTCTGCTGATTTTAATGCTTTTTGAACGTCAACAGATGACGCTTTTGATGCTTCTCCTAAAACTTCTTCTGTTGCTGGATTGATAACTTTATAAGTTTCTCTTTTTTCTGCTTGTTGCCACTGACCATCAATGAATTGACCAAAATTGCTATACATATTTTTTAAATTGTGTTTAATTGTTAAAAGTTAAAGATTTATATATAGAATAATGAAAAAAATAAAGCTCACTTGTGCACATGCAATAATAAAACATCTTATTGCTCAAAAAATTTTAATAGATGGTAAAAAAGAGCAGTTATTTGCTGGAGCTTTTGGTATTTTTGGACATGGCAATGTTGCTTGTTTAGGACAAGCTCTACAAGAAAATCAAGATAAATTACCAACTTATAGAGGGCATCATGAGCAAAATATGGCTCTGACTGGAATAGCATATGCTAGAGCTAAAAGAAGAAAACAATTTTTTGTTGCAACTAGTTCAGTTGGACCAGGATCTACAAATATGGTTACAGCCTCGGCTGTTGCTATGAGCAATAGACTTCCAATTTTATTTTTGCCTGGAGATACATATGCAAACAGAATGCCTGACCCGGTTCTACAACAAGTTGAGCATTTTAATAATCCTGGCATTACTCAGAATGATGCTTTCAAACCAGTAACAAAATATTTTGATAGAATTACAAGACCAGAACAAATCTTACAAACATTACCTCAAGCAATCCAAACAATGTTAGATCCAGCAGATTGCGGACCAGCTTGCTTATCACTATCTCAAGATGTTCAAGGTGAAACATATGAATATCCTGAAGAATTTTTTAAAGAGAGAGTGCATAATATTAGACGACCAAGACCTGATGATTTTCAAATAAAACAAGCAGCTGAGCTAATTAAAAAATCTAAAAATCCTTTATTGATTTCTGGTGGAGGAGTTTTCTACTCTGATGCAATGGAAGATCTAAGTAATTTTGCAATTAAACATAATATACCAGTTACACAAACAGTTATGGGCTACTCTACAATGAAGAGAGACCACTCTCATTTTTTGGGTCCCATAGGTGGTCTTGGTGGCAAAGCAGCAAACAATTTAGCAAAACAAACTGACCTAGCTATTGCTGTTGGAACAAAGTTAGCTGATTTTACTACTGGGTCATGGGCAAATTTTGAGAACCCAGACTTTTCACTTGTTAGCGTTAATGTCTCTAGATTTGATGCTAGCAAACATTTAGCGCAATCAGTAATAGGTGATGCAAAAGTAAGCTTACAAGAGCTATCAAATGCTTTGGGAGATTGGAAAGCACCTGATGAATGGCATAAAAAATCAAGAGATGAATTAAAAAATTGGAATGATTATGTAGACAAAGAAAGCGGACCAACTAATCAAGAACTACCAAGTTATGCACATGCTGTAGGAGCAATATATCGTAATTCAGATCCAACGGACATTGCTGTTACTGCGGCAGGAGGATTGGTTGGAGAAGTTGTACAAATTTGGAGGCCAAAAGAATTAAATACTCATGAAACCGAATGGGGTTTTAGCTGTATGAGTTATGAAATTTCTGGTGCATTAGGAGTTAAAATGGCGAACCCAGATAAAGAGGTAATAGCTTTTGTAGGAGATGGATCTTATTTACTTTTTAATTCTGATATTTATTCATCGGTTATAACAAATAATAAATTAATAATAGTTTTATGTGATAATGGAGGCCATGCCGTTATTAACAGGCTACAATTATTTAAAGGTGGGAAAGAATTTAATTGTCTATTTAATAGTTCAAAAGCTCCAAATCTCGTACCAGTTAATTTTGCTAAACATGCAGAGAGTATGGGTGCAAAATCTGAGGAGGTATCATCTATTTCTGAATTAGAAGAAGCATTTAAGAGAGCTAAAAAATCTGATGTGACTTACTTAATTTCAATAAAAACTCATTCTTATGAGTGGCTAGAAGGTTCTGCTTACTGGGAAAGTCCCACTTTAGAAATGCCATCAACAAAAGAAAACGAAGAGGCATTAAAACTTCATAAAGAAGGAAAATCAAAGCAAAGACAAGGTGTCTAAAATTCATGAATAAAGTTTTTAAGGTTGGTCTCATAGGATGTGGCCATATCGCAGAAACATATTTTAGGGGACATCAATATTTTAATAATTTCAAAATCGTTGCTTGTGCAGATATTAATCAAAAAGCAGCTGAAAAATGTGCGAAATTATACAACATCAAATCAATGACTGTTAATGAAATATTAAAAGATAAAGATATTGAGGTAATTTTAAATTTAACAATTCCCCAATCACATTATTCTGTATCAAAAAAAGTATTAAACGCAGGAAAGCATGTTTATTCAGAAAAACCATTAGCAACATACTTTCAAAAAGGAAAAGAGCTAGTTGCTTTAGCAAAACAAAAAAAATTATACATTGGTAATGCGCCGGATACTTTTCTTGGAGGAGGTGGACAAAAAGCAAAGGAATTAATTGACTCTGATTTAATTGGACAAATCAAACTTGGAAATGCAATATTTGCATTTCCTGGCGTTGAAAACTTTCATCCAAAACCAGAATCTTGGTATAAAAAAGAGGGAGGACCAGTAATAGATATGGGTCCTTATTTTTTTACAACGCTTGTTAATCTTTTAGGGCCAGCTAAACAGGTGCAAGGAAGAACATTAACAGCATTTAAAAGAAGAAATTATAGAGCAGGTCCAAATAAAGGAAAAACATTTAAGGTTGAAACGCCAACTACTTATTTAGCAACAATTCAATTTCATAATGAAGCAATTATTCAGGTCACTCTATCCTTTGATGTTATTAATCATCAAAGAAATCATATGGAACTTTATGGAACTAAAGGATCAATTATCGTTCCTGATCCAAATATGTTTGGTGGATCTGTTTATATTTCTGTTACAGAAGGCGGTCGTTGGGGTGAACATAAAACTGATAAAATGCATTTAGGAAAAATAAATATTACATCTGCAAGTGGTAGATCTAATGAGTCACCAACAAATGCAAACTATAGAAGTGTTGGAATGTCTGAGATGTTATATTCAATCGAAAAAAAGAAAAAACACCGATGTTCCGGAGAGCTATCTCTTCATGTTTTAGATATAATTGAATCTACTATGAAAGCTGCAACAACTGGAGTGCCTCAAAAAATAAAAACTCAGTGTGAAAAGCCAAAAAGATTTACAGAAGAAGAAGTAAAAAAAATTCTCTTATAGATCATGAAAGATATTGCAATTGTTGACCCTTATCCAAGAACTATGGAGCTTATTTTTTCAAAACCAAAATTAAATGAGTTAAAAAATAAATTTAAGCTTATTTTCGCACCAAAAACAAATAAACAGAAATTTTATATTAATAATATTCATAAAGCGAAATTTATAATTGGACAGCCTGATCTTCCTAAATTTTTATTAACAAAAGCAAAAAAGTTGAAAGCAGTAATAAATGTAGAAAGTAACTTTTTAGATAATATGGATTATAATTATTGCTTTGATAAAGGTATTCACGTCATCGCAACTTCGCCTGTTTTCTCAAAACCAGTCGCAGAAATTGCGCTTGGATTTACACTTTCTCTTCTTAGAAATATTCATGGAGCAAATCAGGATTTCATTAATAAAAAGGAAAAGTATGGATTAGATGGAAATCTAAAGGCTTCATTGTTATCAGACAAAAAAATCGGATTATTTGGATTTGGAGACTTAGGGAAGGCTTTGGTTCAATTATTGAAACCATTTTCGAGTAAAATAAATATCTATGATCCTTGGATACCAAACAAAAAAATTATTAATCAAGGATTTAAACCAATTACTTTAAAAAAAATGTTTAAAGAATGTGAGGTAATTTATGTACTTGCTGCAATTACCACAAGAAACAAAGGATTGATTGATAAAAAATTACTCAATCTTATGAAATCAAACTCTCTTTTTATACTAATGAGTAGAGCTGCAGTTGTTAATTTTAAAGATTTAAAAAATAGGCTTAAAAAAGGTGATATTTATGCAGCGCTTGATGTTTTTCCGGAAGAACCTGTTAAAAAAAATGACCCTATAAGAAAATTAAAAAATGTTTTATTTTCAGCACATAGAGCGGGTGCTTTAGACGAGGCATTTAAGGAAATGGGTAATATTGTTTTTGAAGATATGAAATTAATTTCAAAAAATCTTAAACCAAGATTTTGTAAAAAAGCTCTAAGAAAAACTGTTCATCTTTTAAGGTCAAAACCTGTTGCAATTAATTAATTTTTTTTTTAATTTAAATTAAATGACTTCAACAAATAAATTGCTCTTAGAGGCCAAAGGTATCACAAAGTATTTTGGAACAATAACTGCTCTAGAAAATGTAAATTTAAAAGTACACGAAGGTGAATGTTTAGGTGTTGTAGGAGATAATGGTGCAGGCAAATCTACACTAATGAAAGTTTTATCTGGTTTGTACAAACCGAGTGCAGGCGCTTTATTTTTTGAGGGCAAAGAACATGTATTAGATAGCCCAAAAGACTCTCAAAATTTAGGTTTAGAAATGGTTTATCAAGATCTTGCATTGGCAGGTAATTTACCCATTGGAGAAAATATATTCTTAGGAAGAGAGCCTACAAAAAATATTGGCTTCTTAAAATTTCTAGATTTTAAAAAAATTCAAGAAATGACTAGTGCACACTTAGAGAAACTAAAAATAAATGTTAAAAGTGCTGACCAAAAAGTGGAGGAATTATCTGGAGGACAAAGACAAGCAGTTGCAATAGCTAGGTCAACAGCATTTAATGCCAAAGTTGTTATAATGGATGAACCAACTGCAGCTTTAGCAATAAAAGAAGTAGGAAAAGTATTAGACTTAATTAATAAATTAAAGAGTACTGGCGTAGGTGTTATAGTAATAAGTCATAGAATGGATGATATTTTTACTGTTTGCGACAGAGTAATGGCACTTTTTCAAGGAACAAACTTTGCTGAGTCTCAATTAGATAAAACTTCAAGAGATGAAGTCATTGGTTGGATTATGGGAAAAAAATAAAATGGACGATAAGGAAAAAAAACAAGATAGCTTATATGTAAAACTTATTCCATATTTTGAAAAATACGGGATTTTACTATTATTAGTTATCATGATCTTGGTAATGCATATTTTGCAACCAGATGTCTTCTTGTCTTGGAGAAATGTAACAAACGTATTCAAACAAATATCTTGGCAATCAATGTTAGCTTTAGGTGTTTTTATGGTGATTGTGACTGCGGGTATAGATCTATCAGTTGGCTCAATAATGATGCTTTCATTGATGATTTTAGCAATAGTAGCTAAAGCTGGAGCGCCTTGGTTTATAGTTGTTCTAGTACCTTTATTTGCTGGATTTTTATGCGGGTTGATAAATGGTTTGGGGATAACACTTTTAAGAATGCCTCATCCTTTTATAATGACTTTAGGAACTCTTTATATTTTTAGAGGAACAGGAAACTTAATATCAGGTGGAACACCCATAAGTGGATTTACCGATGAAGTTAGGTACTTAGGTCATGGTAGAATAGATCTTACTTGGTTAGGATTAGAGAAATCTCAGTATCTCCCCGTAAGCTTAGTTTTAATCGCTGTTGTATATTTTGTTTTTTGGGTTTTCTTAAATCATAGTCGAACAGGAAAGTGGATTTATGCAATTGGTGGCAACCCAAGCGCAGCAAGAGCTTCAGGAATTAATGTTAATAAAATTTTAATAATTGTTTATTCACTTTGTGGATTTTTATCAGGTATTGGAGCATTAATTTTAGCAGGAAGAACAGACTCTGGTTATCCTAATGCAGGATTACAATCTGAATTGGATGCTATCGCAGCATGTATAATTGGTGGAGCTAGTTTCTTTGGTGGTAGAGGAACTGTTCTTGGAGTTTTTGCTGGAGTAATGATTATGGGAATTTTAAGAAATGGACTTAATTTGATGGATGTAAGTTCTTTCTGGCAACAAGTATTGATTGGCTCGATCATTGTATTAGCAGTTTACGTGGATGTTTTAAGAAGAGATTTCGGCACGAGGAAATAAACACGTCAAAGTTGAATAGATGCTATCATAAGAGACCCTGTAAACAGTTGAATTTTTTTTAAAAATTTTATTAAATTAAGCTTTAATAATTATTAAAGGGGAAATTTATGAGAGAACTATCAAGAAAAATTGTTGTTTTAGTATCAGCAATTTTTTTATCGATAAGCATGATTTCAGCTTCTTTTGCTGACGGTCATGGTAAAAAAATCTTGTTCAGTATTAAAGGTCCTGGGTCTGGAAATCCTTTCTGGGCTTCAGTTACAAAAGGTGCTGAAGAAGAAGCTAAAAAATTAGGTGTTAAGTTAATCTTGGTTGCGCCACCTCAGGAAGGTGATGTTCAAGCACAAATTAACCAAGTTGAAGACCAACTTGCTAAAGGTGTTGATGCTTTAGCTCTTGCACCAGGAGATCCAAATGCATTTGCTCCAATTGTAGATGACGCTATCAAAAGTGGTGTTCCAGTTGTATTCGTAGATACAAAAGGGATTAATGAAGGTGTTACTTTTATTGGAACTAACAATATGAATGGAGCAGAATTAGCTGCTAAATTCATTTGTGACAAAACTCCAAAAGGTTCAGATGTTGCAATTTTGACTGGAATAGAGTCTCAATCAACAGCTTTACTAAGAAGAGACGGTGCAATTAAAGGATTTAAAAATTGCGGTTTAAATATAGTTGCTACTCAAACAGCTGAGTGGGATACTGCAAAAGGTAGATCAGTTACTGAGTCTATTATTTTGAAAAATCCTAACATCAAAGCAATATTTGCTTCAAATGACAATATGGGCTTAGGTGCTATGCAAGCTCTTAAAGATGCAGATATGAATGATGTTGTTGTCGTTGGTTTTGATGCAACTCCAGATGCTGCTACAAGTATCTTAAAAGGTGAAATGACTGCAACTATTGCTCAGTTCTCATATAACATGGGTGCTTACGGTGTTAAATATGCACTTGAGTTAGCTAATGGCGGAAGTATTGATCCAAACATTGATACTGGAACACAATTAGTAACAAAAGAAAACGCTAACGATTTTAAATAATCATTAGTTTATAACATTTAAAAAAGGGTGGAGTTTTATTCCACCCTTTTTTTTTATTTATTTTAAAGAGTGATTACTTGATCAGGTGGATTTGATCCAAGTGCAGTATATAATTGTGGAAAGCATCCGGCCACCACACCATCAACCAAACCTTTTGCTTTAACATCTCCACTTCCGCATTGTTCTAAAGTTCCATCAGCAAAACCTCGTCTAACAGCGCAGGCATCACATACCATCAACAGCATTTTCTTCTCATTAGCAATTTTTGCTAATCTTTCACCGATGGGATCTCCTTTTTTTAAACAAAAAAGGTTATCATCAAAAAAAAACATTCCAGCAACATCAACTACGTGAGAGTTTTTTTCCAGTTGTGGCAATATCATTGTAGCAAGTTGGAAAGTACTAGCCATACTTGTTTTAAATACATAAGCAATTTTCATATTTTCTCCTAATTTTTATATATTATTTGTTATGTTATAACATAACATTTTAAATTCAATGAATAAATAAGTACAAAGGAAATATTTTCAGAATTTTTGATAAAAAAAATTATGTAAATTAATTAATTCAAGTAATGTTAGAAATCTTAAAAAGAATATAATATACTTATAAAATGTTAATAAATATTAATCCAGTTTTAAGCCCTGAATTACTTTTTAATTTAAGATCCATGGGTCACGGCGAGAAAATTATTCTTGCTGATGCTAATTTTCCTGCAAACTCTATGAATAAAAACGTAATTCGATTGGATGGGGTAGATATTAAAAGTGCAGCAAATGCAATTTTATCTGTTTTTCCATTAGATAGTTTTACCGTATCACAAGGGGGCTCACCTGCACTTAGAATGGAAGTAGATGATAAACCAGAAGAACTAACTGAAACTCATAAAGAATTTATTGAAGCAGTAAAAAATAATTCTGGTCCACAATGGAAAGTTGGATCAATTTCAAGACAAAATTTTTATGAAGAAGCAAAAAAAGCATATTGTATTGTAACCACTACAGATGCTCGACCTTTTGGATGTTTTATTATTACTAAAGGAGTTATTCTTCCTGACGGTAAAGTCTGGTCTTAATTAAATGAAATCTATATGTGTATTTGGAGTATTTGTTGCAGACTTATGTTTTATTGGTGAAAAAATTCCTAAAGTGGGGCAAACTATTTTAGGAACAAAACACTTAATAGGACCTGGTGGAAAAGGATCTAACCAAGCCATTGCTGCAGCAAGACTTGGCGGAAACATAAGTTTTATTACAAAAATAGGTGATGATAATAATGCTGAAATGGCACTAAATTTATATAAATCCTCTGGAGTAAATACCGATTATATTATTAAAGACAAAAATCACTCAACTGGTGTTGCTGGTATTATGATTAATACTAATACAGGTGATAATGCAATAAACATCATACCAGGCGCTGCAGGCACTTTAAATAGTTCTGATATAGATAGTAATTTAAAAGCAATCGAGAAGTCAGATATATTCTTAACACAATTAGAAACACCATATGATGTTACAAGTTATGCTTTACAAAAAGCTAAAGATACTGGTTCAATTACAATATTAAATCCAGCTCCGGCTTCGAAAATATCTGAGAATGACTTTAAAAACATAGACTATTTTACACCAAATGAAACTGAGGCTAGTTTTTATTTAGAAAAAAAAATTGAAACAAAATCTGAAATAGAAAATGCAGCTAAAGATTTTTTAAAAAAAGGAGTAAAAAATATCTTAATAACTCTAGGTTCTAAAGGGGTTTATTTTTCAAATGGAACCGAAAGCCATTTTGTAGACGCCCATGAATTAAAAGAGGATGTAAAAGATACTACTGGAGCAGGTGATGCTTTTAATGGAGCTTTTAGTGTAGCATTAGCCAAATCATTAAAAATTGTTGATGCATTAGAATTTTCTAATAAAGTTGCTGGTATTTCTACAACTAAAGAAGGAGCTGCGAATTCCATGCCAACATATGAAGAGGTCGAGGTTTACTAAATATGAAATATAATGCTGATAATAAAAGATATTCAGAGATGTTATATAGAACTTGTGGCGATAGTGGAGTTAAATTACCACTAATAAGCCTTGGGCTTTGGCATAACTTTGGAGGTAAGGTTCCACTTTCTAATATTAAAAAAATATTATTCTATGCTTTTGATAAAGGCATTACTCATTTTGATTTGGCAAATAATTATGGCCCACCTTACGGTAGTACGGAAAGTAATTTTGGAAAAATAATAAGCAAAGATTTAAAAAAATACAGAGATGAACTGATTATATCATCAAAAGCTGGTTATGATATGTGGGAAGGACCTTATGGAGAATGGGGGTCAAAAAAACATATTATCGCAAGTTGTGATCAAAGTTTAAAAAGAATGAAAATTGATTACTTTGATATATTTTACTCACATAGATTTGATCCAAATACACCTTTAGAAGAAACAGCAGATGCATTAGAGAGTATTTATAAGTCAGGAAAAGCTTTATATGTTGGTATATCATCTTATTCTTCCAAAAAGACGAACCAAATTTACAAAATTCTAAAATCAAGAAATATTAAATTGTTTA
>CACGWC010000002.1 GCA_902576785.1 uncultured Pelagibacteraceae bacterium | reverse complement strand
GCTTGACCAAAGCTTCCAATTAATAGAGCTACAGAAAGAATTAGTGCTGATATCTTTTTTGATAACCTCATTTATTTCCTCTCTTTTTAATTAATTAAAAACACATTTTAGATCAAAATGTATTGGTATGTAAACCACGCAAATAGTACTATTTGTCTTAGCTTATTAAGCCCAAAGCTTCTCTTTGTTTCTTAGTCCACGCAAGTGTAATTCTATCAATAATAATAGCTAGTAATACTATTCCGATACCAGCTGCTAATCCTCTTCCAGTATCTGATCTTGCAAGACCATTAAAGACTTCTAGACCTAAGCCCTTACCACCAATAAGCGGTGTAACTATTTGCATAGCAAAAGCCATAATTACAGTCTGATTAAATCCAATAACTAAACTTGGAATAGCTAACGGAAATTTAACTTTATTTAATGTTTGAATAAGTGTTCCGCCAAATGATCTCGATACTTCAGAGTAAGTACCAGAAACCTGTGTTAAACCTAGTGATGTTAATCGAATTATGGGTGGAATTGAATATATTACAGTTGCAAGAACAGCTGACACTGTTCCACCACCAAAAAACATTAGAACAGGAATTAAATAACAGAAATAAGGAAGTGTTTGCATTGCATCCAACACAACGTTCTGAATATTTCTAAATCTTTCATTGTAAGATGCAATTATTCCAAGAGGAACTCCTATAACAAAACACAGAACTACAGACACAAGTACTGAGGATAAAGTTATCATTGATTGTGTCCATATTCCACATGCACCAATGAATAGAAGAAGTACTGCAGTAATTATTGCAAATCTTATTCCAACAGTTACATAACCTAGAGCCGAAAATACTGCTAATGTATACCACCAAGGTATTTGAGTTAGAAAGACATCTAAAGGTCTTAACAAATTTAAATAAACAAAAGCTCTTAAACCTTTTGCAAAAGAAATAAATCCTGGATTTACAGTCAAGCTTTCCACTGCATTAGTAATTGGTTGTCTTATTGATAATTTCCATTCTTTTGGAAATGTGCCTACTTCTAAAAAGTAATGATCTATAAATGCAATTAGAAATAAAACTAAAAAATAAGGAATAACATAATATCTTTTGCTAATGAATTCACCGATGTTTTCTGCTGTAGATTTATTAAAAACCGAAACTAAGACTCTAAATACTATTGCTATAGCAGATGTAACTGTTTGACATATGATTTTTAAAATCTTATTTCCAAAACTTAATGGGGTTTCTAAAATTTTTGCGATTTGATATTTTTCCCAACTTTGGGGAAGTAAATAAAATCTTTGAACATCTGAAGGAAGTCTTTCTTTATCTTTACTAAACGCTAAACTAAATCTATCAAACATTATCGCCATAAATAAAATACATAGCCCACCTTCCATTGCCCAGCCAACATCCAATCTTCTTATTGCTTGCCAAACTTGGCCACCAATACCTTCGGCACCTATAAAACATGCAAGAACCACTAATGCCAATGCCATCATTATTACTTGGTTAATACCCATCATTATACTTGGTAAAGATAATGGAATTTTAATTTTAAATAACAATTGAAGTTTACTTGAACCAAAGGAAGTTGCAGACTCAATAGTTTGAGCTGGCACTTGTCTTATACCAGTGTTTGTCAATCTTATTATTGGAGGCATTGCATATATCATGGTAGCCAATATTGCTGGCGCACCTCCTATCCCAAAAAAAAATAATGCTGGGAACAAATATACAAATGCTGGCATGACTTGCATAGTATCTAAGACTGGCTTCATGAAATTTTCAAATCTATTACTTTGTGAACACAAGACACCCAGTATAAATCCAAAAAATACACATAATAAAACTGACAGACCCATCAATGCCACTGTTTGTAAGGATGGTTCCCACATTCCTGTAGCTCCCCAAAAATAAACTACAAAAGAAGAGTAAATTCCCAACCGCAAACCACCCGCAATTATGCAAGGTATTACAATTATTGCTGCTATTAAAATCCAAGGAGACTCTAGCAAAAAAGTCTTCTAAAAAATAGTAAGTTTCTTTTATATAGCTTGCTATAATTTTAGTTACCCATCTGTAATTTTTTTTTAAATAATCTTCTCCGTCATTTACCCAAGCTGTAAAGGTAAATTTATCAGTGACTTCTTTAGGAAATTTTGAAGGCCCTTCACTTTGAGTAGACAACCAAAGTGCTACCAAAAAAACAACTCCAATAATTACATAAGTTATTATGTTTTTTGATTGATTTGATTTATCTATTAAATCAGTTCTAGTAGCCATGTCTGCAAGTTAAAATAAATAATTTTACATTTAAAGTAAAATATTGTCTATTTTTGGGGTAATATTATTTATTAAAAATGGCTGTAGAACAAAAAATTACTTGTACAAATATATGGAAGTTATTTGGACCAGACGAAAAAAGAATTATTAAAAACCTTGATAAAAATTTAAGTATTAAGGAAGTTCAAGAAAAGACAGGACATGTTGTTGCTGTAAAAGATGTCAGTTTCTCAATTCAAAAAAGGTGAAACATTTGTAGTAATGGGATTATCTGGTAGTGGAAAATCAACACTAGTCAGATGTATTTCGAGATTGATTGAACCAACAGCTGGCATAGTGAAAATGGATGATGTTGAAGTTACAAAAATGAGCGCAAGTGAATTATTAGAATTAAGAAGAAATAAAATGAGCATGGTTTTCCAACATTTTGGTTTATTTCCTCATAGAACAGTTCTTGAAAATATTGGTTATGGATTAGAAGTAAGGGGAACAAAAAAAGATATAAGAACAGAAAAGTCAATGGAAGTTTTAAAAATGGTTGGCTTAGATGGTTGGCATAATAATTATCCAAGAGAATTATCTGGAGGTATGCAGCAAAGAGTAGGACTCGCAAGAGCGTTAGCTGTGGATCCTGAAATATTAATTTTTGATGAACCTTTTTCAGCTTTGGATCCTTTGATTAGAAGAGAAATGCAAGATGAGCTTTTAAAGATCCAAGAGAAGCTTCAAAAAACTATGGTATTTATAACTCATGACTTTTTAGAGGCAATTAAGATGGGAGACCATATTGCAATCATGAAAGATGGAGAAGTTTCTCAAGTTGGCACACCTGAAGAAATTGTATCTAATCCAAAAGATCAATATGTTAAAGATTTTTGCGAAGATGTTCCTAAATATAAAGTATTAAGTGCAGGCAAAGTCATGAGAACAGAATGCTGCAATGAAACAAAAAATTTATTTGAGAATGGAAAAGATAATATTTTAGATAATTCTAAAATTGAAAATTTAATAGATAGGCTAATTGATAATGATAAAACTTATCCGGTAGTTTGTAACGAAAGTGGAAAGCTGTTAGGTGAAATAGATAGAGTAATAGTCATGAAATCTATGAGATCAAATCAATAAATTTGTTTATTACCTTCTATTGATTTCTTTTTAATATTATCTCTCCATATAATAATCATACCAGCAAAAATAATTACTATTACTCCAGGAAATAGTTGGCTCCATGGTGCTTCATTAAAGAAAATCCAACCAAGAATAAAAGATGACGGTATACCAAGATACTCAAATGAAGCAATTTTACTTGCTGAAATTAAACGATATGAATAAATAAATAATATTGCAGCTGTACCACCCAAAACCCCAGTCATTGTCATCAAAATAAAATCTTTAAAATTTTTAATTTCAACATGTCCTGTAGTTACAAAAAATAAAAGTAAACCACCAATGACATTAAATATTAATGTGTATAACTGAATTTTTGCAGTTGAATGATTGCCTTGAATGAATTTTAAAATTATGACAGTGAAAGCCCATGCTATAGCGGTTAGAATTGGAAAAATTGAGTACAAACTAAAAATTTCACTTGTTGGTTTCATTATCATAACTACACCAACAAAACCAATTATAACTGCTGACCATCTGTAAATACCAATTTTTTCACTCAATAAAATTATTGATAGTATTACTATGAAGAAAGGTGACGAAAAGGTTAGCGTCATTGCTGTTGCAAATTCCAGATTTACTACTGAGATAAAAATGAATACATTCATAGAAAGAAAACATATTCCTCTCAAGCAACTCAATATCAAAAACTTATTTCCTAAGTTTTTGAATATTGTTGAAAATTCATTTGTGAATAAAATCAATAATAACAAAGGTATAATTGCTGCTACATTTCTAAATAAAGTTAATTGAATTATTGAGTATTCATCACCTAAAAATTTAATAATAACCATGTAAAGATCTATACATAAAATTGCTAAGAGCATTGTAGCAATTGCTAAATATGTTTTTTTTAGATCTGTTTTTTCAGATGAAATTTTCATTTAATAATATTGAAATTAGTATAAGTTTTTAAAATATTATGCAAAATTTTAAGCTTAATGAAGAATTTTTATTAAATAATCAGGATTGGACATTCCCAACTTTTACAGCTTATGGACCTGGAAGATTTAAAGAAATTGGAAAGTTTTGTAAAAATTTTAAAATAAATAATGCATTAATCGTTACTGATAGTGGTAGTATAAATTTACCATTTATAAGTGATTTACAAAATTTACTTAATGATTCAAAAATCAAATCAGATATTTATTCAAATATATCGCCAAATCCTAGAGATGATGAAATAGATTCTGGATGTAAAAAATTTCGTGAAGGCAATCATGATGCAATAATTGCAATAGGCGGTGGAAGTGCAATGGATGGAGGAAAAGCAATTTCTCTTACAGTTGATAGCGGTGTGCCTTTATGGGATTTTGAATTTGAAAAAGAGCCACCAAAACTAACTATGGAAAATCCTTTTCCAAAAATAATTACTATTCCAACTACAGCAGGAACAGGTGCTGAAACAGAAGTTACTGCCATGGTCACTCATCTTGAAAAAGGAATGAAATTTTGTTTATGGCATCCAGATGCCCGACCATGTTTAGCTTTAGTAGATCCAGAGCTAACTTTAAAATTACCGGCTAATCTTACTGCTTGGACCGGTATAGATGCAATGATACATGCAATTGAAGGTTATAGTGTTCCTATGTTTCATCCACTTTGTGATGGTTCTGCATTAGAAAGTTTAAATTTAATTTCAAAATCACTTTATGCAGCTGTCGAAGAACCTGATAATCTTTTAGCGAGAGGAGGAATGATTATAGGATCTTATTTGGGTGGAATAGCTTTCTTAAAAGGCCTAGGTTTAGTTCATGCAATTTCGCACATGGTTGGTGCTGAATATAATACTCATCATGGATTGACTAATGCAATTATACTTCCTGCAGTCATGAAATATAATTTACCTGGATTAGAAGAAAAAGTAAAAAGAATGTCAGAGGCCATGCAATTTGAAAACCATTCAATTGAAAGTTTTCAAGACAACTTAAATTTAATTCTAGATAGATTAAAAATCCCTAAAGGATTAAATGAATTAGGAGTGCCAGAAGATTGCCAAGAGAGAATAGCAAAGAAATCAATGTTAGACCAAGCTTATGGACAAAATCCTAAAAAGGCATCATTAGATGAGGTCAAGACTTTAGTTTTAGAGAGTATTAGACAAGCAAGATAGGTTTAATTAAGTGCTTGAGAATTTTTCTGTCCATCAAATAATTTCAAAAATAAAAAAAAGAGAAATTAAAATAGTAGAGGTACTAAATTTCTATTTAGATAGAATAAAAAAATTCAATCCAAAATTAAATGCTATTATTTCATATATAGATGAAACAAAAATTACTGAAGAAGCAAAATTAAAAGATGAAAATTTTAATAGCGATAATGACAAAGATGATATTTATGGACTTCCAATTGCTGTTAAAGAATTATTTGATATTAAAAATGAGGTAACATGCTATGGATATAAAGAGTTATTAAAAAATATACCAAAACAGGACTCTTTATTAGTAGACAATTATAGAAAAAACACAATTTTAATTGGTAAAACAAATCTCTCTGAATTTGCTGTTGGTTGTCATACTACTAACAGAGTTTATGGAGCAACTTCAAATATTTATGATCATAGTAAGTCAGCGGGAGGGTCTTCTGGTGGTGCAGCAGCAGCTGTTGCAGCAAATTTAATTCCTTTTGCAGATGGCACAGATATGATGGGATCTTGTAGAAACCCAGCAGCATTTGCAAATATTTATGGATTAAGACCAACACCTGGTGCGATTGCAGAAGATAGATTTGAAATTAAAAATTTAAAAGATTTTCCTTTAATATCTACAACTGGATGTTTTGCTAGGACTCCCAATGACATGGAATTTTTATTTAACTATATAAAAGGGAAGAATGTAAAGGATAAATTATCTTTCGATCTTGAAGATATAAATATTAAAAAACTTTCAGATTTAAAAATTGGATGGTGCATTGATCTAAACGAACAATATAAGTATGAAGATGGAATCATTGACTTATGTGAAAATATTTTAAAAAAATTACAGTCAAATAATTTAAATATTGAAGATTTAAAAACTGAAATTAATTCAGAAGAATTGTGGTATTCTTGGACAATATTAAGAGCCAAATTTTTATATGAAAACTTTTTGTTATATAATTTAAAAAATTTAAATGAATTACCTTCTCAAGCATATTGGGAATATAAAAAAGGGAAAAGCATCAAAACAAACGATGTTTTAAAAGCAATAGAAATAAGAAATAAATATATGGATAAAATACAAAACCTATTTAAACATTATGATTTTTTAGCATTACCTTCGGCTCAACTATTTCCTTTTGAAAAGAACCTAAACAATCCAGAATTTATCAATGATAATAAAATTGACACTTATCATAGATATATGGAAGTCTATACATTATCAAGTTTGCTTGGTTTGCCAACTATATCTATTCCAGTTGGTTTTAATAATAAAGGGCTACCAATGGGAATGCAGATTATAGCAAATGTTAAAGAAGATAATAAACTAATTAACTTTGCCAAATCTTATGAAGAAATTTTTAACTTTTCAAAATTTAAACCAGAATTAACGGAATAATAATGACCAGACACCCTCATCATTTTAAAATTTCATTTGCATTAGCTATTGCTGCTGGTTCATGGGGAATTTATTGGTTACCTCAAAGAATACTAGAAGATGGAGGTTTGACTGGTGGCTGGGGAACAATATCCCAAATGGCGGTTGGAATATTAATATTATCACCAGTCGCAATTTGGAGAGCTATAAAAGGAAAGTCTATTGGATTGGAATTTCCTCTGACTGGTTTTTTTGTTGGAAGTGGATTTGTTTGTTATGCTCTTAGCTTTCTTCTTACTGATGTAGTTAAAGCATTAATCATGTTTTACATGATACCTGTTTGGACAACAATATTTGAAATTATATTTTTAAAAAAGAAATCTGGTTGGAAGAGGGTAATCACATTAGGTTTGGCACTAGGAGGTTTATGGATTGTATTCAGTCAAGAAAATATAATCCCATTACCTCAAAATGCAGGGGATTGGTTGGCTCTTGCTGGAGGTGCACTATTTGGTGCTGGTTTAATTAGAATGGAAATAATTAAAACAGATGGAGTCTTTCCAATTATATTCACATTCTTTTTTTATGGAGGTTTAGCCAGTATACCTATTGGGTTATTCTTAGTAGATTATTTAGGACCAGTTCCATCAGTGGAGGTTATCATGTCAATGTCCACTTTTTTATTACTTATCTCGATATTTTATTTTATTCCTACAGGAGTAATAATCTTTTGGGCTCCAAGCAAACTAGGAGCCGGCTTATCATCTATTTTATTTTTAGCTGAAATAATTGTTGGTGTTGTTAGTGCTAGTATTTTAACAAATGAACCTTTTGGTTGGAGAGAAACAATAGGTAGTATTCTAATAATTCTTGGTGGTGTAATTGAAGTTGTATATGTTCCAAAGTCAGAGAAGAAATTAGCATAATGGATATTAATGAATTATTGAAATCAAAAAAAAAAGTCTTCTTAGATGGTGGAACAGGCTCAGAAATCCAGAGACTTGGCGGAACTATGGGACCAGCTTTTTCTGGTTTAGCAAATGTTTTCTCACCAGAAATAGTAATCAAAGTACACGAAAGTCATATAAACGCCGGATGTGATATGATAACAACCAATACTTTTGGAACTGCAAGGCATTGTCTTGAGCCTTCAAATTTAGGAGATCAGACTATAAAAATTAACATTGATACAGTTAAGTTAGCAAGACAAGCAGTCAAAAATTCTGGAAAAAAAATTAAAATTGCTGGAAGCATGTCAACATATTTAGCTTTGGCTGAAAATGAATTTAGACCTGACACAAAATTTGTACCATCATTTGCAAAAGAAGAAAAAAATTATAAAGAACAAGCGAAGGTATTAAAAGAAGAGGGAGTCGAAGTGCTTATTCTTGAAATGCTTTTAGATATTGACCATGCTAAAATTTTGCTTACTGCAGCTTTGGAAACAGGTTTACCTGTCTGGGTTGGATTAAGTTGCTGCATAAGCAAGTTTGATGAAACCGTAGTAGGTAGAAATTTTAGAGCTGAAAAAGAGAGATCTATTATATATGACCCTTTAAAATATCCTGATGAGCCAAAATTCCTTCCTGAAGATAAAATTATAAATTTCGCTGAAATAATTAATTCACTCAAATCTATCGGTGGAGATGTTTATGGCATTATGCATAGTTGGTTTATTGATACAAAAGAGGGAATGAAAGTTTTAAAATCAAATTGGAATGGGCCAATTATGTTCTATCCAGAAATTCATAAATTTGACACGAGTACTATGCAAGCATTAATAACTGAAAATGAAATTGAATTTGTTGATAAGTGTTCTGAGTTAATAGACGATCAGGTAAAAATTATTGGGGGTTGTTGTGGCGTCACAGATAAACATTTAAAATCCTTGATAACAAAATTTTCTTAAATTAGTAATCTTTACTAATTATTTGGTCTATCATATTTACCATATCTTTTTTATATTTTTCATTTGTTGCAGATTTAGTCTCTAAGACAGAAAAAAACGCAGCAACAACTTTTGTTTTCAAATTTATTCCTAAAAATTGGCCCCCATACCCAGAGTGACCAATCCAGTTACCGCATTTCATTAATGAATTAACATAACAGACAAATTTATCTTTAGATAATTGAATGTATTTGGGTCCCTCACTATTAATAGTTTTACTCAAAAAAGTTTTAGAACCAATATTTTTTCCATTTATACCTTTTCCAAACCTAGAAAATAGTAAACCCATTCTTAAAAAATCTCTTGTAATTAAACTTCCGCCTCCAGACATCCACGGTGTTCCAAATCTATCTGTTCCTATATACAATCCTTCTTCAAATCCCGTTGCTTCAACTGTTTCCAACAGCCATTGTCTTAAACTTTTTTTACTTACTTTTTCTACAATTAGTCCAATAACATCGGTATTAGCTGATTTATAATGCGCCAGATCGGTATAATTTTTTAAATCTCTGCTTTTTAAAGATTTAATTGAATTTAAATATTGCTCCTGGCTTTGAATGTTTTTGCCTTTAATCGGCAGTCTCCATCCTCCCACAGGCTCATGTAAAAATGAAGACGAATAAGCTTTTGTATAATCTTCGCTATATAGATTTACAATGTTCATGTCTAAAACGTCTTTTACTTTTGCATTTGCATAACCACTGCCAATTTTTGGCAAGTAAAATGAAATTTTCTTATTTAAGTTAATTAGTTTTCTGTCTATCAGCTCTCCCACAAATAAATGTATAAACATTTTTGTAATTGACATAATTGTTTGAGGCTGATTTGTAGAAAAGTCCTTTGCGTACTGCTCGAATAAAATATCCTGATCTTTACCAACTATTAAAGAGCAAAAAGCTTTATTTTTAGTTACCTTTTTTACAGAAGATAATTTACCAATTCTCTTATTAATTTTTTTTTTTAATTTTAAAACAAAATCTGATCTAAGGTATATTCCATATCTATTAATTTTATATAAATTTCTAAAACCCAACCTCCTTTTATTTGGGAGATTCCATTGAGCTTTATTATCTTTTCTTGTAACTAATTCTGGATTTTTTTCTAAAATAATTTTTTTCAAATTAGTACTTTTTATCCAAACTTAAGAGATTTATTTTTCTCGTACTTTTGATGATAGCCTTCTGCTTTACAATAGTTTTTTTCTTTGGAAATTTTTGTAGTAACTTTTCCATCTAATTTCTCATTCATTTCTTTTAAAATTTTCTCTGCTGTATTTTTTTCATTATCATTATTATAAAATATCTCAGAGCGATATTGAATTCCAACATAAGTTCCTTGTCTATTCTTTTGAGTTGAGTCATGGAGTTTAAAAAATAATCTGACCATGTCTTCATAGCTTAAAATATTTTCATCATATTGAACTTTGACTACTTCTATGTGACCTGTATCCCCACCACAAACTGCTTTGTAAGTAACATTAGGATCATCACCTCCGCAATAACCACATTCGGTAGATAATATTCCTTTTATACCATCGTATTTAGTTTCGTCCCAAAAACAACCAATACCACCAATAAAAGTTTTCATAATTTTACAATATATTATTACTTCAAAATTGAAATAGCTTTTATCTCTTCAACTCCTATACCACAACAACCACCAACAATTTGTACACCTTTGCTAAACCATTTTTTTGCAACTTCCAAATAATCATTGGGTGAAAAATCGTCCACAAACTTCCAATTTGGTTTTTCGTAATAGCCTTTATTAGGGTATGCACCAATAACTCCATTATAATTTTTTAATGCAGTATCTAAAGCTGCACTCGTTGTTTTAATATCTGAGTGAGCAATTAAAATTGGCCCCTTATGTAATTTACTAAAATTTTTCAACGATACTTCTAAATCCTCGTAAATTTCAGTTTTATTCTTCACATCATCATAACCAAGTGTAATATTTTTTGTATTCTGATCTATTACACAGGAAATAGAAAGCCAAACAGGTAACTTTATATTTGAAGAACACTCAAGCATAGTCTCCACGATTTCTGCTTGAGATGTCATTGCTTCTAAAATTATTAAATCAACACCCTCATTTGATAAAATTTTAATATGTTCATTAAAACATGGCTTCATGTTCTTTGTTCCAAGTTTAAGAAAACTTCCATAACTCGAAACACTTCCCGCTAAACAGATGTTCTTTTTTGAATTATTAATTGCTTGTTTTGCAATTTGAACTGCTTGTCTATTAAATAATTCAATTGAGTCTTCATATCCGTGTTTTCTAAGAGAAATTGGAGTTGTAGCATAAGTATTTGTTGTAATAACATCAGCACCTGCATCAATATAATTTTCATGAACTTCTTTTAGAAATTCTGGGCTATCTACCGAACATTTTCCACACCAGAGGTTTTGATCCATTTTAGCTCCTTTTTTTTCAAGTTCAGCACCTATACCTCCATCAAGTAAAATAATTTTTCCTTCATTGATTTTTTCTTGAATTAAATTGTAAGACATTAATTGTTTGTGAAAGCACAAATTTTATTATTATCAAGATCTCGAATATAAGAATAGTAAACTCCAGAACCTTCTGGTCTTTCACCTCCAGCTCCTTCACTTTTTCCACCTGCCTTAAGTCCAATCTCATGAAACTTATCAACTATATCTCTAGATGATGTAATAAATGAAACTTGCGTTCCATTTCCATTGGTTGCCTCTTTCATATTGACAGGTTTGGTCACATAAAACTCTATAGTTCCATCGCCATTTTTTTCTGTGTAACCAGCGCAAACTTCATCTTTATAATTTCTTTCTAGATTTAAAACTTTTAAGACTTCATCATAAAAAATTATTGCTTTTTCTAAGTTATTGGTTCCTACCATTACATAACCAAGCATTTTAATTTTTCCATTCAGTAATAGTTTTTACCTCTAGATATTCATGCAATCCCCAGGTTCCACCTTCACGTCCATTTCCAGATTGTCTATACCCACCAAAAGGAGTTCCAGAGTCAGCTGCTTTATGATTTACATACACAATTCCGGACCTTAATTTTTTTGAGACTCTTTTTGCCTTTTCATTATCCTCTGTTTGTAAATAGTTTCCTAATCCATATTCTGTATCATTTGTAATTTGGATAGCTTCCTCTTCATTTTCAAAAGGAATAATCGACAATACTGGTCCAAATATTTCCTCTTTAGCAATTCTCATATTATTATTAACATCAGTGAATACTGTTGGTTTAATAAAATAACCTTTCTTTAGATCTTCAGGTTTGTCAGGACCACCTGCTACTAAAGTAGCACCTTCTTCAATTCCACTATTTATTAAACTTTGAATTTTATCAAATTGAGTTTTTGAAATTACAGGCCCAATATGTTCACCAGCTTTTGAAGCAAGATCAACTTTAATTTTATTTGCTTCATCTGCAGCTTCTTCAACAGCTCTTTTATAAATTGATTTTTCAACAAGCATTCTAGTTGGTGCATCACAGGATTGACCTGAATTACTCATTACGTTTCTAATACCATCTCTGACTGCATCAGGATATGCATCAGCAAAAACAATATTTCCACCTTTACCACCAAGTTCAAGACAAACTCTTTTTATAGTCTCAGCAGCATTCTTTGTAATTAATTTTCCAGCTCTAGTAGATCCTGTAAATGAGACCATATCAACATCAGGATGTCCTGACAGGTCAGTTCCAACACCAGGCCCATCACCATTTACCAAATTAAATACTCCAGCTGGAAATCCAGCCTCATCTATCATCTCTGCAAATAGCATTCCTGACAATGGTGCAATTTCAGATGGTTTAAGTACCATTGTACACCCAGTAGCAAAAGCTGGAATTACTTTTAAAGCAATTTGATTTATAGGCCAATTCCAAGGTGTAATTAATCCGCAAACTCCAATTGGTTCATATACAATATGATTAGTAGATCCTTTATCAAAACCTGGTTCGAATTCGAATTCTTTTAATCTTTTTATAAAGTCTTCGATATGACCTGCGCCAGAAGATGTTTGATTAGCTGAACACCAATCTTTAGGACAACCAAGCTCTGTAGTAATAGCATCAGTCATATCATCCCATCTAGAATTATAAATTTTTAATAATTTTTCTAATAAATTTAACCTTTCTTCTTTTGAAGTTTCTTTCCAAGTCTCAAATGCAGATTTTGCTGCTTTGACTGCAACATTTGTATCATCAGAACTTCCAAGACTTATAATTGCACAAACTTCTTCTGTTGATGGATTAATAACTTCACATTCATTCTTGTTTACTGGCTCAACCCATTTGCCATTGATATAAAATTTTTTTTTATCGAGCATTTATATTTCAAAATTAATTTTTCTTATTATACGTTTATTTACTATAACCATTCAAGAAATTAGATACAGTTTTTAAATTTTAATGATTAATCAATATGTGGTGGTATATTGTATTTATGAAATCACAAAAAATAGAACCAAAGTTTGAAAATAACCAAAATCCACGTATTGGACTTATCGCTTTAGCAACCGATCTAGTGATTGAAAAAGATTTTATAAGTGTAATTAAAGATAAAAAAATAGATTTTTTTGTAAATAGAATAGAATGTTATAATCCCTTAACCAAAGAGAATTTGATCAAAATGTCAGAGAATATTACTCAAGTAACAAGAGATATCTTGCCAGAGCAAAAATTAGACTGTGTTGTATATGCTTGTACATCAGGAACTATTGCAGCAGGGTACGATAATATTAAAAATAAAATACAAGCAGCAAAACCTGAGGCAAAACTTTCAACACCAAGTACAGCAGCTTTGAAAGCATTGAAAAAATTAAATATTAAAAAACTTTCTATATTCACACCTTACAGTAAAAAAGTTAACGATGATGTTGTTGATTATTTTAATTCATCTGGTTTTGAAATCACCTCAAATTCATACTTTGATATTCATTCTGACATGGAGATTGGTAAAGTAGATCAAAATTATCTGTTTGATGTGCTAATAAATTTAGATGTAAGTGAGGCAGATGCTTTATTTGTATCTTGCACCGCTTTACCAGTTCTTCCTCTAATACAAAAATTAGAAGATAAACTTGAAATACCAGTTCTTTCAAGCAATCAGGCTTTAATCTGGGAATCTTTAGAAAACATAGGTGAAAATAAATCTGTAAAAGGATTTGGAAGACTGTTTGATTAATTTATGTCCTTTTCAAAAGAAGAATACAAACAAAGACTATTAAAAGTTCAATCTCTGATGAGAGAGAAAAAAATTGATTTAATCATTTCTCACGACACAAATAATATGAATTATCTTACAGGCTACGATGCTTGGTCTTTTTATTATGCACAATGTGTATTAGTGCACGTTGATTCAAAAGAGCCAATTTGCTTTGTTAGAGATCAGGATGCAGGTGGGGCGTACATAAAGACCTATTTAAATAAAGACAATATTATTGTTTATGATGAGAGTTATATTCATACTTGGCCAAAACATCCCTATGATTACTTGACCAAAGTAATTAAAGAAAAAAAATGGGATAAACTGTCTATTGGAGTTGAAATGGATGCTCATTATTTTACAGCTTTTTGTTATGAAAAGATTAAACAGGGGTTACCAAATGCAAACATTATCGATTCTGATCGACTAGTTAATTGGGCTAGATTAATTAAATCTAATGCAGAGATAAATTATATGAAGTCTGCTGCTTTAATTTCTCAAAAAGGAATGCAAACTGCAATGGAAGTAATTAAACCTGGTACAAGACAATGCGATGCTGTTGGAGAAATTCAAAAGTCTTTATTTTATGGTACAGAAGAATTTGGAGGTGAATATTCTAGTATCGCAACGCTTCTTCCAACTGGAAAAGGTACATCTGCTTCACATTTAACAGCAACCCAAGATAAATTTATTGAAGGTGAAGCAACTATAATTGAACTTTCAGGTGTTTATAAAAGATATCACGCACCTATGGCTCGAACAATTTTATTAGGTAAACCTGATCAATTAAAAATAGATACAATGAATAAAACTATAGAAGCTTTACAAGCTGGAATTAATGCTACAAAACCCGGAAACACAGCAAATGATGTTGCCCAAGCCTTTTGGAAAATTTTAGATAAATATGGTATCGAGAAGAAATCAAGAACGGGTTACTCAATAGGTATTGGATATCCGCCAGATTGGGGAGAGCATACTTTAAATATTTATAAAGGCGATATGACAGTACTTGAACCAAATGTTTGTTTTCATATGATTGCAGTAATGCAGTTTGGTGATTGGGGAGTAGAAGCATCTGAAGCAATCCGAGTTACCGACAAAGGTTGTGAATTATTCTGTAAATTTCCAAAAGAGCTACATATTAAGAACTATTAGCTATTGATAATTAACTTCTTAAATGTTTTAAACACTAGATGTCTAAAAATACAGAATTCGTTAAGTTCGATAAAGTTGACAAAAGTTACGATGGTAAAGTCTTAGTAGTAAAAGATTTAAATCTTAATATCTCAGAGGGCGAGTTCATTACTATGCTTGGTCCATCTGGTTCAGGAAAAACAACTTGTCTGATGATGTTGGCTGGATTTGAAACACCAACCAATGGTGAAATCTATTTAGATTCTAATCCTATTTCTAATATTCCACCGCACAAAAGAGGAATTGGAATGGTTTTTCAAAATTATGCATTGTTTCCTCATATGACAGTTTATGAAAATTTAGCATTTCCTTTAAGAGTTAGAAAAGTTCAAAAAGATGAGATTGATAAAAAAGTAGATAAAGCTTTATCAATGGTTTCTTTATCAGGATTTGAAAGTAGAATGCCAGCACAATTATCTGGTGGTCAGCAACAAAGGGTAGCTGTTGCAAGAGCTCTAGTATTTGATCCAGCAGTAGTTCTAATGGATGAACCTCTTGGAGCTTTAGATAAAAACTTAAGAGAAAGTATGCAATACGAAATTAAACATATTCATGAAAATATTGGTGTTACTGTAGTTTACGTTACACACGATCAAGGAGAAGCATTAACAATGTCAAATAGGATCGCAGTTTTTAATGATGGTAAAGTTCAACAATTATCAAGTCCTGATAAATTGTACGAAGAACCAGTTAATTCTTTCGTTGCAGAGTTTATAGGTGAAAATAATACATTTGGAGGAGAAGTAACTGACATTTCAAAAGATGTTTGTAAAGTTAAACTACAAAATGGAGAAATTTTAGCTAATCCAGTTTCAGTAACTTCCAAAGGTGATAAAACAACAGTTTCAATAAGACCTGAGAGGGCATTGATAAATCCAAAAGATAAAATGGATAATAATCAAACGGGAAAAATCGAAGAAGTTATTTACCATGGTGATCACACTAGAGTAAGATTAGATCTTTTAGGTAATAAAGAATTTATTTTAAAAGTTCCAAATAGCTCAAACGAGTTAGATTTAAAATTAGGTAATGAGATTAAAGTAGGATGGAACAGTCAAGACGCAAGAGCTCTAGATCCTAAATAATTTCTTAAATATCCCAGTATTCCTATAACAAAATGGCCTGTTGACTCTGAATATCGTTTTTGTTGTACTTCGCTTATATAAATTAATTTATATTAAACGTTTAAACGGAGGATAAATGAAAAAATTAAGTAAATTATTACTTGCTCTTTCTTTTGCTCTTTCAATAACTTCATCTGCATTTGCGGTTACAGTAGCATCTTGGGGTGGAGCTTATACAGAGTCTCAAAAGCTAGGGTATGGTGATCCAACTGCAAAAGCTCTTGGTGTTGATATCAACTGGGTAGACTATTCAGGTGGATTATCTGAGATTAAAGCTCAAAAAGAAGCAGGTGCAATTACTTGGGATATTATCGATGTATTCGCATTTGATACTATCAACGGATGTGACGAAGGAATTTTCGTTGAATTCGATTTTGACAAAGACTTCCCTGCAGCTCCAGATGGAACTCCTGCAAGTGAAGATTTCTTTGCTCCAATGCCAAGTAAATGTGCGGTAGGAAACATTTTATATTCTTGGAACTATGCTTACAACGTAAACAATGTTGACGGCACACCATCGACTATAAAAGATTTCTTTAACACTAAAAAATTTCCAGGAAAAAGAGCTATTTATAAATCAGCTCTAACAAACCTAGAAATCGCTTTAGCTGGTGACGGAGTTTACATGGGTAAAGGTGGATCAGAGATCTACAAATTACTAGAAACTGAAGCTGGTGTTAATAGAGCTATGAACAAAATTAAAGAGCTTTGTACAGATCCAAATGGTGGATGTGTATTCTGGTCTGCAGGTGCTCAACCACCAGAATTATTAGTATCTGGTGAAGTTGTTATGGCAACTGGTTGGAATGGAAGATTCTTTAATGCTGAAATCGGTGAAGGTGCTCCAATTAAACAAGTATGGGATGGACAAGGTCTTGACTATGAATATTTCGCACTTGTTAAAGGTGGACCAGATGAAGCAAATGCTAAAAAAGCTTTAGCAATGATGACTAACACTGAAATGTTAGCTGGAAGTGCTAAATATATTGCATATGCTCCATACAGATTGTCATCTTTAGAAATTATCAAAGCAAATGAGCCTTGGTACAAAGATGGTAAAACTGAAATGATGCCACAAATGCCAACTGCTCCTGCAAACACTAAAAAATACTTTTTAGTTGATCCATTTTTCTGGGCTGATAACGGTACAGAACTTGGTGAGAAGTGGGAAGCTATGAAAGCTGGTCTATAAAAGAGTATAAAAGACTAGAATAATATAATATATATAGGGCGACTTTTTTAAGTCGCCCTTTTTATTTATGAGCAGCGAAACAAAACAAATACTTACAACTGACGGAATTCCTTTAGAGATAAGTTTAAAAAAAGCTGAAAGAAAAAACAAAATTAAAGCATTTTTACTTGTTGCTCCATTATTACTTTTTTTGATTATCACTTATATTTTTCCAATCGGAGAAATGTTTACAAGAAGCATTGATGATAAAATGATTACAAAAATGCTTCCAAAAACATTTAAGTCTATGGAAACATGGGACGGTAAAGAGCTTCCATCCGAAGACGTATTTGCTTCATTTTTATCTGATTTTAAAATTCTTGTAGAAAAAAAAGAACATGGAAAATTAGCCCAAAGACTTAATAAAGAAAAAAATGGGTTCAACACTATTACAAAAAAATTATTCAGACAGGTAAAAAGGAATAAAATCGACGAGACACAAAGTATTAAAGAACAAATAATGAAAGTGCACAAGAGATGGAGAAATGTAGAATATTGGCAAGCAATTAAAAGAACTGCCCCTCCTTACACTTCAGCTAAATATTTAAAAGCTATGGATATGTATTTGAATGAAGATAACAAAATTACTCAAGTTAGTGAAGATAGAAGAATACATAGAATTTTATGGTTGAGAACTGTAGAGGTTGCTTTCTTTGTTACTGTTTTTTGTTTTTTAATGGGTTACCCAATAGCCCATTTATTAGCAACACTCCCAATGAAGTATAGTAATTTATTAATGATTTGTGTTCTTCTACCATTTTGGACATCATTATTAGTTAGAACAGCTAGCTGGATGATTTTACTTCAACAGCAAGGAGTAGTTAACGATTTCTTTGTAATGATTGGGCTCGTGGCAGACGATAATAGGCCAGAAATGATGTACAACAAAGTCGGAACTTATGTTGCGATGACTCAAATTCTCTTACCATTTATGGTTTTACCACTCTACAGTGTGATGAAAACTATCTCGCCGAGTTTAATGAGAGCAGGTAAATCTCTTGGCGGAACACCTTTTGTGGCTTTTTGGAAAGTATATTTTCCATTAACCATACCAGGTATCGGGGCAGGGTGTCTTTTAGTTTTTATTTTAGCAATTGGATATTACATTACACCTGCATTAGTTGGGGGAGCATCAGGAACCTTAATTAGTAACCAAATTGCATATCATATGAAAACTACTTTAGATTGGAGTTTTGCTTCAGCGATGGGGCTTATGTTGCTTGGAGGAGTTTTGGTTATCTATTGGCTTTATAATAAATTAGTTGGAGTTGATAATATTAAGTTAGGTTAGTATGGCATTACCAAAGTATACAGAAACTAGATATAGAATTTGGCACTACTTTTACATTGCCATATGTACTTTTGTTTTTATTTTTTTAATAGCACCTTTGTTTGTAATATTTCCATTATCATTTAATGCAGAAGAGTTTCTTGTTTTTTCAGAAGGGATGAAGAATTTAGACCCAGATGCTTTTTCATTAAGATGGTACAAAGATATGGTTTACGGCACAAAGAACCCATGGGGTCTTGCTGCAAAGAATAGTTTTATTATTGCTATATTTGCAACTTTAGGGTCAGTAATTTTAGGAACGGTTGCTGCATTAGGATTGAGCAGCAGACACATGCCCTTCAAAGGAATAATAATGGCAACTTTGATTTCACCAATGATAGTTCCACTTATTATATCAGGTGTTGCAATATTCTTTTTTATGGCAAAAGCAGGTTTAGCGGCAACTCATACAGGAATAGTTTTAGCTCATATAATTTTGGGAACACCTTTTGTTGTAATTACTGTTACTGCAACATTATCAGGTTTCGATCATAGTGTAACAAGAGCGGCAGCTAGTTTAGGTAGTAACCCAGTAAATACATTTATGAAAGTAACACTTCCGTTGATTTTACCTGGAGTAATTTCAGGAGGTTTGTTTGCTTTTGTAACTTCTTTTGATGAAGTTGTAGTCGTTTTATTTTTAGCTGGTCTTGAAAATACAACTATTCCAATTCAAATGTGGACAGGTCTAAGAGAACAATTAAGCCCTACAATTCTAGCAGTAGCCACTTGTTTAATCGTTTTATCGACCTTAATATTGATTAGTGCTGAATTGTTAAGAAGAAGATCGGAACGTTTAAGAGGAATTAATAGATAATTAATTTACCGACTCGATTACTGTCGCAATACCCATACCTAAACCGATGCATTGAGTAGATAAAGCATATTTCTTATTTTCACGTCTAAGTAAATCTGCAGCTTTGCCAGTTATTCTCGCTCCTGTTGCTCCTAGAGGGTGTCCCAGTGCTAAAGCTCCACCATCTAAATTAGCTTTTTTTTGATCGATACCAAGATCTTTTAAGCATGCTATTGATTGAGAAGCAAAAGCTTCATTAATCTCTACAATATCGATATCATTAATTGATAAATTTGCTCTCTCTAATGCTTTCTTGGTTGCTCCTATAGGTCCAAGTCCCATTACATCTGGTTCACATCCTTTAACTCCAGTTGAAACAATTCTAGCTAAAATCTCTAAACCATTTTCTTTTGCATAGCTTTCTTCACATATCAATGTTGCTGCTGCTCCATCGGTAAGAGGTGAGGATGTTGCTGCAGTAACAGTTCCTTCTTGATCAAATGCAAGTTTTAAACCATCTAAAGTTTCTTGATTACTTTTTGGACGTATGTTTCCATCTTTTGTGCAACCAGCGATTTCAACGATTTCATTTTTAAATTTACCATTAACTTCAGCTTCATTGGCTTTTTGATGACTTTGAATTGCAAACTCTTGTTGTTCAGTTCTTGAAATTTTATATCTCTTGGCAACATTTTCAGCAGTTATTCCCATTGAAAAATAGACATTTGGATTTTCTTTATCTGTGTAAGGATAAGGTATTGGTTCAAAGCCAGTTGTAACCCTAGTCATACTTTCAACACCTCCACATACGAAAACTTTTCCTGCGCCCATTGCTATTTTACCTGCTGCAACATGAATAGCTTCCATAGATGAACCACACCATCTATCGACAGTCATTCCAGACGTATGTATTTCCATTCCAGATAAAAATGTTGTGAGTTTCCCAATATTAAAACTCTGCTCTCCAACCTGGAAAGCACACCCAACAACAATATCTTCTATATCAGCAGGATTTACTTTAGTTTTAGATACAAGATTTTTAACAACTTCTGCAAACATATTTACAGGCTTAACATCAATTAATTCACCTTTTCTTGCCATTGTAAAAGGTGATCTTGAATATCCTGCTATAACTGCTCTTTTCATATAAGAATTATACCTACTAATTATTATTTTGAAAATGGTAAAGAGGACACAATTCCTTTTCTTAATTTATTATCAGGAGTGTGAACTAAAACTTCTGATCCTGTTTTGCAAAATTCATTTAAAATCATAGATAAACCAATATTTTTTTTGAATTTTGGAGAATAAATCCCTGAAGTAATTTTACCAATTAATTTCTTATCTTTTGAATAAAGTGGAAAAGGAATTGAACATGGAGGACAATCTACACCATCAAATAATACTCCTTTTAATTTTTGTTTTACACCTTGTTTCTTAATATTATCTAAAGCATTTTTTCCAATGAAATCATGATCACTTTTGTCACTACAATATTTTTCTAAGTTACATTCAATTGGATTATTTTCTTTTGTAAAATCATTTCCATATGACATTAATCCTGCTTCTATTCTGTCAATTAAATTTGGGCATCCTGGAGCAATGTTAAATTCTTTCCCCGCTTTCCATATTATATCCCAAATTTTTTCTCCCATTTCATTTTTGTCGAAGTAATCTTCAAAGCATTTAAAATAAATCTCAAATCCATCTTGTTTGCTGTATCCTGATCTTGCAATAACTTGTTTAGTTCCTAAAAAATCAAATATTCTAAAATTAAAAAATTTTAATTTTCTAATATCTTCTCCGAATATCGATGCCATCAAATCTTCAGACTTTGGACCTTGTACTGCAAGAGGATATACATCTGGTTCTGTTATGCTCACATTTAGATTTAAACCAACTGCAATACCTTTTGCCCAAAGCAATACATCAGAATCTGCTATTGAAATCCAAAACATATCATCATCTAACTTTAACAACACTGGATCATTTATCATTCCAGCATTTTCATCTATCATAGGAATATAAAAACATTTTCCAGTCTCCATATTTTTTAAAGATCTTGGTGTCATTTTTTGTACTAATAAACTAGCGTCTGGACCTGATATCTGAACTTGTCTTTGACAAGAAACATCCCATAGCTGAACATGCTCATTTAAATGCCAATAATCATCCTCAACAGATTTCTGAAATCTTTTTGGTAAGAGCATATGATTTACAACAGTAAAATCAGTTACACCACATTCTTCAACTCTCTTGGTGTAAGGAGTTCTTCTTATTCTCCTAGACATATTTAGTTTTGTGCTAATTTTGCTTTGTATCAACGAAGCCATATATTATTTTGACCACCAAACTGTATAGCTGTTAGGAGAAATTATTATTGGCAAGTGATAATTTTTTTTATTATCAGTCATTTTAAATTTTACGACTATTTCACCCACAATTTTTTTCTTTTTAAAGTATCTTTTAATATCACAAATCATTTCATAATCGCATTTACAATCTTTTTTGCTAAGATTGAAATGCTGATTAATCCTACCATTTCCATCAGTCTTTGTATTCAAAAAAAGCTTTTTTAATTTTGAGGATTGTATTTGATAAATCTTTACTTTGACGTTACTTGCATGAGTTCCATCAGAACCATTCAATAAATGTGAGCTAAATTTTGCCATTTTACTCTATTGAAGATTTCTCTCTCTTGCTGGCCACAGCAGCAACAATTGGACTTAATACTGGTTTAGCTTTTACATTTACACAAGCAGTTTTACCGCTTGCAATAGCTCTTTTTAGTGCTGGACCCAATTCTTCTCTTTTCGTTACTAATTCTCCATGACCCCCAAAACCTTCAAATATACTGTGGAAAGGTATATCTCTAAAGTCTGTTGCAACTCTTTTTCCGCTTTCAAATAGTCTTTCTTGTTGTTGACCAATTGATGCTAAGCCACCATTATTGTCAATAACAACAACTATTGGTTTCTTTTCAAAAAATGCAGTTTCTATAGACATGCCACCAGATAAAAAGGCACCATCTCCACTAATTAAAATTACATTCGATTTAGGATTATTATTTTTTGCAGATAATGCAAATGATACACCAACACCCAGCATACTAAATGTGCCTGGATGTAAAATTCCACCCAATTTTTTTCCTCGAGCTCCTGCTAAATTTATAGCGATCTCCGACCAGAAATGAGTATTTCCTCCATCAATTACAAGCCAATCTTTCTCATCCATTGCGTCTTGAACGTCTAACGCTAATTGTAGCGGATGAATTTTTCCTCCATTTTTTTTTGCTTTATCTGCTTCAATCTTTAATTCATTTAAAGATTTATCCACCCAATCTTTTTTTTTATTTTTATTATCTTGAAACCAACTATTTTCTAAATTCCATTTATTATTTTTCTTTAAATTACATAGAGTATCCAAAAATACTCCTGGATCACATAAAAGGTTATGATCAGCCGCTCTATTAAACTCAATTTCTTCATGGGAACCGTTAATACAAACTAACGTTGTTGTTTTTGGAATGAAAGGAGGGTTACCAAAATTCATTTGGTTATCTAACCTTGCACCAATCATTAAAACTAAGTCTGAATTATGCAATGCAAATTCTGAGGGTGGATATTGGTGAATATCTGCTAAACCCATATATGCATTTGCCTCTTCCCCCAAAAGTTTTTGATGGTATGGCACATTAAAAACTGGAATATTTAAACTTTCACCCGCAGTCTCTAAATTTTTTTCTGAGTTTGACCACCAAACACCATGTCCTCCAATTATGACAGGTTTTTTTGCATTACATGCTAGCTCAAGTATTTTTGATAGAGCATTTGGATCTGGCCATGCTTTAGCAACTGGCTTTGCTTTATGTGAAAATGGTCTTTCTTCAAGTCCAGCATTTTCTTCAAATGAAGAAAACATTATATCCACTGGTAAACTTAGATGAACAGCTCCAGGATATCCATTCGTCGCAATTCTGTAAGCTTTATCAACAAATTCTCTAATTCTTGTTCCATCTGTAATGCTTGCGCTATATTTTGTAAGAGGAGCAGCTATTGAAACATCATCAATTTCTTTAAAACCACCTGAGCCTTGTCTTTTTAAACTACTTGATCCAGTTATATAAATTATCGGTGTTCTTTCTCCCCATGCTTCCATCATGGATGGCACTGCATTTGCAAAACCTTCTGGTCCAACTAAACATACAGATGGTTTTCTTGTAATTCTTGTGTGTCCATCTGCTAAGTGTCCAGCTATTTGTTCATGAGGACAATTAACCACATCAATTTGACATTCCATGAAACCTTCAATAGCAGGATTACAAAACCCACCAGATAGAGTAAAAACTTTATTAATACCTTTATCTTTTAATGCTCTTGCAATTAATGCTCCGCCTCTTATTTTTTTTTCCATATTAGTAAGTTGTATTCATAAAAAGTTTTTGTTCGATTATATCAGAAGAAACTTCATTAATATCATTTAATCCAACCAAACCTAGTGTTGTGCTGGCTTCTTCTTTGATTATGTCTACAATTCTTCTTAGCCCGCTAGCACCATCAGCGCCCATGGCATACATTACAGGCCTTCCAATCATTGAAAAATCTGCTCCTAAAGCTAATGATCTAACAATATCGCTACCACTTCTTATCCCACTATCAAAAATAATCGGAAAATTATTTCCTACTGCCTCTCTAATAAAAGGTAAAATGTTTATTGCTGCTGAGGCACTATCTAATTGTCTACCTCCATGATTTGAAACTTGGATAGCATCAGCGCCCATTTCTTTAATTTTAACTGCATCATCTGATGACATAACACCTTTTACAATTAATTTGCCTTTCCATTTATTTCTTACTCTTTTTAGAGTTTCCCAATCTGTTTTTCCTCTACTTTCTTTTCTTTTAAAAATACCTTTTCCACTTTTTGAAGTCTCGTAATTCATTGGCTTTGGTATTCCATTAAGCAATGTAGATATTGACCAAACAGGATGAGTTGCAAAATCAAAAAATTGTTTAGGTCCAATTTTAAATGGATATGAGAATCCATTTTTATCATCCCTAGTTCTCCTAGATAAAACCGGAACATCAACAGTAAGTATAGCAACTTCATAACCAGTTTTTTCTGCTCTATCGAGCAATTCCATGACAAAAGCTTCATCCTGAAAAATATAAAGTTGAAGCCACGAATGACCTTCTGAAAGTTCATACATTTTTTCTAAGGTAGTTGTGGAAGCCATCGATACACAAGTTGGTATATTATTTCTTGCACTCTCTTTTGCCAGCATTGAGTCTGCTCCCGGCCATGAAAGATTTGTCATACCCATTGGGGCAAAACCAAATGGATAGTCATAGTTAAATCCAAGAATATTTTTTTTTAGTTTTCTTTCCTCTACATTTCTTAGAACTCTTGGCTCAAGACGTATTTGATCTAAAGCAAAACTATTAATTTCTGATAACTTTTCATCTCCAGATGCGCCATCAATAAAATCATAAACTATCTTTGGCAATCTTTTCTTTGATAGTTTTTTTGCGTCTTCAATGCTAAAAATTTTATTACTGGCTTTAATGTTATCCATTTAAATTTTTTATATATGTTTTTAAACTTATCTTATCATGTCTAGTCACATAATAAGCGTCATGATTAATTCTTGAAGAATAAACCTCTGAAGGAACTCCGTCAATAAAAAGCACAGCTACACCATCATCAATGGCTATTCCATCTGGCAAATTTCCGTCTTTAATTTCTGAAATAAATTGTCGAAGTCGATTATTATCTGAAGAATGAGGTGTGCAACTTCCATCTAAAAAATTTATTCCTTTTAATGGACTTAGCTCTTTATCGACCGAGTCTGATAATATCCAATCAAACCAACAGACGGCTCCTGCGCTTATTCCACTCAGAATTATTCCCTTTTCATATGCATCTTTAAATACTTTGATAAGATTATGTCTTTTCCAAATATTAATCATGTTATAGGTATTACCACCTCCTACATAAATTATATCTTTGTTCATCAGCCATTCATTAAAACCTTCCACACTTGAACATAGATTAAAATGAGATAATTTAAATTTATGCGATTTAAATCTTTTATAAAAAAGATCGGTCTTTTCTTGATTATCATTGCTAGCGGTAGGTAAAAAACCAATATTTATTTTTGATTTATTAACTTGATTTATTACATATTCATCCAAGTCTTCGTCAGACGAATGTGTAAATCCACCACCACCAATTGCTATTATTATTTTTTTATTCCTGACCACGGAGAAGGACCTGTTGGAATATCAATTTTTAAACCTCTTACAATTTCATTTTTAAAGTCATACATTGGTAAGGTGCATATTTCGCCTTTATGAATTTTATTATCATTGCAATTAACATCCACTATTAACCCTGGTTTATATTTTGTAGAATTCATTAAAACAATTCCAACACCACATTTTTGAAAAGGTGACCAAGTGCTTGATGTAATTTTTCCAATTATTTCATTATTAAATTTTATATAAGTTCCTTTTAAACCTGTTCCATTTTCTACTCGTATTCCCCAACATCTTTTTTCTTTATCAGCAGTCATCAATGATGATTTTCCAATAAAATAATTTTTTTTTAAATCTACATACTTGCCTAACCCAACATCATATGGATTTGTTTCATGATTAAAGTCTTGCCCAGCTGATAATAATCCAGATTCTATTCTTTTACATCTGAAACCAGGTGTACCCGTGAGTATCATTCCCATTTTTTTTCCTTCCTCAAGAATGTAATCCCCAACTTTTTCAGTATTATTATTTTTTCTAAAATAAATTTCCCAACCAAGTTCATTACTGAAACCCGATCTACTTATGATTACCTTTTCATTTAGTATAGTTATTTCTTTCCAATCAAAATATTTCCAATTCTCAGGAAAAGTCTCTTTACTTAAAACTTTTAAAAGATCCATAGATTTAGGTCCTTGAATTTGACTTACCCAAACGTCTGGGTCAGATATTTTTACATTAAGATTATCAGTGTGCGCCTTATACCATGAAAAAAGATCACCATCAGCTTGAACAAACCAGAATTTATTTTCTTCAAGTTTTAGTAAAACTCCATCTGTAAGCATACCTCCATCGTTGTAACAAGCGAATTGGTAAGAGCACCTTCCTACTTTTACTTTTGAGATATCTCTTGTAAATATTTTTTGTAATAGTTTTTCTGCATCAGGACCAGATATTTCATATGGATGTTCACCAGTATGACGAAAAATTACCTCTTGTCTTACCTTCCAATACATTTCATCAGCGGTTGCATGTGAAAGTACTTCTGGATTTAATCTTCCTGCATAAAAAGAATACTCTGGATCGTAAGGAAGTTCTTGATACGCTAGAGGATGTATTCCCACAGTTCTTGCAAGTTCAACAACTTTATTATCATTGGATTTTAAAGGTTTTACTGAAAATCTGACTTTGTTTAATTCGTTTTGCATTTATAAATCTAGAAAAAGTGTATATTAATTAAAATATCTATTCAATCAGTAGATGAATCACTACATTTTGCATGTTGTTATCTAGTTCTGGAATTGTTATCTTTTTAGTTATTTAAACAACTAAAGAAAAAGAGGGAACTTATGAAATACATACTTAAAGTTTTTTCAGTGACTTTTATGTCTCTGATATTATCTTTTTCTATTGCCAATGCATCAAGTGGAGTATTTAAAGTATCACATGATCTTGGATTTGGAAAAGATACTAACTTAGATGCCATAACTAAAGGGCGTTTATTTCAAGTTGTCATCAAAACTCAAAATAGATTAGTAAGGCCTGATATGAACGGTGTACCATCACCCTCATTATCAACAGATTGGAGTGCTAATTCTGATGCAACTGAATGGACATTTAATTTAAGAAAAGGAATATATTTCCATGATGGGTCAGCTTTTGATGCTCCAGATGTTAAATATTCTTTGATGAGAGCTAAAGATCCTGATATTGGATCTCCGGTTAGAAAAAGTTTAAATGTTGTAGAAGAGATTGAAGTAGTCGATCAGCATACCGTTAAAATGAAGTTATCGACTTCATTTGCTGACTTTCCATTATTGTTAACTGACTACAGATTAAGAATGATACCTGAAGGATCAGGTGACACTATTGGACAAACAGGAGTTGGTACTGGACCATTTATAGTTGATAAATTTGATCCAGAAGGAACTACAATTCTAAAAGCTAACCCAGATTACTGGGAAGGTGCACCAGGAGTTGCAGAAGTTCATGTTATTGCGATCCCAGATGCTCAAGCAAGAATTCAAGCTCTTTTAACAGGCCAAATTGATATGAACAGATATGTTCCTTTCAATCAAAAAAAGATATTTGACAGTAATTCTAAATTTAAAACAACTGTAATTCCAACTGGAAACTGGAGAGGTGTGGTTATGAGAACTGATACTGCTCCATTTGATAATCCTAAAGTGAGAAAAGCTTTTAGGTTAGCGGTTGATAGACAAGAACTTGTAGATTTGGTTATGGGTGGTGCGGCAACTGTATCTTGTGATACACCTGTAATGCCTTCTGATCAATATCGTTTACAAATGGATTGTCCTCAAAATATTAGTAAAGCAAAAAATTTACTAAGAGAAGCAGGATTTCCAAATGGAATTGAATTGACTGTTTATCCAGCAACTTTAGAACCAACTTGGCCTACGATTGCAGAAGTCGTTCAGCAGCAAGTTGCAAAAGCTGGAATTAAAGTCAACATTGAAATGGTACCATCTAAAGGTTACTGGAATGAAGTATGGATGAAAAAACCAGTTTCAATGACACGTTGGAACCAAAGACCAGCAGACACAATCTTGCACGAAGCTTATCATAGTGGAGCTAAATGGAATGAGTCTTACTTCAAAAATGCTGACTTTGATAAAAATTTAGCTGATGCTAGAAGTGAGTTGGATTTCAATAAAAGAAAAAAAGCATATCAAAATGCTCAAATGACTTTATGGGAACAAAGTGGAACAATGATCCCATACCACGTATCTAGACTTGTAGTTACATCATCAAAGGTGAAAAACCTTGATGCCGTAGATCATTTTTCTATACAGTGGCATAAAGTTAAAGTTGACTAAAAGTATTTAGATAAAGGCCGCATATAAGCGGCCTTTATTTTATTTCTATTTAATTTATTTTTGTTAAAAAGTTCTAGTTAATCTTATGCTTTTATTAATTTTAAAAAGAATTGGACTAGGGCTTATCACTTTATTTATAGTTTCATTGATTACTTTTGTAGGTGTTGAAGTTTTACCTGGGGATGCATGCACAACATATTTAGAAAGAGAAGCTTATGGAGCAGCTCTTGATGCTTGTATAAAAAGACTTGGTCTAGATGTTCCTGCTTATGAAAGATATTTGGACTGGGCATCAAATGTTGTACGAGGTGATTTTGGTTACTCTTTAAGTGGAGAAATGCCAATTAATGAAGTACTAGGTCCAAGAGTTAAAAACTCATTAGTTTTAGCCTCTGTTTCAATACTTATAGGAATTCCTTTAGCAATTATATTAGGAATAATAACTGCTCTTTGGAGAGATAAGCTTCCAGATATTATGATCTCAACTATCACAATTTTTTCAATGACTATTCCTGAGTTTATTAGTGCTACTTTACTTATTTTAATTGTTGCAATTTGGCTTGGTTGGCTACCAGGCATCGTGATTATACCATCGGATGCAACTTTTTATGAATTACTTTCGAATATAATTTTACCTGTTGTTGCAATTTCAATGATTATGACCGCACACATGGCAAGAATGGTACGTTCAAGTGTAATTCAAGTAATGGCTAGTGATTATGTGCAAATGGCAATTTTAAAAGGTGTTCCATATTGGAAAATGGTATTTAGACATGTATTACCAAATGCATTATTACCAGCAATAAATGTAGTGGCGTTAACAATTGCTTGGTTACTAGGTGGTGTTGTTGTTACAGAAGTTGTTTTTAATTATCCCGGTTTAGGCAGACTGGTAATTGAGTCTATATCAAATAGAGATTTACCTGTTGTACAAGCATTAGCAATAATATTGGCATCAATCTATGTGGGAATAAATTTAATAGCAGATTTAATGACACTCATGCTCAATCCAAGATTAAAAAGTTTACAGATAAGAAAATAAAATGGAGACTAATTTAATTACAGAAGATAAACAAAAAAATAAGCTAGAAAAGGCTTTTGAGATTTTAAAGACTATGGCCTCCAAGCCCTCTGGATTAATTGGTTTATCAATCGTTTTATTTCATGTAGTCTTAGCATTATTAAGCCCTTACATTGCACCATACGATTATAAAGCAATTAGCCCAAATACCATGTTACTTGCACCTTCAGCTGAACATTGGTTTGGAACAGATAGCTTGGGTAGAGATGTTTTTACAAGAACAATACTTGGAGGTCGAACAGCTCTTACGGTAACTTTCTTTGGATCACTTATAGCCCTTCTGTGGGGAGGTTTACTTGGAATTTTTTGTGGTTTAGTTGGAGGTAAAATTGACGATGTTGTAATGAGAGTTGTTGATGCGTTTCTTTCTATCCCTTGGATACTTGCAATGTTATTAATTGTTTCTCTTTTAGGAACATCAACAGAGGTTTTAATTCCTGCACTAGGTTTTTTTTATGGTAAAGGAATAGTAAGAGTTGCTAGAGCTGCTACTCACGATGTTATTGCTAAAGACTTTATAGTTTCAGCCAGAGCTAGAGGTCATAGCAATATGTCTATTATTTGGAATGAAATTATTCCAAATGTTAGAGATGCTATATTAGTAGAGGGAGCAATGAGATGGTCTTGGATGTTATTAGGATTTAGCTCATTGTCATTCTTAGGTTTTGGTGTAAGTCCACCAACGCCTGATTGGGGTTTGATGATATCCAATGCTAGAGGATTAATGTCGTTTGCATACTGGTCTGTAATTGCTCCGATAGTAGGATTAAGTTCGTTAATTATTGGAATAAATTTAACTGCAGATGCATTTGCAAAAGCTTTAGGAATTGATCGTTCAACCAAGGCACCTGTTTAAATGAATGAAATAATTGAAAGTGTTAAAAATTTATCAATTGGATTTAACAGTCAGAAGGGCAAACAAATTTCAATACTTAGAAATGTTTCAACTAATATAAAAAAAGGAGAGACCGTAGGGATCGTAGGGGAGTCGGGTTCTGGAAAAAGCACACTAGCACTTGCTATGATGGGCTATATAAAACAAGGCTTATTTCCTCTTAAGGGTGAATGTCTCTTTAAATCTAAGGATTTATTGAAGATGAGCAGTAGACAGCTAGAAAAAATTAGAGGTAGAAAAATAGCCATGATACCTCAAAATGCAGGACAAGCATTAACACCGAATTTAAAAATTGGATACCAAATTGATGAAGCATTAAAATTACATACAGATCTAAACAAAACAGAGAGAGATAAAAAAATTTCAGAGTTACTAAATAAAGTTAGACTTCCTTCACCAGAAACTATGGCTTTTCGTTATCCACACGAGCTTTCTGGAGGGCAGCAACAAAGAGTGGCTGTTGCAATGGCATTGGCTGGCAAACCAGATTTACTTTTATTAGATGAGCCAACTACTGGATTAGACGTTACAACACAAGCGCATGTCTTAGAACTATTAAGATTTATAGCAAAAGATACTGGAACATCTATGATCTATGTTAGTCATGACCTTGGAGCCATAGCACAAGTTAGTGATAGAATAGTTGTAATGTATGCGGGAGAAATTGTTTTAGAAGGACCAGCAAGAAAAATATTAAAAGAACCTATTCATCCTTATACTTATGGATTGTTAAAATCGATACCTAAACTTTCACTAGCTGGACTCCCAGCTTCTATGCCAGGAAGCCAACCTCAGCCTGGAAGCATAAATGAAGGTTGTAGTTTTTATGATAGATGTAACTTAGCAACTGATAATTGTAAAAAAAATTCACCAGATCTGGAACATATTAAAGAATTAGATACCAATGTCAGATGTTTTAATTATAAAGAATTAATAAACCAAAATAATAATTTACAAACTTCAATAACAAAAAAATCAAATAATAGTGAAGCAAATGAAGTTTTAAAATTAAAGGATGTTTCAATTAGTTATGCAAAGCAGAAATTTTTTGATCAATTATTAAATAAAATTTCTGATCAAAACCCAACAGTTAAAGATATAAATATAGATATAAAAAAAGGAGAGACTATTGCCTTGGTTGGTGAGTCTGGAAGTGGCAAGTCTACCATCTTAAAATCAATTGCTGGCTTACTCAAAACAAAAGATGGTCAAATTAAATTTGAAAATGATCGTATTTTATCTTCTGATTTAAAAATGAGAAATCCAAATGATCTGCGAGCAATACAACTTATATTTCAAAATCCAGATGAGTCATTAAATCCAAACCACACAGTTGAGCAAATACTTTCACAACCTCTAAAGTTATATTTTAATTTATCAGGAGAAGAATTAAAAAAAAATATAATCGATCTACTAAAAAAAGTAAGGTTAGGAGAATTTTATATGTCAAGATATCCTAGACAATTATCAGGTGGTGAGAAACAAAGAGTTGCGGTTGCAAGAGCATTTGCAGCTAAGCCAGATATAATTTTGTGTGATGAGGTTACATCAGCTTTAGATGTTTCGGTTCAAGCAGCTGTTTTAAACTTATTACAACAATTAAAAGAAGATCTAGGAACAACCTACGTATTTGTTTCTCATGATCTGGCTGTTGTTAGAGCAATTAGTGATAGAGTTGCAGTTTTATATCAAGGAAGGTTATGTGAAATTGGTCCTTCTCAAAATGTTTACAAATTTCCTTCACATCCTTATACTGAAGTATTATTAGGTGCTGTTTTAGAACCAGATCCAGATATAAAACCAAAATTAGTAGCTGAGGATATAGTAGAGGAAAAACCCCCTGAGAAAGGCTGTTCTTTTCAAGGAAGATGCCCTAGGAAAATAGGTGATATTTGTAATTCAGAGATTCCACCATGGCAAATAGGTGAAAATGGTAATGCTATTAGATGTCATATTAATATTGAAGAATTAGCAAGTTTGCAGCAGTAGTTATGACATTTATTTTATTTCCTACTCAGTCTCAATTTAATATAAGAAACCTTCTTTATGAAAATAAATAATGTAGTTGTAATTGGTTCTGGAACAATGGGGAGCGGTATAGCTGCACATTTGTGTAACGCAAATATTCCTGTCACTTTGTTGGATTTAACTACAGAAATTAGTCAAAAGGCTAAAGAGAGAATAGGAAAATCTAGACCTCCTTTGTTAATAGATAAATCAAAATTAGATAATATACATGTAGGAAACATTGAGGAAAACTTTGATGTGGTTTCGAATGCAGATTGGATTGTAGAAGCTGTTGTAGAAAGAATAGATATAAAACATAATATTTACGAAAAAATATTTAAGCATAGAAAAAAAGAGTCTGTTGTTTCATCTAATACCTCATCTATTCCAATAAGTGTTCTATCAGAAAAATTATCTGATCAAGACAAAAAGGATTTCTGCATAACTCACTTCTTTAATCCTGTAAGATACATGGATTTACTGGAAATAGTAAAAAGTAATGAAAGCGATTTAGATAAAGTTAAACTTTTAAAAAACTTTTGTGAAATAGACTTAGGTAAAGGTGCAATTATCTGTAATGACACTCCAGGATTTTTAGGTAATAGAATTGGAGTTTATGCAATGCAAATTGCAATGACAGAAGCATTTAATATGAAACTTAGTGTTGAAGAGGCTGACGCTGTATTTGGCAGACCAATGGGCATACCTAAAACTGGAGTATTTGGATTGTATGACCTAATAGGTATTGATTTAATGGCAGATGTATTAAAAAGTTTTATTAAAGAATTACCTGATAGCGATCCATTTCAACCTGTAGCAAAAGAAATGCCACTTGTAAAAAAATTAATAGAGACCGGATATACTGGTCGAAAAGGAAAAGGTGGATTTTATAGAATGAATAAGGAGGGTGGTAAGAAAATTTTAGAGGCCATCAATCTTGAAACTGGGGAATATTCTCCCTCAAAAAAAATAGATATTAAATCTGAAAAAGTTGATTTAAAAAAATTAATTAATCGTGGAGATAAATATGGAGATTATGCTTGGTCAGTAATTTCTAAAATAATAAAATATTCTTCTTCATTAGTTCCAGGTATTACAGATAAGTTTAACGACATTGATGAAGCAATGAGACTTGGCTTCAATTGGTCTAGAGGGCCTTTTGAAATGTTAAAAGAAATTGGAGTAAATAATTTTTTTCAAAAAGTTGATAATTTTGAGGGAAATAAATTTTTAGAAAATTTATCAAAATCCAAAGATGAAAATTTTTATGGTGAGAGACAACAATATACTGAAATTGAAACTTTAGGAAAAATTAAACCAAGAGCCCTTAAACTTGATAAAAATAATTCTGCTGAAATTTATAGATTTCCTGAATTTAACATTGTCGAATTTACAACTAAAGCAAACGCTTTGGATTATGACTCAATGGACTCTTTAAAAAACGCTACAGACAAACCATTGATAATTATTAATGAAAGTATGCAGTTTTCTGCAGGTGTTAATTTAACATATACTATGAATTTTGCAGATAAAGGTGACTTTAAATCAATAGAAAAATTTGTCGGTTATTTTCAAGAAACATGCAAACACTTAAAATACTCAAAATTTCCAGTCGTTTCAGCACCATCAGGTCTTACTCTTGGTGGGGGTTTTGAAGTTTTAGTTCAAAGCAACTTTGTTGCTTCGCATACAAATATTGTTGTTGGATTAGTTGAAACATTGGTTGGTTTAGTTCCAGCCGGAGGAGGATGTAAAGAAATGTTATGGAGATGGTCTCAAACAGAAGAGGCAAAAAATGATCCAGATTTTGCGCCTTTAAAAGTTTTTGATATCATTGGTTATGCAAAAACTGCAACATCTCCAGTTGAAGCTGAACCTCTAAAGTACTTAATCCCTGAAAATAAAAAAATTATGAGCAGAAATAGTCTATTGAATGAAGCAAGAAAAATTTTGGATCAAAATAAAGAATTTACTCCTCCTGAAGAATGCACATTTAATTTATCTGGTAAATCTTTAAAAGACAAAATGGTTAGTATGTTAGAAAAACTGTATAATGATAAAATTATATTAGATCATGGAATGATAGTTGGAACAGAGTTAGCAAATGTTTTAAGTGGCGGTGATACAACTATAGATAAAACTCTTACAGAAGATCAGTTGTTTAAATTAGAGTTAGATGCTTTCATGAAATTAATTGAGACAAGTAAAACCCAAGATCGAATTAAACACACATTATCTACTGGAAAACCACTAGTTAACTAAAAACTTTATATTTTTAATATAATCAGGTTTTAATACATAAGTTGATTTATTTCCTACTTTAATTTTTTTTAAAGAGTCCATTCCTGCAATTACTCTTCCAATTGGAGTATATTCACCTTGATATATTGGTATATCTATTAAAGTAATAAAAAATTCGCTGTCTTCTGTGTCGAATTGATCTTTCCTAGCAAAAGCCACAGAACCAGCATTAAATAAAAAATTATCACTGAGCTCAGATTTAATTGTTCCTAAACCAGACTTACCAGTTCCTACTTTAGAATAATTTATATTAGATATATTTCCATATTCAATATCTCCAGCTTGTATTAAAGTATTTTCTATTACTCGATAAAAAGCTGAACCATTATAGGAACCTTTATTTATTAACTTCTTAAATCGATTTACAGCTTTTGGTGAAATATTTGGATCTAACTCTATTAGAACTTTACCGCATTCAACTTCCATAATTGCAATATTTTGTTTATCTTTAAATTTATAGTTATTTAAATCAATTTTTTTTACAAAAAGGCATTTATTATTTAATATATAAAATGAACCTAAAGTTAAAATAATAAGCAGAATTAGAAAAATAAATAATATTTTTTCAGATAGCGATGGTTTAATTTTTTTTATCATTCAAAAAATAAACTTTTCATCTATTTCTTTAAGACCTTTAATTAGGAAATTTTTCTTCTTAGTTAAAATATTATCTTTTTTAATTAATAAATCTATTTCTTTAAAGTTTGTTTTTAATAATGAATAAATTTCAGCCATATCTTCTTCAGCAGTGCTCATTGAATATTCTGTTAAAAAGCCTTTCGTAATTTCTAAATCTAAACCTAATAAATCAGTGCATGTAGAACATGATGCGTAAGAAAAATCTTTATTATTAAGTTCACTCCATTTATTTTTTTTAAAATGCTCAGGAAAACTGTTATCAATCATATGAAATATTTCATGATGGATCATTCTTTCAAAATAATTTCGGTTAAATGTTAAGTCTAAAATTAAAGTCCTGAATTTATTATCTGGTATACCTCCTGTATTAATGCCTGAAATTTCTAAGTTTTTGCAAAGAACCACAAATTTCAAATTTATTTTCCTTAAGAAATTTGAGTTATAATCTCTCAGATTATTTTGAATTGTATTAAATTCACGATCCAAATCACTATTATTTATGCCCTTACATTTAATATTATTTGTATCACCAATTACAAAACCTCTTTTCGATACCAAATATTTGATACCATTAACATCATCAACTTTATAAACTTCTAAATTTGGGATTTTAATTAAATTGTATATTGCATCTGCATTTACATAAGAAAAGTTAAAAAATAATATAAATATTAATATAATATATCTCATTTTAATAATTTTGATGATATTAGATATAATATGAATGTGATAGGATTTATTTAATGAAAAAAAGAAAAAGAAAAAAAAATCTTAATAGAGATCATGAGTCAGTACCTAAGATGTTTGCAAAAAAATATATATATTTCTATTATCCCTTTTTCTGGATCATTCTAATAATATTCTTATTACTAAAATGACAAAGTCTAAAAAACCTATTCAGCCTGTTAGTGGTACAGAAGTGCCAAGATATGCGGGCCCTTCAACATTTGCAAGATTACCTGAGCTAAGAGATGTAGAAAGTTGTGATGTTGCTATTGTCGGAGTTCCATTTGATTCAGGAACAAGTTATAGACCAGGTGCAAGATTTGGCCCACAAAGTATTAGACAAGCATCTAGACATTTAAGGACTAATTATCATCCTAATTATGATGTAGAACCATTCAAAGTACAACAAGTTGCAGATGCAGGAGACATTACTTGCAATCCATTTAATATTGATGAAGCCATCAAACAAATTGAAGTAGGAGCAACCGATTTATTAAATAAAGTTGGAGGAATAATAAGCCTTGGAGGAGATCACACAATTGCTGTGCCTTTACTTAGAGCAGCCAATAAAAAGAATAATGGACCCGTATCACTTGTTCATTTTGATGCCCATTTAGATACCTGGGATACTTACTTTGGAGCACCATATACTCATGGCACTCCATTTAGAAGAGCTCGTGAGGAAAATTTATTTTTAGATAACGCCTCTATGCATGTAGGTATAAGAGGTCCACTTTATAGCAGAGATGATATAAAAAATGATGAAAGCTTTGGATTTAAAATTATTCATTGTGATGAATTTCAAACAGAAGGAATTGATAAAATTGTTGAAAGAATAAAAAATAGAGTAGGTGATAATGCATTATATTTGTCCATTGATATTGATGTATTAGATCCAGCATTTGCACCAGGTACAGGAACACCTGAAATTGCCGGAATGACCACAAGAGAAATGGTAAACGTCCTCAGGGGTTTATCAGGTTTAAATTTGATTTCTGCAGATGTAGTTGAAGTTGCACCTGCTTATGACCATGCAGAAGTAACCTCTCTAGCTGCAGCAACAATTGTTTATGAATTAACAAATTTATTTGCAAAATCATGAAGAAAGGATAATTTGCGCGCATGATTGAAAAGAGAAATTTTTATATTAATGGTTCATGGGTTTCTCCAAAAAACCCAAAAGATATTGAGGTCATAAATCCAGCAACAGAAAAAAATTGTGCAGTAATTTCCTTAGGCAGTAAGGAGGACATCAATGATGCAGTTTTAGCAGCAAAAGAAGCTTTTAAAACTTGGGGATTTACCTCTAAAGAGGAAAGATTGTCATTATTAGAAGTATTTTATTCATTATATAAAAAAAGATGGAATGATATTACAGATGCAATTATTCAAGAGATGGGAGCGCCAAAAGATTTTGCGTCAAAACTACAAACAGGAACTGGCGCGAGTCATACAAAATCATTTATTCGTTATCTAAAAGAATTTGAATTCGAAAAACCTTTGGGAGATCATGCAAAAAATCAAAGAATAATATATGAGCCTAAAGGTGTGTGCGCATTAATAACACCGTGGAACTGGCCAATAAATCAAGTTACTTTAAAAGTCATTCCTGCATTGGCTTCTGGTTGTACTATGATTTTAAAACCTTCAGAACTAGCACCTTTATCGGCAATGATCATAGCTGAATTAATAGATGAAGCAAAATTTCCAAAAGGTGTTTTTAATTTAGTTAATGGAGATGGGGAAATAACTGGAGATGCATTGACAAGTCATCCAGATGTAAATATGATTTCATTCACCGGCTCTACAAGAGCAGGGGCTTTAATTTCTCAAAATGCTGCAAAGGACTTTAAAAGAGTAAGTTTGGAACTAGGAGGAAAAGGTGCAAATATTATATTTGAAGATGCTGATGCTGAAGCAATTGAAAGAGGTGCATTTAGATGTTTTAGAAATTCAGGACAATCATGTAATGCTCCTACAAGAATGCTTGTTGAAAAATCAATATATAATGAAGCGATAGAAAGACTGAGAAAATACGCAAATGAATTTAAGGTAGATGATCCAAATAAAAATGGAGAGCATATTGGTCCTGTAATTTCTGAAACTCAATTCAATAAAATTCAAGGTTTAATTCAAAAAGGAATAGATGAAGGAGCAAAATTAGTTGCAGGTGGAGTTGGAAAACCAAACGGATTAAGTGATGGTTATTATGTAAAACCGACAGTTTTTGCTGATGTAAAAAATGAAATGGAAATTGCAAGAACAGAAATATTTGGTCCTGTTTTATCTGTTATTCCATTTGAAACTGAAGAAGAGGCAATTAAAATTGCAAATGATACTGATTATGGATTAACAAACTATATTCAAACTCAAGATAAGGAAAAAGTCCAAAGAGTTGCCAGAAAACTTAGATCTGGAATGGTTGATGTAAATGGTGCTGGTATTGCAGTTGATGCACCTTTTGGAGGTTTTAAACATTCTGGAATTGGAAGGGAAGCAGGTAAAGAAGGATTGCTTGAATTTCTAGAAGTTAAATCTGTAGGTGGTTGGAATTAATTTATAGATTTATCTTTTACACCTTTTAAAAAGTCTAGACATTTCTTTAATTCACTAAGTTCTATATATTCATCAATTTTATGAGCCTGTTCAATCGAACCTGGTCCACAAACTACAGTGCTAATTCCAACTTCTTGAAAGAGTCCAGCTTCTGTTCCAAACGAAACAGCTTCTCTTGAATTGTCACCAGTTATACTAGAAACAAATTCACAAGCCTCGGAGTCGTTCAATCTATTAAATCCAACTACTTCACCTATAATTTCTTTTTTAATATAAGCATCTGAAAAAACTTTTTTCATTTCTGGCAATAATTCTTTATCAACATAATCGTCTATTATTTGATTTACAAAATCTCCATCTTCTCTGACCACTGGTCTAGTTTCCCATTCAACTTTACATTTATCAGCAATAACATTATGAGCTATACCACCCGAAACTCCACCAACTGATAATGTAGAATATGGTGGATTAAATATACAATCTTTAGGAGCTCTATCTTTTAGTTTTGATCTAATTTCTAATAATTTGTTTACATACCTCGATGCATATTCAACTGCATTAACACCTTGGCTTGGTTTAGAACTATGACCTGCTAAACCTCCAAAATGAACTGTATATTCATTCATACCTTTATGAGCATCAATGATTTTCATATTGGTTGGTTCACCAATAATGCAAATTCCATCTTTAATATCTCTTTTTTTTAATTCTTTTATTAATAATGGTGCGCCGATGCATGCGGTTTCTTCATCGAATGTAAATGAAAAGTGAATGTCTCTATCTAAATTATTTTCTTTAAATACAGGAGCATATGCTAGAGCACATGCAATAAAACCTTTCATATCACAAGAACCTCTCCCAAATAATTTCTCATTTTTTATAGTTGCAACAAATGGATCAGTAGACCAGCCTTTTGAAACTGGGACTACATCTGTATGACCTGAAAGAATAATAGGTTTTTTACCATTTCCATTTTTAGATTTTAAAGAAGCAAAAAGATTAACTCTTTTTTTATCACCATCAAAAATTCTAAATGAAGTTGCTCCTATATTTTTTAAAATTTCATCACAATAATTAATGAGACTATTATTATCGTTTCCAGAAATAGTTTTGAAAGCGATCAAATCTGTCAATATTCTAATTGAATCTTTATAAATTTTATCAGGATTATTTTCTGTACTCATTTACAAATCATTATATATTAAATTTATGAAAGAACAAATTACGTATGAAGACTTTGATAAAGTCGATATTAGATTGGGAACAATTATTTCTGTAAGAAAAAATGAAAAAGCAAGAAAACCTTCATTAGTTGTAGAAGTTGATTTTGGAGAAAAGATAGGGATAAAACAATCCTCTGCTCAAATTACTCATTATTATAATGAAGAGAATCTTAAAGGAAAACAAGTAATTGGTGTTTGTAATTTTGCAGAAAAAAATATTGCTGGAGTTGTTTCGCAAGTTTTAATTCTTGGATCTATAGACGCAGAGGGTAGAGTAACTTTAGTTCATCCATCTCAAGAAGCAGAGAATGGATTACCGATTGCTTAAATGCATCCAGAACTATTATCATTAAGTTTATTTTTTTTTGTTACCAGTTGTTCTCCTGGTCCAAATAATATTATTGCATCTCATTCAGGTTTTAATCATGGAGTAAAAAAAACGATACCACTTATGTTAGGTGTTATATTAGGCTTTACCTCAATGGTTTCTCTAATTAATTTTGGATTAATTAATGTTTTTAAATTGTATCCAATAATTCAAAACATTTTAGTTTTTACTGGGACTGCTTTTTTAATATATCTGGCTTATAGAATTTCATTTTCAAAATCATTAAAACAAAATAATAAATTGGAGCCTGTTAAATTTATAGAAACATTTCTTTTCCAATTTTTAAATCCTAAAGGAGTAATCGTTGCAATTATTGCAGTATCAACTTATATCGAATCTGGAGATAACTATTTTATTTATTCCTTCTGGCTTCTAACTTCTGCCTTTTTCTTTGCTATATTTAGCATTTTATTCTGGACTTTAATTGGTAAATTTATGAGAAAATTCGCGACAAATGAGAAATTTATTAAATGGTTCAATTATGTTATGTCAGCGCTTTTATTAGTTTGCATAGCTACATTTTATTATTAAATATGAAACCAGGAGACAAAAATTCTTTCAATTCGTTAACTAAAATTTCAGTTAACGGCAAAAATTATAATTTTTATTCACTAAAAGAGGCTGAGAAAAATGGTTTAGCGGGTATATCAAAACTTCCAAAATCATTAAAAGTCCTTCTTGAAAATTTACTAAGATTCGAAGACGATATTACGGTTAATAAAAAACAAATTGAAGCTATTAAAGATTGGTTAAAATCTAAAAGCTCAAATACAGAAATAGCATATAGACCTGCGAGAGTTTTACTTCAAGATTACACTGGCATTCCTGCAGTTGCAGATTTGGCTGCAATGAGAGAGGCTGTAAAAGAAAAAAATAAAGACCCAAGCACTATTAATCCATTGTCATCAGTTGATCTGGTAATTGATCACTCTGTACAAGTAGATAAATTTGCAAATAAAAATTCATTAAAAGAAAATGTTGATATTGAATTTAATCGGAATGCTGAAAGATATTCTTTTCTTAAATGGGGGCAACAGGCATTCAATAATTTTAGAATAGTTCCACCAGGAACAGGAATATGTCATCAAGTGAATTTGGAATATCTTTCAAAAGTTGTTTGGAATGAAAAATATAAAGGTGAAGAATACATATTTCCAGATACTTTAGTTGGAACAGATAGTCATACAACTATGGTAAACGGCCTATCGGTTTTGGGTTGGGGCGTAGGTGGAATTGAAGCTGAGGCTGGAATGTTAGGGCAACCTATTTCGATGTTAATACCTGAAGTCATTGGGTTTGAAATGAAATCGAAAATGCCAGAAGGTACAACAGCAACTGATCTTGTTTTAACTGTAGTTAAAATGTTGAGAGATAAAGGAGTTGTGGGAAAGTTTGTCGAATTCTATGGTGAAGGACTAAAGAATCTGACTTTAGCAGATAGGGCTACTATAGCAAATATGGCACCTGAGTATGGTGCAACTTGTGGTTTTTTCCCTATAGATGATGAGACTTTAAAATATTTAAAATTCTCAGGAAGAGATGATCAAAATGTTGAAATTGTAAAACTGTATGCTCAAGAACAAGGACTTTGGGCAAGTTTAGATGTAGAATTTACAGACACTCTATCTTTAGATATGTCAACTATAGTACCGACTATTTCAGGACCAAAACGTCCCCAAGATAAAGTTTTGCTAACTGACGCATCATCAAATTTTAAAAAAGTGTTTTCAGAAGTTACAAAAAAAGAAGAACCAAATATTTATAATGTTGAAAAAGAAGAATTTAAAATAACTGATGGTGATGTTTTAATTGCTGCAATCACTTCTTGCACTAATACTTCTAATCCGAGTGTACTAATAGGAGCAGGTTTACTTGCAAAAAATGCAATTGAAAAAGGTTTAAAGACTAAGCCCTGGGTGAAAACATCTTTAGCACCTGGATCTCAAGTAGTTACAGATTATCTAGAAAAAGCTGGGTTAAATATTTATTTAGATAAGTTAGGATTTAATTTAGTTGGTTATGGATGTACTACTTGTATTGGTAATTCAGGTCCATTAGCTGATAACATATCAGTCTCCATAAAAAATAATAATATTTATGCTGTTTCAGTTTTATCTGGAAACAGAAACTTTGAAGGAAGAATTTCACCTCTAATAAAAGCAAACTATTTAGCGTCTCCGCCATTAGTTGTTGCTTATGCAATAGCAGGAACTATGAGATTTGATTTGTATAAGGATCCGTTAGGTAAAGATAAAGATGGTAAAGATGTTTTTTTAAAAGATATATGGCCATCTAATAAAGAAATAGAAGATACATTAAGAAATTCATTAAATGCAGAAATGTTTATAAAAAGATACTCAAATGTTTCCCAAGGACCAGAACAATGGCAAAAAATTAAAACAGAAGAAACCAATATTTATAATTGGGAAGATAATTCAACATATGTAAAAAAACCTCCATTTTTTGATAATCTTCCTGATAAACCAGAAGGATTTAAAGAAATTAAGGATGCAAGACCATTATTAATATTAGGTGATAGCATTACCACTGATCATATTTCACCTGCTGGATCAATTCAAAAAGATAGTCCAACTGGAGAATATTTTATGAAACATCAAATACTTCCTAAAGACTATAATTCCTATGGAGCAAGAAGAGGCAATCATGAGGTTATGATGAGAGGGACTTTTGCTAATATAAGAATTAGAAATGAAATGGCACCTGGTACTGAAGGTGGTTTTACAAAGTTGTACCCTGAGGAAAAAGTAATGCCAGTATATGATGCGGTTGTTGAATACAAAAAAAGAGGTACCGATTTAGTTGTAATTGGTGGCAAAGAGTATGGAACTGGTTCCTCTAGAGATTGGGCGGCCAAAGGAACTAAACTTTTAGGTATAAAAGCTGTTTTTGCAGAAAGTTTTGAGAGAATTCATAGATCAAATCTTATAGGAATGGGTATACTACCATTACAGTTTAAAGATGGAATAAATAGAACTAATCTAAAATTAGATGGCTCAGAACTATTTTCTATTGTTGACTTAGAAAAAGGTATAGATCCTAGAGATGAAGTTGATGTTGAAATCAAATATGTCTCTGGAGATATCAAAAGAATTAAAATGTTAAGTAGAATAGATACTAAGAACGAATTAGAGTATTACAAACATGGTGGAATTTTACAATATGTACTTAGGAACATGATCTAATGGATGAAGATATTGATATAATAAATACTCAAACACGTAATGAAAAAATTAAAAACTTTTTCATAAATAATAAAAATTCTCTAATTTCGATATTAGTAATAATTATTTTGGCTTTAATTGGTTACTTTTCTTTTGGAGAATATCAATCTAGCAAAAGAGAAAAATTAGCCAATAAGTACGACTTAGCTGTAATAAGATATAAAGCTGATAATAAATATAATGTGATCTCAGATCTTAAAGAGGTGATTAATGCTAAAGACAAAACATATTCTCCTCTAGCTTTTTATTTTTTGCTAGATAACGATTTGATAAATTCAAAAGATGAAATTAACAATAATTTTGATATTTTAATTAATGATATTGGTATGGATAAAAAGTTTAAAGAGCTAACAATCTTTAAAAAAGGCCTATATAATTCAGATTTTTCAGATGAAAATGAATTGTTAGCTATTTTTAATCCTTTAATTAAAACAGATAGTATATGGAAACCACATAGTCTTTATATTATGGCGGAATATTATTTATCAAAAAATCAAATGCAAAAATCAAAAGAATTTTTTGAACAAATAGTTAGTCTTGAAGATAATAACTCTAAAATAAAAACCAAAGCTCAAAAAAGGCTAAGATCTAGTTTCAGTGAGTAGGATAGTATTATATATCGTCTTTTTACTTTTATTATCTAGTTGTGGTCAAAGTGATAAATCTGTAGAAAATACTAATTCTAAAATTTTATTTGAAGAAATTAAACCAATTCAAGAACAATTAAATCCAAATAAACAAATAAATCTATCTAAATTTGTTAAAGATGATAGTTTTATAAATAATATTACAAATAATAATGGAAATATTAACTTTGAGCCAACATTTGAAAAAAAGAAAACATTTAAATTCTCAAAGATTAAGCAGTTTAACTCAATTGACACAGATATTTTATTTATTGAAAATAATGATCTAATTTATTTCGATAATAAGGGCACAATTTTTAGAATTAATGAAAATTTTGAAACTTTGTGGAAAGCAAATCATTACTCAAAGAAAGAGAGAAAACTTAATCCAATATTATATTTTAATTATGTAGATAATAAAATTCTTGCCGTAGATACTCTTTCAAATATTTTTTCATTAAATTTAGATAATGGGGAACTCTACTGGAAGAAGGACAGTTTATCTCCATTTAATTCAAATATTGCTATAAAAAATGATAAATTTGTAACTGTTGATTTTGATAATTTTATTAGATGCTTCTCAATAGTTGATGGAAATGAATTATGGAATTTTAAAACAGAAAATACATTCATTAAATCTCAAAAAAAATTATCTGTAATTATTAAAGATGACACTGTTTATTCGCTTAACAATTTGGGTGATCTTACAGCATTAAATATTAATGATGGGAGTTTAATCTGGCAAACACCCACTCAAAGTAACGAAATACTCTTAAACGCATTTAGTCTAAAAAATTCAGAAATGATTTTAAATAATGAAACAATATATTTTTCGAATAACAAAAATGAGTTATTTTCAATTGACACAAGAACAGGGATAGTAAAATGGAAACAAACTTTAAATTCCAGTTTAAAGCCTACGATATCTGAAAATTATATTTTTAATATTTCTGAGGAAGGATATTTATTCGTCATTGATACAGAGACTGGAAATATAATGAGGATAACTGATGTTTTCTCAAATTTTAAAAAAAGAGAAAAAGTTAAACCAGTAGGTTTTGTTATTGCTAAGAATAAAATTTATTTGTCTACCGATAATGGAAGAATTTTGATTATCAATTTAACTAATTCTGAAACTGAAAAGGTAATTAAATTTAATAACGAAAAAATATCGAGACCATTTATTAATAATGCTAATATTTTTTTAATTAAAAATAATGGAATTATAAGATCAAATTAATGTTATTAAAATTTTTAGAAAAAATTGGAAGAAAAAAAGTAGTTTTAGATAGGGGTCCATCTCATCCAAAATTTAATGAAGCTAAACCATGGATGAATAGATATTATTTATTATTTAGGAATAGACCAAAATGGTTTCCATTTAATATTTTAATTCATGAAATGTTGGATGACGATCATGGGGATGGAGTTCATAATCATCTATTCCCTTATATTACAATAATTTTGAGAGGCGGTTATTGGGAAACTACTAAAAAAGGCAAGTTCTGGAGAAAACCTGGATATATTGGATTTAGATCAGCCAATGCATATCATAGAGTAGACCTTAAGCCAGGAACAAGGCCAATGACAATTTTTATCTCAGGACCTTTTGGATTGAGAAAAGGACCAAGATCAGAATACGGTATCGATTTTAATTCAAAAAAGAATTAATGCAAAAAAGTTTTGTTAAAGAGTTTAAACTCTACTGCAAAAAGAAAAATTTAGATGTTAATTCTCATCAGATAAAACTCATAAAAACATTAGAAGAATATTATAAATTAAACTACAAATCATTTATCTCAAAAATTTTATCAAAAAAAAATTATAGAAAAGGCTTTTATCTTTATGGAGACGTTGGTGTCGGCAAAACTATGATATTAGATTTTTTTTTCGACTTAGTTGAAGGTAAAAAATTAAAACTTCACTTCAATGAGTTTATGCTTAGCTTTCACGACTTTGTACACCAATCCAAAGATAAAAATGATGAAAATAAATTAAGTAAATTTGTTAAAAAATTAAAATCGAAAGCAAAATTAATATATTTTGACGAGTTTCAAGTTACAAATATAGTAGATGCAATGATACTTGGAAAATTATTTGATGAAATATTTAAAGAAGATTTAAAAATTATTGTAACTTCTAATATAAAAATAGAAAATTTGTACAAAGATGGGTTGCAAAGAGATCAATTCAAACCTTTTATAAAAATAATGCAAAAGCAATCATTTGAATATGAATTAAATATAGATGATGATTATAGAAAGTCCAAAGGTAATAAAACTCAAAGATATTACTCACCTTTAAATCAAGAAAACAATTTTAAAATAAACAAATTATTTAGAGTGATGACTAAAGATAAGGTTTTAAAAGAAAAGATTTTAAATATTAAAGGAAGAAAATTTATTTTAAAAAATTTTTATGATGGAATTGTTCGATTAACTTTTAAAGAAGTATGTGATAAAAATTTAGGATCAGAGGATTATATAAAAATAGTAAAAAATTGTTTTTTTATAGTTATGGAAAATGTACCAGCGTTTAATGATTTAAATTCAAATCAACAACAAAGATTTATTACTTTTTTAGATATCGTGTATGATCAAAATATACCTATGGCCATTAGTGCAGAACAAAATATTGATAAACTCACATCATCAAGGTTATTGGAAAAACCATTTAAGCGTACAATTAGCCGATTATATGAACTAACATCTAAAAAGAATTTATGAGACAAGAATTTTTTAATCTTGAACTTAAAACAAATGGTCAAAAATTATATGAATTTACTGATCAAACGATAGACTGGATAAATAAAAATAATTTTAATAATGGTATTTTAAATTTAAGCATACAGCACACTAGTGCATCTTTAATTGTTCAAGAAAATGCTGATCCTGATGTTCAATCAGATTTAATTAATTATTTTGATAAAATTGCTCCAATGGATAACAAATTATATATTCATACAATAGAAGGTAAGGACGATATGCCAGCTCATATAAAGTCAGCGTTAACTAACAATCAAATATCCCTCAGTATAAAAAACAAACAACTTTTGTTAGGAACTTGGCAAGGAATTTACCTTTTTGAACATAGGTTAGCTTCTACAAAAAGGCTGATTATTCATCATTTTATTGGAGATTAATTTTTTAAAGTTTGAAATGCTTTGAGAGCTGCATTTCTGGCTTCTTCATGTACAACTATTGGAGAAGGGTAATCAGAACCAATTTTAGTTTTTATAGCTTCTTGATATTTTGTTTCCATTTCCCATGGTTTATGAATAAATTTACTTGGAACTCTCTCAAGTTCAGGTACCCATTTTTTTACATACAAACCTTGTTTATCAAATTTTTCACCCTGCAATATAGGATTAAAAATTCTAAAATAAGGGGCTGCATCTGCACCACAGCCAGCAACCCATTGCCATTGTGCAACATTGTTTGCTTCATTAAAATCTAACAAACAATTTCTAAAATGTTTTTCACCCTCTTTCCAATTAATTCTTAAATGTTTTACAAGAAAAGAACCAACTACCATTCTAATTCTATTATGCATCCAACCTGTTTCATAAAGTTGTCTCATCCCAGCATCAACAATTGGGTATCCAGTCATACCATTTTTCCAAGCTTTCAAATTTTTTGCATTTTTATCCCATGGAAATTTATCAAATTCTTTTCTTAAATTACCTTTTAGCATTTCAGGGAAATAATTAATTAAACTATGTGAAAATTCTCTCCAGCCTAATTCATTTAGATATTTTTTAACACTAATATTTTTTGATTTATATTTATAACATTTGTCCCAAATGTAACTTACATGTATTTGTCCATTTCTAATGAATGGCGAAAGTTTTGATGAACCATTTATAGCTGGATAATCTCTGTCAACTCCATATTTCAACATTCTATTTTCAACAAACTCATTTAAATATTTTTCGGATTGTTTTTCTGTTGGGTCCCAATATTTTTCAAATTTTTTATACCAATTTTTCTTTGGTAAAATTTGATCTGGAACATTATTATTTTTGAATAATTTTATTTTGCTCTTAACTTTTTTTACTTTTAATGTTTTGTTTGGGATACTATCCAAGTAAATTTGCTCTCCAACTCTCCAAAATGGACTATAAACTTTATAAGGGCTTCCATCATCTTTTGTAACATTATTATATTCATTAAGAACATTTCCTTTAAAGCATTTTGAAAGTATTTTGTTTTTTTCAAAAATTTTAATGAGATCATTATCTAACTTTAATTGAGATGGCTCATATATTTTGTTCCAAAATACAGAAATTTCTTGTTTGTCTTTGATTTTACTAAAAAAAGTTATCTCATCAGAAAGTACTAATTCTAATTCAATATTATATTTAATTAATTCATCTTTAAAATTAATTAAAGATTTACTTACCCACCATTTTTGAGCCTCTCTAACATCATCAAAATTTTCTTTATTATAAATATATAATGCTGTGACAGTATCGTAATTATTTGTTGCATAAGATAATGCAGAATTATTTTTTATTCTAAAATCGTCTCTTATCCAAACAATAGCTTTTTTTGACATATAATTTACTTTCTGCCTTTAGATAGCAATTGTTTATAAAGTTTTACATCTGCATTACCTTCGCATCCAATAACTAAAACGTTAGATTTTTCGTTAAGATTTATTAATTTCTTTGTTTTAGGATTATTACAGAGACTAATAAGACTGATAATTCCTGGTGTAGCACATTCACCACCTATTATTGATCTTTTACTCAGTTTCTTGTCTTTTAGCATTGCAACAGTTTTAGGAACTTTTGAGTCATTTACAGTTATACAACAATCACTAGCCTTTTTTAATACATGCCATGGTATGAGAGACATTTCATTGCATGACATACCACCCATTATACTTTCTTTTTTTATTTTAATTTTTTTTAATCTTTTGCTTTTTATACTTTGAAGTACACAATCAGCTCCATCAGGTTCAACTATTATTATTTTAGGAATTCTCTTGAAATATTTTGCAACTCCTGCAACTACACCTGCTGCCATGCCACCGACGCCAGCTTGAAGGAATATATGTGTAATATAATGCGTAGTTTGTTTTGAAATTTCTTTAATCATAATTGAATAACCAGCCATAGTTAACAAGGGAACATAACTATAATTCTTCGTAGATACATCTTGAACAATATTCCAATTATTCTTTTTTGATAGTTTTTTACACTCGTTTAATGAGTTTTCGTAATTACCTTTAACTCTAATTACATCAGCTCCAAATTTTTCAATTTCTTTTACTCTCGCTTCACTTACATATTGACTAACAAAAATTTTACATTGCAAACCCAATCTTTGAGCGCCCCAAGCAACTGATCTACCATGATTTCCAGCTGTTGCAGATGATATTATTATGTTTTTTTTTCTTTTAGATATTTTTTCTACAGCATATGCTCCACCTAAAGCTTTAAATGATTTTAAATGAAATCTTTTTGACTCATCTTTATAAAAAATATTGTTAAGTTTTAAATTTTTGTTTAGTTTCTCTAATTTTAATAGTGGTGTTTTTTTATAGTTTTTCCACTTAGATATAGAATTAAACGCATCAGTGATTATTTTTGACGAAATAATATTTAAAATATATTTTCGATTAAAACTATAGTTTTTATTCGATAAAAATCTTGTATATTTCCATTTTCTATAACTATCAAAGCTTTTCACTTTAACAGTCTAGAGTATTCTGTCTTTCCCATTTTGTAATTGGTTTGGACTTATCAAATTTTTCGTTATCATTAAAATCTTTTAATTCCGAAGTCCTTAACTTGACGTAACTTTTAATTACTTCTGTTCCAAATGCTTTATTCATTTCTTTATTATTTTCAATTTTATCAAGAGAATCTTTTAGTTCATTTGGTAATTTAGAAAGGTTTGGATATTTTTTATAATCCTCATACATATTACAAAAAAGAGGCTTGCCAGGATTAATTCTTTTACTTAATCCCTCCATTCCTGCGGCTAATACACTAGCTTGAAGTAAATAAGGATTTGCGGATCCATCCATAAGTCTTAATTCAAATCTTCCTGGATCAGGGACCCTTATCATATGTGTACGGTTATTTCCTGTATATGATATACTGCTTGGAGACCATGTGGCCCCAGATTTCGTTGGTGCAGCATTTATTCGTCTGTAACTATTTATTGTTGGATTAAAAAAAGTAGATAAGGATGAAGCATGTTTCATGATACCTCCTAAAAAGTTATAAGCTGTCTTGCTTAGCCCAAGCTTATCATGTTTATCAAGAAAGATATTTTTCTTTCCTTTCCATAAAGAAATATGTGCATGACATCCGTTACCAGTTAAATTTTCAAAAGGTTTTGGCATAAATGTTGCTCTCAAATCATGCTTTTCTGCAATAGTTTTAACCATAAATTTAAAAAAAGTATGTCTATCAGCAGTTTTTAGACAATCTGAATAATCCCAATTCATTTCAAATTGCCCATTAGCATCTTCGTGGTCATTTTGATAAGGACCCCATCCCATTTCAATCATACAATCACATATTTCTTTTATAAGCTCATATCTTCTCATTAATGAAGACTGGTCATAACAAGGTTTAGATTGAGTATCTCTATTATCTGCAATTGCGTTCCCATCAGGAGAAATCAAAAAATACTCACACTCCACACCTGACTTCATGCTATATCCCAATTCAGATAATTTTTTTATTTGTTTTTTTAACATCACTCTTGGTGAAGCATCGACTGGTTTACCATTCATCCATAAATCTGAAGCTAGCCAACCAACTTCTTTATTCCATGGTAGTTGAATTAAACTGTCAGGATCAGGTATTGCAAACATATCAGAATCAGCTGGTGTCATATCTAGCCAGGCTGCAAATCCAGCAAATCCAGCACCATTTACTTGCATATCTTTTATTGCATGAGCAGGAACCAATTTTGATCTTAAGACACCAAATAAATCTACAAAACTTATCAAAAAATATTTAATTTTTTTTTGTTTTGAAATTTTAAATAAATTTTTTGCCATCTAATAACGTAACACAATTATTTAAAAAATGATAAAAAGAAATCTTTGTAATAAATTAAATTTACACCAATAATAATTAATATCGCGATAATTACTCCATACTTTGCTTTTGGCCATGCAAGACGTGCCATTTTGCTAGGAGTTTTATTTTCATTTTGATTATTTTCTTCAGAATTTTGCATTAAAAAAAAAGAGGGCACAGTATTTCATGCGCCCTCTTAAAAGTTTTAACCGTCTGTTATATTGCTTTTCCAGTCGTTAGCACTTGGTTTTTTTCTGACAATTGCATTCATCTTACCATCTTCTTGTTTAGATGAAATAACATGCCAGCCAACCCAAATAAGAATTGCTATTATAACTAGCACTCCTTCCGAACCAACACCTGGATAGACAGATCCTTGTACCTCAGAGGCACTTAAATGATCTATCCAATTTGATACTGTTGCCATTTACATACCTCCTTTATCTACTGGCCGAGACTACAGCTTTTTCGTCTTCTTTAGCCTCTTCCATAATTGTATAGTCAAGTCCTGCAAGTTCTACTTCTCTTGGTATTCTTAATTTACCCATTCCGTGAAGAACTTTTGCAATTATATATCCAGGAAGCATACCTAGTACAAAAAACATTATTATTGCACCGATAAACATTCCAAGAGGATTAATTGCTGCATAATTAGTTCCATCCCACATAGCTCCAACACTGTATCCAGATGAAGGATAACCATTTAAAACGAAACCACATATCACAAGACCAACAAATCCAGCATAACCATGAACAGCTACTGCTCCAACTGCATCGTCGATTTTATATTTTTTCTCGACCCAGTAATGCATTTTGTAAGCTATAACTACTCCGATCATACCGATTATCATTGATTGTATTGGATGATATAAATCATTACCTGCAGATGCACATATTATTCCCGCAAGTCCTGATGAATAAGTCCAGAAAGGATCTCCCTTCGAGATCACATATCCTGCTAACAACCCCCCAGATAACGACATTAAAAAGTTCATCGTTATTCCGCTAAGTGTGGTTGGAGTTAGGTAGATGTTCGTTGCAGTAAAGAAAGTTACACCTTCCATACCATATTCTGGTCCAAGATCATAAATCGGAACATTGCATGCTGCGTAAAAGCCCCAAAAACCTGTATAGATTAAAAATAATCCAACAGTCACTAACCAAGGATTTCTTGGTCCAATGTTTCTTGGTTCTCCGCTAGATGAAAATTTTCCAATTCTTGGTCCTAAAACAACTAGAACACCTAAGGCAAAACCTCCGGCAATTGCGTGAATTACTCCGGAAGCATAAGCATCGTGATATCCTAATATTTTTAACATCCATCCATCAAAATGCCATCCCCATGAAGCATCTATTGTCCAGAAAACAGATCCAATTGCAATTGCAAGTATTCCAAATGCAAAAGTAGTTATCCTTTCAATAACCGCTCCAGATACAATTGAAGCTGCAGTCCATGAAAATAATAAAAAGGCTGCCCAGAAGACACCCATTATATGATCATTAAGATTTACGGCCATCAATGCATTTGTAGGGTTAGCAAGATCATTTCCACCAAATCCACCTCCAAGAACTAGACCAGTACTTTCGGTCATAATCGACGGAGCTAATCCGGGTCCTGTTGGAAATGCCCAGTATATCCACCAACCAAAGAAAAACCATGTGACTGTTACCAGTGGTATCAGCATTGTATTTTTCATAAGAGTGTGTTGGTGATGTTTGTAACGAGATGCCCCAACTTCATACATACAGAAACCCACGTGGATCAAAAACATAAGAACCACAGTTACCCAATAGTAAAATTCTGTAAATAAGGTTGTGAGAGCACCTAATTGATCAGTCATATTTCTCTCTCCTATTAATAGTTAATAGACTCTATGAAATTTTTTTTACGCTGACAATTTTATTTTATTTATAAAAAGTAGAAGTTAATAATTATTTTATCAACTTGAAATTGAAAATTAGAATTTTAAATATGCTTTTTTAAGGTCAACCAGAGGATGATTCGGCGACATTTGAAACTTTACCAATAATTCTCTAGCTATCATATCTCTATCCTGCTGATTATTAGGTAATTTTATTTTACTTGGTATCGTTACCCAACCGTTAGCATTTCTATCAAAAACAGCGGGTCTATTTTCTTCATAACCCATATGAACATCTTCTAACCAATTAAGATCATCCCAACCCATAGCTTCTATATATTTTTTTAAAAATGGAGTTAGTCGACTATAGTCAGGCAAAAGATTAACATCATATCGGTAGCCAATTGTTTGGCCAATCATTTTTTCTCTTGCAGTTTCTTTTTTCTTTCCTAATTGACCTTTGATCTCTTTTGATTTGGCTTTTTTCTTACCTTTTTTCTTTGGCATATTTGCTATTAGATTTTATGGAAATCTTTAACTCCAACTGTATGATTTGTTCCTGCAAGAGGTACTTTAGCTAAAGCAGAAGCCTCCATTGTTAATGCAGCCATATCTTCTGGTTCTAGCGAGTGAATATTTGTTTTTCCACATGCTCTAGCCAACAATTGAGCCTCCAATGTCATCGCATGCAAGTAATTATAAACTCTTAATGCTGCATCATCAGGATTTAATCTTTTTCTTAATTTAGGATCTTGAGTAGCAACTCCTACTGGACATCTACCGGTATGACAGTGATAGCAATGACCTGCGGGAACACCCATTTCTTTTTCAAAATTAGATTCTGGTATTTCTTTATTGCAATTTAATGCCACCATTGCTCCTGTTCCGATTGCAATTGCGTCTGCACCAAGTGCTAAAGCTTTAGCCATATCTGCTCCATCTCTAACACCACCTGCATAAATTAAAGTTACCTTTCCAGTTTTACCTACATCATCCAAAGCTCTTCTTGCTTCTCTAATTCCTGCTATTCCTGGGATACCTGTGTTTGCAGCTGCAATGTGTGGTCCAGCACCTGTTGAACCTTCCATTCCATCAAGATAAATTGAATCTGGATCACATTTTGCTGCCATCCTTACATCATCATACACTTTAGCTGCTCCAAGTTTTAATTGAATTGGTACCTTGTTTTTTGTTAATTCTCTAAGCTCTTGAACTTTTAAAGCTAAATCATCTGGACCCAGCCAATCAGGATGTCTTGCTGGAGATCTTTGATCAATACCCGCAGGTAGCGATCTCATTTCTGCAACTTGGTCAGTAACTTTTTGACCCATCAAATGACCACCCATTCCAACTTTTTGTCCTTGTCCAATAAATACCTCAATTCCATCAGCTAGTTGTGCATGGTGTGGGTTAAAACCGTATCTTGATTGTATGCACTGATAAAACCATTTTTCTGAATATCTTCTCTCATCTGGTATCATTCCACCTTCACCAGAACATGTTGCGCTACCAGCCATTGTAGCACCTCTAGCTAATGCAGTTTTTGCTTCATAAGATAAAGCTCCAAAACTCATTCCCGTAATGTAAACTGGAATATCAAGTTCAATTGGATTTTCACATCTAGGACCAATAATAGTTTTGGTCTCACATTTTTCTCTGTAACCTTCAATAACAAATCTTGTTAATGTACCTGGCAAGAAAACTAGATCATCGAAAGTAGGTATCTTTTTCATCAAAGCCATTCCTCTCATTCTGTATCTTCCTAATTCCGCTTTGATATGTATGTCGTCCATAACTTCTGGAGTAAAAATAGCGTTGTGTCCTAACAAACTTTTGTTTCTTGAAGCTATTCCATTACCATTAGAATGTCCGTTTGACTTTCCATTACCATTTTTTTTCTTTGCCATTTAAATTGCTCCTTTTTTTTCTGTAGGTTCAAGAGCATCGTAATTCCAAAGTTTTTTTCCTGCTACAACTTTGGTCATCTTAGAAACATCGAAATTTTCTCCGATCTCTGCAACCTTTAATTTTCTTTTAAGCCAGTCTTGATCTGAATCAGTTAATTCAGCTTCGACAGCATCACTACCAAATGATCCAATTTTTCCACCTACAAAAATTGTCCCATCATACATAGAATCTCCTAAATTTATTCCAACATCTCCAAGAATAATAATTCGCCCTCTCTGCATCATAAAACCTGTAAAAGCGCCAGCATCTCCGCCAATAATTATTGTTCCACCTTTTTGATCAATTCCTGTTCTGGCACCTACGCTTCCTTTGCATATCAGATCTCCACCTCTAATTGCCGCACCAAAACATGAACCTGCATTTTTTTCAATTACTACTTTTCCTGCCATCATATTTTCTGCACATGACCATCCCACTCTTCCATTAATTCTAACAATAGGACCATCCATTGATCCACATCCAAAGTATCCTAAGCTACCTTCAAATATTAAATTTAATTTATTGAGGATTCCAACTCCCAAACTATGTTTCCCTTGAGGGTTTTTTATTACAATGGTTCCGTATCCATCTTTCATTAATTCATCAATTTTTTTATTTGCTTCACGACAATCCATGTTCTTAACGTCAATTTCAGTTCTTTTGTTAAAATCTACATCATATGTCCCAAAGTAATAAAAATTCTCTGCTTCATCAGGATTAAAAAATTTTTGTTGTGTTTTTCCAGTTAAGACTTCTGTATGAAGTCCCATTGATTGAGCTTTACTTTTTTTTTCTGATGTTTTTAAATTTGCCATACTTTAACTTCTCCATCAAAAGGATCATAAGTTTCAATTTCTTGTGGTAATATTGATCTTATTGCAATTTCCTCTGACCCCATTGCAACTAAATCATCTGACTCATACAATACTAGTGGTTTTGCAGCCATTGTATCTTTCGCCATTCCTAAGCTATCTTTTGTAGCAACAAAATAAGTAAATACCCCATCTAAACCGACGAGAGACTCTTTCATTCCCTCTTCTAATGTAGCTCCATTTCTCATTTTTTCTGCAAGATATACAGCGATTAATTCCGAGTCACATTCTGACATAAATCTCATACCCTTGTTTTCCAATACTCTTCTATTATTCCAATAGTTTGTTAATTGTCCATTATGAACGACTGATACATCGCTAAAAGGATAGCCCCAAAAAGGGTGAGCAGATTTAATATCCACTCCCGACTCTGTTGCCATCCTAGCATGACCAATTGCATGTGTCCCGACAACTTTATCTAAATTATATCTGTTACAAACTACTTCAGCATTTCCTAGATCTTTGATTACTTCTAGAGATTTTCCCATAGATAATATTTCTACACCTTCAACACTTTCTATTTTTTGAGAAAATTCCATTAAATCTTTGTCATACTGAATTTCATATCGTAATGAATAAGGAAGAATTCTATCCTCTTTTATCACTTTAGCGCCTAACTCAGAAAGATAAGAATCAACAATTTTTTTTCTTTCATCATAAACTGATACATCTTCTTTTACTGAAGAGCTTCCCTCTGCAACATTTTCACCAACCTTAAATCGCATAATAAAATTTTCTCCATCAGTTTTTCCATACAAAGCATATCCAGTTGAGTCCTCACCTCTATGCTTTAATGCTTGAAGCATTCCTTGGAGTTCAAAACCTACATTTGATGTATTTCCTCTATGAATTAATCCTGCTATTCCGCACATATAATTTCCTTATTAAATTATGGCAAACAATCCAGATAAGTATCAAGATCCCATTGTGTTGTTGCACCTAAGAATTTTTCCCACTCATCTCGTTTGTACCAATTAAATACTTTATACATTTCATCTGGCATTGATGATTTTATAACTTCATCCTCTGCCAATCTGTCTAAAGCTTCACCTAAACTTAGTGGAAGTTTTTTAACATCTTTACCAGCTTTTTGAGCTTCATATATATTTCTAGATTCTGGTTTAGCTGGTTTCATTTTTTTAGATATTCCTTCATCACAAGCTTTAAGTAATGCTGCACCTAATAAATATGGATTATGCATAGAGTCAACTGATCTGTACTCGAATCTACCTGGAGCAGATACTCTTAGACCACATGTTCTATTTTGATAACCCCAGTCAGCATATACTGGTGCCCAAAAGCCTTGATCCCATAATCTTCTATATGAGTTCACTGTCGAAGAACCAATTGCTGTTAAAGCTGGTAAGTGTTTCATTATCCCTGCAATTGATTGTAATCCAATCTTTCCAGGCAATTGCATATCCTTAGTATCTGGCATGAAAGTATTAGTTCCACCGGATACATAGCTAAAGACTTCTTCTACACCTGGAAGTTTTTTGTTACCCAATTTGTTTACTGATACTTTTCCACCTTTCCACAAAGACATGTTGGTGTGACATCCACTTGCTGAAACTCCCATAAATGGTTTAGTCATAAAGCATGCTATAAGATTATGTTCTCTTGCTACTTGAGCACAAATTTGTCTATACGTAGATAATCTATCAGCATTTCTTAAAACATTGTCAAATGTCCAGTTAAGCTCTAATTGACCAGGAGCATCTTCATGGTCACCTTGGATCATATCAAGACCCATCGCTTTTGCGTATTCAATAACCTTCATAAACACAGGTCTTAATGATTCAAATTGATCAATATGATAACAGAAAGGTTTTGAGAAACCTTGTCCAGTTGGAGTTCCGTCAGGATTTTTTGTTAACCACATCATTTCAGGCTCTGTTCCAACTCTTAATTCTAATCCATGTTTCTTTTTGAACTCATTCATGAAAATTCTAAGATTACCTCTGCAGTCACTTGTTAAATGACCACCTGGATTTTTTCTTTCTTCTCTATTTCTAAAACATGTAACAAAAACTCTTCCAACTCTTTTATCCCAAGGCAATTGAACAAAAGTTTCTGGATCAGGTATTCCTACCAATTCCATAGCTTCTGGTCCATAACCAATATAATTATTATGACGATCTAAAAATAAGTTTGCTGTTGCTCCATAAACCAATTGAAAACCTTTTTCTGCAGTTCTTTCCCAGTGGTCTGCTGGTATTCCTTTTCCAACAACTCTTCCAGTTACTGAAATAAATTGATAATAGATATAAGTAATTCCTAATTCGTTTATTTTTTCTCTAACCTTTTTGACGAGTTTAGCTCTACCTGGTTGGTTTACGTGTTTTTCAAGATCCGTCATTCTTCCCCCTTTGAATTTTCAGATCAAAAAGGTAACTGAAAAAAAAACGTTTGTCTACTTAGATAAATTAGCTCCAAGGAAACGGACTGTTCGATGTGGGATGAAGTTTTCCTTTTTCATATCTATCGAACCTAAACGGTTTTAATAATTCACTTTCATGACCTAAAATTTCTTGTGCAACAAGGTGCCCAACACCTATCATTTTGTAACCATGATTTGCATCTGCAATCATGTAAACATTTTCAAAAAATCTATCGAATATTGGGAATGAGTCTGGCGTCAAACAACCCAATCCTCCTGATGGTCCCTTTCTATACAAATGAGATTTACCAACAAAACGTTTCTGAATATGTGCAAGTGCTGAAGTCCACATATCAGAAAATTTATCAGTGGTTTGATATTCTGGAGAATCTATCCCATACGGATCAACATTAACTTCGTCAAAATGTTTTTGAACAATGTAAGGTGATGTTCCACCTTGAACTCCCAATCCTTCAATATCAGGTTTATAATAAATACCCCATAAGTCTTCTGTAATTATTTTACCATCTTTGTCAGAATAAAGTGGTGCGTCTGTATCAACATGAATTACTGGAGGCGGTTTACCTTCATTAGTTTTTAAATAATCTGCATCTACACCCAATACACCTTCTTGTAAAAACCAGTATTTCCACATTTCAACTTCATGCATTTTTCCATTTTTAGCATCTTTTATATTAGTAGTTTTTGGTAACTCCAACATATTCCAAAAATCTCTTACCCATGGTCCTGCTCCAATAACTACCTGATCACAATCAATTGTACCTTTATCTGTAACCACGCCAGTAATTGCATTGCTGTTACTCCCTCTTTTAAAACCTGTAACCTTTACTCCTTTATGAACGTTTACACCGTTTGAATTTGCTTTTTTCTCTAGTGCTTTAATTGAGTCCTTATTAAATGCATATCCACCTTTTTTTTCATGCAAGACTGATGTAATACCTTTTGCTTGCCAATCACTAAAAATTCCTTGCATATATTTCATGCAATCTTTTTCACCTTCTATAAATTCTGATTCATATCCAATAGCTTTTTGTTGTTCATAAATACTTGCAACATCTTTATGCATTACTTCTGGAGAAATTTGCATATAGCCAACAGCATTATATTTAAATGCCTCTGGATCACTTTCCCAAACACTAACTGAATGAGCCATTAATTCTCTCATTGCTGGTTGAAAATAATTATTTCTAACAACTCCACATGCAATTCCACTTGCACCTGCAGCAGTGTCTTTTTTTTCTAGGACAACTACATCGTTTGGATTTTTATATTTTTCGGAAAGTTTCCAAGCAGTACTTAACCCGTGAATTCCTCCACCAATTATTACAACTTTTGCTTTTGTCGGTAACGACATGGACCAACTTTAATTTTTTAGCAAAGGAAAGAATATAATAATTTTTATATATAATTTATATAAATTCTAAATATTTGTGAGAATTTTATTTAAAAACTCAAATTTTTGAGAGTTTTCAAATATTCGTTAAATTCATTAACAAAATTCTGTGTGGGTAAAACGTACTTTTTTCTATGGTCATTTCCGGTTTTTTCGAGGTAAAAAAACTCTTTATCACAAGCTTCTTTGATCATGAGTGCAGATTTGGGTCTAGAGGTTTTGAAAAGTCTAGTCTTAAGTTCTTCTACAGATAAGTTTTCATTTAATTTATAGGAATTCATCACAATCAACATCATGTGATAATGTGAAGGAGACTTTCTGAAAAAGTAATTACTGGATGTATGGGACAGTTTCATTTGATCTTCCCAAAATTCCAGTAAATCCTTTGATGATTTTGACATTAAGATTTTACTCGTGTTTTTTGAGGATCGTAATGTGGGAAACCAACAACTCTAGCAGGTATTCTTTTTTGATGTCCATCAATTTTACCGACTTCAACGTTCATACCTATTTCTGAATGGCCTACATCAATTCTGCATAAAGCAATATTTTTATTCAAAGTAGGAGATAGACATCCGCTTGTAACTACGCCTACTTGGGATCTTCCAATGTGAACGCAATCACCGTGATTAGCTTTTTCTTTGCCTACAAGTTCTAATCCAACTAATTTCTTTTGCGGATTTTCTTTTCTCTTTATTAATGCTTCTTTACCAATGAAATCTGCTGTTTTTGTTTTTAAAGGAACCGTAAATCCAACACCAGCTTCAAAAGGGTCAACTTGGCCGTCAAATTCATTACCAAATAATATTAGTCCAGCTTCAATTCTTAATAAATCTAATGCTCCAAAACCAGCAGGTATTAATCCTTCATCTTTTCCAGCTTCCATAAGCACATCCCAAACTGCTGGTGCATCAGAAGGGTGACACCATATTTCGTATCCTAACTCGCCAGTGTATCCAGTTCTAGAAACCATTAATGGAATTCCACTAAGTTCTTTTACTCTACAGATTGTAAACCTAAACCATTGTAATTCTGAAATAGAAGGTTGTGTTGGTGGAGTAAAAATAAACTTTTCTAAAATTTTTCTACTATTTGGTCCTTGTAGAGAAATATTATTTATTTGATCAGTAGAGTTTTTAACTAAAACATTAAACTTTTTCTTTTTTGCTTGTTCTTTTAACCATTCACCTGCGTATTCATCACCACATACCCATCTAAATCCATGATCACTCATTTTTAACAATGTTCCATCATCAAACATAGAACCATTTTCATAACACATAGAAGAATAAACAATCTGTCCAACCGACAATTTTTTAACATTTCTAGTTAAAGTATAGTCCATCAATTCTTCTGCATCCGGACCTAATATTTCAAATTTTCTTAATGAAGATAAATCAATTAAAACTGCTTTTTCTCTGCATGCTGTATATTCATTTATTACTCCATGTTTAGTGTAATCATTGGGTAGCCAATATCCTCTAGCATCAACAAAGTTTCTTGTTAACTTAGAAGTTCTTTCATGAAATCCTGTATTTTTTGTTAGTTTTAGTTCTGAGTCTGGTTTCATTCTAAATGCAAAAGATTTTGTAAATTCTCTTTTTTTTTCATAAGTTCTAACAAAAATATCTGTAGGGTTCCATGAATTACATGGATCTATATCACTTGGACAGGCTGATGTTCCGCAGGTTAAATCTTTTAAAGCTCTTAATATTACATAATCTCCAGGTCTAGCAAATGATTCATCAGAAAGCACAGTATTTAAACCTCCTGCCGAAGTATTAAAAAATAAATTTATAGCGTGCCATCCTTTTTGTCTATTAACCCCAAAATTTTCCATAGCACCACTTAAGTTATCTGAGCAATTTGGATGCCCAAAATAACCAGCGTCTTCGTAATACTTTGATGTACAAGCAAGATTAAAAGTGTCATGCCTACCAACAGTATCTCTTATTACCTCTACTAAAGGTTCATGATCTGTATCATAAAATTTTGAATACAATCCCGGTCCTGGAAAAGTATTACCCATAAAGGTCCTGGTTGTTTGCCAATCTAAACCTTTCTCTATACCTTTACCTAATTTAGCTGTATCAAAAGCAACAAAATCTGAACATTGTCTACCAGTTGGACAAATTATTTGAATATAGTCTCCTTCTTTAACTTCAAAAGAAATCGCTGATTGTTTTGCAATATTTTTTTCGTCTAGAGGATCAAAAATTGGATCTGGAATTATTCTATGTTCTTTATGGTCAACAATATTATTTCTTTTAATAAATAAAGTTAATTCTGTTGGAGGATTTTGTTCATGAACCAACATATCATCGCCAGGGGCAGAAAAAATACAATAACATTTATCTTTTGAAGTTATTTTAATTTTTTCTCCTGGTGGAGTGTCTTTATCAAAAAGGATTGAAGATTTAGACTTTGCAATTTTAAGATTTCTTTTTTCTAATTGACGCAATGCAATTTTTGAGCTTTCTTCATTTCTATTTAAAATTTTGATTATATCATTTTCTGATTTAGAAGATTTTAAATTTAAAATCGATGGATCTGAATTTCCATCAGAATTAAAAACAACTATTTCGCAAATTTGATTTCCTTCATTATTAATAATTTCAATTTCATCATCTGGAAAAATCTGAACCCCCGTAAGTCCACCGCCATTAATTACATATCTTTCAACCCCAGGTGGCAAAACATTTAAACCAGGTTCATTTATCCTTAAATTTTCGTCTAACATTTTAAATCAATGATTACTTATGTTTAAGAATAAATCAGTACTGATTAATTGTATATATAAATTTTAGTACCAACTTTTGTTGACTGTAAGATTAAATTTAAGGATACTTAAATACTTAATATATTAAGAGAGGAGAAATAAATGAAGAAAATACTATCTTTACTCTCAGCTATAGTAATTACTGTAGTAAGCTTTGCAGGAATATCTAACGCTGACAGTAAAAAACCCATAGTGATCCCAACTCATAACTGGTCAAGTCAAATTGTTATGGCCTATGTTATTGGTGGAATCTTTGAAAGCATGGGAAACAATGTTAAATATGTAAATGCAGACTCTCAAGCGGTTTACGAGTCAATTAGAATTGGTGATGTAACTATATCTCATGAAGTATGGGAATCTGCTTTTGGTAAGTCATTTACAACAGCTTTAGACAAAGGTGGTTTGTTAGATTGGGGTGATCATGAAGCAAGAACTCTTGAGGATATGGGATATCCAAACTGGGTTGTTGAAAAAGGTCTATGTCCAGGTCTACCAGATTGGACAGCTCTAAAAAATCCAGATTGTGCAAAAAACTTTACAACGCCTGACTCTCCAGATGGAAAAGGAAGAATGTTGGAAGGACCACAGACTTGGCATGGTGACTTAATCCCTCAAAGGATTGATGCTCTAGGCTTAGGTGATTTATGGTGGGTTAAGTTTGCTGGAGGTGCTGATGCACTTTGGGCAGAGTTAGCAGCTGCTGAAAAAGAAGGAAGAGGAACTATAATTTTCAACTGGACACCAAACTTTACTGATGGTGCTGGTTTTACATTTATCGACTTCCCTCCATACACAGCTGGTTGTAGACCAGCAGATGGTGGTGATGGAAAATGTGGTTCTCCGGATGGTTATTTGAAAAAAGCAGTACACGAAGATTTTCCAAAAACTCATCCAGATGCAGCAGCAGCGTTTAAAAAATTGTCATTCTCAACTAGTCAAATTGGTGCAATGGCAGCTTTAGTAGACGTTGACAAAATGACTCATGAAGATGCAGCTAAAAAATGGTTAGCTGATAACGAGTCAACTTGGAAAGCTTTCCTTAAATAAGGATAAAAGTTAAAAATTAAGATCTCCCCCAATCCTGTTGGGGGGGATTTTTTTTTATTAAGATTTGTGTAAAATATATTTATGAGAAAATATCTTTTTTATATTTGTTTAAGTTTATTAATTAGCTCATCAGTTTTTGCTCGAAGCACTGGATGTAAAGAAGGTAACTGTGAAAATGGATATGGAAAGTGGGTTTATACAGATAAAACCACTTATGAAGGCGAGTGGGTAGGAACAAAAAAAAATGGTCAAGGTGTAGAAACATGGCCAAACGGATATATCTATAAAGGTGAGTTTAAAAATAGCGTTTGGAGCGGTATAGGAACTTTAACTTTCCCAGATGGCTCTACTTACGAAGGAGAGTGGGCTAATGGTTTTATGAATGGCAAAGGAACATTTACTTGGGCTAATGGAGACCAAAAAGTAGGAATTTGGAAAAACGGTAAATTACAAGATTAATGTCGAACGAAACTTCATTTAATAAATTAAAAGGATTACCCGAAAACCTAAAACAATTTATAGGACTAATAATTTTAACAATAGTCATAATTTCTTCTTTTGCTATTTTAAATAATATATTTAGTGAGGGTGATGAATTAGTTAGAAAAATGAAATTAGAAGAAGAGAGAATTGCAAAAGAGAGAAAATTAAGTGCTTTAATTTCGAAACTTCCTTCGGGTATATTGGTAACTTTTGATGGTACTGATCATTATAAATTATCAGATGACTTATATGAGGGAGTGTGTAATGCCACAAAGCTTATACCCCAAAGAGCAATAATGGGTGCAAATTTCTTAAATTTTAGAGCACATGAAATTTATACTATTAACGGCAATAAGATTGATGAAACATTTGTTGAATGGGATGCTGAAAAAAAGAAATGTTTTGCAGGTTTTACAGTTAGTGGAAATAACGTAGGAGTAGACGAAACAATTAAAGTAAGCGGTGAAGCCTTAAGTTTTTTAAGCACTGGAATTGATACAAGGGTTTATTTTATTAAAAATTTTTAATGGAAATAAGCTTCAATTATATTGATTTTAATTTAATTAATTTTCGTATATTTTTATAAGTATTATGTCTGAAGCAGTAATCAAATGTGAAGCAGTTTATAAAATTTTTGGTGAAAACGCCAAAAAGATGCTTCAAGATTCAAATGGTAATGTTGATGCTAAAACATTTCAAGAAAATGGTTGTATAGTAGGTGTTAACAATGCCTCTTTTGAGGTGGCAAAAGGAGAGATGCTTGTTGTAATGGGCTTATCTGGATCTGGTAAGTCAACTTTACTAAGGTGTATATCAAGATTAACAGATGCAACAGGTGGAAAAATTTTCATTGAAGGTCAAGATTTATTAAATTTAAATAGTAAAGAGTTAATTGAGCTTAGAAGAAACAAAATGGGAATGGTTTTCCAAAGCTTTGCTCTTCTTCCACATAAAACCGTTGTTGAAAATATAGCTTTTCCTCTTCAAATTAAAGGTATCAAAACTGAGGAGAGCATTAATAAAGCAATGGAGATGGTTAAATTAGTTGGACTTGATGGAAGAGAAAATTATTTTCCAAGAGAACTTTCAGGTGGACAACAACAAAGAGTGGGTATTGCAAGATCTCTTGCAGTTGAACCTGATATATGGTTTTTAGATGAACCTTTTTCTGCTTTAGATCCTTTAATTAGAAAAGAAATGCAAGATGAATTTTTAAGACTTCAAGAAAAATTACAAAAAACAATTATGTTTATTACTCATGATTTTGATGAAGCATTAAAACTTGCTGATCGAATAGCAATTATGAAAGATGGTATAATTGAACAACTAGATACACCTGCAAATATAGTTTTAAACCCAGCCACAGAGTATGTAAGAAAATTTACTGAAGAAGTACCTAGAGAAAAAGTTTTATTAATTGAAGATGTAATGGATAAATCTATATCTAATAATTTAGGAGATGTAAAAGTTTCAAAAAATGAAATTATAGAGAATGTAGCTGAAAAAATATTAACGCAAGAAAAATCTGTAGCAATTATAGATGAAAATAACAAAATAGTGGGCTCAATTAACCCGACAAAAATAATAAATACTGTCTTTGGTGGAAGAAAGAACGGAAAATAAATTATGGAATTTCTAAAAAAATATACAAAAATATTTCAGTGGTTATTTCTATTAATTGTTTTCTTTGCTCTTTGTTTTGCTATTGATGTTCCAGAAACATATAAATTCATTAGAGGCCAAGCTGAATTCGTAAAAGATCCTAATCAAAGTAGTTATATATTTTTAGGCAAAGAAGTAAGATATTACGCCTTTGATGTTTTCTGGCGTCTTCCTCCATTACTTGGATGGTTACCAATATGGATAAATGACTCCTTGTTTTTCTTAATGAATGAGTGGATGCCAATGGAGTTTTGGAATGAGGACACTCAAGAATTTAAAACCAGACCAATAGTTTTGCAAATTAGCAGAAATTTAACAGCTTTTATGACTTTTTTAATAGAATTAATTAGAGAAATTCTATTAGGTGGACTTGAAACAATTGTTGCCTTTACAAGTTGGGATTGGATCGATGCGAACCCTTGGGCAGAGTTACCAGGTCTACCTTGGACAATAGTTGCAGCTGGCTTTGCAATACTTGCTTATAAATTAAGTGGTATTGGACTCGCTTTATTTGCCGGTTTAACAATGGTTTATATTTCTATATTTGGACAATGGAAACCATCGATGCAAACACTCTCTTTTATTTTAGTTGCTGCGCCTCTATCTTTTATATTTGGGTTAAGTTTAGGTATTGCAGCTTATAAAAGTAAACGTGTAGAAAAAGCTCTATATCCAATTCTATTAGTTATGCAAACAATGCCACAATATGCAGTATTAGTCCCTGCACTTGTTCTTTTTGGCGTTGGTGACCACGCTGCAGTAATTATAACTATGGTTGTTGCTGTTCCACCCATGATATTACTTACTTTACTAGGATTGAGAGCTATTCCTCCAGAAGTAATTGAAGCTGGAAGAATGAGTGGTTGTAATAATTGGCAACTAATGTCTAAAGTGCTAATTCCAACGGCCAGACGAGATATTTTAATTGGCGTAAACCAGGTTATCATGGTGTGCTTTTCTATGGCTGTTATTTCAGCCTTCATTGGAGCGAAAGGTCTAGGTTTTAATTTATTGTTAGCACTAAATCAGCTTAATATCGGATTAGCATTAGAAGCTGGTCTTTGTATAAGTCTAATTGCAATTTTATTAGATAAAATGTCATTAGCATGGGCAAACAAGCAAGTCGATTATTTTGGCAATTTGAATTTTTTTCAAAGAAATAAAAATTTATTATTTTTTAGTATTACGGTCATAATTGGAATTTTACTCGCTTACTTTGGATCTGTTTATTTTAAAGGTGGTTACAATTATTTATTTGAAGTTCCACACAATAAAGGAATATCAACTGCTGATTTTTGGAATAAAGGTGTCGATTGGATTTTTGATACCTTCTTTGTTTATATAAAAGCATTTAATACATGGTTAATTCAAGAAGTGTTACAACCAATGAGGGCTTTGTATTTAAGGATGCCAGCTGTTGCTACATTAGTTCTAGTTGTTGGTGCAGGCTATTTAATTGGTGGAATTAGATCTGCATTAGTAGTTTGTGGTTTGACATTATTCATAGCTCTAAGCCCTTGGTGGGATAGAGCCTTAGTAACGGCTTACATGGCAACATTTGGGGTAATTGTCTCTTGTATAATTGGTTTTACGGTTGGCACATTATGTTTTCAAAATAAACATTCTGCAAAATTTATGCTAGGGGTATGTGATATATTTCAAACATTTCCATCATTTGTTTATCTTATTCCTGTTATGATGCTTTTTGGAATAACTGACACTTCTGTTCTTATTGCTGTCATTGTTTATGCAACTATACCAGCAACAAGATACACAATTGAAGGGCTTAGAAGTGTTCCAGCAGGTTTACATGATGCAGCGACGATGTCTGGGGTAAATAAATTTCAAAGATTAACAAAAATTGAATTTCCTTTAGCATTCCCTCATATGATGCTTGGTATAAATCAAACAATAGTGTTTGCATTATTTATGGTGATTATAGGAGCATTTATCGGCACTGAAGATCTAGGGCAATATATTTTAAAAGCTTTATCAGATAAAAATGGTGCTGGTATTGGATTAACTTTGGGTATTTGTGTAGCTTTTATAGGTTTAATTTTTGATAATTTGATAAGAACTTGGGTAGAAAAAAGAAAAAAACATCTAGGAATTGCTTAATCTTAAATGAAAAAAATTTTAATAATAGGCGGTGGCGCAATGGGATCTGCTTTTACTTTTCCATGTATAGATAATAAAAATGAAGTAACTATCACAGAGCCTTATAATAAAACTTTTATTAAAAATTTGTCATCAAAAAAGAAATATCATTCTAGTTTAAAAATAAATTTACCAAATAAACTAAAATACAAAAAATATTCAACTGATCTATTAAAAAATAAATATGATTTGGTAGTTGTTGCGTTAAGTTTATCAGGAATAAATTTTATTAGTGAAGAATTTAAAAAATCAAATATTAAAAGTCCAATTCTTATTCTTACCAAAGGTTTGAAGTATGAGAAAAAAAAACAGAAAATTTTTACTATTTCAGAGGATATAAAGAAAACTAATAAAAATATAAACGTTTCAGTTTTAAAAGGACCTTGCTTAGCAAAAGAACTTTCAAATAAAAAACAAACAAGTGTAATTGTTGCTAATAAAAATATCAAAACCGCAAAAAAAATTTGTAATATGATAACTACAAAATACTATTTAACCGAAACTTCGAAAGATGTTATTGGAGTTGAGATCTGTTCTTCAATTAAAAATATTTATTCAATGATTATTGGGGCTGGAGATAGTTTAAATATGTCTTCAAGTTTATTCAAAAAATCTATAAATGAGATGATATATATTACTAAATTTTTTAAAGGAAAAATTGAGACTGCTCTTGGATTGGCTGGAGTTGGAGATTTATACGTCAGTGCTGCTGGAGGTAGAAATAGTAAAATGGGAAGTTACTTAGGGCAAGGCTATACATTCAAAAATGCTAAAAGAAAATTTATGCCTAATGAAACCGTAGAGGGAGAGCAACTTGCAAGAGAATTTGCTCCATTTGTAATAAAAAAAATTCAACAAAAAAAAATCCCTTTGATGACAAAATTAATTAAATCTATAATTAATAACAAAAAATTAATATTAAATTAAAAATGGCAAGTATTAAAATAGATAAAGTAAACAAGTTTTTTGGTAGCACACATGTGATCAAAGATGTTTCTCTTGATATAAAAAGTGAGTCTTTCACAGTTCTAGTAGGCCCAAGCGGATGTGGTAAATCAACAATCTTAAGAATGATTGCTGGTTTAGAGGAAATTAATTCAGGTACAATATCTATTGATGATAAAGTTGTAAATGATCTACCACCTAAAGAAAGAAATATTGCAATGGTATTTCAATCTTATGCTCTTTATCCTCATATGACTGTATTTGATAATATGGCTTTTGGTTTAAAAATTGAAAAAAAATCAAAAGAAGAGATAGAGCAAAGAGTGATGGAGGCTGCTAAAATCTTACAGATAGAAGAGTATCTTGAGAGAAAACCCAAACAATTATCTGGAGGACAACGTCAAAGAGTAGCTATTGGTAGAGCCATTACAAGAAAACCAAAAGTTTTCTTATTCGATGAACCATTATCTAATCTAGATGCAGCATTAAGAGTACAAATGAGAGTAGAATTGGCAAAATTACATGATCAACTTAATGCAACAATGATTTACGTAACTCATGATCAAACTGAAGCCATGACACTTGCAAATGATATTGTTGTATTGGATCAAGGTATAGTTTCACAAAAGGGATCACCCATGAACTTATATAATAACCCAGATAATCTGTTTGTTGGTGGTTTTATCGGATCTCCAAAAATGAATTTTATAGATAGTAAAATTTTAAGTAAAAGTTCAAAGAGTTCTGAAGTAGATATAATGGGGACTGGAAAGTTAAATGTACCAAAAATTTCTGATAATACTCAAGAAGGGGATAGTATAAAAATTGGAATAAGACCAGAGCATTTGATATTAAATGCAAAAACAGATTCATTATGGGAAAGTAAAGTCTTCGTTGTAGAAAAATTAGGGTCAGGAACATATTTATATTTAGAGAAAGAGGGAGATCCTCTTGTTGTACAAACTGATGGAGACACAAATATTAAAGTAGGTGACACTGTTAAAATAGGTTTTGATCCATTTCGTTGCCATTTATTTGATAATAAAGGTATTTCTTTTAAAAATTCTTGAATCAATCTCAGGTAGTATTATTTAAATTACATACTTGTTATTCTTCTTTTAAATGTTCATTATGTGTTAATTTTTAAATAATTTTAGAAAACAAGAAAAAAGAGGGGAATATATGTTTAAAAATATATTAATAATAATCTCTGCAATAGCTTTTGTTTTTAATTCAATTGCATTTGCAGATATCAAATTCTGGACGACAGAAACTCAACCAGCAAGGATGGCTAAACAAGAAGAGATGGCAAAAGCTTTTGAAGCCAAAACTGGAATTGGAGTTGAAGTTATCCCGATTGATGAAAAAGATTTAGGAACAAGAGCTACTGCAGCAGCTGCAGCAGGAGATCTTCCTGATGTAATTTATCATACATTGCAATATGTATTGCCATGGGCAGAAGCGGGAATTTTAGACGTTGATGCAAATAATGATATCGTTAACTCACTTGGAAAGAAAACTTTTGCTCCAGGTGCTTTAAAGATGGCTAAAAAAGGTGGAAAAATTGCAGCTGTCCCAGTAGATGGCTGGACTCAAATGGTCGTTTACAGAAAAGATTTATTTGCAGCTGCTGGTTTAGAACCACCAACCACATATGCAAACATCGAGAAAGCAATAGATGCTTTATCTAGTAACGATATGTTTGGATTTGTTGCGGCAACTAAAACTGACGAAAACTTTATGAGTCAAGTTTTAGAACATGTCATGCTTGCAAATGGTGTAAATATTGTAAAAAAAGGTGGAACAAAAAAACAAGGAAGAGCTTTAAAAAATTCTTTACAGTTTTATAAAAAATTAGCTAAGGCAAGTCCTCCAGGAGAACTTTATTGGAAACAATCAAGAGAACTTTATTTTGCTGGTAAAACACCAATGATAATATGGTCACCATTTATTATGGATGAATTAGCTGGTTTAAGAGACTCAGCTCCACCAACAATTAATAGTGACCCTACTTCACCAGAATTGGCATCTAAAACTGGTTTTATAACTAATTTTAGTGGACCAAATAATGTAAAAGGTGCAGCTTGGGCGGATGTTAGATACTTTGGTGTAACTGCAGACGCAGATACTGATGAAGCTAAGCAGTTTATTCTTTATTCAATGGATGAAGGATACACAAGTACTTTATCTATAGCGCCGGAAGGTAAGTTCCCTGTCAGAAGAGGTAATGCAAGTGATCCAAATGCATTTACAATAGCTTGGAGTAAACTGCCTGTTGGAGTTGATAGAAAAGCTCCTTTAACAGATCTATATTCAGCAGATGTTATAAATAATATTGTTGCTGGTTTAGATACTGCTAATAGATGGGGTGTTAAAGAAGGTGAATTATCGAGAGCATCTAAAATAATTAACAATAAATTCATAAATAGAATCACTAGACAATATATAGACGATCAATTGACGCTAGATGAAGCAGTAGATGAAATTAATACTGTGCTAGCTAGTTTCTAGTAATTTTAAAAATTAAAAAAAGCGGGTAATATTAATTATCCGCTTTTTTTTATGAGCACAAAACTTGCAAAAATTGAAAAAAGAACAGCTTATCTTTTAATATTACCATCAGTTCTTTTAGTATTCTCTATAATTTTATTTCCAATATTTTCTAATATTTGGATAAGTTTTAAAAATGTAGAACTTAAAGATTTAAGAATTCCAGAACCAAGAGCAAAAAAAATAGTAAAATCAATTAAGGATAATCCAAATCAAATAAAAGTAATTTATAAATTAAGAAATAGTTCACTTACACAAGAAATTACTAATGTAAAATTTAGAGATAAATATCCTGACAATATTGAACCAATAAGTTTAAATAATAAATGTCAATTTAATTCAAATTTACTTAAATGTGAATTAGGTAATTGGCCAAAAAAATACCGAGAAAATTTAGAAATAGTTTTTCAAAATACTAATAATAATGAAATTTCTAAGAAGCGAATAAAATCCTATAAACCTAAATTATCGGGTAAATCACAAAATATATTACTAACTTATGAATTTACTTTAAATAATTTTAAAAAAGTAATCAAAGATAAAGCGTTTATAGATCTATTATTAACAACTTTTTATTATACTTTTTTTGGAACCATAGGTGCAATAGTTTTTGGAATTTTGGCTGCACAAATGGTAAATCAAAAGTTTTTTGGAAGAACATTTATGAGAAGTGTTTTGTTATTTCCTTATGTTGCGCCAGTCGTTGCTCTTGCTTATACCTGGGAACTATTACTTGATCCAACAAGTGGAACTTTAAATAATTTATTAATTAACTATCAAATTATTGATGGGCCAATAAATTTACTAGGACAAAAATATGTAAATTTAAACATACTTGGTTTTGATTTTAAGTTGAGGCTAGCATTAACAACAGTAATTATTTTTGAAATTTGGAGATATTTTCCTCTAGCATTTTTATTTATTCTTGCTCGTCTTCAAGCAGTTCCAAAAGAGTTGTATGAAGCAGCTGATGTTGATGGTGCAAATCCTATCCAAAAATTTCTTAATATTACTTTGCCCCAGATATTAGCAGTGATTTCAATTCTATTTATGATTAGATTTATTTGGAATTTTAATAAATTTGAAGACATCTTCTTACTCACTGGCGGGGCATCAGGTACAAGAACATTGCCAATAAATGTATATCAACAAGGTTTTTCAATCGGGGATATTGGTATGGGTTCTGCAGTCTCTATTGTGATTGTAGTGTTTCTTTTAATTTTTATGTTTATCTATTTTAAACTTCTAGGAAAAAGAGCTGATGAAAATTAAAAATATATTAACTTATTGCTTTATCTCATCATTATTTTTGTTTTCATTAATTTCTATTTGGAAAATATTAGTCACATTACAAGGAATTGAATTAACAAATTTTAATTTTAATAAATTATTTACCTTTGGAATAGTTCTATGTGTAATAAATCTTTTAATTGGAAAAAAATTTAATTTAAATATCAAAATAATTTTACTAGCACTTTTATTTTCTATCTTTGATTATTTCATCTCAATAAATTTACCTATTTGGTATAGTTTTGGCATATTCTTAATTTCATTATTTTTTTTCAATAGTATAAAAGATTATGACAAAAAATTTTTGTCAAAAAATCATTCTTCTCAAAAATTATTCTTTAATTTTTTAACATTATTTGGAATTACTCTGTTCTCTTTTGTAATTCTTTTCCCTTTTTATATGATGTTAGTTACAAGCTTTAAAACCCAAGCATTGTTATTATTGAACCCATTAGACTTTAGTATTAACTTTGCACAAGGATTGCCAGAGTTGTTCAAATCTTATTTTATAGTGTTCAAAGATTATAATTTTGGAAGATATATGCTCACGAGCACAATAGTCTCCTTAGGCACAGTCATAATAACATTAATATTTGCAATACCAGCTGCTTACGCGGTTGCAAGACTTAATTTTTTTGGAAAAAATTTTTTATCAACATCCATATTGATAATTTATTTGTTTCCAGCGATAGTTTTAGTGATACCTTTGTATACAATTTTTAGTCAACTTGGTTTAAGAAATTCTATTGAGGGTTTGTTAATAGTTTATACAGCTACAACCTTACCTGTAGCAATTTATATGCTGCAAGGTTACTTTAAAAGTATACCAAAAGAATTAGAAGAAGCAGGGATAATAGATGGTCAAAATTGGCTTGGTATAATTTTTAAAATTATACTCCCACTTAGTTTACCTGCAATATCATCAGTAGCTTTGTATGTATTTATGATAGCTTGGAATGAATTTTTATTTTCATTAATGTTTTTAGACCGACCAAATACATTCACATTATCAAGAGCTATTCAGTTTTTGAATGTTGGAGCTGAAACACCTAGACAATATTTGATGGCAGGGTCTGTAGTAGTAACTTTGCCTATTTTAATAATTTTTGTTTATTTTGAAAAGTATTTAGTAAGCGGTCTTACCGCAGGAAGTGTCAAAGGATAATGCAAAATAAAATAGAAGAGGCAAAAAAAATATTATTAGGCAACAGAAAAAATGGTTATACACTTCCCACTAATAATAAATTATATCCTGCTCAATGGAATTGGGATTCAGCCTTTATTGCACTTGGTTATTCATACTTTAATTTAGACTTTTCAATTACGGAAATTGAAACTTTACTTAATGGTCAGTGGGACGATGGTATGGTACCCCACATTCTTTTTCATGAAAAAGATACATCTTATTTTCCAAATCATACAACTTGGAAATGTGGAAAAAATATTCCTTCATCTGGTATTACTCAGCCACCAGTTTTAGCCAGTATTTTGAGGAAAATTGTTGAAAAAAATCAACTTAGTACTGAACAACATTCAAGAATTGTAAATATAATAACAAAAATTAAAAATTATCATGATTGGTTCATAAAATTCAGAGATCCTAATAAAACTGGCCTTGTATCAATATTACATCCTTGGGAGAGTGGGTATGATAATTCACCAATTTGGGATCAGCCAATGAGCAATATCAAAGTAGATAAAGACCTCAATTATAAAAGAAGAGACCTTGAAGTTTCAAACTCTGATGAGAGACCTTTAAAAACTGATTATGATAGATATGTAACTTTAAGAGATCAATTTAGGGATGTTCAGTATGATCCACATAAATTGTATGAGATTTCTGATTTTAATATAGCAGATGTTGGATTTAATGCTTTATTTTTGAGAGCAAATAAAGATCTACTTAGCTTAGCTAAAAATTTTGATTTAAATTTTGATGATTTGAATAATTTTGTATCCAAAACTGAAAATGAAATATTAAAATTATTTGATGATAATATTAATGATTTTGTCTCAAAAGATTTAAAAACTAACTTGAATATCGTTGTTCCATCAATAACAAATTATTTTACTCTCTACGCAAATTTACAAGATGATGAATTAAATAAAAAAATTATTAATAATTTAAAAAATCATAACATTAATGACAATTACTATTTCTCAACAATAAAACCAAATCATCCTTCATTTGAAGAAAAAAGATATTGGAGAGGTCCAATATGGATAAATTGTAATTGGTTGATTTATCAAGGACTTATCAAAAAAGAGCCAGAATATGCGAATGAAATCAAAAAAAAAACTATAGAATTAATTGAAGAAAAAGGTTTCCATGAATATTACAGTTATAAAGATGGATCAGTTATGGGCGCAAATAATTTCTCATGGAGCGCAGCTTTATATTTAGACTTAGTTTTAGAAAATTAGTTTAAATTTTTAGTTTTTATTTAGAAATGTTTCAGATGAATCGTCCATTGCTTTTGCCCAAGCTGTATGATGAACTGGAGCTACAGATCCAGTCACTGGAGATGAAAAAGATTTATTTCTATAAGTTGAAATATCTTCAACCTTATGATGCTCCCATTCTTTAAAATGTTTTCTGATTAATTCAAAATCTATTTTTGGGTAATCTGACATCTCATGTAATTCTTTTGTGTATTCAGTTTGAAAATCAATCATCTGATCAGGATTTTCTAGTTTTTCTTCTAAAGCAACCCATTTGTTAATATCTTTTTCAATATCCTCACCACTTGGCATATTTATTTTACCCATTATAACGTCTCTTGCGTACCAAGCTTGGCAATCAAACATATTAAATGTGTGAAACTGGTCTTGCATTCCTAGATACAAAAGTTTGTGATTATCTTGCCAAACAATACCTTTGTATAATTTTGGGGGATAGAGTCTATTTCTTGTTTTAAGTTTTAAATTTTCTTCCAAGAAAGGAAAATGATGTAGGTAACCAGTACACAGTATTATTACATCTGCATCCTGCTCAGTACCATCTTTAAAAATTGCTTTTTTTCCCTCTAATCTATCTAAATAGAATACTTCTTTCATTCCTTCAGGCCATTTAAAACCCATAGGATTATGCCTGTAGCCAATTGTTACACTTTTTGCTCCATATTTATTGCATTGAAGCGCAATATCCTCAGCGGAATAACTGCTTCCTAAAACTATAATATTTTTTCCTCTAAATTCTTCTGCATCTCTAAAATCATGTGAGTGCATTATTCTTCCAGGAAATGAACTCATACCTTTATATTCGGGTATAAAAGGAACTGAAAAATGACCAGTGGACACTACAACGTAATCAAAATGATCAGTTAAAATTTTATCATTTTCTTTATCTTGATAGCTAACTTCAAATTTATCTGATTTAAAAACTGTGTTAACTACTCTTGTATTAAATTTAATTTTATTTCTTAAATTTCCTTTACTTACTCTACTCGTGATATAATCATAAAGTACTTCTCTAGGTGGGAAAGATGGAATTGGCTTACCAAAATGTTCATCAAAAGAATAATCTGCAAATTCAAGACACTCTTTAGGTCCGTTTGACCAAAGATATCTATACATACTATTATGAACTGGATCTCCATATTGGTCAGATCCTGTTCTCCAGCTATAATTCCAAAGACCTCCCCAATCACTTTGTTTTTCGAAGCAAACTATTTCAGGGATCTTATCTCCTTTTTTCTCGGCATGTTCAAAAGCCCTCAGTATTGATAACCCACAAGGTCCAGCACCGATAATAGCGACTTTAGTCATGATAATTTTTCCTCTACAATTAAAATTATAAATATATTGTACTAAGAAAAATAGAAAAATTAAATATTATTTTAATATGAAAACTAATTGGAATTATCCTACTACAATTTGGGTTGGAGAGAACAGAATTCAAGATTTAGGTCTAGCATGTAAAAATCTAAAAATCGATAAACCATTATTTGTCACAGATAAGGATTTAATTAATCTAAAAATGGTTCAAGATATAATTATAGATTTAAAAAAAACCTTTAATCATCTTCAAGTTTTTTCAAATTTTTCAGGTAATCCTGTAGGCGAGAATGTGGAAGAGGGAGTGGGGGAGTTTAAAAAATTAGGTTGTGATGGAGTTATTGCATTTGGTGGTGGCAGCGGTCTTGATGTAGGTAAAGCTATTGCTTTTATGTCAGGACAGTCTAGACCAATATGGGATTTTGAAGATATAGGTGATTATTGGAAAAGAGCAGATGAGACTAACATTGCACCTATCATTGCTGTACCCACTACAGCAGGGACAGGATCAGAAACTGGAAGAGCATCAGCTATAATCAATAAACAAACAGGTATAAAAAAAATTATTTTCCACCCGAAATTTTTACCTTCAATTGTAATTTTAGATCCTAATTTAACTTTAGATCTTTCTCCAAGATTGACTGCAGCGACAGGTATGGATGCTTTGGCACACAATTTAGAAGCTTTTTGTGCACCAGGATTCCACCCGATGGCTGATGGAATTGCGATTGAGGGAATGAAGTTAATTAAAAACTCATTAATTAAAGCAGTTAAGAACGGTAAAGATTTAAATGCTAGAGCAGAATTATTAGCTTCAGCTAGTATGGGTTCTACCGCTTTTCAAAAAGGGCTTGGTGCTATTCATTCTTTAAGCCACCCTATTAATGCACAATTTAATGTTCATCACGGTTTATCAAATGCTATCTTTATGCCTTATGTATTAACTTTTAACAAAGATATGATTGAAAAAAGGATAATTTCTATATGTGATTATCTCAAACTCGATAAAAGTTTTGATAGTTTTTTAAAGTGGATTTTAGAACTAAGAAAGGAATTAAATATACCGCATAAATTATCAGAAATTGTTGATGTAAATAAAATAAATTTAGAGCAGTTATCAGTTATGGCATTAGAAGATCCTTCAACTTCTACCAATCCAAGAACAATGAGTAAGGATGACATGAAAGCACTTTATGAACATAGTATTTCAGGTAAATTATTTTAATGAAAAGAATTCTGATAGTTGAAGGTAACCTTAGAGAAGAAAATCAAAGCTTTACTGATGGTGGAATTAAAACTCATACTGAAAGTTTAAAAGACAGTATTAGTTATTTTACAGATCAATTAGATATTGATGTTGTTAATCCTTCATCAGATGAAAATATTAATGAAGTAGCTAAAGATTTAACTAAATATCATGGAATGATATGGGGTGGTAGTAGTTTAAATATTTACAATGATACTCCAGAAATAAGAAGACAAATAAACTTTATGAGGGAATGTCAAAAGAATATAAAAAATATATTCGCAATATGTTGGGGTATGCAAGTTGCTGTGACCGTTGCTGGTGGTGAAGTAAAGAAATGCCCTAATGGCGCTCACAGGGGAATAGCTCACGACATAGAAATAAATGAAAATGGTCTTAAACATCCGCTTTATAAAAATAAAAATAAAAAATTTAATACCCCTGCATTTAATTTTGATGAAGTTGTAAAATTACCTGAGGGCTCTACATTACTTTCATCAAATCCAATAAATAAAGTCATGGGTATAAATTTTAATGTTGGTTCAACGAATGTATGGGGAATACAATATCACCCAGAAATAACTTATACCAAAATGATAAGCTTAATTCATTTTAGGAGAGATCGACTTTTAGAAAAAAAAGCATTTATTGACCAAATGGAAATAGACTCTCACGTAAAAATTATAGAAGATGAAAATAAAATTTCAAATAAAGATGCAAGGATGAGAGAATTAGAAAATTGGCTAAATAATTTAAATTAGAACAAGCCTTCTATTTCACCTTTTTCATTTAGCTTGATAGAGTCTGCCGCAGGAACTCTTGGAAGTCCAGGCATTGTCATGATGGCTCCACATATAACAACAATAAACTCTGCACCTGAAGATAATCTTACTTCTCTAATTGGTAATGAATGGCCTGTTGGAGCACCTTTTGCGTTTGGATCAGTAGAAAAACTATATTGTGTTTTTGCTACGCATATAGGTAAATTTCCATAACCCGCTTCTTCAAAAGATTTTAATTGATCTTTTATTTTACTGTCAGCAACAACTTCGTTTGCTCGATATATTTCTTTTGCAACAGTTTCAACTTTCTTTAACAAAGGTGTTTTTTCATCATATAAAAATTTAAAATTTGCTTGTTTTTGATCAATTAAATCTACAACATGTGAAGCAAGTTCTTTTGTCCCTTCGCCACCATTTGACCAATGAGTGCATAAAGTAGCTTTTACTCCCATATTATCACAAGCATTTATTAACTCTTTTACCTCATTATCTGTATCAGCAACAAAATGATTAACAGCAACCGCTACCGGTAAACCAAATTTTTTTACGTTTTCAATATGTCTTTCTAAATTTACTAAACCTTTTTTTAACGCTTCTACATTTTCATTTTTTAAATCATCTTTAGCTACACCGCCGTGCATTTTTAATGCTCTGATTGTTGCAACAATAACTACACACTCAGGTTTTAAATTTGATTTTCTACATTTAATATCTAAAAATTTTTCTGCTCCTAGGTCTGCTCCAAATCCAGCTTCAGTTACAACATAATCAGCTAGTTTTAAACCTGCTTTAGTTGCTATTACAGAGTTACAACCGTGCGCAATGTTTGCAAAAGGACCACCATGAATAATTGCTGGATTATTTTCTAACGTTTGAGTTACGTTAGGCCTGATTGCTTCTTTTAACAAAACAGTCATTGGTCCGTGGGCATTTAAGTCTTTTGCAAAAATAGGCTTTCTATCTCTAGTATAAGCAACAGTAATATTACCGATTCTCTTTTCCAAATCTTCAAGATCATTTGCTAAACAAAAGATAGCCATTATCTCAGATGCTACTGTAATATCAAAACCATCTTCTCTTGGAAAACCATTAGCTACTCCACCTAAATTAATATTGATAGATCTTAAAGATCTATCATTCATATCCATTACTCTTCTCCAGACTACTCTTCTTACATCTATGTTTAATTTATTTCCCCAATAAATATGATTATCAATCAACGCTGACAATAAATTGTGAGCAGATGTAATTGCATGGAAGTCTCCAGTAAAATGTAAATTGATTTGTTCCATTGGAACAACTTGAGCATATCCTCCACCTGCTGCTCCACCTTTCATTCCAAACGAAGGACCTAAACTAGGTTCACGTAAACACACTATAGAATTTTTACCAATTTTATTTAATCCATCATTTAAACCAACTGACGTAGTGGTTTTTCCCTCACCTGCAGGAGTTGGTGTAATAGCAGTAACTAAAATTAATTTTCCATTTTGTTTATCTTTTAAACTATCCAAATATTCTAAATTTATTTTAGCAATATGACGTCCCATAGGGCTAAAAGCACTTGGTTCGTCTGGAACATTAATTTTACCCAAAATCTCATTTATGGGTTTCATTTTTGCTTCTCGTGCAATTTGGATATCTGATTTTGACATAAATCTAATTACTTATTAATGAGCAGAATTACTATCCTTTTTTGTCACGTATTTAAACATCTAAAAAATATATATAAAAAAAATTAGCAAAAACTTATATTTAATTTTATAAAACTTACGGATGCAGAAATATTCAGTATTTAGTCTAATCAAAAACGCTTTCTCCAATCACCAAAATTGGGAAGTTGCTTGGAAAGATCCAACTCCAAAAAGTGAATATGATGTAGTCATCATTGGAGGCGGAGGACATGGTCTTGCTACTGCATATTATTTAGCAAAAGAACATAATATTAGAAATGTAGCTATCATTGAGAAAGGCTGGATTGGTGGTGGAAATGTTGGTCGAAATACAACGATCATAAGATCAAATTTTATGTACGATGCTAATGCAAGATTTAATGAATTTGGAATGGATTTATGGAGAAACTTAAGTCAAGAACTGAACTTTAATGTGATGTTTTCTCCAAGAGGAATAATAAACTTAGCCCACTCAGATGCTCAAATGAACGCATATGCTCGTAGAGGAAACTCTATGAGATTAAATGGAATAGATGCAAAATTATTGGATAGAGACGAAGTTAAAAAATTAATTCCAATGGCTGACTTTAGCGATGAAGTACGTTTCCCAATTTTTGGAGGCTTAATGCAACCAAGCGCTGGTACCGCAAGACATGATGCTGTTGCTTGGGGTTATGCACGTCAAGCAGATGATATGGGAGTAGATATAATACAGCATTGTGAGGTCACTGGTTTTGATGTTGTTAATGGAAAGATAAAAGGAATTAGAACTTCAAGAGGAGATATTAAAGCAAAAAAAGTTGGATTATGTGTTGCAGGTAGCACAAATATATTAGCTGAAAAATTAAATATGACTCTGCCAATAGAAACACATGTACTGCAAGCATGTGTTTCAGAACCTGTAAAACCATTATTAGACGGAGTAGTAACTTTTGGTGCAGGCCACTTTTATATAAGTCAATCAGATAAAGGTGAGATGGTAATGGGTGGTGATCTTGATGGATATAATAGTTATGCTCAAAGAGGTAACTTACCAACTATACAACATGTATTGACAGGTGGCTTAGCTTTGTTTCCATTTTTAAGTAGATTAAAAATGTTAAGGACATGGGGAGGGATCATGGATATGTCTATGGATGGTTCCCCAATAATTGATAAAACTCATATTGAAGGTTTATATTTAAACTGCGGATGGTGTTATGGAGGTTTTAAATCAACTCCTGTTTCAGGTTGGACTTTTGCTCATACAATTGCGCAAGACCAAGTTCATGAATTAAATTCAGAATTAAGATTAAATAGATTTTCTACAGGTCATCTTTTAGATGAAAAAGGTTTAGGAACTAAAACCTGGATTGGTTAAAAAATGTTATATATCAAATGTCCTTATTGCGGTTTAAGAGCACAAAAAGAATTTTCATATGGAGGTGATGCAACTGTAAAAAGACCTAATATAAATGAAGAAGTATCAAGCGAGGATTGGGATAATTTTGTTTATATGAGAAAAAGTCCAAGAGGGAAACATATAGAGTTATGGCAACATATAGCTGGATGTAGACAATGGATTAAGGTGCAAAGAGACACCGCTACACATGAAATTTTCCAAACAGCAAAAGTCACAGAAGAAATAAGATGAGCCAACCATTTAGATTAAATAAAGAGGGATTAATTAATCGAAACAAAAAAATATCTTTTACTTTTAATGGTAAAAAATTATTTGGATATGAAGGTGATACAATTGCATCTGCTTTAATAGCAAATGGAATACACCTAGTTGGTAGAAGTTTTAAATATCATAGACCGAGAGGTTTTTTTGGTGCAGGAGTGGAGGAGCCAAACGCAAAGCTTCAAGTAGAATTCAATGGTCATTCAGAGCCAAATGTTAACGCAACAGAAATGGAACTCGTTGAAGGTTTATCAGCTACTAGCCAGAATTGTTGGCCATCAGTTAATTTTGATATTGGTGCAATTAATAATTTTTTAAAAATGTTTTTCCCTGCTGGGTTTTATTACAAAACATTTATGTGGCCTAAAAGTTTCTGGTATAAAATTTACGAACCTTTCATAAGAAAAGCTGCAGGTTTAGGGGTTGCTTCAATAGAAAAAGATAAAGAAAGATACGAACATAAATTTGAGTATTGTGATCTATTAGTTACTGGATCTGGGCCATCTGGATTAGCAAGCGCTTATGCTGCTGCAAAAAATGGAGCAAAAGTAATTTTAGCTGAGGATAAACCAAGATTTGGAGGAACACTTTTAACCGACGATGTAAGCATCGATAATTTATCAGGAAAAGATTGGGCAGAAAAAATAATTAGTGAATTAAAATCCATGCCTAATGTAACTGTAAAAAATAGATCTCAAGTTTTTGGTTATTATGATCATAACATGCTGGTAATGTTTGAGAGAGTTAGTGATCATTTAGAGAAAAAATCAAAATTCACTCCAAGACAAAGACTTTGGTATATTAGAGCCAAAGAAACAATTTTATCAACTGGTTCAATTGAAAGACCAATTGTATTTGGAAACAATGATACTCCAGGAATTTTTTTATCAGCTGCTGCAAAAGAATATATGAAAGTCTATGGAGTATTGGTTGGAAAGAAACCTTTAATATTCACAAATAACGATAGTGCATATGAAACAGCTTTAGAGTTCAAAAAAAATAATGTTGAACCAATTATATTAGATACTAGAGAAGAACATTCATCAGAATTAATCGATGAAGCTAAATCAAGAGGAATTGATATAAGATTTTCTCACGGTGTTATTGTTGCTAATGGGTACAAGAAAGTTAAATCTGCAAAAATTGGCAAACTGAATAAAGATAAAAATTCTTTTGAAAAAATAGAAACTGTAGATTGTGATTGTATTTGTGTGTCTGGATTTTGGACACCATCTGTACATTTAGCATCACAATCAGGAAATAAACTTAAGTACGAAGAAAAAATTGATGCATTTATTCCAGATAAGAAAAAACAACATGAGACCTCAGTTGGCGCAGCAAATGGATCCTTTACTTTAGAAGAAAGTTTAAAAAATGGTTTTGAAAATGGTTCAAATCTTTCTGCTAAAATTACAGATACTAAAGCAGAAATTGCAATTCCAAATGTAAATGAAAAGAAATACGGAGCTCATGATAAATTTTGGTGTATGCCATTACCTAAAAATGAAAATCCAAAAAGATTTGTTGATTTTCAAAATGATGTATCTGTTTCTGATATAGAAATCGCACTAAGAGAAGGTTACAGATCAATAGAGCACGTCAAAAGATACACAACCCTTGGAATGGCAACAGATCAAGGCCGTACAAGTAATTTAAATGGTCTTCAGTTGGTATCTAATATAGAAAATAAAATAGTTCCTGAAGTGGGACACACAACATTTAGACCACCTTTCACACCAATTACAATCGGGACAATAGTTGGTCGTGAAGTAGGTATGGAATATATGCCGACTAGAAAAACCCCAATGCATGAATGGCATGAGAAAAATAATGCTGTATTTGTTGATGCAGGTGCTTGGAAAAGACCTCGATATTATAAACTAGGAAGTGAAACTTTATTTGAAGCTTCAAAGAGAGAGGCAAAAAATGTTAGAGAGAATGTTGGTATATGCGATGTAACTACATTAGGAAAAATTGATATTAAAGGTCCAGACGCAGCAGAATTTTTAAATAGAGTTTATACAAATGCTTGGATGAAATTACCTGTTGGAAAAGCAAGATATGGATTGATGCTTAGAGAAGATGGAATTGTCATGGACGATGGAACAACAACAAGAATTTCAGAAAATCATTATCATATGACAACAACAACTGCACAAGCTGCAAATGTTTTATCTCACTTAGAATATTATCTTCAAATTGTTTGGCCAGAATTAAATGTAAATGTTGTCTCTACAACTGAGCAATGGGCAGGGGCTGCAATTGCTGGACCTAAATCTAGAGACATGTTATCAAAATTATATCCGGACTTAGACGTATCAAATGAAGCTTTGCCTTTTATGGGCTATAAAGAAGCAGAATTTTTTGGTGTTCCATCAAGAATTTTTAGAATTTCATTTTCTGGTGAGCTTGCATATGAGATTAATGTCAAATCAGATCATGGCATGTTCATGTGGGAGAAAATGATGGAAGTAGGAAAAGATTTTGGAAATCAGCCTTATGGAACTGAAGCTTTGTCAACATTAAGAATAGAAATGGGACACGTTGCAGGGCCAGAATTAGATGGTCGAACAATCCCATCAGATGTTTCATTAAATGGATTAGTTTCAAAGAAAAAAGATTTTATTGGCAAAAATTCTTTAGGGAGAGAAGCATTTAATGTTGAGAGCAGACAAAAAATTGTTGGACTTATTCCAATTGATAGAAAGTCTAGTATTCCTGAAGGATCTCATATCGTCCAAGATCAGAATGCAAAATTACCAAACCCTAAACTTGGTCACGTTTCTTCTTCTTGTTGGAGTGTAGAAAATAATAATCCATTTTCTCTGGCAATAATGAAAGATGGAAAAAATATGATAGGTAAAAAGTTTTTTGCGGTATCACCATTAAAAAATAAATCAATTGAAGTAGAAGTTATATCTTCACATTATGTTGACCCTGAAGGAAAAAGAGTTAGATCATGAAAAATGTTTCTGCACTAGAAAATATTCATAAACATGGATTGTTTGGCAATTACGATAGTAAAGATGAGCTAATAAATATTAGAGAAATCAAGGATGTTTTGATTTATCAAATTGTTAAATATAAAAAATCTTCAATTAGTATTGATAAAATAAAAATAGATAATTTAAATTTACCTGAGACACTCTTGGTATCTTCAAATACTAATACAAGAATTTTATGGATGGGACCTGATAATTGGTTGGTCGTTTCAACGAATAAAGAAATAGAAAAATCTATTTTAGAAAACCTAAGTCATGATGATTTTGCATTAACTGATCTATCTCATTCAAGAACAATACTTGAATTAGAAGGTTCTTTGGTAGATGAAGTATTGAAAAAGGGTTGTCCGTTAAATTTAGATGGTCTTGATGAAGGAAAATGTTCTAATTCTGCTTTTCATGCAATCACAATAACTATTGATTTTATTAGTTCAAATCCAAGAAAAGTAAGAATATTTGCTTTAAGAAGTTTTGGAGAATCTCTTTATCATTCAATAACTGATGCTTGTTTAGAATTTGGCTATAAAGCTGAATAAAAATTATTCTGAAGTTTTAAATTTAGTCTTTTGAATTATAACCACAAACACAATTGGAATTATTAAAGTTATTAGTGTTACTGTTATCAACAAAATACCTAGATCTGAATAATCGGCAGTGGTAAGAATAGCGTTTGTTACCTTATCTTTTACTTCTCTAGTAATAACATAAATTTCATTTAAATATTTAGTCCCTAAAGCACTTGCTGATAAAGCAAGATTTGTAAAAGATGCGAATACTGCAAAGAAAGTTGCTTTTAAGTGCGACGGAGCATTTTTAGCAATCCATGCAAGCAAAGGTATCATTGAGACTTGTCCCAAAGGTGACTCAAGTGCAGTATTTAATATTGCAATAAACTTGGCATCAACAACTCCATTAGTAATTGATGATGTCCAATTGTGAAATCCATAATACATACCAACACTTGGTAAAAATAAAATTGCACCTGCAATGGATAAAATCACTATTATTTTAGCTATTGAGTTGTTTGCCATAAATGGTCTTAATAAGATAATCCCTACAAGGGTTAAAACTGAAGCAATAAGTGATAACACTGAAAAAAATTGTTCATTGAATTCAAGTACATCAATTTCAAACCAAGATAAACCTGGACCAGGTCCTGGCATTGCTCTAAAAATAAAAATTATTATTGCTGTCCCTACAACAGTAAGTCTTAAATCCTGAGGAAGTTCTTTAACTAATTTATTCATTAAAAATAGAATAATTGCCATTGAACCTACAAAAACAATTTCTTGAGCAAATGGCACTTTGAATGATCCAATACCTAAAGTGAAAATAACAAAAACTAAACTTCCACCTAATATCCACCAGTTTACTTCAGTTTTCTCTGAAGGAGCATAATCTTGGTCACCCTCAAGACCTTGTTCAATAAGTTTTCTTTTCTTTTGATTTTTTAAATATGAAGCGAGAAATATTCCAAGAACGGATACAATTGGTATAATTAAAGCATATATATAAATTGAACCGTATAAACTTATCTTATCTGCTTGTTCAAGATCGTCTACTCCTTTAAAGAGGATAACGTTAGCTAAAGCAACTAAAACAGTTCCACCAATTATTGCAAATCTTCCAAGAGTTTGCATTGTTGTATGCATAAGTTTGATTTCATCTCTTGAAAATTTATTTCCACTATCATCAACTAAAGGAACTGCTTCTACAGTCATAGCATCGGCTACAACATCTTGCACAACATAACCAATCGGAGCAAGCAAAACACTGATCACAAACCATGTTTCTACTGAAAGAATTGAGGACATCCATTCAGTATGAATTATTAAACCGTACATTATAATTAAACTTAATGAGATTAAAGATGCTCCAACAAAAACCATGTAATTTTTTTTATTCCAGATTAGATCAACAAGATGACCTAAAGGCATCTTCAATGCCCATGGAATTCCAGCCCAAAAACCCAGTCCAGCAAGAAAAGCAGCAGATAAGTTTAGATAGTCTTTAACAAAAAAAGTTCCAACAATACCTGTTAGTCCTGAAATACCAGCAGCAAGATAAATCATCAATGGTGGTAGATAGGTCCACTTAAACTGTCTTCCTAAATCTATTAAAGTACTATCTATAAATCTCAAAATTTTATTACTCATAAATTATTCTGTTAAATTTAATAATATTAATCCATTTTGTTTAGTTTCTTTACACCAAAGTTCATAACTTTCACAAACTCTCCATAAATGATCAAATGCTCTTTGAGATAATTCCAAAGGAAAGTGACTTTTTGCATAATATAATTTTGGGATTTTCATTAATTGTTTAATCATAGTATCTTTTTGTATTTGTAAAAGTCTTATAGTTTCTTGATTAATCTTTTTTTTTGTAGATTTATCCACGTAGTCATTGCTCTCAAGTTCTTTAAACCATTTATCATGAAAATTTCCTGAACTAATTTCATTATAATCATCTGATGCAATAAATATTTCAAAAGCTTGAATATTAGTTAAATTTGGATTTTTAATCTTGATTTCATATATCTTTCGATAAATGATTTCAGCAACATATAATACAAATGGTCTTGATTTATCAGCTTCCAAACTAAACTCCTCAAATGTCTACTGAATAATAGCACGAATTAGGATCATCTTTATAGTGCGCAAAAGGCCCACACTCTTTAAAACCAAAACTTTTAAAAAGTTTTCTAGCGGGCGCAAAAAAATCACCCGCACCAGTTTCGACACTTAGTTTAGTAATTCCTATTTGTTTAGATTTTTCAATAAGATGTGAAATTATTTTTCCACCATATTTTTTATTTCTAAATTTATCTGAAACTCTTATAGATTTAAATTCTCCATGCGTTTCATCAAATAATTTTAAAGCTCCACAACCAATTAATTCATTATTTTCCCACAAACTCCAGAATTTTATACTTGGATCCTTTAATCCAGGTATATCTAATACATGCGAACTCCCCTCAGGAGAAACTGATCTCAATTCAATAAAATGCTTAGTTAGCAACTCATTTACTTGCGGATCATCAAAATTATTTTCTATTGATTTCATAGTTTCGAAAAACATATAATCTAAATTTAGATTAAACCAAGAAAATTAAATATGTGTGGAAGATACGTAATAACTAGCCCCGTTACAAAAACAAAAAAACTTGTTAAGTCAGCTATACAAGTTGAAGATAATGAAAATTATAATGCACATCCATTTCAAAAATTACCTGTAATTAAAAAATATAATAATGGAAATACTCTAGAAAATTTAAAGTGGGGAGTAGTACCTAGCTGGGCTAAGCAAAAAGATTTTAAACCTTTAATAAATGCAAGACTAGAAACTATAGATGAAAAAGTGTCTTTCAAAAAATTAATTCGACTACATAGATGTGTAGCTGTAGCAGATGGTTTTTATGAGTGGAAAAGAGAAAAAGAAAATAAAACACCTTATTATTTTTTAAGAGAGGATAAAAAGCTTATGTATTTAGCGGCTATTTATGACAACGATCAATTTTGTTTAATAACCGAGGATGCAGATGAAAATATTAAAGAAATACATCATAGACAGCCTGTTATAATCAATGAAAATGATGTTAATAGATATTTAAATCTTGAATTAACAGGATCGAGTTTTCTGAAAGAGTGTAAAAAAACAAAATTAAACTTTCATGAAGTTTCAAAGGAAGTTAACAAACCCACAAACAATAATATTTCTTTGATCCAAACAATTTCTTAAAACTATTTTTCTATAGTTGTTAAATGTCCCATTTTCCTTTTAGCTTTAACTTCTTTTTTTAAATAATCATAAAAAAATTCATTTTCTTTAAATTTTTTATTTTTATATTCTAATATATCTTCACCAATCAAATTAAGCATTTTTGCATTATAAATTTTTTTTGTTTCTAATTTTTCAAGTCCACATACAGCTCTTATATGATTTTCAAATTGGCTAATGTTGTGTGAATTTATAGTTAGGTGTCCAGAATTATGTACTCTTGGTGCAACTTCATTAGCATATAAATTATTATTTTTATCTATAAAGAATTCAACGCACATAGTACCAATATAATCAAGCTCTTCAGCTACTGTTTTTGCCCAGTCCAATGCTTTATTTTTAATTTCATCACTTATATCAGCGGGAATTTTGGAGTGTTTTAAAATCTGGTCTTCATGATAATTTTCAATTGGATCATAAATTTCATATTTTTGATGACCAAATCTTGTAACCACTACTGAAATTTCTTTTTTTAAATTTACTATCTTTTCTAAGATGTAGCCTTTTGAAAAATCAAAATCTTCATTTAAATCATTTGCATTAATTATTTTATATTGGCCCTTTCCATCATAACCAAGTGTACAAGTTTTCAATAAACCAGGCATTAATCTATCGTTTATCTTTATATCATCTAAATCTTTTATGCTTACAAACTGTGTTGTAGTTATATTATTTTTATTTAAAAACTCTTTTTCAGTCATTCTATTTTGAATTAATTTATTTATTTCGGGGCTTGGTAATACAGATTTGGTTTCATTAATTTTTTTTAATATATCATATGGGATATTTTCAAACTCATAAGTAACAAGATCCACTTTTTCTAAAAAGTTATTGATAATATTTATGTCTTGGTAGTCTCCATAAATAAATTCATCTGCAAAATTGATTGCGGGTGCATCTTTATCATCTGATAAAATAACCGTTTTAATATTAAGTTTTTTTGCTGCAGATGCTAATAGACTTCCTAATTGTCCTCCACCTATTATTCCTAGATCAGGTTTAGACATTAATTACTTTGGTTTTTTTTTTACTTTTGATGTTTGTTTTTTTCGCCAATTTAAAAGTGTTTTTTTTACATTGTTATCATACGTAGCTATAATTGAAGCAGCATATAAACCAGCATTGATTGCACCATCTTCTCCAATAGCAACTGTACCAACAGGAATTCCTTTTGGCATTTGAGCAATTGATAGTAGGCTATCTAAACCTTTTAACTTTTTACTTTCAATGGGAACACCTATGACTGGAATTCTAGTTATAGCAGCAATCATACCAGGTAAATGTGCTGATCCTCCGGCCCCAGCAATAATAATAGAAATATTATTATTTTCTGCTTTCTTTGCATAGGTATAAAGTCTATCAGGCGTTCTGTGTGCAGAGACGATATTTGTCTCATAATTAACTTTTAAAATCTTAAGAACTTTTTCACAATTTTTCATTGTTTTGTAATCAGACTGACTGCCCATTACAATTGATACTTTATGTGATTTTTTTTTGTATCTCATGAAAATAATATCAATTTACAGATATTTCCCTTAAATTGCAATTTTTAGCTAATGACAGTTTAAATTAGTGACAATCATAATAATAATAATAGTGTATACCAAATATGAATTATCGAATTGATAATCTTCAATATTGTAAATGGTCTAGAGAAATCTTTGAAATAAATAATAAAGCTGGATTAAATGCAGTTCACGTAACGTTAGTTTATCATGAAGACTATGATGAATTACAACAAAGAATACAAGAGTGGAATAAACATTTCGAAGAAAATAAAGATCTTATATTTCTAGGAAATAACTACAACGATATTACAAAAGCAAAAGAAGAAAACAAAACTGCAATTTTTTTTGGATTTCAAAATTGTTCACCAATTGAAGATGACATAGGTCTTATAGAAAAAGTACACTCACAAGGTTGTCGATTTATGCAATTAACTTATAACAACCAATCATTATTAGCCACTGGATGTTATGAAAAAAACGATAGCGGAGTTACTAATTTTGGAAAAGAGGCTATTAAAGAAATGAATAAAGTAGGTATCGTTGTTGACATGTCTCATTCAGCAGAGAAAAGTACACTTGATGCAATTGAAATTAGTCAAAAACCAATTGCGATCACTCATGCAAATCCAACTTTTTGGTTTGAAGCAAAAAGAAATAAATCTACAGAATTATTAAAAGTTTTATCTGATAGTGGAGGAATGTTAGGATTGTCATTGTATGCCCACCATTTAAAAGATGGAACGAATTGTAAAATAGAAAGTTTTTGTGAAATGGTTGCAAGAACAGTTGAAATTATGGGTATTAATAATGTTGGTATAGGATCAGACTTATGTTTGAACCAACCAGACAATGTAGTTGAGTGGATGAGAAATGGAACTTGGTCAAAATCAAAAAATTTTGGTGAAGGCAGTAAAGATAAACCTGGTTTTCCAAAACAACCAGATTGGTTTTTGGACGCAAGAGGATTTAATAACTTAAATACAGAACTAAAAAATAGAGGTTTTCAGGAAGAAGAGATAAATAAGATACTTGGCAATAACTGGTTTAATTTTTATAAAGGAATTAATTAATGCAAGTTCCACTAAGAGATCCTAAAATTGTAATGAAACTTTCTAGGCTTGGATCGTTTCATCAATCTAAATTATCTTTTCTAAGATCATTTTTAAATGAGTTCAAAGATTGGAAATATAACAGAGATTTGTTCGACTTGAATGATAGGGGGTATGGAGTAGCTATTTATTCATTTTCAAAAGATAAAAAAACATATTCTTTAGTTTGTTTTGCTAATGAGCTTAAAGATGAGGAAAGATCTGATAGAGTAATAGCAACCAAATGGGATGCTGCATTTGCTTTGTATGATGGCATTCCTTCAAAAATTGATATTGATAGACTTTCACAAAATGTCCCTAAACAAGAAGTAGGGAGACTTTCTTATAAAGAACTAACTCTCTCAAGAGCAAATAGATCAGTTAGAGCATTTAATTATGTGGTTGAGTGTTTATCAAAAGGTATCCAGCCAAATACTAATGAGCTTTCAAAAGTTGGATATTTGTACAGAACAACTGCAGTATACGGCTCAGGAAAATTTGGATTAGCAGACAGGTTTAGAATTAAAAATAGAGATGAAATAAATGGTCCTTTTAGATTGGAAATGATGTTAGTTTACCTTGTAAGACAATTCACTTTCGATCAAGTCAATCATATAGCTAAACATAAAAATCCTAAAGACGCAGTAGAATTAGACTTGGATATTTGTAGAAATTTAGGAATTGGAAATTCAACTGGATTAGGAATGGCACCATTTATTGTTAACCACCCTTCATTGTTAAATAATTGGATTCTAGCTAAAGAGACAGCTTTAAAAAAAATAAGAGAAATAGAAAAAGTATCAGATGAAGAGTTTAAAATTTTTTACAACTGTTTAACAAAATCTTTAAAAAATGTAACTTCATGGAATACTGACAGCGAATACCAAAAGAAAAAAATAAACAATTTAATTAATGATTTACAAAATTTAATTAATTATTTGAAAGATAATATTGATAAATCAAATTTTTATATATTTGATAAATTATATAACTGGGCAGAGGAAAATTTATCTGAAGAAGGAATTGAGTATTTGGTTTCTATAATGATGGAGCCATATAATGAAATAATTGATCCTTTAATTTCTCAAATGAGTTCAGACGAGGATATTAGTTTTAATATACCTATAGATAGAACTATAAATGATCTAAGAGAAATAATTGAGAAAAATTATTCAGATATTCTAAAAATTGATTTTTCAAAAAATGAAAATAATAAAAAATTTTGGTTCATTTCAAAAAATAAAGAAGAGCCTAGAATTGGAGATCGGTTTGAAGATAATGGTTCAGAACTTGAGCAGCCTACAGCTATTGCTAGAGATATAAAAAAACTTTATGAAACTATTTTTACATTAAAAAACAGCTTAAAAATTGGTAAATTTCTAGTACGGAACAATGATTTAAGACATATTGTAAGAAGAGTGTTTATAACAGAGAAATATCCATATTCTGAAATTCAAGATAACACCATCGGCTCAAAATTAGTTCCTATTGATATGTTAAGACTTAAACTATCTTTTTTTGGTGCAGTAAAGTTTGATCCAAGATCTGATAAATGGTTAAGGATTTGTATGTTTCAAGGAGCACCATTACCAAATGAACTTAATTCATTTAATCAATATTGGATATATAACTAAAGTAATTAATGAGAAGTTATAGTGAAATCGATACAATTGTTAAACGTTCAACTAAAGCAAAAGGTTTCTCTTGGGGTGTTGCCGAAGAAATAGGAAAGAACATTAAACAACTTGAGTTATTTGGTTTACCAGGAATAAAACATATAAATCAATATTTTAAGATTTTTAATAATGAGAAGTTTGAAAATTGCCAATCTTTTAACAAAAGCAACAGACCTCAAAACTTTTACTGTCCGATTAAACTTGGATTAAGTTTTTTTGATCAATCTATCTCTATCCAAGATCTAAATGATATAGAAATTGAAAAAATGGCTTACCCATTGATATTTTTGCCGTTTGTCAGCAGATCTTCAGAAATAACAGGAAAGAGAATTTTTTTAAAGATAGATCAAAAAGAATTTTTATTAAATTTCAATCAATCAATTTATTCAAATTACTTAAGTAGTGAGATTGTAGAAAAAGCTGATGTAATTAAAATTCAATTCTTAGAAAATAAGAATAATTTTTCTGAAGAAGATTGGAAAGAATTAACAAAATTATCAGAAAACACATTTGTGGAAGAAACAGATGAGTTAAAACAAAAAACTGCAGGAGCAGGATTAACAGATAATGACTGATAACTTTGAATATAAATTAGACAAATCAGATAATAATGAATTAAATGATATTTGTGATGAATGTAAAAAAAAAGATGAAACAGTAACCCAAAATTTAATACTAACAGGATATAAACTTTGTAACTCCTGCAGAACATCAAAAACTTTATTTCCGCTTTAAATATTTGTACTTATAGGTAATGAATTAATTTTTGTCATTACAAATGAAATTGTCAAAAAAGAAATAATTAAAAAAGACAAAAATACAATTCCAAATGCTTTTAAATTTGATTTTAAATTTAAAATATGTCGTGTTGCAATGATTAATGAAGCAAAAATCCAAAATTGAGTAAGAAAAATAATTAAAAGAACCAGTTCTGGTGTAACTGCAAAAAATCTTATCAGGCCTGGAGCGTGAGCGTACCCAACAGCTATAAGAACTCTTTTAAATGGAATTTTTCTATCTTTATCAGGAAAAATTTTAACGCCAATTACAAATATAAAAATTGCCCACACCAGCCATGTTAATAATGCTGTTAAACCAGATATACCAACTGATGTTTTTACAATGGTATTAGCTGCAATAGCACCCGCAACCCCATCTAAAATCATAATTAGAATTGCAAAATAAATTCCAGCTTCTCCATAATATCTTGGAGTTCTATAAAGAGTTTTATCAAGCTTTAACGATTTAAAAACAATATCTAAAAACTGAGCAAACATTAATTATCTTTATTTTTTTTTTGCGCCTTATACGAAACGATTAATGGGAATATTATTAGAGCAATAGCGATTATAATGCAAACAACTATGAAAAAGGTTTTCGTCATATTTAGGGGGAATTAAATTCCCCCTAAAAAAATTTTTATCACTTACTGACTACTTCTCTTGTATTTGCGTTGTAAGATTCTGTAAATGGAACATCAACTACAACTGCATCGACCGGTTCTCCAGGTTTATCAGAATATTTTTCTGGTAGGTGGACTTTAAATTTCGATCCAACCTTACCCTTTGGAAAACCATTTGCATTTAGCGTTCCATCAAATGGAACGTATCCCATGGCAATATTTTTCCCTTTTTCTGGGTGATACCAAGGAGAAGTTATAAATCCTACAGGCTCACTGCCGTTTTCTGAAATTAACCAAAAATCTGGAGCATATTCTTCAATAGGTTTTCCTCCTAATTCAAGTCCAACTAATTGAAGTTTGTAAGGTTTATGACCTGCTTTTAAATCAGCTTTCATTTTCTCGAGAGCTTTTTTACCAATGTAATCTGCTTTTTTGTTCCATTCACCTTTACCAGATAAAGAAACTTGATATCCAAGATTACATTGAAATGGATTATGCTCATGATCCATATCTTGTCCCCATGAAAGAATTCCAGCTTGTATCCTTCTATGGTGTGCAGGAGCAATTACCATTAAGTTATGTTTTTTACCTGCTTCAAGAACAGCATTCCACATATCTTCGGCATATAAAGTTGCTTCTCTTAAATATATTTCAAATCCAGACTCGCCTGAAAAACCTGTTTGAGAAATTATACAACTTCTTCCACCAACTTTTGCAGAAGCCAATCCATAAAAAGGCATGTTATCAATATCAACTTCACTTCCACAAAGATCTTTCATCAAAGCTTTTGCTTTAGGACCTTGAATTTGTACAGGACAAGCATCTATTTCATTAATTTGAACATTAAACCTTTCATCTGCATTTACTCCTTGCAGATATAATCCTATATCACTATCTGATAAACTAAACCAAAATTCATCTTTAGAAATTCTTAAAAGAATAGGATCATTTAATACTCCTCCATAAGAATTACACAAAATTACATATCTTCCTCTCATTGGAGAAATTTTTGTTGCATCTCTTGTAATTACATAATCAACAAATTTTTCTGCATCTGGTCCTTTAACTTGTATTTGTCTTTCAACTGCAACATTCCACATTGTTACATGGTTTTTAATTGCTTCGTACTCAACCATTGCACCACCATCTTCAGGTTTAACATAACCTCTTGGATGATAAATTCTGTTATAAACAGTTGCTCTCCAACATCCTGCTTTCATAGATAAATGCCAGTATGGAGATTTCCTTACTCTTGTTGATATTAGCATCTCAACTTTAGTAGGTCCGCTTTGCCTTAAATTGTATGGTACTTTTCTATCAGACTGATCTACTGATGTTGTATGTCTTAGTTTACTATAGTCAAATTCATTAGACATAGTTATTCTCCTTCAACCACTTGTTAGTTTCCTTCAAGCCGCCGAATGTATAAATGTGGAAATAATCAGTATGCGATTTAACTTTCCCAATTAAATCATTAGGGTCTTTAGGTTTCAATAAATCTAACGCCTTACTAAAATTAGATTTAAGAAAGTTAATGGAATTTTTTGCCCCTACAATATTAGCAAATTTAATTAAGCTAGATATTTTCATTGGCCCAGTTATTCCAACATGAACTGGTATTGTTTGTTTTGAGATAAAATCTATAATAGGCTGAGTATCCATTAGCCATTGTGTAACTATATAATCAGCATAAGGCTTTTTATCTATCATAGCTTTTTCTAAATCAGAGTCGGATATATCAGGACTCCCCTCGGGATGTCCAGCAATTCCAATCTTGATGCCATCAAAAAACCCTGTCTCTAACATTTGATATGAGCTATCAAATTTTCCGATCGGGTCACGACTTCCACCTATCACCAAGACCTGCTTAACACCCAAATCTTTACATCTAGAAACATAATCTTTTAGCTGATTTTCATCATTTATTGACCTTGCTGGGAAGTGAGGAACTGGATTAAATCCCTCTTTAACTAACTCTCCAGATTGTTGAGCAGTCTCTTTATAATCACCTCCAGGTAGCATTGTAACATAAACATCTTTTACCTTAGGCAACGTACTTAAATCAGTTTTAGGACCTATTTCTAAAGAAAAATTCATAACTAAATTCTTAATTATTTTATATTCCGTGTCTATAAAAATATTAAACAGCTGAACACATTGTAACCCATTGTCATGATCCGAAAATTTAATTAAATTTAGTCATGGAAAATAAATTATCTCAAATTACAGAATTATTCTCCAAAACAAGACAGCAAACGCTATCTCTGTGCGAGAACTTAGAGGCTGAGGATATGGTCATACAGCCCAGCAAAAATGTTAGCCCACTTAAGTGGCATCTTGGTCACACCACATGGTTCTTCGAAAAATTCATCTTGTCAGAATTAGATGATAGTTACAAACCTTTTAACAAAGATTACAATTACATATTTAATTCATATTATAATTCTGTGGGTGAGTACAATCCTCGAAATAAGAGAGGTTCACTAAATAGACCCATCTTAAAAGATGTTGTAAAATATAGACACTATGTAACTGAAAATATTATTGATTTTTTAAAAAGGACAAAAAATAACAGGACATCATTTTTAGTTGAACTAGGTTCAAATCACGAACAACAGCATCAAGAATTAATGTTAATGGATATTAAAAATATTTTTTACAACAATCCATTGATGCCGACTTATAATTCTAACGATGATAAACCAACTGCTAAAGAAGAAAATGAATTGACATTAGAAACTAGTAAAAAATTTAAATATGGAAATAACGAGGATATTTTTTGTTACGATAACGAATTACCAGTATCAGAAACACAATTAGATCCTTTTAAAATATATTCATTTGTTACTAATGGAGAGTGGAAAGAATTTATTAATGATGGAGGATATAAAAACCATGAGTATTGGTTATCTGATGGATGGGATTTTGTAAATAATAACAAATTACAAAAACCAATGTATTGGATAGATAATAATAATTATTTTACATTAAACGGTGTAAAAAAAATTGATAATGAAAAGCCAGTTTCTCATATAAGTTTCTATGAAGCAGATGCATTTGCAAGATATAAAAACAAAAGATTACCAACTGAATTTGAACTAGAGTATTTTTTAAAACAATCTGAGAAAAAAGGTAATTTTTTAGAAAATAAAATTTTCCATGAAGTGGAAGAAAAAGCAGACGATGTTTATGGAAATTTATGGGCTTGGACAAGTAGTAATTACACACCTTACAAAAAATATAAACCTTATGAAGGAAATCTAGGAGAATATAATAATAAGTTCATGTGTAATCAGTTTGTCTTAAAAGGTGGCTCACATTCTACGTCTATTAATCATGTCAGAGCATCTTATAGAAATTTCTTTTACCCAAGTGATACTTGGCAGTTTTGTGGTGTCAGACTAGCTGATGACATCTAGTGACTAATTTAAAATTAATAAACATAAACAATCAAATTCAAGATGATAAAAAATTAATCTTACAAGGATTATTAAATAAAAAACAAAAATATTTACTACCTAAATATTTTTATGATGAGAAAGGTTCAAAGTTATTTAATAAAATTACAAACCTTAAAGAATATTACCCAACAAACAAAGAGTTAGAAATACTAGGTAGTTCACAAAAAGAGATAAGAAAGAAATTACCAATCAATTCAACAATTGTAGAATTTGGTAGTGGCTCAAATAAAAAAATTAATAAATTTATAAATTCATTAAGTGAACCCAAAGAATATATTCCTATAGATATTAGTAAGGAATATTTGTTTGAAAATGCATCGATAATTGCAAAAAAATTCTCAGATTTAAAGGTAACAGCAATATGTGCCGACTTTAGTCAGACCAATAGATTAAATAAAATTTTAAAAAATAAAAAAAAAATAGTCAGTTTTTTTCCAGGATCGACAATAGGAAATTATTTACCCAAAAATGCAAAAAAAATATTAAAAAATTTTTCAAAAATTATAGGCAAAAATTCTTATTTAGTAATCGGGGTTGATTTAATCAAAAATAATAAAACTCTTGAAAATGCTTACAACGATAAATCGGGAGTTACAGCAAAATTTAATAAAAATATATTAAATGTAGTAAACAAAATTTGTAATTCAAAATTTCAAACTAAAGATTTTGAACATAAAGCATTCTACAATTTAAAAAAAAATAGAATTGAAATGCACCTTATTTCGAAAAAAAATTTCACGTTAAAAATTAATAAAAAGAATATTAAATTTACTAAAGATGAAACCATTCATACTGAAAATTCTCATAAATATTCAAAACATAACTTTATTAAATTAGTTAATAAATCTGGCTTTAAAGTCTTAAAATATTTTACTGATAAAAAAAATTATTTTGGAGTTTTTTTATTAAAAGTGAAGTAAGTTTTATCATGGCGCAAAAAGACGTAGGTAATAAAATTCCCATTTATAAGTTAAAAGACACCGATCAAGTAATGAAATATTACGATGAGTGGGGTGATGGTAATAAATATGACAAGGATATGGTCGATTGGAATTACACAGGACCAAAAGAAACAACAAAAGTATTTTCAGAATTTCAGAAAAATAAAGATGCAAAAATTTATGATGCTGGTTGTGGTACTGGATTGGTCGGTGTTGAATTAAAAAAACATGGTTTTAAAAATTTTCATGGGGCAGATCTTTCGAAAAAGTTATTAGAATTGGTACCGAATGATCTTTATGAAGAGCTTGAACAAGTAGACTTGAATAAACCCATTAATAAAAAAGATGACGAATATGACTCTGTTATGTGCGTTGGTACATTTACTTTTGGACATGTCAAGCCACCAGCTTTGGAGGAATTTATCAGGATTACAAAGAATGATGGATTTATCTGTTTTACTATAAATGAGGGAATACATGAAGAATATGGTTTTGATAAAAAAATTGAACAACTTAAACAGCAAAATAAATGGAAAGAAATAAAATTTTTTAAGTCAGATTACATTGCAAGTAAAGATGTAAATGCTTGGTTAGGGTTATATCAAGTGATAAAGTAAGCCATGTCAGAAATTTACAATATTATAGATAAACAAAAGTTAGATATTGTATCGAAACCAATTAGTGAAGCTAATGGTTTACCAAATGAATGTTACATCAGTAAAGAATATACTTTAATTGAAAGAAAAAAATTATTTGAAGATAAGTGGATAGTAATAGGAGTAGGAAGTTCAATTCCAGATGCAGGGGATGTAAAACCAATTGATTTACTTGGAATACCTTTGCTTATTGTTAGAACAAAAAATAAAGAAATAAAAGTTTTTCATAATATTTGTAGTCATAGAGGAGTTAAATTAGTTAAAGAAGCTGGCAAAATTAGAAATGTTATGAGGTGCTCATATCATTCATGGTCATATGACTTAGAGGGAAAATTAATTGCTACACCTCACATAGGAGGCATGAATATTCATCAAACACCTGAATTTGATAAATCAAAAAGTAATTTAAAAGAGATAAGATCATATATTTGGTTAGATCTAATTATGATTAACATTAACAACAATGAAATTTCATTTGAGGATTACATTAGTCCTTTAAGTGAAAGATGGGAAAAATTTTGGCCTTTGAAAGATAGAGAATTAATTTATCATGCAAATGATTATGGTTATTTTAAATTAGATGCAAAATGTAATTGGAAATTTGCAATTGAAAATTATTGTGAGAGCTATCATTTGCCTTGGGTACATCCAGGTTTAAATTCTTATTCAAAATTAGAGGATCACTATCATATTCAAGGACTGCCAAATCGTTTCGCTGGACAAGGAACAGTTGTTTACAATCCAAGATTTGAAGGAAATGAAAAGTTTCCTTGTTTCCCTAACTGGCCGAAAGATAAAGAAAATATAGCTGAGTACGTAGCACTTTTTCCTAACGTAATGTTAGGAATTCACAAAGATCATTATTATGCTTATTGGTTAGAGCCAATCAATCATGAGTTTACAATAGAACATATGGAAATTTATTATGTAGGAGATGAAGCAGCAAATTCAACAAAATATAAATCCCTAAGACAAAAAAATCATAAACAATGGGAAGATATTCAAAAAGAAGATGTAGATATAATTCAAAGTATGCAAATAGGTAGAAACTCTCCAGCTTATAATGGTGGTAATTTTTCTCCAAAGATGGACAATCCTACACATCATTTTCATAAGTGGGTTGCTGGTAATTTAATTTAAAGTTAAAACCTAAAAATGAAAATTATATTAATTATGGGACTTCCAGGCGCAGGGAAAACTACATTAGCTGATGAACTTGCTCCCTTATTGAATGCAAAAAGATTAAATGCAGATGAAGTAAGAAAAGCTGCAAACGATTGGGATTTTTCAGAAGAGGGAAGAACAAGACAAGCAAAAAGAATGGCTGACTTTGCATTAAAATTAAAAGATAAAGGAAATTATGTGATTGCGGATTTTATTTGCCCAACTCCAAAGGCAAGAAGTTTATTTCCTGCAGATTATGTAGTTTGGGTAGATACTATAAAAGAAGGTAGGTTTGATGACACTAATAAAATGTTTGTTAAACCAGAAAAATATGATTTTCATGTTACATCGCAAGATGCTAAGTCTTGGGCACCAAAGATTTTAAAGGAGATAAAAAAATGACGTATCAATGGGACAATAAAAAACCAACTGCTCAAATGTTAGGAAGATGGCAACCGTTTCATGATGGTCACTATACTCTATTTAAGGAAATTATAAAAAAAACAGGACAAGTATGTATTCAAATTAGAGATGTACAAGGTGTTGATGATAATCCATTTGATTTTGAAACAGTTAAGAAAAATATTGAAGAAAAACTTAATCCAGAGTTTGAGGGCAGGTTCAAAATTATGCTTGTCCCTAATATTACAAATATTTGTTATGGAAGAGGTGTTGGATATAAAATTGAAGAAATAGTTTTGTCTGAAGAAATCCAAAAAATTTCAGCAACTAAAATTAGAGCCAAGATGAGAGAAGAAGGTAAATTAAAATAAGTGACTGTAAAAATAAATAAAGTATCACCGGGTGTTAAAAGAGTTTTAATTAATGATCCAAAAACTTATAATTCCTTATCATACAATACTCTTTCGTCTTTATTAAAAGCATTCAAAAAATTAGATAACGATAAAGAAACTAGAGTTATTATTTTAGAAGGGGCTGGCAAAGGATTTAGTGCAGGTCACAATTTAAAAGAGGTAAGAGGTATAAAAAATAGATCTAATCATCTAAAACTGTTTAAACTTTGTTCAAAACTTATGATGCAAATTGTTGAAGGAAACAAACCAGTGATAGCTAAAGTACATGGAGCAGCTTACGCAGCTGGATGTCAATTAGCAGCAAGTTGTGATCTTGCATATAGTACAAACTCAGCAACATTTGCTACACCTGGAGTAAAAATTGGATTATTTTGCAGTACTCCAATGGTCGCTGTCAGTCGAAAAATCAGTAGAAAAAGAATGATGGAAATGCTACTTACCGGTGATCCAATTAGTGCAAAATATGCAAAGGAAATTGGATTAATTAATGATCATTACAGTCCAAAAACTTTGAATAAAAAAGTTTTAGATGTTGCAAAAAAAATATCTTCAAAATCAAATTTAACCATCAAAATAGGTAAAAAAGGTTTTTATAAACAATTAGAAATGCCATTAGGTAAAGCTTATGATTACACAAGTAAGATGATGACACTTAATATGTCATCTTATGATGCCAAAGAGGGTATTAGTGCCTTTATTGAAAAAAGAAATCCAAGTTGGAAAAACAAATAACCATTAAGTTGAAGTCACTTAAAAAAAAGTTTAAGTTGTAAACAAAGGAGAAAATCAATCATGGATGGATGCTGTGGTCCTGGATATGCTAGTCCTGTAGAAGCAATAAAAGCGCCAAAAGAAAAGCTTTTATATACAATAGCTATCTACACAGGGACGGGAATACAAAAACCAGACTATTTAGCAACTATCGATGTTGATCCTCAAAGCCCCACATATTCTAAAGTAATTCATAGACTTGAAATGCCAGGTATTGGTGATGAACTGCATCACATGGGATGGAATGCATGTTCTTCTTGCCACGGTGACTCAAACATGAGCAGAAAATATTTATTAGTTCCAGGTGTTAGATCCAATAACATCTATGTTGTTGATACTGCATCTGATCCTAGAGCTCCAAAAATACATAAAGTAGTGGATGGATCTGAAATAAAGAAAAAAACTAATTTATCAGGACCGCATACAGTTCATTGCTTAGGTTCTGAAATTATCATTTCTTTTCTTGGAGATGCTCGAGGAGAAGCTCCAGGTGGATATTTACATTTAAATAAAGATTTTGAAATTGTGGGTAGATGGGAAAATTCAATGGGGGACATACCTTTTAGTTATGACTTCTGGTATCAACCAAGACACAATGTAATGGTTAGTTCTGAATGGGCTGCTCCAAATACTTTCATGCCTGGATTTGATTTAGAGGAAGTTGGTCATTTAAAATATGGAAGAAGACTTCATGTTTGGGATTTTAAAAAAAAAGAACCAGTTCAAACAATGTATTTAGGTGAAGATGGTTTAATACCATTAGAAGTAAAATTTATGCATAATCCTGATAGTAGTCATGGATTTTGTGGTGCAGCATTAAGTGCAAATGTAATTCATTTTTGGAAATCAAAAGAAGGTAAATGGGAATGGGAAAAAATAATTGATGTTGAAAATGAACCACATCCTGATTGGCCAATCCCTGTGCCTGGAGTGATGTCAGCAATATTAGTTTCAATGGATGATAAATATCTCTATATAAATAATTGGCTTCATGGGGATATGAGGCAATACGATATTTCAGATCCGCACAATCCTAAATTAACCGGTCAAGTCTGGATGGGTGGATTGTTAGGAAAGGCTCCAGAAGTTAATGGTGTTAAAATTGCTGGTGGACCTCAAATGTATCAATTATCTTTAGATGGTAAAAGAATGTATGTAACAACATCATTATTTTCTACTTGGGATAATCAATTTTATCCTGAGATAAGAAAACAGGGTGGAGCAATGATAATGATTGATTGTGATGTTGAAAATGGGGGAATGAAAATTAATAAAGATTTTATTGTTGATTTTGGTAAAGAGCCAAATGGACCAAGTAGGTGCCATGAAAGTAGATATCCAGGTGGAGATTGCACAAGCGACATCTGGCTATGACAAAGATTACAATCTCAAACAGAAATAACAGTGCATTTGAAGTCAGTGGAAAAAAACCTTTATTAAACGAATTAAGAGATCAAGGTGTCGATCTTCCATACGGATGTCAATATGGAGGATGTATTACATGTGCAGCTAAACTAATTAATGGAGAAGTAGATCAACGTTCTCAAGTTGCTTTGAATAACAGACAAATAAATGATGGATATATTATTTTATGTGTTGCTAAAGCAAAAACAGATTGCACAATTGAGATAGGAGTTGAAAGTCATGATAAATTGTATCGAAATCCTTTCCTAGACCCTTTAGAACCTCATGAATTAAAAGCAGATATCGCGAGCAAAAAGGAAGAAAAAAAATAAACATGAACCACAACGAACCTTATAGTGCTGAATATTTAAAAGATATTTTAAGCTCAGTTAAGACAATTGCTATGGTTGGTGCTAGCCCAGATAAAACTAAATTTAGTTATGGTGTGCTAAGAGTTTTGCATGAAACTGGTTATGACATGATACCTGTAAATCCTAAACCAGGTATAAAGGAAATTAGAAATTTAAAAGTTTATCCAAATTTATCTGCTATCGATAGACCTGTTGATATGGTTGAAGTATTTAGAAAATCTGAGGATCTTTATGGAATTGCTGAAGAGGCAATATCAATTGGAGCAAAAGTATTATGGGGACAAATAGGTGTAATTAATCATGATGCAGCAAAAATTGCTGAAGATGCAGGTTTAAAAGTAGTTATGAATAGATGTCCAAAAATTGAACTCTTCAGACCATTTTGGAAACCTCGACTAGATCTTAAAATTTAAATTAAATTATGGATACAACACTTGTAGATGAAAAAATAAAAGAACTATATTTAAGTTATAGGACGATAGCAATTGTTGGAGCAAGCCCAGACTCAAAAAAAACTTCTAATATAATAATGAAATATTTAAGAAATACAGGTTACAAAGTTTTTCCTGTTAATCCAGTTACAGATAATAAAATAATACATGGTGAGCCAGTTTATAAAAAATTAACAGATATAAAAGATCATGTAGGAATTGTTAACGTTTTTAGACCCAGCGAAGAAGCCGAGGAAATAGCAAAACAAACAATAGAAATTGGTGCAAATGTATTATGGTTGCAATTAGGAATTCATAACGAAAATGCAGCAAAATTAGTCTCTCAAAATAAAATTTATTATATATCTAATAAATGTATTAAAAACGAATACGACAGATTATTCAAAACTATTTAATAACAAATTATGGAGTGTGATATTAAGACCTTTTATTTCATTTTAAATTTAAGATAAATTTAAAATATGAAATCTAAAATTTTATTTATTTTAATTACATTTTTTTATTTTAATTCTTCATTTGCCGACGTTTTAAAACCAAGTGTGAATATAGATCCGAAACAAGTTGTTTTAATTCAATTAAAGGCGTTAATGAAAAATGACAGTCCATATAAAGATAGAGGAATTGAGCAAACGTGGGAATTTGCACATCCAAATAATCAAAGGATGACAGGTCCATTAGATAGATTTAAAAGAATGTTAAAAGGGGCCTCATACTCGATGCTGATTGATCACAAAGAAAATACAGTAACTGAAATTTACAAATCAAGTACAATGGCAACTTATGAAGTTGTTGTCTTGGATAAGGATAAACAATATTTTAAATTTAAATGGAAAGTTGAAAAGAATAATAAAGAAGGCAACCTTTTAGATTGCTGGCTAACAACAGCAGTTTCACAACCAATACCGATGGGATCATCAATATAATGAAAAAGCCTCCAATGTATATTAGGTACGCAATTTTAATGTTTATTTTATGCTTTCCAACAATTTCATCCACTCAACTTGGATGGTATTTTTGGGGAAGTGAAGTTGGGATTAATATTGGTATGGTAGTAGGTACAATTTCGGTTGTAGTTGCCGCTTATTTAATGTTCAGAATGGGCTGGCGTGACGCAGATGATGAATAATAGAATTTTGTTTCGTAAGTAATTAAAATTTAGTAGGAATCTTATAATGAAATCCAAAGCAAAAGTAGTTGTAGTTGGCGGTGGAGTAGTAGGGGTAAGTGCTCTTTATCATTTAGCAAAAAAAGGTTGGTCAGATGTAGTTTTGATTGAAAGAAAAGAACTAACATCAGGCTCAACTTGGCATGCGGCTGGCTTATTACCATTATTTAATATGAGTTATTCTGTGGGACAACTCCATAAGTATGCTGTCAATTTATATAAAACTTTAGAAGAAGAGACAGGTAAGAACGTAGGTTTCAGTGTTGTATCAAATATTAGATTAGCAAGCACTAAAGATAGAATGGATGAATATTTTCAATACGCTGGTGTTGCTCAAACAATTGGTGTTGATGTAAAATTTTTAACTCCAGATCAAGTTAAAGAAATCTGGCCATTATGTAATACATCAGATTTAGTTGGTGCAATACAACATCCTGAAGATGGATATATTCAACCAGCTGATTTAACTCAAGCACTTGCAACAGGTGCAAGAAATAGAGGAGCAGAAATATATAGAAATACAAATGTTGTTGGAATGAAACAAACCAAAGATGGTTGGGTTGTAGAAACAGATAAAGGATCAATAGAATGTGAACATATTATTTCTTGTTCAGGAAATTTTGCAAGACAAACTGGAAAAATGGTTGGTTTAGATATTCCAGTCATTCCAGTTGAACATCAATACATTGTTACTGAACCTCATCCAGAAATTCAAAAAAGAAAAAAGGATGGATTACCAGAGATGGGAGTTTTAAGAGATAGTGATAGTAGATGGTATATGAGAGAAGAAGCAGGTGGATTAATTTTAGGACCATATGAAGATGGTGCACCAGCTTGTTATGTAGATGGACCATCAAAAGATTCTGAATATGAATTATTTCAGGAAGATTTGGATAGATTAGCACCTCATATTGAAGGTGCAATTCATAGAGTACCAGCTTTTGGAGAAGTGGGAGTTAAGAAAGTTTATAATGGAGCAATTTGTTACACTCCAGATGGTAACCCAATTGTTGGTCCTGCTTGGGGATTGAAAAATTTTTGGATAAATGAAGGTCATAGTTTTGGTATCACTGCAGCAGGTGGAGCAGGATGGCAACTTGCTGAATGGATCGTAGATGGTGAACCAACAATTGATATGCTTGGTGTTGAACCAAGAAGGTATGGAGATTATTGCTCTAAGTCATATTTAAAAGCTAAAAATGAAGAAGCTTACAGTCACGTTTTCATAACTCACTTTCCTGATGAAGAAAGACCAGCAGCAAGACCATTAAGAACAGCGCCATGTTATGACAGAATGAAAAATTTAGGAGCAGTATTTGGTCAAAAATTTGGATGGGAAAGACCTAATTTTTTTGCAACCGATGGAATGGAGCAAAAAGACGATTGGTCATTTAGAAGATCTAAATGGTTCAATGCAATGGAAAAAGAATGCAAGAACGTAAAAGATAATGTTGGTCTTTTAGATATGACTGCATTTGCAAAATGTAGAATTAAAGGACCTGGTGCTGAGGAATTTTTAGATAATTTAGTTGCAAACAAATTACCAAAAAAAGTTGGAAGAATTAATTTATGTCACGCTTTAAATACTAAAGGCGGAGTTCATTCTGAATTTACTATTTTGAGAGAGTCACATGATAGCTTTTATTTAGTATCAGCAGGAGCTTTCCAAAGATTAGATCATGATTGGATTTTAAAATGGATGCCTTCAGATGGTTCAGTGCAGTTTGAAAATTTAACTAATAGTAATGGTGTTTTGGTTGTTTCAGGTCCAAAAGCAAGAGAGTTAATGCAAAGAGTTTCAAAAGATGATTTTTCAAATGAAAACTTTAAATGGCTAAGTGCAAAAATGGTTGATGTAGGGTACGCACCAGTAAATGCTATGAGAGTTAATTTTGTTGGTGAATTAGGATGGGAACTTCATCATCCAATTGAATATCAAAATCACATTTTTGATAAACTTATGGAAGCAGGGCAAGATCTTGGACTAAAGCCATATGGTATTAGAGCAATGAATAGTTTGAGAGTAGAAAAATCGTATAAATTAGTTGGAACAGAACTATCAATAGAATACTCACCTTATGAAAGTGGTCTTGATAGATTTATACATCCTAATAAAGGAAGTTTTATTGGACTTGAAGCATTGAATAAGTGGAGAGAAAAAGGTTTTGATAACAAACTTGTTACCCTGGAGGTTCATAATCCAAAAGATGCAGATGTATTAGGCAACAATCCCATTTATGAAAATGGAAGTGTTATAGGAAGAGCTACAGGAGGAGATTTTGGTTTTAGAATTGGAAAATCATTAGCATTAGGAATGGTTAAACCAGAATTAGCAAATGTTGGACAAAAACTTAAAATTGAAATATTAGGTGAGAAATATGAAGCTACAATTTTAGATGAAAGTCCTTACGATCCAGAAAACAATTTATTAAGAGCTTAATGAAAATATTAGTCGCAGTTAAAAGAGTTATTGATTACAACGTTCAAATAAGAGTTAAAGAAGATGGTTCTGGTGTTGTTACTGACAACGTTAAAATGTCAACAAATCCACCAGATGACAATGCAATAGAAGAAGCAGTAAAAATTAAAGAGGCTGGCAAAGCTAAAGAAATAGTTGCAATTACAATCGGTGAAGAAAAAGCTCAAGAAACCGTTAGAAAAGCATTAGCTGTTGGAGCGGATAGAGGAATACATGTCAAAGTTGATAATGTGATTGAGCCATTAGCAGTTTCAAAAATTTTGAAAAAAATTGTAGAAAAAGAAAATCCTGATTTGGTGTTTATGGGAAAACAAGCAATTGACGATGATTGCAATCAAACTGGTCAGATGCTTGCAGCTTTATTAAATTGGCCTCAAGCAACTTTTGCATCGAAAATTGAAGTTAAAGATAATGCATTAGAAGTAACTCGTGAAATTGATGAAGGTTTAGAAACTATTGAAGTAAATGTTCCAGCTATTGTTACATGTGATTTAAGACTAAATGAACCAAGATATGCTTCGCTTCCAAATATTATGAAAGCTAAGAAAAAACCAATAGAACAGTTAAATGCCTCAGATTTAGGAGTTGATATTAATCCTAGAATCGAACAAATTAAAGTTGAAGAACCACCAAAAAGAAAAGCTGGAATAAAAGTCGCTAGTGTAGAAGAATTAGTGCAAAAATTAAAAAATGAGGCTAAGGTAATTTAAATGTCAGTATTATTAATTGCAGAACATAATAATAAAGAGGTTAGACCATTTACCTATAATGCTATAACTGCAGCTTCTCAAATAAATGAGGATCTTCATATTTTGGTTTTAGGTCATCAAGCTGATGATGTTGCAAAATCTTTATCTGAAGCTCCAAATGTAAAAAAAGTTATTCACGTTGATAATGAAATTTATGAAAACTATATTGCTGAAAATTATACAGCAGCAATAATTAAGCATGCAGAAAGTTATTCACATATTGTAAGCTCAGCAAATACATTTGGTAAAAATCTAATGCCAAGAATTGCGGCATTACTAGATACTTCGCAAGTGAGCGATATAATTAAAGTTATTTCTGAGGATACTTTTTTAAGACCAATTTATGCAGGAAATGCTTTTGCTACGGTTAAAAGTAATGACAAAAAAAAATGTGTTACTATTAGACCGACGTCGTTTGACCCTGCTGATAAGAGTGGTGGATCTGCTGAAATTACAAAATCTGATCCAGCAGAAGCTAGTTCATCAACTAAATTTCTTAAGAAAGAAGAAGTTAAGTCAGACAGACCAGAGCTTGGAACAGCTAGAATAGTTATTTCTGGTGGCAGAGGAATGCAAAATGGCGAAAATTTCAAATTAATCAGCGATATTGCTGATAAACTTAATGCAGCAATTGGAGCATCAAGAGCAGCAGTTGATGCAGGTTATATTACGAATGATCATCAAGTAGGACAAACGGGTAAAGTAGTAGTCCCAGATTTATATATTGCAGTTGGAATTTCAGGTGCGATACAGCACTTAGCAGGAATGAAAGAAAGTAAAGTTATTGTAGCTATAAATAAAGACGGTGAAGCTCCAATTTTTAGTGTCGCAGATTACGGATTAGAAGCAGATCTTTTTGAGGCGCTTCCTCAGTTTTTGTCAGAATTGAACAAATTAAACACTATACAAAAATAGCAAATACTGTAAGAAATTATCATTATGTCCAGAGAAGTGATGGAATACGATGTAGTTATCGTAGGTGGTGGACCATCAGGACTTTCAACTGCAATTAAATTAAAGCAGTTAAATCCAGATATTAATGTCTGCCTTTTAGAAAAAGCATCTGAGATAGGTGCACATATTTTGTCAGGTAACGTGTTTGAAACACGTGCTTTAGATGAATTGATACCTAATTGGAAAGAATTAAATGCTCCAATTAAAACAAAAGTTACAAAAGAAAAATTTTTATTTTTAGGAAAACAAAAATCAGTAACTTGGCCAACTTGGTTACTTCCTAAGGTTCAACAAAATCATAACAATTATATTATAAGTCTTGCAAATCTTTGTAGATGGTTAGCAGAGCAGGCTGAGGGATTAGGAGTTGAAATATTCCCAGGATTTCCAGCAAGTGAAGTCTTATATAATGACGATGGATCAGTTAAAGGTATTGCAACCCAAGATATGGGTATCGACAAAGAGGGAAATAAAAAAGATACTTATGAACCAGGAATGGAATTGCATTCAAAAGTTACAGTATTTGCAGAAGGATGCAGAGGTCACTTAGGAAAAGAATTAATAAAGAAGTTTGAATTGGATAAAGGTAAAAATCCTCAACAATATGGAATTGGTTTTAAAGAAATTTGGGAGATAGATGAAAAAAATCATACAGAAGGTTTAGTAATGCATACTGCTGGATGGCCTTTAGACAATAACACCTATGGTGGAAGTTTTATGTATCATGCAGAAAATAAACAAGTTTTTCTAGGTTACGTAATTGGATTAGATTACCAAAATCCTCATCTCTCACCTTTCGATGAATTCCAAAGATTTAAAACTCATCCAGATATAAAAAAAATAATTGAAGGTGGAAAAAGAATTTCTTATGGCGCAAGAGCTTTAATTGAGGGTGGTATACAGAGTTTACCTCAGATGTTTATGCCAGGTGCTTTGTTAGTTGGGTGTGATGCAGGAACATTAAATATGCCTAAAATAAAAGGTTCACATACTGCAATGAAGAGTGGAATGATCGCTGCTGAAACAATTTATGAGCATCTTACAAAAAATTTAAATTTATCTACATATGAACAAAAATTTAAAGAAAGTTGGGTTTATAAAGAATTACATGAGGCAAGAAATGTAAAACCAAGTTTCTCTTGGGGATTAATTTTGGGTATATTATTTACTGGAATTGATCAGATTTTATTTAGAGGAAAGCTTCCTTTCACATTAAAGCATAAACATGCTGATCATGAAGCTTTAAAACCAGCAGATAAAATGCCAAAAATTGATTATCCTAAGCCTGATAACGTTATTACATTTGATAAAACTAGTTCGGTTTATTTAACGGGTACAATTCATGATGATAATCAACCAGTACATTTAAAACTTAAAGATCCAGATTTGCCTATAAAATATACTTTAGAGAAATTTGATGAGCCCGCACAAAGATATTGTCCAGCAGGAGTTTATGAAGTTCAAGAAGTAAATTCTGTTCAAAAATTTGTAATAAATGCACAAAATTGCATACATTGTAAAACTTGTGATATTAAAGAGCCATCTCAAAATATTACTTGGGTCACACCAGAAGGCGGAGGTGGACCTAAATACGGAAATATGTAATTAAGATAAATCGATTGCAAACTTTTTTAAGGTTTCAATTGGAATAAGCTTTAAAGTGTTTTTATGAGTTTTTTTTAAATAAATTGGACATCCTTTTCCAGCTTCTAAAGCTCGAGCATACCAGCCTGCACACACGCACCAACTATCTCCATCTTTTAAACCTGGAAAACCAAACTCAGGATGAGGTGTAATTAAATCATTGCCTGCTTCTTTACACCATTCTAAAAATTCAGTATTTACTTTTGCACAAACAGTGTGCACACCATGATCATTTTCATCTGTATTGCAACATCCGTCTCTATACCATCCTGTTAAAGGATCATTTGAACATAACTCTAAGTCTTCGTCTAAAACGTTTTTTTGTTTATCAGCCATGAAACAATCTTGTTAATTTTTTATCAATATCTATGTTAAAAGAAAATGATCTTCTTTCACCATCAGATTTAAATGGATATGCAGTATGCATTAAATTATTTGGGAATAAGATAAGATCACCAACTCTTGGTTTATGATTAAATATAGAATTATTTAAAAAAGATTTAGAACCATAAATAAAATCAATTGTTCCGTTAGTTTTAATTTTTTTATGTCCCTTTGTTAAATTGTTTGGAATTTTTAAATAACCAACTCCAGAAACATTGCCATCATGAAAATGTACAGGGTTATAATCATTTTTAAATTGTCTTACGACCCATAAATTCTTAATTTTAATATTTTTTGACTTCTTATTAAGATTTTTTTTTAAATATTGATTTACACTTTTAAAAATAAAACTTTTTAAATTTTTTTTAATAAATTTATTTTTTAATTCAATTTCTTGCTCAACTTGACCTACTAACTTTTTTGAGTAGTCATTTGATTTCAATTTTTTTTTATCTTTGATAATACTTTCAACTTCATCATTAATTTTTTTTACCAAATTTAATGGAATTTTAACAACAGCAATTTTTGGTCCAAACGGACTTAAAACTTTCATTAATTTTTTATATTTTTGTTGGATTAGGTTGTCCTTTATAAACAACTTCTGGATCAAATTTTTTTTCTTCTTCTTCAAATTTCATTTCGATTTGTCTTGCATTATCAATTTTACCCAAAGGAACAGATCTGTAAAAACAGGATCTGTACCCAACGTGGCAACTAGAACCTTCGCCAATATCTACAGTCATCCACACTGCATCTTGATCATCATCAATTCGAATCTCTTTTACTTTTTGAACAAACCCACTTGTTTTTCCTTTATGCCAAATTGATTGCCTTGATCTGCTCCAGTAATGTGCTTCTTTGGTTTCAATAGTTAACTTGAAGGCTTCGACATTCATATACCCATGCATTAATATTTCTTTTGTTTTTGAGCATGTTGTAATGACTGGAATCAATCCATCATTGTCGAATTTAGGAGATAAAAGCTTGCCTTCTTCTATTTCTGCTACATTTTCTCTTTTTTTAAACATATATGTGGAATTATCTAACATAATAATAAATATAATAAATATTTTAAAATTAAGGTTTTATATATATAAAAGCACGTCATGAAATTAGTAAAAAACGAAAACGAAAAAAAAATTAACGATGTAACAGACAAGGAAGCTGAAGAAGCTTTCGTTAAAATTCTTAAGTGGTTAGGTGAAGATCCTACCAGAGAAGGTTTATTGGAAACTCCAAAAAGAGTAACAAAAGCATTTAAAGAATATTTCAAGGGATACAAAGAAGATCCTAAAGCAGTTTTAGATAAAACATTTGGTGATGTTGAAGGCTATAGCGATATGGTTGTTCAGAAAAATATTTCAGTTCAAAGTCATTGTGAACATCACATGGCACCAATTATAGGAATTGCTCATGTAGCATACATTCCAAATCAAAGAGTTGTAGGATTAAGTAAAATAGCAAGAGTAGTAGAAGTATTTTCTAAAAGATTACAAACACAAGAAAGATTAACTGTTCAGATCGCTAATACTTTAATGGAGTCGTTGGATGCAAAAGGAGTTGCGGTAACAATAGATTCAACTCATCAGTGTATGACTATGAGAGGTATAAAAAAAGAGCAAGCTACCACAGTTACAAATTTTTATCTTGGACAGTTTAAAGACGATTTAAGTTATCAAAATAGATATTTGCGATTTATTGCAAAATAATATTTACTGATAAACATGGCGGACTCATTTAAAGCAGTTGTAATAAACAATCAGAACGAAAATTTTACAAGAGAAGTCAAAGAACTAAGTTTAGATCATTTTAAAGATGGTGAGGTGCTAGTTAAGATAGATTATTCCGATCTTAATTGGAAAGATGCAATGATACTAAAAGATGGTGGTAAATTAGTTAAAGAGTATCCAAGAATACCTGGTATTGATTTTTCTGGAACTGTTGCACAAGGAGATGGTGAAGAATTTAAAGAAGGAGACAGAGTTATATTAACAGGTTGTAGAGCAGGTGAACTTTTTGATGGTGGATATTCTCAATACGCAAAAGTTAAAAAAGATCATATTACAAAAACACCTGAGGGAATGACAAATAAACAAGCTATGATTCTAGGAACTGCTGGTCTTACAGGATTGTTATGTGCCTTTGCAGTTAAAGCAAGAGAGGAACTATTGATGCAATCAAAAGTAAATGATGTATTGGTAACAGGTTCTACAGGTGGAGTTGGTATGGTAGCAGTAATGGTTCTTGCAAAGATGGGAATTAATGTAACAGCTATAACTGGTAAACCAGATAAAGCAGATTACTTAAAAGAACTTGGTGCAAAAAACGTTATAGATCGTAAAGAATTTGAGGGTGAAGCAAGATTAATAGATAAAGGAACATGGGATGGAGTTGTAGATACCGTCGGTGGTAACATTTTATCTAATGCAATAGCTCAAACTAAACCAAAAGGAATTGTTGCTATATGTGGAAATGCTAGTGGCAATAAATTAAATACATCAGTAATTCCATTTATATTAAGAGCAGTCAAATTATGGGGAGTAGACTCGGTTAATATCAGTAAAAAAAGAAAAGAGTTTGTATGGGGAGAATTCCCTGCTTTGCTAGATTTTGATATTTTAGAAAAATCAGTAAATACTATTGGATTAGACGAATTATTAAATATCTATCCTGATATATTAAAAGGAAATTTAAAAAATAAAATAGTAGTGGATGTAAATAAATAATGGATTGGGATAAATTAAAGATATTTCATGCAGTTGCTGAGGCAGGTAGCTTTACTAGTGCAACAGTAATTCTAAATCTAAGTCAATCTGCAATTAGTAGACAAATTCAATCTTTAGAAGAAGATTTAAAAGTTAAATTATTTGAACGTCATGCTAGAGGTTTAACACTAACTGAAAATGGAGAATATGTATTTAAAACAGCTCATGAAGTTATCTCCAAATTAAAAGAGGTAGAAACAACTTTAGGAGATAAAAAACATAAACCATCCGGAAAACTATCAGTAACAACCGTTGTTAGTTTTGGAACAACTTGGCTGACGCCAAGAATACAAGAATTTATGCAATTAAATCCAGAAATTGAAGTTGAACTCATATTTGATGATAGGGAGTTAGATTTAAGCACAAGACAAGCAGATATTGGAATATTTATGAGAAGACCGAAACAACTTAATTATATTCAAAAAAAGCTCATAGATATTAATTATCACATCTACGGATCACCAAAATACTTAGAAAAACATGGATATCCTAAGACAGTTAATGACTTGAATAAGCACAACTTTATTTCATTTGGTAGAGGAGCTCCATCTCCAGTTTATAATCCAGATTGGGCATTAAAACTTGGAATGAAAGATAATAAAAAAAGAAAAACAGTAATGAGAGTGAATAGTGTTTATGGTTTACTATTAGCTGTTCAAAGCGGTGTAGGACTAGCTGCAATTCCAGATTACTTAACTGTGAAACAACCAAATATCGTTAAAGTTTTACCAAGCGTTCAAGGTCCAACTACTGAGGCACACTTTGTATATCCTCAATCACTTAAAAATGTTGCTAGAGTTCAAGCTTTTAGAAACTTCCTTTACAGTAAAATTTCTGAGTGGGAATTTTAAATAATTTAACCAAAAAACAGTACTAATTGCGATTGATTATCAATTGCGACAATATTGCAATTGATAATCATTTTCATTGAGAATAGTTATCATCCGCATTGCAGGACAAATTACGTTTAATATAAATATAAATTTAAGGAGTAGAATGAGAAAATTAACAATAATTTCATTGTTTTTTGCTTTAATTTCAAGTTTTACGATTGCAGCTGAGGTCAATATTTTTAGTGCAAGACACTATGATTCTGACATTCAATTATATGAAAAGTTCACAGCAGCAACAGGAATTAAAGTAAACGTAGTATCAGGTAAAGATAAAGCCCTGCAAAAAAGAATTACAGAAGAGGGAGCAGACTGTGTTGGAGATTTATACATCACAGCTGATGCTGGAAGATTAGGTGCATTTGCAGCTAAAGGCATGATGCAAAACGCTGGTTGGTCAAAAGCTATTAAGGATGCTGTACCTGCACAATTTAGATCTGCTAAATGGACTGGAATAGCTAAGAGAGCAAGAATAATTTATTATTCACCTGAAAGAGTAAATGCAAATGAACTAAATGGCATGACTTACGAAGGTCTAGCTGATCCAAAATGGAAAGGTAGATTAGTAATTAGAAAATCTAACAACATTTATAACCAATCTTTAGTTGCTTCACTTGTTAAGAATAATGGTAAAGCAAAAACTGCAGAATGGTCTAAAGCTGTTGTGGCAAACATGGCAAGAACTCCAAAAGGTAACGACCGTGCTCAAATCATGGCTGTTGCAGCTGGAGAAGCTGATATTGCTGTTGCAAACACATACTATCATGCATTGATGTTATCTGGAAAAAAAGGTGCTGAACAACAAGAAGCAGCAAAAAAAGTAATGCCTTTTTTCCCTAATCAACAAGATAGAGGAACGCACATTAATATTAGTGGAGCTGGAATGCTTAAATATGCACCAAACAAAGCTAATGCTGTAAAATTAGTTGAGTTTTTATTATCAACAGAGGCTCAAAATCACATTGTAAATAATACTTTTGAGTATCCAATGATCGATGGTGTAACACCTAATGATTTAGTTCCTGGCAAAGAGATGAACTTTGTAATGGACACTAAAACAAGTGTTAAGTCATACAGTGCAAAACAAGCTGATGCATTAGAAGTAATGTTGGCTGCCGGTTGGAAGTAAATGATAGCTGTTAAAAAAAAATTTAATACAGAAGTTGATTATAATAAATCTTCCAAAGCCTGTCCTGCATGTGCTTCGGAGTGTGAAAAAATCAATAAACGTGTAAATAATAGAAAATTGTCTGAAATTAAAACTAAGGAGGTTCCGCATATCCTAAAAGTATTTAATTTTTGATTTTCTAAAGTTTGTGCCTATGGTTTGGTCTCCTAAACCATGGGCACTTTTGATTTTCATGATTATAAGGCGGATTATAATATATGAAATTTAATTCATGGTACCTTTCTTCATTTTTAGTTTCATTTGTTGTCGCAATTCCAATTTTGACTGTGTTTGCAAGTTTCTTCCAAGAAACAACTAATTACTTTGATATTTTAAAAAATACATTTTTAATTGAATATATTTATAATTCTTTAATATTACTTTTAGGAGTTTTATTTCTGACATTAATCTTAGGTGTAGGCTGTGCATATGTAGTATCATTTTATGAATTTCCAGGCGTTAAATTTTTTAAATGGGCTTTAATATTATCTTTTGCAGTACCTGCTTACATTTATGCTTATTCATTAACTGCTTTTTTTGAAAACTTTGGAACACTATATTCAATATTGAAATCTTTATTTGGACCTGGTGAATACAATCAATCCATCCCAAAATTTGATGGTATGCTTGGTGCTATTTTATCTATTTCTTTTTCACTATTTGGATATGTTTATGTTCTAACTAGAGCATCTTTTCATTATCAGTCTCAAAATTTAATAGAATTAGGACAAAATCTAGGTTTTTCAAAATATAAGTCTTTCTTTAAAATCATTTTACCATCTGCAAGACCAGCGATAGTTGCTGGATTAGCCTTAGTTGCTATGGAAACATTATCAGATTTTGGAGCAGTATCATTTTTTGGAATAGCAACTCTTACTACTGGAATATATGATTCATGGATATCTTTTGATGATTTAGCTTTTGCAAATCAGCTCTCATTTTTTTTGCTATTATTTATATTAGGACTTTTTTTTATTGAGAATATTTCAAGAAAAAAAGCTCAATATCACTCTCCAGTTAAGGGAGGAATTAAAGAAAAGAAGAAAATTAAATTAAACTTTTCAAAAGGATCTTTAACATTCGGATTTTGTTTTTTAGTTTTTTTAATCAGCTTTTTATTCCCTGTTTTACAAATGTTTTATTGGACAATAATTTTTCCAAAAAATTTATTTGATTTAAATACTTTTCAATTATTTATAAACACAATTTACTTGGTATTTTTATCAAGTGTTGTTCTAGTAATTTTTTCATTTATTTCAAATTATGGAAACAGAGTAACTAAAAGTAAATTCTTAAATTATCTTACAACATTTTCTATTACTGGTTATGCAATTCCTGGTGTAATTTTAGCTGTAGCATTCATCACTTTTATTGCTTGGTTTGATAACACTTTTATAAAAGCCTTTGAATTTAATTCTATAAAGAGAGTATTTATAGGATCTATTTTTGGTTTAGTAATAGTTTATTTTATCAGATTTTATTCATTAGCTTATAACGGTTTGAAAACGGGTTATGAAAGAATAAATAGGTCTATTGATGAAAGTTCTTATCTTCTTGGTTACTCGAAAATAAAAACTTTTTTAGGAATTCATGTTCCTTATTTAAAAAATTCTATTTTTCTTATAGGGATATTGATTACTATAGAAGTAATAAAAGAATTACCTATAACTTTGATATTGAGACCATTTAACTTTGAAACATTCGCTACAACAGCATATATTTTTGCATCTCAAGATCTCTTAGAGGCTGCAGCAGTTCCATCATTATTCTTGATATTAATTGCAAGTACATTTATTTTGATTACGTCTAAATTTATTTTGAAAGACTAATGGCTAATAATTTTTTTGAAATTGAAAATGTATCTTTTGCTGCTGGCGGGAAAAATAAAGTAAATAACGTTTCTTTAAAAATTGAAAATGAAGGTGAAATTGTATGTTTACTTGGTCCCTCAGGCATAGGTAAAACCACAATATTAAGAACTATTGCAGGTTTAGAAAAAATTAATAAAGGTAAAATTAATCTAAAAGGCAGAACAATTTCTTCTGAAAATATTCATATCGAACCAGAAAATCGTAATATTGCTCTATCATTTCAAGAGAACAGCTTATTTCCTCATTACAATATAGAAAAAAATATTAATCTTGGCTCAGATAGAGTGAAAGATGATAAAAAAATACAAACTAAAGAAGTAATTAATTTTTTAAACTTAAACAAAATATTAAATAAATTTCCGCATGAGATAAGTGCTGGCGAAGCCCAAAGAGCATCTCTAGCAAGATCTTTAGTTTCTCAACCTGATTTATTAATGCTTGATGAGCCATTATCAAATGTAGATCAAAGTTTTAAGGAGGAAATTCAAGTTGAATTAAAACAAATTTTAACAAATTCTAAAATAACTACAATAATTGTAACACACGATTCTTATGAAGCTTTTTATCTAGGCAGTAAATGTGGAATAATATTAGATGGTGAATTAAAGCAATATGATGATCCATATAATGTTTATCATTTGCCAAATTCAGTAGAGGTAGTTAATTTTTTAAATAGAGGCACATTAATACCAGCAGAAGTTACCAGTCCGAAAAGTCTTGAAAATGAGGATTTAGGTACAATAACTGGAAATTTCGCTAGACCATTTCCAATAGGATCTAAAGTAAAATTATTAATACAACCAGAGGACTTGCAGCATGATGATGCGAGCAATCTCAAACTTGAAGTAGTAGATAGAAAATTCAGAGGATCAAATTTTATTTATACGTTAAAAACATTAAGTAATAAATTAATACCAGTTTTTGTGCATTCTCATCATATTCATCAACATGAAGTCGATGAAAAATTTGGTATAAAAAGACCCATCCATATCGATCATATTGTTTGCTTTTAAATTTAATCGTATAAATCACATTAAGTATGAAAGAGTTACCAAAAAGTACTAAAGTAGTTGTTATAGGCGGAGGCGTTGCCGGAACATCATGTGCTTATCATCTGGCAAAATTTGGTTGGAAAGATGTAATATTGCTTGAAAGAGATCAATTAACATCAGGAACTACTTGGCACGCTGCTGGTCTTCTAGGTCAATTAGGTGCATCATCAACAATTACAAAAATAAGAAAATATTCTTTAGATCTTTATAAAGATTTAGAAAAGACTACAGGTCTATCAACTGGAATGAAGCAAAATGGTGCAATCACAGTTGCATCTACCAAAGAAAGAATGCAAGAACTACTAAGACAAGCAACAACTGCTCAATTATCAGATGTTGAAGTAGAAGTTCTTAATAAAAAACGTTTAAAGGAATTGTATCCCGTATTACATAGTGAAGATATTGTGGGTGGTATTTATATGCCAAAAGATGCTCAAGCAGATCCAGTTGGAGTAACCAACGTACTTGCAAAAGCTGCAAAAATGGAGGGCGCAAAGATTTTTGAAAAAACACCTGTAAAAAAAATTTTAATTAAAAATTCTAGAATTAGTGGGGTAGAAACTGATAAAGGTGTCATCGATTGTGAATACGTTGTTATGGCTACAGGAATGTGGTCAAGACAATTAGGTGAAGAAATTAATGTTAGTGTTCCTTTATACCCAAATGAACATTTTTATATAATCACTGAGCCAATAAAAAATTTACCTCAAAATCTTCCCGTTTTAAGAGATTATAATGCTTGTTTATATTTGAAAGAAGATGCAGGAAAAATACTTGTTGGTATTTTTGAACCAAAGGCAAAACCGGCTTTTAAAGATACAGGAAGAGTGCCAGACAATTTTTCGTTTGGTGAACTGCCAGATGATTTTGATCACTTTGAACCTTTCTTAGAAAAATCATTTCATAGATTGCCAATGTTAGAAAGTGCAGGAATAAGAAAATTCTTCTCTGGTCCAGAGTCTTTTACTCCAGATACTCAATATTTATTAGGCGAAACCCCTGAAGTTAAAAATCTATATACATGTTGTGGCTTTAATAGCATTGGAATTGCTAGTTCAGGAGGAGCGGGTAGAGTTACTGCCGAATGGATGATGAATGGATATATTAATGAAGATTTATTTTCAGTGGATATTAAAAGGTTTCAAAAATTCCATTCATCAAAAAACTTTATTATGGAAAGAGTAACAGAAACGCTTGGTGATCTGTATGGAATGCATTGGCCTTATAAACAACCAAATACATCAAGAAATCAAAAACTTTTGCCCTATCATGAAGAATTAAAAAGAGTAGGAGCTTGTTTTGGAGTTGCAGGAGGATTTGAAAGGCCAATGTGGTATTCATTAAATGGTAAAGAGCCTAAATATGAATATAGTTTTAATTATCAAAATTGGTACCCTTCAGTAAAACACGAAACTTTAAATGCAAGAAAAAATGTTGGTCTATTTGATTTCTCAACATTTTCAAAATTTGATTTGAAAGGTGAAAAAACTCACCAAGAACTACAAAAGTTGTGCACTGCTAACATTAAAAATGAGATTGGAAAAACAACTTACACTCATATGTTAAATGAAGATGGTGGAATAGAAACAGATTTAACTGTTGTATGTATGGATAAAAATTATTTTAGAATTGTAAGCTCAGCAGCAACGAGAGAACACGATAAATATCATATATTAAAGTATTTAGATGAAGATGTATCATTTAAAGACGTAACAGAGGATATTTGTTGTCTAGGATTATTCGGTCCAAAGAGTAGAGAGATGATTTCGAAAATAAGTAATGATGATTTTAGTAATAATGAATTTAAGTTTGGAACTGGGAAGTTCATCATGATAAATGGCGTTAAAGTTTGGGCTCAACGACTTTCTTATGTTGGTGAATTAGGATTTGAGCTTTATGTTGATTCAAGTTTAGCTAAGGATTTATATGAAATTCTAATTGAAGAGGGAAAAAACTTTGAACTATCTCATTGTGGAATGCATGCAATGGATATTATGAGAATGGAAAGTGGATTTGTTCACTGGGGACATGATATTTCACCAGAGGAAAATCAGTATCAAGCAGGTTTAAAATTTGCAATTAGTTATAAGAAAAATGTAAACTTTATTGGAAAAGATGCTCTATTAAAAATTAAAGACCAAAAATTAGATAAGAGGATAATGATGTTTACTCTTAAAGACAGTAAACCTGGTGAGCCACTTTTATTACATGAAGAACCTATTTATATGGATGACAAAATAATTGGCAGAACAACTTCAGGAAATTATTCATTCTGTTATGATAAAAATCTTTCTTTTGGATACGTCAATTCTGGAAATACAGTTGAAACATTAAAAGACAAAAATATATATATTGAAATTGAAAAACAAAAATATCCAGTTGAGGTGTTAGAAAAACCTTTAAACAATAAAAATTTTAAGAACTAACTTTCCTTTTTTTACTTTCGGCCTGAACAAATAAAACTCCAAAAACAATTATTCCAATAACTCCAAAAGTTTTATTAAAATCAAAAGGAACTCCGAATATATAAAAATTGATTAATGTTGACCAAATTAACTGTGAATATTGAAAATTAGTAACAAAAGATAAGTTTGATAGCTGAATTGCAAATATAATTAAAAGGTGGCTGGTAAAACCTAATACACCTAGAAATACTAACCAAATCCACAACTTTTTATTCTCAATAGGAGTCCAGTCTAACATTACGTAAATAGAGAAAACTACAGCCCCCACTACAGCAGCATAAAATAAAGCTACCAAAGGGTCATTATCACTGGAAATAAATTTTGTAAAAAATTGATATAAAGCCCAACATATTGGTGGTACCAAAGGAAAAATTAAGTCATAACTTAAAACTTTCATACTTGGACTCATTGAATAAATTATACACCCAAAGCTTAACAACATTAAAATTATACCTTTAGGTGAAAGAATATCTTTTAAAAATAACGCTGTTAAAATGGAAACTATCAATGGAGCTGAAAAAAATACTACATAGATATCTACAAGGTCAAACTTCTGTAATGAGTGAATAAAAAAAAAAGTTGCAAATACCATTAGTATTGATCGAATGATATTAATTTTGAAATTTTTTTTTAAATTTAGATTAGGTCTTAAAATGGTAAGCAAGATTATAACACAAACAAAGTGAAAAAAAAATCTGCCCCATATCACTTGATTTAATGGCATTAATGTTCCCAGATATTTTGCAGTAGAATCTTGGCAAACTAAAATAAAAAATCCAGATATAGATAAAATTATAACTTTGGTAATAGATTTATTTTTAAGAAAATTTATCATTTTGATTAAATTTTAAACTGAACTAAGATTATCTAAAATTTTTTTTGAGCACTGTTCTGTATTACTAGAGCCTTGAAGATCTTTTGTTAGACTGTCTTTATCTTTAAGAGTTAATTCAATTGATTTAACTATTCTATCAGAAGCTTCTTTTTTCACCTAAGTAATCTAACATCATTGCAGCTGACCAAATTTGACCTACAGGATTTGCAATACCTTTTCCAGCTATGTCAGGTGCCGATCCATGAACGGGTTCAAATAATGATGGATACTTATTAGTTGGATTTATATTTCCAGACGGTGCAATTCCAATAGTTCCAGTACAAGCTGGTCCTAGATCAGATAGAATATCCCCAAAAAGGTTCGATGCGACTATCACATCAAAGCGTTCAGGACTTAAAACAAATCTAGCAGCTAATATATCGATATGGTATTGATCAGTTTCAACATCAGGATAATTTTTTTTATTTTCATTAAATCTTTCATCCCAATAAGGCATTGTAATAGATATTCCATTTGATTTTGTAGCACTTGTTAGTTTTTTTCTTTTTCTTTTTTTAGCTAATTCAAATGCAAATTGTTGAACTCTATCTATTCCATATTTTGACATTATTGTTTCTTGAATAACCACTTCTCTATCACTTCCCTGATACATTCTTCCACCGACTGATGAATATTCTCCTTCGGTATTTTCTCTAACGATTATCATGTCAATATCACCTGGCTTTTTATTAGCTAATGGAGCATTTACACCTTCAAAAAGTTTTACAGGTCTTAAGTTAATAAATTGATCAAACTCTCTTCTAAATTTTAACAATGATCCCCAAAGTGTTATGTGATCTGGATATTTATCTGGCATGCCAACCGCACCAAAAAAAATTGCATCATGTTTAGTTAATTTATCTTTCCAGTCATCTGGCATCATTTTTCCATGCTTTTCATAATAATCACACGATGCGAAATCATAATCCTCTATCTTTAATTTGAATTGATGTTGCTGAGAAATTTCTTTTAAAATTTTTTGTGCTTCAGGTACAACTTCTTTACCAATGCCGTCACCAGCAATTGACGCTATAGAATACTCTTTCATTTATTTAGTGAATGTATCGTTAAATTGCTTAGTAACTCTTACAAAAGTTGTGCACTTACTTAATTGTTTAAGTGAAGGTGCTCCAACATATGTACAACTGCTTCTAACACCACCTAAAATATTTAAAATGGTATCATTAATTTTACCACGGTACTTAACTCTTACTGTTCTGCCTTCGCTACTTCTGTAGTCTGATAGTCCACCATAATGTTTGTTATTTGCAGTTTCAGAACTTGATCCGTAAAATTCAACATACTTTGAGCCATTAGATTTTACTAATTTTCCTTTACCTTCATCATGACCTGCAAACATTCCTCCAAGCATGACAAAATCAGCTCCTCCACCAAATGCTTTAGCAACATCACCTGGACAAGTGCATCCACCATCTGCAATGATATGTGCACCTAATCCATGCGCTGCATCAGCACATTCTATTACCGCACTTAACTGAGGATAGCCAACCCCAGTTTGTATTCTTGTTGTACACACACTCCCTGGTCCAATTCCAACTTTAACAATATCTGCTCCTGATAAAATTAATTCTTGAGTCATATCTGCAGTAACAACATTACCTGCAATAATTGTTTTTGTTGGGTATTTATCTCTAACAGATTTTAAAAATTTACTAAAATGTTCAGAGTAACCATTTGCAACATCTATACAGATGAATTTTATAAAACTAAATTCTTTTAAAACTTTATCTAAATTTTGAAAATCTTCTTTTTTTGTTCCAATACTTAAAGCAACATTTGGATATATTGATTTTATTTTTTTAAATTGTTTAATTTTTTTTACATCATGTTGTTTTGTTAAACATGTAATCATTCCATATTCAGATAATTTTTCGGCAACACCAAGTACACCTACACCATCCATATTAGCTGCCATTATAGGGATTCCAGACCATTCGTTTTTACTGTATTTAAAACGATAAGTTCTTTTTAAATTAACATCTTTTCTACTTTTAAGAGTGCTTCTCTTAGGTCTAAAAAGTACGTCGGAATAATCTAGTTTTAGTTCTTCTTCAATTCTCACAAAAATGAAGATATACATCCAATGAATGATAATTCAATTTAATAATTAAGCTTATTAACGTTGTATTTGAACAATTTTAAAATTATTTATTGAATTATAAAAATATAAATTAAGATAAATTAATGTTTGAAGGTTTTAAGAGTAAATACGTAAAAGTAAAAAAAGGTAAAGTCTTTTGTAAAGTTAAAGGAGATGGTCCTCCTTTATTATTGCTCCATGGTTACCCTCAAACGCATTTAATGTGGCATAAAACAGCTCCAGAGTTATCTAAAATTTTTACAGTTGTTGCAGCAGACCTAAGAGGTTATGGAAATAGTTTAGCTCCACCATCTGACAGTAAACATTTTAATTATTCTAAAAGAGAAATGGCGAGTGACATGAAACAAATGATGGTAAAATTGGGGTATGCCAAGTTTTTTGTTGCAGGCCATGATAGGGGTGGAAGAGTTGCTCATAGATTGGCAAGAGATCACAGAAAAAACGTGCTTGCTCTCAGCGTTTTAGATATTTGTCCAACTTTAGATATGTACGAACTAACAACTAGAGATTTTGCAAAAGCTTACTTCCATTGGTTTTTCTTAATTCAACCAAAATGGCTACCTGAAAGAATGATAATGAGTGATCCAAGAAAATGGATGAAGTATTGCTTGGATAAATGGTCAGGCAATCATAAATTTGGAAAAGTTGAAGAGGGTTACATAAAGTGCTTTAAACAACCAAAGAGAATACATGGATCATGTGAAGATTATAGAGCATCTGCTACAATTGATCTTGATCATGACAGACATGATAGAAAGAAAAAATTAAATATTCCAGTTCAAGTATTATGGGGAAAAAATGGTGTTATAGGCAAACAATTTAAACCGATTAAAATTTGGCAAAAATATTCAAATAAAAAAGTTGTTGGAGTTGCTGTTAAATCTGGACATTTTATACCAGAGCAAAATCCCAAAGAAACAATTAAACAATTAAAAAGTTTCTTTTTAAAAAATGCTTAAAATTATTCCTAACAAAAAAAATATAGGCGCAGAATTAGTCTGCGATTTAAATAAAATTAATAATTCTTCACTAAAAAAAATTAAATCTGCCTTATCGAAATATGGAATGATTTATTTTAGAAACCAAAAATTAAGCTCTAATCATTATGTAAAATTTGCAAAAAAATTTGGAAAACTAGCAAACTATCCAAGACTTAAAGGATTGAATAAAAAATATCCTCAAATAACTGTTGTTCAAAGAAAATCAACTGACAAAGGCCCTAGTTTTGGCGAGCAATTTCACACAGACTCAATTTATACTAAAAAGCCACCTAGATTTACAATGTTGTTATCTAAATTAGTTCCAAAGAAAGGTCAGGCAAATACAGATTTCTGTTCTCAATATTTGGCTTATGAAAAATTACCAGCTAGCTTCAAAAGAAAGTTTAAAAACGAAAAATGTATATTTTCATCAGAAGGACCTATTTCTGTAACAAGATTGGAAAGAGAGAAAGAAAAAGGGAAAAAAGCTAAAGAACTAATTTCAAAGCATAATTTAATAAGAAAAATAAATAGTAAATATACTTTATATTGTAGTCCAGGACACTTTATTCGTTTCAATAACAGTAAAATTGATAAAAAATTAAAAAAGTATTTATTTAAACACCAATTAAAAAAAAGTTTTCAATACTCTTTAGAATGGGAAAAGAACCAATTAGCTATTTGGGATAATAGATCTATGCTTCATCAAGCAACGGCTTTTAAGGGTAATAGAATTATGCATAGAATTACTGTCCAATAATGTTCCAGGTTTTTTTAGGGTTAACACCATTTATAGGTATTACTCTTATTGGTTATCTTTTAGGTCATATTAAAATATTCGATTTACAGAAGGCTAGAATATTTAATTTATTTTCATTTTATATCGCGGTACCAGCTTTAATCATAAAACTAGTTGCGCAAAGTGACGTTGGCGAAATAGACGTATCTCAAATTTCATCATATTTTTTAATGCAGTTAACAAGCGGAATATTTGCTTTTTTGTTAACCAAAAATACTTTTAAAAGATCAATACAGGAGTCTATTATATGGGCTCTAACAGTTGCTTTATCCAATCACGTAATATTAGTTCTGCCTATTGCAGAAATTTTCTTTGCAGGAAGTACTATAACTCAAATATCGGGTATTATTTTAATGGATAGTGTAGTTTTATTGTCCATAGTTAGTTTCTTTTTAGAGCTTACTGTAAAAAAAAGGATTAAATTATTTCAGTTTTTAAGAAATTTAATATTAAATCCCATGATATTAGCAATATTAATCGGATTAATAATAAGAATTTCAAAGATCAATATAGACGAAACCCCATTTGAATATATTCTACAAAGATTGGCGGCATGTGTTATGCCTGTTGGTTTGTTTGCAATTGGAATTATTCTATCTTTTTACTCACAAAAAGTTTTTAACAAATTAACCATTACAATTTCATTATTAAAGTTGATTATATCTCCTTTGATATTGTTAATTTTAGGCTACACATTTTTCAATTTGTCAAATCCACTTAATTTTGCAGGAGCATTATTAGTTAGCGTTGGTCCTTGTGGTGCCACCTCAATTGTTATGTGCTCTGCGTACAATGTAAGCCCAGAAAACATCATTAAGGCAATATTTATTTCGACATTTGCCTCAATATTTACCTTTTTACTCACTATAAATTTTTTAAGTTAATACAATGTCAAAAAGGTATAGTGGAAAATCATTTAAAGACTCTAGTGTAATGAAAAAAGCCAAACTTTCTTTAAAGGAAAAAAGAAAAATTAAAAAAGATAAGAAAAAGAGTAAGTGAAATCTTGTTTGCAACAAAAAATAAAAGTAGTATAAACCAAAAATTATTTACGGCGGGGTAGCTCAGTTGGTTAGAGCGCGGGACTCATAAGCCCGAGGTCAGTGGTTCGATCCCACTTCCCGCTACCATTATTTAATTGCTATTACATTTAAACTTATAGGAAAACCATAAGGTTTGAATTCACTAGTATCATTAAACAAACCAAATGAACCAACTTTATTAATTTTTGAAAAACCCGCCGCACTGAGATAATCATACATAAACTCATAGTTCCATCCAAAATAGTGATAATCATAATTATCAACCTGTCCACCAAAAATCATTCGCATGGTATGGAATTTTATTTTTTTATTTGCGATTGGAGATACAAAAAAATGACAAAGAACATCCATATCTGGCACGGAAACATAAAACTTTCCATCTTTCTTTAAAATTCTGTAAATACCTTTTAATGTATTATGAATTTTTTTTTGATCAATATGTTCAATTATATGACTAGCATAAATTTCTTCTATGCTTTCATCCTCAAATTGACTTAGATCCTCTATATTTCCAACAATATCAACATCAGGTTTCTTTTGTGCGTTAAAGTTTTTCCAACCATCTTTTTTTGTTAAGCCGCCGATATTTATTTTCATATGAAACTTTAACAGAAATTTAAAAACACTAAAATTGAAAAATTCCTGTTACACATATAACTTTATTATTGGGTAATTTTACTATTTCTTATTTTTGGAGATAATCAATATTGAAAAAAATATAATATCACAAAACATGATCCCGAGGTCAGTGGTTCGATCCCACTTCCCGCTACCATCAATGACCTGGAAAGTCTAAAAGATTTTCCACTTTATAACCTTTTTTTAGAAGATTATCAGTACCTCCAAGGTCAAATAAATTAATTACAAATATAAATCCTGCAACCTTACTTTTTGATATTTCTATTAGTTTAGCCGCAGCTTCAGCAGTGCCTCCAGTTGCAATTAAGTCATCAATAATTAATACATTATCGTTTTCATTAAAAGAGTCTCTGTGAACTTCAATTGTTGCTGTTCCATATTCTAGCTCAAAATCAACAGAATGTACTTCAGCGGGTAGTTTATTTTTTTTTCTTAGCATTATAAATGGCTTATCTAAGATGTATGAGATAGCAGAAGCAAATACGAAACCTCTAGATTCTACTGCAGCTATTTTATCAAAATTAAATTTTTTTGATCTTTCAACAATTTGGTTGATACATTCTTTAAATGCTTTTTCATTTTTTATGAGAGTTGTGATGTCTCTAAATAGAATTCCCTTTTTAGGATAGTCTTGAATTGATCTAATATGTTCTTTTAAATCCATAAAACTTAATTATAATCTAAAATGTATTATGGCAAATAATAAATTAGCAATTATTGGTGGAAGTGGCCTATATGATGTTGAAGAGTTTAAAGATAGAGAAACTTTAGATTTAAATACACCATGGGGAAAACCCTCAGATCTAATTTTAAAGGCAAACTACAATAATAAAGAAATTTATTTTCTACCAAGACATGGAAAAGGTCATTTTATTTCTCCATCAAAAATAAATTTTAGAGCAAATATTGATGCACTTAAACAAATTGGCATTACAGACATAGTCTCTGTTTCAGCTGTTGGATCTTTAAAAGAAGATTTACCTCCAGGTAAATTTGTTATCGTTGATCAGTTCATTGATAGAACTTTTGCAAGAAACAAAACTTTTTTTGATGATGAAATTGTTGCGCATGTATCAATGGCACATCCAACTTCAAATGGACTGATGAACGCGTGCGAAGATGCTATAAAAAAAGAAAGTATACCTTATCAAAGAGGAGGAACTTATATTGTAATGGAAGGTCCACAATTTTCTACATTAGCAGAGTCAAACCTATATAGATCTTGGAAAGCTGATGTTATTGGAATGACAAACATGCCAGAAGCTAAACTAGCAAGAGAAGCAGAAATTAGGTATGCTTCAGTTTCAATGGTAACAGACTATGATTGCTGGCATCCAGATCATGAGAATGTAGATGTCCAACAAGTTATAAAAGTACTCTTAGATAATGCAGCAAAAGCTAAAAATATGATTAAAAATTTGATAGAGAACTTTGAAAATCACATTAATCCCAATGATCCAACTAATAATTGTTTAGATGTAGCAATAATAACGGCTCCAGAAAAAAGAACTCAAAAAACTAAAGATAAATTAAAAACAATTGCAGGAAGAGTTCTTACTTAATGAAAATTAATGGTGTTAAATATAAAACAATTTGGTTCGATGAAGAAAAACAAGTTGTAAAAATTATAGATCAGACAAAGCTTCCACATAAATTTATAATAAAAGAATTAAATTCAGTTAAAGACGCCATAAATGCTATCAAAACAATGGAAGTTCGAGGTGCTCCATTAATCGGAGGCACAGCTGCATTTGGATTAGTTCTAGCTGTAAAAGAAAATAATAGTTTAGATTTTATAAAAAAAAGTTCGGAAGAATTAGTTGCTTCTAGGCCTACGGCTATAAATCTTCAGTGGGCAGTTCATAGAATGAATAACAAGTTGTCATTTGTTGAGCCTGGAGATTTATTTAATGTTGCACTCAATGAAGCTAAAGAAATTTGTAAAGAAGATGAGGGATTTTGTGAAAGTATTGGTAAAAATGGATTAAATATTATTGAAGATATATATAATAAAAAGAAAGATACCGTAAATATTCTCACACATTGTAATGCAGGTTGGTTAGCTACAATAGATTGGGGAACAGCAACTTCTCCTATTTATCATGCACATAAAAAAGGAATACCAATACATGTTTGGGTTGATGAAACTAGACCAAGAAATCAAGGGGCAAACCTTACATCATATGAACTTAATGAAGAAGAAATTCCAAATACAATTATAGCAGATAATACAGGTGGAATATTAATGCAAAGAGGACAGGTCGATATGTGTATTGTTGGAACAGATAGGACATTATCTAACGGAGATGTGTGCAATAAAATCGGTACATATTTAAAAGCTCTTGCAGCTCATGATAATAAGGTACCTTTTTATGTTGCTTTACCAAGTTCAACTATAGATTGGAATTTAAAAAACTCAAAAGATATTCCTATAGAAGAAAGAGATCCAAAAGAACTTTCTCATGTGGATGGAATTAACAAAGATAATAAAGTGGATAAAGTTTTAATATATCCCGAAAAAAGCAAATCATTAAATTTAGCGTTTGATGTAACACCTGCTAAATATGTTACTGCATTAATAACAGAAAAGGGAGTTTGTGATGCTTCTTCTGAAGGATTAAAAAAGTTATTTAATTAATTATCTTAAAGAAGCTGCAATATTTCCACCGTCCACGGTTAATACTGCTCCAGTTGATTTTTTTGATATCGCAAGATGATAAAAAGCTTTGGCCACATCATCTGCTTTAACTTCGCTTAACAGTAGATTACCACTCATATATTGATCCGTGGTTACTTCTCTTGCCTTTGCTCTTTGTTTAATCATTTTATCATTTAATAAACCACTTCTAATTCTATCAGCATTAACACCATTTGATCTAATACCAAGGTGTCCATAATCAACTGCATATTGTTTACACAAATTTAAAAGCGCAGACTTAGGCAATCCATATGGTCCAAAATTTTTACCAGGATTAACTGATTGCTTAGATATATTAAATAACAAACACCCATTTATATTTTGTTTTTTCATAATTTTTACAGCCTCTGAAGCACAATTTTGGTGTGAGAAAAAATTATCTTCAAAACTTTTTCGAAGTATTTCATCATTAACTTCTGCAATTGATCCACCTATAGCAGTACCAGCATTAGATATTAAAATATCTAAACCCCCGTATATCTCCAAAACTTTATTAAATGCTTTTTTTACACTTTGTTTATTGGTTACATCACAGTGAATACAAAGATCACTTATTTTCGTCTGTAAATCATTTATCTTACTTTTATTAATATCAAGTAAAACAACTTCTGCTCCGTATTTTTTAAATAATTTATAGGTTGCTTTACCAATTTCTCCAGTACTGCCGGTGATAACAACAACGTTGCCTTGCAATTCTTTTTTTGTTTTATTTAATTTTGCTTGTTCCAAGGACCAATACTCAACATCAAATAAGTCTTTTTTCGATAAAAATTTATATCTGGACGTTTCTTCAACACTTGAAATTACATTGGCATTAGTTTGAGTCAAATCTCCTGCAATTTTTGCAGCTTTTAAGGTATCTCCTACTGTAAATAAACCAAAATTCTGAACTAGAATTACTCTAGGAGATGTATCAAGCATTACTTTTTTTTCTTTAGTTTTTTTCTTATTAGTTTCAAAATATTTTTTATATTTTTGCCTATATTCTTTGAATTTTTTTTCAGCTAAATTTTTAAATTCATCTAAAGTACAGTTTGCTTTTGGTGATATTACTAAAGGAAATGGTTTAACTCTTATAACATGATCAGGAGTAGCTGTTCCTTCATTTGAGTATCTATTTATATCTTTACCATTAATAAAATAATCTAACTTACTATTTTTTTTAAAATTTAAGATAAATTTGTCATCATTTTTCTCAGATAAAAGACCTCTTAATATAGGAGCTACATCTGTAATTGAGAAATTAAATTTAGTTTTCTTTATTTGTTTTATTTTTTTCTTTTTAAATTTAGTTAAAGTTTTTTCAGCATCAGATATATACTTTATCATTAAACTGTAAGCATCTTTTGCATTATCGGCAAATGTGAAAATACCGTGGTTTAATAAAATTAAACAATTGATATTTGGATTTTTTGAATAAACTTCATTTATTTTTTGTGCTAATTTAAATCCAGGCATTACATAAGGAACTATTGCAGTTTTTTTACCAAATATTTTTTTTGATAGCATTTCTCCATTTGGTCTATTAGTGATTTTCATAATTGCATCAGAATGAGTGTGATCAACAAATTTAAATGGTAAAAATGCATGTAAAAAAGTTTCAACTGATGGATTGGGCGATTTTGTATCTATCAAATTTTTTTTTTGAAAAGCAACCATGTCATCATCAGACAGCGTTTTCTTTTTTTTCATAGCAAGCAATGGATTTAATTTAACAGCTGGCAAACCCGCTGGTTCAATTTCAGCCATATCCCATCCGCTGCCTTTTACACAAAGAACATCATAATATTTACCATCTATATCTTTGATTTTTGTCTTGACTGAAGTATTGCCACCACCATGTAACACCAATTCTGGATTTCTTCCTAGAAGCCTGGTTGTATAAACCCTTAAAGCCATATCTTCAGAATGACCTAATTTCTTATATTTTTTAATATATTTTTTAGCTTCGTTTTTTGACCAATTGTTTTTCAATGTTTATCCTCGATAAATTATTATAATAGTTTTTTGTTTGAAAGAAGTAAAAAATTTCGTTAGTTAAAAAAGATATATATTAAATTCTTATGGAAAAAGTTGGGGAACATATAACGCTGGATATAGTTGGAACTAAAAAGGAATATACTCCTGAATTTTATGAAAAGTTAGTTTATAAAATTGCTAAAGCAGCAAAAGTAACAGTTTTAAAAATTTCTAAATATAAATTCGAGCCACAAGGATTTACATTGGTTGCTTTGCTCGCTGAAAGTCACATTAGTTTTCATACTTTCCCAGAAAAAGAAATTGTAAGCTTTGATTTTTTTACATGTGGGAAAGTATCACCAAAAGTGTCTCTAGATATAATAAAAGACGAGATAGATCATACAAATATCATAATTAAAGAATTTAATAGAGATACTATTGATCTTTATCATGACAATTATAGTTCTCCAGGTTTAAAAAAATCATATGTTGTTAATAGAGTTTTAGAAAATTTTAAATCTAAAGTAGGTCAATATATTGAAATACTTGATTTAGAACAATTTGGAAAAGCTTTATTTATTGATAATGAAATACAAGTAGCTGAAAGTGATGAACATTTATATAGCTCAACCTTTGTAAATTCAGGTCTTAATTTAAATTCAAACAAAGAAAAAGCTGCAATTATTGGTGGAGGTGACGGCGGTGTTGCAAGAGAATGCATTTCACAAAACTTTGGCTTTATAGATTGGTATGAATTAGATCCTGAGGTTGTTGATGTATGTGATAAACATTTAAGCAAAATTGGCGAGAAAGCTACCGAAAAGAATTCAGTTAAATGCGTTTGGGGAGATGCTTTTGAAAGTATTAAATCTGTCAAAGACAATACTTATGATCAAATATTTGTTGATCTAAATGATGATCAATTTTGTATAGATTTGGCTGCAAAAAATATGTCATCTTTAGAAAGAATTTTAAAACCTAAAGGTGTAATTACCGCTCAAGTAGGAAGCCAAGACAAAAAACCAAAACAAGTTGAAAATTGGTTAAATGTTTTTAACAAAAATTTTGGAAATACAAAACTTTCAAGAGTTTATATACCAAGTTTCGATTGTTCTTGGAATTTTTCCTCGTCAATAAATCATTAATTTTTCTTTTTAAAACAATAATTTTATGAAATAATCTTCAAAATTTTTGGAGGAAAAAAATGAAAAAATTAAAAGTATTAGGACTTGGTATTTTAATATCATCATTTCTAACAATTTCTTCAATTGCAGATCAAATTAAAATAGGAACCGAAGGTGCATATCCACCTTGGAATTCTAAAGACTCAGCAGGAAATTTGATTGGCTTTGAAGTCGAATTAGCAAATGAATTATGTAAAATTATGAATCATGATTGCACAATTGTGGAGCAAGACTGGGATGGAATGATACCAGCTTTGGTCTCAAGAAAATTTGATGCCATCATGGCTGGAATGTCAATAACTGGTGAGAGAATGAAAACAATTAACTTTTCTCAAGGTTATGCTGATGAAGTTGCATCATTAGCTGTTATGAAAGGATCAAAAAACGAAGGTCTTAAAACAATGTCAGCTATAAATTTATCTGACGTAAGTGCTGATGAACAAGCAACACTAGATGTTTTGACCAAAGCATTTAAAGGTAAAACTATTGGTGTACAAACAGCAACAATTCACCAGAACTTCTTAGAGTCTGGTTTAATGGGTAATGTAAAAATTAGAACTTACAAAACTCAAGATGAAGTAAACTTAGATTTATCTGCTGGTAGAATAGATGCAGCACTAGCTGCAGCAGTTGCTTTTACAGATTATGCAGAAAAATCTGGTAAAGGAGTAGTATTAACTGGACCAACATTTGCAGGTGGAGATTTTGGTAATGGTGTTGGCGTCGGTATTAGAAAAGGTGACTCTAAACTTTTAAATGATTTTAATGCAGCAATTGATAAAGCTAGAGATGATGGCATTATCAGTAAGCTTGCTATAAAACATTTTGGTTTTGACGCTTCTATGTAATAAATTATTTATGGGTGGCTATAGTTAGCCACCTATATTATGGAACTTCTATATTTTGGTGATAAAGGTTGGGGAGACGAGTTATTCTTTGCAACCTTAATGACAATTGCGGTCTCAATAACCGCAATGATAATTGGCTTTATATTTGCTGCTTTATTTACTCCATTAAAGTTATCTAATAACAAAATTCTAAACTCAATTGGCAATGCATACACCACAGTTATTAGAGGTGTACCAGAGCTTCTTGTAATTTATTTATTTTTCTTTGGTGGAAGTGGAGCAATTATGTTTGTTGCTTCTATATTTGGTTATAATGATTATATTGAAATTAATGCTTTTTTAACTGGATCATTCTCAATAGGGATTATATCGGGAGCATATTCAACCGAAGTATTTAGAGGAGCACTACAATCAATTGATAAAGGTCAATTTGAAGCTGCAAAAGTTTTAGGTTTTAAAAAATATATTTACTTCTTTAAAATTATTTTGCCTCAAATGCTAAGATTAGCAATTCCTAATTTAAGCAATGTTTGGCAAATTACATTAAAAGATACTTCTCTTATATCTGTAACGGGTTTAGTTGAAATAATGAGACAATCCTATATTGCAGCTGGTTCAACTAGAGATCCATTATTTTTTTACTCATTTGCAGCAGTTTTATACTTAATGCTTACATTTTTAAGTATGCAATTATTAAATAGATTAGAAACAAAATATAGCAAAGGTTATTAATGGATATTGAATTAATGATTAATAGTTTTCCTAAGTTGCTGAATGCAACTTTGATTACTCTTAAACTGCTATCTGTATCTTTAATTCTTGGTCTTTTTATTGGATTAGGTTTTGCAATCTTGAGAATGAATAATAATAAGTTGATTAACAAATTTGCTTACGGGTATTCATATATTTTTAGAGGAACACCTTTATTGGTTCAAATCTTCATAATATATTTTGGATTAGGTCAAATTGAATATTTAAGAACAACCTTTTTGTGGGTAGTTTTAAAAGAACCATATTGGTGCGCGATAATTGCATTTTCATTAAATACTGGTGCTTATACATCAGAAATTTTGAGATCAGCATTTCAAACTATAAAGCCTGGATATTTAGAAGCTGGAAGAAGCTTAGGTATTCCTTCCAAGATTATTTTTACAAAAATACAAATTCCTATTGCAATTAAACAATCTTTACCAGCTTATGGTAATGAAATTATTTTAATGCTTAAAGGTACATCCTTGGCAAGTACAGTCACACTTATGGACTTAACTGGTGTTGCTAAATATATAATTTCAACAACATTTAAGCCTGTTGAGGTATTTATTGTGGCAGGAGGTATTTACTTGTTTATGACTTTTATAATTCATAATGTAATTAAATATTTAGAAAAAAAATATGGATTTCAAACATGAAAATAGCTTGCATACAATTATCTAGTGGAGAAAATTATCAAAATAATTTTAAAGATATCATTAAATACGTAAATCAAGCTATAAAAAATAAATCTGATCTAATAATCACACCTGAAACTTCTTCTTTGATGTCTAGTAGTAGAGAAACACTTTTTAAATATTCATTTGAAATGAATAAAGATCCAATTTTGATGAAAATTAGAGAAGTTTCAAAAAAATATAAGAAATGGATTTTACTCGGATCAATTTGCGTTAAGGTTAAAAACAAACTCAGAAATAGATCTATATTGGTCGGACCAAATGGAAAAATTGTCAAATATTATGATAAAATTAATATGTTTGATGTTAAAATTCCAAATAAAGAACAACATAAAGAAAGTAAAACTTTTAAAGCAGGAAATAAATTAGTCACGGCTAATTTACCTTGGGGCAAAATAGGTTTTACAATCTGTTTTGATCTGAGATTTCCTGAACTTTATAGGAATTTATCAAAAAAAAATTTAAGTTTTATAGCTGTTCCATCAGCTTTCACAAAGTTTACGGGACAAAAACATTGGTTAACACTTTTAAGAGCAAGGGCGATTGAAAATTTCTGTTATATTTTTGCACCAGCTCAAACTGGTAAAAATACCCCTAAAAGAGAAACATTTGGTCATACAGCAATTATTTCACCAGACGGAAAAATATTAGCATTAAAAAAATTAGGGAAGGGCGTAATTTATTCAAAAATTAACCCTAAGCTTTCTATGGATTTAAGAAAAATTATACCTAGTTTAGTTTAATTAACTGTTTCAAAAATTTTAAATAATAACTCTGACACATGTTTACCTTTTTTCTCAGATAAATCAGATATTTGATGTCTACAGCTTGTACCATTTGCAACAATAAAATCTTTTTCACCACTATTATTGATTGTAGGTATTAAAGAAAGATTAGCCATTTTTTTAGAGACTTCATAAGTCTTACTGTCATATCCAAATGAACCAGCCATTCCACAACAACTAGATTCTATCATTTTATTATTAATATTTAATTCTGATAAAAGACTAGTTAGACCCTTCATTCTATCTTGTGATTTTTGATGACAGTGACCATGGATTAATACATTTTGATCGAACTTATTAGCTTTAATGTTATTATTATTTCTTATTTGTTCTAAAATAAATTCCTCAAGCAGATAAAATTTATTTTTAATTTGTTCTCTATTATTCACATTTTTTAAAGTCTGATATTCATCGTTAAAAGTTAATAAACAAGATGGTTCGATACCTACAACTGGTAAATCAATATAATTATTTTGGATAACGTAATCATTAAATCTATTTAGTTCCTCAGAGGCTTTGTCTAATTGACCGTAAGATATATAAGTTCTGCCACAACATAGGGGTCTCTTTAATTTATCTTTACCAAAACTTGGTATAATTGCCTGATAACCAAATTTATTTAGTACTTTAATTGCATAAACTAAATTTTCATTTTCAAAGTTAATATTAAAAGTATCTGCAAACAAAATTACTTTATTTTCTGATACTGTCTGACTGTCATAAATCTCTCGTAATGCATTCTGGTTTTGAACTTCAGGCATAGACCTTGCTGTTGCAAAACCAAACTTTTCAACAATTGTAGAAATTAGAGGTAGGTTTTTAACTTTATTGAAAATAGGAGCAACAATTTTTAATAACCAAATAAGTCTTGGCATATCTGAGATAACTCTATCTTTAATACGCATACTAAATTTTTTATAGTAATGAGAGAGAAACTCAGATTTCATCTTAGCCATATCAACCGACATAGGACATTCTCTTTGACAAGCTTTACAGCTCACACATAATTCCATGGTTTCATACATTTCTTTTGATGCAAATGAACCTTCTGGGAGTTGATTAGATAAAGCTAATCTTAAAGTATTTGCTCTACCTCTGACTAAATCTTTTTCTTCTTTAGTTACTCTGTATGACGGACACATCACACCAGAATCTAATTTTCTACAAGCTCCATTGTTATTACACATCTCAACAGCATCAGAGAATTGGCCCCAGTTTGACCAATCATAATGTGTATCTATATTTTCTGTTTGATAACCTGATTTGTATCTCATTAAAGATCTATCATTTGATTTAAATGGCCGAACAATTTTTCCAGGATTTAAAAGGTTTTTACTATCGAACGTATCTTTTATTTCTTCAAAGGCATTTGTGATTTTTTTACCAAACATCATTTCATGAAATTCTGATCTAACAATTCCATCACCATGCTCACCAGAATGAGAACCTTTATAATCTTTAACCATTTCAAAAGCTTCTTCAGATATGGATCTCATGTTTTGTATATCTTTGTCTGATTTCATATTTAAAACTGGTCTTACATGGAGAGTTCCAACAGATGCATGTGCATAAAACATTCCACTTGTTCCATATTTTTTAAATATTTCTTTTAATCTAGCTGTGTAGTCAGCTAAGTGTTCTAAAGAAACTGCACAATCTTCAATGAAGGCAACTGGTTTTCTATCACCTTTCATTGACATCAAAATATTTAATCCAGCTTTCCTTATCTCAAAAACCTCTTTCTGTTCTGAAAGATCTGAATAATATGAAAACTCATTTTTTTTGTTTTGGTTTAAAACTAAATATTCTAGATCCTTTATTCTCTTTTCATATACACTTTTCTCGGTATCAATAAATTCTACCATCAAAACAGCTTCAGGATTTCCTTTAATGTATTTTTTTATACCCCCAGCATACATCGGGATTTCTTTCGCTAAATTTAATAAATTTTGGTCCATCAACTCAACGCAAGTTGGTTTTAATTTCACAATCTCTTTTGATAATTCCATTGCTTGATGGAAATTATCAAAGTAACAGACACCTAAAATTTTATTCTTTGGTATTTCTGATAATTTTAATTTTATTTTATTAAATAAAGATAATGTTCCTTCAGAACCAACAAGAAGATTTGATGAGTTGAAGCCTTCAGGATCAATTAAATCAATGTTATATCCTCCAACTCTTCTTTGTGTTGTTGGCCAATTAGCATCAATCTCACTTCCAACCTGCTGTCTTACATCTATGAATTTGTCTATGATTTTATAAAGTCTATCTTGATTGTTCTTAGTAGCTAAATAATTCTTATTTATTTTATCAAAATTAAATATAGATCCATCATCTAATATTGCTTCAATAGCTAATACATTATGAACCATGTTGCCATAATATAATGATCTAGATCCACAGGAATTGTTAGCTGACATTCCTCCAATAGTTGCTCTACTGCTTGTTGAAACATCTACTGGAAACCATAGACCATGAGGCTTCAAATAAGCATTTAGATGATCTAATACGACACCTGGCTGAACCCATACATATTTTTCTTCAACATTAAGTTCTAAAATTTTATTTTGATGTTTAGAGTAATCAAGCACAACACTTTCCCCAACAGTTTGACCACATTGAGAACTTCCACCACCTCTGGCTAATAGAGGCACAGAATTCTTTTGTGAATACTCCATTAAACTTAAAACATCATTGGTATCTTTTGGGAGAACTACACCAAGGGGTTTAATTTGATAAACAGACGCATCGGTACTGTATCTTCCTCGTGAGAATTCATCGAATAAAGTTTTACCATCAACTTTACTGCTAATTTCTTTACCAATTTTTTGTATCTGATCTGAATTAAACCGCATAAAACTTAATTAAAGGTTTATTTATTTTTGTAAACCAGTTTACCGAACTTTTTTAACGCGGCTTCTGAAATCTCTAAACCTAAACCAGGTTTTTCATTTAAATGTATCCATCCATCACTCATTTTATGTGGATTTTCAAATAATTGTGCTTGAAGAGGATCTCTCTCATCATCAAATGACTCAACTATTCTTCCAGCTGGAGTTGACGCTACTAATGGAGCGTGAATATAACAATCATGATGTGGTGCTACATCTATATGATTTAATTCACATAAAGCTGAAAGTTTTTTTCCATTAGTAAAACCACCAAACATTGTGCAATCAAATTGTAAAATTTGTATTGCCTCTTCTTCAATCATAGACCTACACCCATAAATAGTTATTTCACTTTCACCACCTGATAATGGAATTTTAGTTTGTTCTGATAAAAGTTTTAAAGTTCTTCTATCATCTTCCCATCTAACAGGTTCTTCAATCCATGTAGGATTAAATCTCTCAAATTCTTTAACACCTTCAATTGCAGTTTTTAGACTCCATGCTCTATTGACATCAATCATTAAACCTTTTTGGTCTCCAATTTCATCTCTAATAATTTCTAATCTCTTAGCGTCTTCTTTGATACTAAGCCCTCCAACTTTAACTTTAAAACTTTGATGACCAAGATTTACCAATTTTTTAATTTCATCTTTTAGTTCTTTTTCGTCTTTACCGTCTCTGTAGTAAGCACATGTAACATAAACAGGAATTTTATTTCTGTATCCACCAAATAATTTGTACAATGGGATGTTTGAAGCTTTTCCTATCAAATCCCAACAAGCAATATCTAAAGCTGCTGAAATTCTAATTAATGATTCTCTGCTCCAACCCTTTTCGCTACTGGTTCGAGTATCAGTTAATTTGAAAATTTTTTCATAAATTTTTTCTGGGCAAAATGGATCTTCTCCAATTATTAAATTTTCTAAGCCATTTGAAAATGGTTTGATGATAGGAGCAATATCAGTGTAGCTTGTTGCTAAACCAAATCCTGAATGACCATCTTTAGTTTTAATTTTAATTAAGAGTTCATTAGCTGTTGGTACAATAAAGTGACTAACCCAATGTGGCTTTACTTCATCTGGATTATTAAGAACATAAACTTCTAAGCTATCAATTAAATTACTACTATTTGTCATACATTATAAATTTGCTTATATAATTTCTTTAGCATATACAGCGGTATGGCAATTTCAAATAATATAAGACCTGGTCGACATTTTTTACAAATTCCAGGACCAACAAACGTTCCAGATAGAGTTCTAAGAGCTATGGATTATCCTACTATAGATCACAGAGGACCTGACTTTGCCGAATTAGGATTGAGAGTTTTAGATCGAATAAAATTAATTTTTAAAACTTCTGAACCTGTAATAATTTTCCCAGCTTCAGGTACAGGTGCTTGGGAAGCTGCGCTTGTAAACACTTTAAGTGCTGGTGATAAAATCTTGATGTTCGAAACTGGACATTTCTCAACTCTTTGGTGGGATATTGCTCAAAAATTTAAAATTGAAGTAGACTTTGTTGAAGGTGATTGGAGAACAGGTGTTGATCCAAACATCGTTGAACAAAAACTCAAAGAAGACAAAGATAAAAAAATTAAAGCAGTTTGTGCTGTACATAATGAAACTTCTACAGGTGTTACAAGTAGAATTGGAGAAATTAGAAAAGCTATGGATAATGCGGAACATCCAGCTTTATTATTTGTTGATACGATATCTTCATTAGGCTCTATTGATTATAGACATGAAGAGTGGAAAGTTGATGTAACTGTGGGTGGTTCTCAAAAAGGATTACTATTACCACCAGGACTTTCTTTTAATGCAATAAGTTCTAAAGCTTTAGAGGCATATAAAACATCTGAATTACCAAAATCGTATTGGGATTGGGGACCTATGTTAGAAAATAATAAGAAAGGTTACTTCCCTTACACACCAGCAACAAATCTATTTTATGGTTTGGATGAAGCAATTAATATGCTTACAGAAGAGGGTTTAGATAATGTTTTCAAGAGACACAAAAGATTTGCAGAAGCCACAAGAGTTGCAGTTAACTCGTGGGGATTAGAAATACTTTGTAAAAATCCAGAAGAATACTCAGACTCATTAACAGCAGTAATGGTTCCAGATGGTCATGATGCTGATTTTTTAAGAAAAACTATTTTAGATCATTACAACATGTCATTAGGAACTGGACTTGCAAAAGTTGCTGGTAAAATTTTTAGAATTGGTCATTTAGGTGATTTTAATGAACTCATGTTAGCTGGAACACTAGCAGGTGTTGAAATGGGTTTAATGAAATCTAAAATACCTTATAAAAAAGGTGGAATACTTAAGGCACTTGAGTATCTTTGTTAATCAATCAAGTTGTGAATTATGCTTGATTTTTGCATCATAGGATCGGGAATTTCTGGATCAACAATAGCAAACTTATTAAATAAAAAATATTCCGTTGCAGTTTATGATAAAGCAAGAGGTTATGGAGGAAGAAGTTCATTTAAAAAATACAAAGATAAAGTTGGATTTGATCATGGACTTCAATATATCTCTCCAAAATCTAAAAAATTTAAAACATTTACTAATCAACTTATTAAGAAAAAAGTTTTAAAAAAGTGGGAAGGAAATCATTTATTTCTGCATAAAACGGTTAAAGAAATTAAAAATCATTTAAAATTAATTGGAACAAAAGGAAACAACTCTATTAGCAAACATTTATTAAAGAAAATTAAATGTAATTTTGAACATGAACTTACAAATATAAAGAGATTAAATGATCATTGGGAATTAACATTTAAAAATGATGTAAAACAAATTTGTAAAAATCTTATTTTGACTTGTCCATTTCCTCAAAGTAAGAAATTAGGACAAAAATATTTAAATAAATCCTATTTAAATCAAAAAGTTAAAATGGATGCTAATTTAACAGTCTTGATTGTCTCTAATAAGCTTAAACAATCAAATAGTAGTTACTTTTTTAATGATGATATGCTTGGTTGGGCTGCATACGAAAATAGTAAGAAAAGATTTAAATTTAAGTATGATTTATGGACACTTCAAAGTACTTATAAATACGGCAATAAATTTACAAAAGATTATAGAAATAAAAGAAAATATTATACCAATCAGCTTGTTAAAAAATTTGAGAAATTAACAAATTTAAAAATTAAAAAAATTCATCATTCAAGAATTCATGGCTGGATGTATTCATCCAATTCAAAGCCACTCAAACAATTATCTTTATGGAATAAGTCTTTAAAATTAGGTTTATGCGGTGATTATTTTGGAGGACCAAGATTAGAAAATGGGTGGCAAAGTGCACACGATTTACACAGTAAAATACGATATGGTAAATAAATGAAAATTATATTTTCGATAGTAATTTTACTTTTTTCATCATCAATTAGTTTTTCTAAAAATACTGATATTATCCATGACTTTAAAATTACTTTTGATTGTAAATTAGAAAAAATAATGATCAAAAATAAAGATTTTAATTATCAAACTTTTACTGCAGACAATATTGAGGTAGATAAAAAAAAAGTTTTAAAAGTTGTAGCAGCACAACCAAGTAAACTTACTATTAATGGTTTATCAGAATTTATAGATACTTATTCAGATATTAGTAAAGATGATGTTAGAATTGCAAAAAACGATACAATTTTATTTAAAAATATAGATAAAGAAAAAAAATACTCAGAGTCAGTGTTTTTAAATAGATCCACTGGTGAGTTAATCCATGAAGTTACAAAAAATATGAATACTAAGGATAATGAAAAATATATTTCTTTCTTTAATTGTAATAAAAAATGGAAATCAAATTGATTTTTTGGAAACAGAAAATAAAGAATTATTAAATACATCTTACATCCGTCACATTTACGACTAACTATCACCAAAACAATTTTTTAATTTATATAATGCGAAGGTCCGCATTTAATTTATTAAACCTTTTTTTCATTTTGATCCTTTTAACCACCCATTCCTTTGCGGATGGGTGGGAAATAGACGAAATGGATAAATATGTAGTATTAAGCAAACATGGAGAAGTAATTCATGGAGATAAATTAAGATTTGGTTTAGAGCGTTCAAATTGTGAAGATATTCATCCATTTTTTTCTTTTTTAACAACAAAAGGAAAAGGAGATATTTTTCAATTAGAAAGACAAAAACTTCCTATAACTCTTAATGGAACTGAATTAACTGCATACGTAGTTCTTATTAAATCATTTGATAATAATTATGGGCACTGGGTTATTTTTAGTTTAGGTAAATATGATCTTAAAAAATATTCAAATCTTTTACATAATTACTATTTAGAAAGTGAGAAATACGAGATCACATTAAGAAATGGTCTAAATTTTGAAGCTAAAGATTATTTTGATATTCTAAAAAATAATTGGAAATTAGAGAATTTTAACAAAAATATATTGAAAGCTTATGATATTTGTAAAAATATATCCTCAAAAAGTTAATAATATGCATATAATTGTAAGAGATCGTCAGATTTGATATTCTTTAAAGCATGAGATTAAAAATTGATGCTCAAACTGCATTTATAAAAGAAGTCTGCAGTTATTACATGGATTTTTTAAAATCAGGTTTTAAATCCTCTAGGTTTCCAAAAAGATATTTAAGAATAACAGATGAAAAAGGATATAAAATTGGAATTGATTTAGCAAAATATGAAAAATTTAATCTCTCATTAAAAAAAAAAATTATTAAACAGAAAAGTTTTGAAGAAACTCTTAATGTTAATAAGGGTGAATTTGGTGTTAAATTAAATAATACAGCTCAAGACTTAATAAAAAAATTAGTAAAGCAAATTTCTGAAAAAGACATTGAAAGAATAGTAAATCTTACAAATAAGACTATAAAAGAGTATTCAGTATCTTATCGAACCAAACCTGATGAGGCATACGAAAAAATTAATGAGACAATTAAATACGATTTAAATAAATTAATAGTCGATCCAATTTGTGAAAAGATGGATCCATTAATCGGAAGTCAGAGCAATTACGAAATTGAGTCACAAAACACTTTAAGATTAAGACTGTCAGAAAGCATACTTAATCCTCTAACAGAAGGTATACCATATATTTTTAATGATATATTAGCTAACAAAAAAATTAAACCTAAAGATAAAATTTCAGAATTATTCAACAAAACCGATATCTCAAATAATTTACTAAACAGTTTCCAAAATTTAGATGTTAAAGATCTTTATTATGATCTTCGAGAAATTGTTATCTCAAGGAGAAATCTTGATAAAAAGGAAACATACTTAAATATTTTTCATATTGAAATTGAAGGTAAAGTTTTTCCACTTTTTTATACCCAAATAAATATTGTTGAAAACTCAGGAAGTGCAAAATTTAAAATTGAACCTTCTAGTGAATTATTTGTCAATAAAGCTGCAATTAAATACGCATTCGATGTTTTAAAAAAAGACAAAAATATTATTGAATATTTTGAAGGAGATAGAAAATTCTATATTTCAGAAATAAATAATTTATCTGAATTAATAAGTGAAGTTGTTATATCTTTAATTTCTAAATTACGTTTAGACGGAAATATAAATTTAGATAATACAAATCCGCAATTAGTTGTTAGCACGGATAAAAGCTCCACGTTTAAAATTAGTAATAATTTTTCTATTTCTGTAGCAGATAAATCAGATGAAGCATTGATAAATGACTACGAAGAGATACTGGAAATGTTCAATGGATCTAGCAGTGAAGTAGTTGAAATGTTTAAAAAAATAATTTCTGATTTTTTATTAAATGAACCTGAAGTAATTACAGAAGATTTAGCAGATGAATGGGATGAAATGGGTGTGGGAGAAAGACTTAATTATGTAAGTCCAATACCACTTAACTCCGAACAACTAAAGATTATTAGAGCACTTAAAAATGAAAAATGCAAATATGTAGTAGTAGAAGGACCACCAGGAACTGGTAAATCTCACACTATATCATCTATTGCTTTTGATTATATATTGTCTGGAAAGTCTATATTAATATTATCAGATACAAGAGAAGCATTGGATGTTGTTGAAAATAAAATAGATCAAACTTTAGATAAAGTTAGAGGTGAGATAAATATTCAAAACCCAATTTTACGTTTAGGAAAAATGGGAAATACGTATAGTAAGATTTTATCAAGAACATCAATGGAAAACATCAGAGATTTTCATCGATCGCAAAAAAATGACATTGAAAATGTAAAAAAAGAAATAACAGAATTAACAAATTATATTAATGATAGAATTCAAATTGAGACAGAGCACTATAAATATATTGATAAAGAAAAATTTGAGGATTTTTCAGAGATACAGCAATTAGTAAAGCCAACCGATCTTGTATTAAAAGTCGAAGATGTCGAAGATATTATTAAAAAGGAGAATTTTAATTTAGAGAAGGATGATAAGTTTATAAATCAAATTATTGATAAACTTCACAACATTGAAGAAGCAGAAGAACTTATTGATTTCTATAATGCTATTTGGAACAAAGATCTTGGAAAGAAAAACCTCTCAAATTTTATGATTTTTCTGGATCATTTAGATGTAATCGATAAATATATAGCTCAAAATAATTCTAACTTTAAATCTTTAAAATTTTTCACAAAAGTATCCAAACAAAGATTGGTAAACTTAAAATCTTTACTTGAAGAATACTATAAGATGAGTGGTGGATTTTTAGGAACTTTATTTAAAGGAGATAGAATAACTCATTTATCTAAAAAGGTTGAAAATATTGTAGGTATAAAAAAAACAATTAATCTTAAATATGATGATGACAAAATTAAAAATTCTTTTGATGAGTACTCAATTTTAAACGATTTAACAAAAAAACAAAATTTTGAAATAATTTGCAAAATAATTCAACATGCAAAAAAAAATGAGGAAATTAAATCTATAATAGATGCTAAGAAAAATTTTTATAATGTTTTTAAATTTCTAAGTATTGATAAAAAAAGTGCTGAAAAACTGTTAATTAAGAATGAGAATATAGATACTTTATTTTCAAATATTTACTTTGAGTTTAGTGAAGAAAAAAATCACGCAATAAAAAAATATTATGAGATGGAGGAATTCTTTTCTCGAAGTTTTAATATTAAAGACAGATTTGATTATACCAAATCTATGCAAAAATTACAGTCACTTCATACTAGTAAAATGGCAAGTGAGCTTGATGGTAAATTATTAAATTTTTATGATAAACAAAAAAATAGTGCTAATGCAATTCGACAAATAATCCGTGCTAAACAAAAATTTCCAAGAACACAGTTTGATAAGTTAAAAACTGCATTTCCATGTATTATATCGAGTGTAAGAGATTTTGCCGAATATATAAATCTTCAAAAAGATCTATTTGATTTAATTATAGTAGATGAAGCTTCTCAGGTAAGTATTGCACAAGCTTTCCCTGCTTTAATCAGAGCAAAGAAAGTTTTAGTTCTTGGAGATAGAAAACAATATAGCAATTTACAATCATCTCAAGCAACAACTTTAATAAATAATTCTTATATGAATAATATAAAAAAAGTATTTAAAAAAAATATATCAACAGAGTCTGATAAATTAATTAGATTACAAAATTTTAATGTTAGGACATCCATATTAGATTTTTTTGAAAATATAAGTAATCTTTCAGTAAGACTAAGAAAACATTTTAGAGGGTATCCAGAACATATTGAGTACTGTAGTAAAACTTTTTATAATTCTGATTTACAAGCAATTAGATTAAGAACAAAGCCAATTAATGAGATTATCAAATTTGATATTCTTGATTACTCCGCAAAAGAGGAACAAGGAAATATAAATTTTAAAGAAGCAGAACTAATAATTAAAAATTTAGAAAGCTTAAAAAAACAAAATTCAAAAGCAAGTGTAGCAATAATTACACCTTTTACTGATCAACAAAGACATCTAACAACAAAAATAACAAAACATCCAGACAGAGATTATTTTTTTGAAACAATGAAATTAATTATAAAAACTTTTGACACTATTCAAGGTGAAGAACGTGAAATTGTTTTTTATTCAATGGTTGATAGTAAGAATAAATCTAAATTAAATACAATATTTCCAATAGATTTATCAAATAAAGATCTAGAGGAAAATGCTGATAAAAGGGCACAAAGATTAAATGTAGGCTTTAGTCGTGTTCAAGAAGTCATGCATATTATTACTTCAAAACCACTTGATAAAATTGATGGTGAGATTGGAAATGCTTTAAGGTTTATAAAAAACTTGTCTTCCAAAGATAGATTACCATCGAGTAAACAAGTTGATCCAAACTCACCAATGGAAAAAAAAGTAATTGAATGGTTTAGAAAAACGAGTTTTTACATGCAAAATAAAAAAAATTTAGAAATGAGAGCTCAATTTCCGTTAGGAGAAACTTTAAAACAGCTTGATCCAGATTATGGTCATCCAAAATTTGTTGTAGATTTTTTAGTTATATATTCAGATCCATCTGGAAATAAAAATGTGATTATAGAATACGATGGTTTGAAAGATCATTTTGATTCACAAGAATTAGTTACAGATGGTAATTTCGAAGATTTTTATAGTACAAATCATTATGAAAGAGAAAAAGCCTTAGAAACATATGGTTATAACTTCATTAGATTAAACAAATTTAATACAGCAGATGATCCCGTAAAATTTTTAGATAAAAAATTGAAAGAAGTGTTTCAGTCAATCGAAAAATTAAATGTTTCTCAATACAATACTATTGAGACCTTTAAAAAAACTAAAGAAGGTCAAATGAAACACTGTGAAAGATGTAATAAATCAAAACCAAGAGAAGAATTTTATGATAGAAATTTAACTTCTGGCATTGGAGTTGTATGTAGACCATGCAAAGGTTTACAAGGAAAAATATTAAAAAAACCTCAAAGAAAAACTAAATCAAAAAAGTCAAAACTTAAACTTGCTGAAGGAAAAACATATAGCGTTTCATATATAAATTTAAAGGGTGAAACCAGAGAACGTGAACTAACAGTTAAATCAATTACAGGTAATCATTTAAAAGCATATGATTCATTAACAAACGAAGTAAGATCTTTTAATTTAGATAGAATTTCACTTAAATAAAAAATGGAAATCCAATTAATTTTCTATTAATTGTGTAGTTTCAAAATAATTTTCATCAAAATATCTTTTAGCTAATTTAGAAATTTCATTAAGGGTAATCTGATTAATGATTTGTTCATAAAAATTCACACGCTCAAAACTTTCATTATATTTCTCTGCTTTTATAATTGCATTCAACCAAAAAATATTAGAATTTAAACTTTCTTCATAATCTTTTATCAATGATTTTTTTTGATTTATAAATATCTGCTTATCAAAATTTTTTTTAGAAACATTTGCTAATATTTCATCAATTTTTTTGTTAATGTTATCTATATTTTTCGGATCAGAGTTAAAATTAATCATTATACTAGTTAATCCAATCGGTTTTTTTTGTGAAAAAAATTCATAAGATCCTGCAGAGTAAACTAATTTATCTTTTTCTCTTATTTCATCAAAAATTAGTTTATCAATTATTGATATAAGCAATTTATTTTTAAGACGATTAGGAAATATATTATTAAATTTTTTGTTATAAAACCTTGTTACAGAGGCTTTAACTGGATTTTCTTCTTCATATAATATTTTTTCTTTATTTAGATTTGTTAATATATTTCTCTCTATATAAGTATCTTCTTTATTATTTAATTTTAAACTTCCAATATATTTTTTTATTAAAAGTTCTATTTCGTTAAATTTAAAGTCCCCAACTATTACAAATGTGAAATCGCCACTATTTTGAAATCTTTCTTTGTAGAAATTATCTACATCTTTCAAATTAACTTTTTTATATTCCTCAATTGTTGGATAAGCTATTCTTGGGTTTTTAAGATAAAATTTATTATAAAATTCCTTAAGATATAAATACATTGGATTTTGCATCTCAATTTGTAATTCATCAATTTTTTCATTTTTAAATTTTTCGATGTGGTGTTGTTGAATTTTTAAATCATTAAAATTTACATATAATAATTTAAATAAATCTTCTAAATATTGATTATTACTATAACCATTAATACTTTCTGTGTATCTCGAGATCTCCGGATAGATATCAATGATATTAGTTGGAAACAATTCCTCCTTTTCTGGAGTTGTTAAATCACCAACATCAGCTTTAGCTAAAATACTTTCAGCATAAGTTGCTGAAGGTAATTTTTCTATATCCACAGTGGAGTATCCACCTAAACTATATCCTTCAATTAATATTTGATCTTTTTTAAAATCTGTTTTTTTTAAAAGAATTTTAGCTCCATTGCTAAGAATAATTTCTTTTACATTTGAGTTTGGATAAAATTTAGTTTTAATTATTTTTGATCCTTCTAGATTACCTTTAATTAACTCAACTTTTTTTAATTTATAATCATATTTTTCTATACTCTTTGAAATTACAATTTTTTTGATATTATCTATTTCATTTTCATCAGGCAAATTTTTTATACTTGATGGTCCTATAATTTGTAAAATTTGGTTTTGATTTTTTATATAATTTTTAAAATAATTATTAACCTCACTTAAAGAAATTGTTGGAAGTATTTTTTTTGAATATTCTATATATTTTTCAGGACCTGATATCATTTCATCTTCTGTAAAATGACGTATATACTCATTAACAAAACTGGATGATGAACGGGTTTCTTCGGAAGTTAAAAATTTCTCTAGGCTTTGAATAATTTCCTTTTTTGCTTGATCTAATTCGGACTGGAGAAAACCATGTTCTTTGACTTGTTCTATAAGATAATAGATATCTTCTATACCTTCTTTAATTTTATCAGATCTTAAACTAGTATTTATTATAAAGTATTTATCTTTATCAGATATGTTAAAATCAGTGATATAAGCACTTTTAAAATTTACGGAATTTTCATTTATTAGTTTTACAATTCTTTTTTGAAATATGTTTTCAGTAATATTTTTTATTCTTGATAATTTATAATTTTTAAAAGTATTTAATGGTTTAAATGTATCTTTGTTCCATATTACAAAATCAATATCTTCTTCTTTTTTATTCTGATAAGAAAAAAATTGTCTACTAAAATTAGGTATTGATGGATCTGGAAGTATTAATTCAGTGGTATTTTCTAAATAATTGAAATGTTTCTTAATAAAGTTCTCAATTTCTATTTCATCAATATCTCCTATTGCGAAAACCGCCATTATTTGCGGTTGATACCATTTTTCATAGAAATCTATTACATCCTGATATCTAAAGTTTTTTATTACATCTATTGTTCCAATAGGCCTTCTTTCGAGTAAAAGTGAGTCCTTGTAAATATAATTCAGCAATTCATTAACATATTTATTTTCAGATCCTAAATCTTGTCTCCATTCTTCTTCAACAATTTTTCTTTCTTTTTCAAATTGATCATCTTTTAAATCCAAATTTCCTGCAATATCTGACAATATTTGAATTCCTTTTTCGACATTATTTATATCATCAGTTGGGATTTCAAATTGATAGTTAGTTTTAAAATAACCAGTTGTTGCATTAAAATGAGAACCAATATTAAGGCCAAGACTTGATAAAAATTCATCAATTGAATTACCTGGAAAATTTTTTGATCCATTAAAAGCCATATGCTCTAGCAAATGTGCTAAACCTCTTTGACGTTCTTCCTCCATTAAAGAACCAGCTTTAACAACGAGTTTTAAATATACTTTCTTTTTAGGGGTATCGTTCTTCCTAATATAATAGGTTAATCCATTTTCTAGTTTTCCATATTTTATTTTAGGATCTAAAGGAAACTCACTTGCATATGAAAAATTAAATACAATTATAAAAAAAATAAAAAAAATAAGTTTTTTCATATTTATATAACTACTAAATCCATCTTTTGATTACCTAATCTTTCATTACCTTTTTCAGTAACAAGATATGTTTCGCCTAAATTCATGGCTATTTGATTTTCAGAGTCCATTAAAATCATATGCATGAAGAAGACGTTGCCTGGTTCTATTACGTAAGGATTACCTGTGTATAACATTGGCCAATCCATCCAATTTGGGGAAAAAGTTGCTCCTAATGAATATCCACATGCATTCATTCTTGAATTCTTAAAGCCATGATCATCAAACGTTTTTGCATGAACATCAAAAACTTCTCCAATTTTATTTCCAGGCTTTAATTTATTTTCACAATTTGTGAGAGCTTCAATGCATGCTTCATGCATTTTATGATGCTTAGGATCTGCTTTTCCTATTGGTATTGTTCTAAACATCGCTGAATGATAGTGCCTATAAGTTCCAGCCCATTCAATTGTTAACTGATCTTGATTATTAAGTATTTGTTTTTCTGCTTGATATCGACAGAGTAGGGCATTCTTTCCAGATCCAATTATAAATTCATTTGCAGGATAATCTCCACCTCCTTCAAATATAACTCTATTCATTTCAGCTAAAATTTTAGACTCACTTACCCCTGCTTTTGCATGCTTCCAAACTTCATCTAAAGCTTTATCAGCTAAATTTGCTGCTTTTTTTACATAACTAATTTCTTCATCAGATTTTATTACTCTTAGTTTTGTTATTAATTCTGACTTATCTTCAATTGAGCAATAGTTTTGTAAAACTGTATTAAGTCTTAATGCATTTCTTCCTGTAAGACCATATGCTTCATATTCAACGCCAATGTTTTTTCCTTTTAAATTTAACTCATCTAAAATTAATTTGAGATCATCAGCAGGATTGGCACCATCTTTATCAACCCAAATTCTTATATCACTGATATTGGATGTGTTTTGAGCTTGTCTTAAATCTGGAGCTCTAGTTAATAATATTACATTACCCTTTTGATCTAAAACTAATGCTTGGAAAAATACATATCCAAATGTGTCGTAGCCAGTGAGCCAATACATAGACTCCTGTCTAAACATAATAAGAGCATCAACACTCTCATTTTTCATAGAGTTTAGTGTCTTTTGTTTTCTATTTAAGAATTCTTCTTTACTAAAATGAAGACCCATTAACGAATGTTAACACTAACGGAACCAATTTTATCAACTGTTCCTTTGTATAATCCTTTTCCTTTAAATGGAACAACTCCCACAGTTGAGCCTGTGAAAACATAAAAATCTTTATTTAATTTTATCTTTTCTTTCTTAACTTTATTTAAAACAAATCTTAAAGAATTTAATGGGTTAATATAAACAATATTTGTATTACCATTAACTTTTACTCCATTTTTTTTGCTGACTAATGAAGTTTTCAAATTATTTAAGTTTAATTTTTTAAATTTTGTTTTTCTTCCAACAACAAATTTGATGTTAAATCCAAAATCCCCACATATGTCTCCTAAATATGTAAATTTTTTATTTCTTTGTCTAAATCCAACTATTTCAAAACAAGGCCCCATAAATTTAATAAATTTAGTGACATTTGATTTTGTAACTTTACCTTTAAATTCAAAGAAAGATTTCTTAATAAAATAATAAACTTCAACCTCTATACCTTTTGTGTGTTGGTTTATTTTTACATTTTGACCAGATTTAACTAATCTTTTTTTAAATACTTTTGCTGTAAAAGGTTCTTTTTCTTTTAATTTTTTTAAAGCTTGAATTCCAGTTCCACCAGCCTTTATTCCAATTGTTTCGTCTTTAATTTGGTCTTCGCACAATTTTCTAAGTTTGTTAGCTAAATTAATATTTTTACAATATTTTACTGGGATAGGATTAATGACTGTATTTGTGTTGAAAGCTTTAACTAGTCTTCCAGCGATACGATTTATTTCATTTTTCATAGCCAGAACTTATTGAAGAATGCTCATAGGATCAAGTCTAGTTTGAAACCAATTTATCCTAAAATCTAAATGAGGCCCAGTTGATCTTCCTGTAGATCCAACAGTTCCAATAATTTCTCCTTGTTTAATTTCATCACCAACTTTAACCATTACATTTTCAAGATGTGAATATATTGTTGAAATACCATGCCCGTGATCCATTATTACAGTACCACCTGTATAATAAAGATCATCTTCCGCCATTGTGACTACTCCAGTTCCAGATGATTTGATTTCAGTTCCCTGTTTGGCTGCAATATCAATTCCATAGTGAGGCCATTTTGGTTTACCATTAAGAATTCTTTGGCTACCGTAAACTCCACTAATTATTCCTTTAACTGGCATAATAAATTGTTCAGTAAAGAAAATTAAATCTGAATTGATGGCTCTAGCTTTTCCAATTCTTCCATTTTCTTCTTTAATTCTTTTATAAACAGATTCTGGTGGTGTAACTTTATTTTCAGGGAGACCATCTATTCTTTGAATATTATATTTTCTTTTAAAAACTTTTTTTATAACTTTATTTTTTTTACCATTACTTATTTCAGTAATAGCTACATCAAATTTTCGATCTCTATCAATACCAAATACAAAATATCCATCCTCAGATACTTTAACTTGTGTTTTATCTACAAATACCTTTGATCCAGCTTCTGCTTTACCTAAAATAAAATGTCCTTGTAAAAATTTACCTTGAAACTCTAAAGCATGAGAGTGTGTAGAAAATATAATTGCTAAAAGTAGTGTAATCGCGCTTGCACTTATTGCGGATAGTATCCATAATAATGTAATACTGTTATTTTTCATAATAAATCAAAATTTTTGTTTAATTTTTTTTTTAGGGAGGGTGTTTATTTTTTTACAATTTTTGTAATTAGTGAAACCCGGACCCATTCCTGATCCATCTATTCTATTTAATTCAATTGAATATTCAGCTTTAATTTTTTCTTCTTTATAAATATAAATTTTATATTTACTTAAAAAATCTTGATTAATTGGATCCCATTTCATCCATAAATAATTTTTATCAAAAGCCATAAATATTTTGCCCTCATTTCTCACTACAATATCTTTATTTACTATATCCCAATCAACAAAATTACACTCAAGTTTAGTTTTAAAAATATACTTAAATGATGCTTGAGTAATGTTAGTAGGAAAAACAAAGCCAAATATAAATATAAAAATTTTTACAAATTTCATTTTGAATAAGAAATTTATTAATTATTGGATTTTCATTATTTATTTGCAAAATACCATACCAAGAAAGTTAATTCCACAATAAATAATACTTCGATTTCCTAAAATAAAGATCAGTTAAGTTTCAATGAGGACTCAATGAAGTTGAATTCAAAAATATGCCTTAATTATTCGTTATCCTAAAATAATGAAGTTATTTATAAGTTTTATTTTATTTTTTTTAATACTAAATAACACCCTAATTGCTGATGATTTTAAATTACCTTTTAAAAAAGAAAATTTAAAAGCGATTTACAAAATAGAAGACGGTAATTGGATTTACATTCAAAGCTTTGAAAGAGGAGATAGAATTTGGGAACGAAAAAAAAATTCAAAAGAAATTAAAGAAATTTCTATAGTTTATAACTTTATTGCAATTGCAGAAGAATGTGAGTTTATTAGACAAAATAATATTTATTTTGCTCAAAATAGAGAATATTGGTTTGGTGGAGGAGCAAAAATTGATAACGCTCAAATAAGAATTTTTGAACTTTATGACGAAACACCTTGGAGAGATAGTGACTTAGGAATAACTCCTGATATGGAGTATGCTAAAGAATGGTGTAAATTTTATGAAAAAATTGATTTATAATAGCTGTATTAGTATCAATCATTTCATTATTTTGCTGTCCAACCTCCATCAATCACAATTGATGTCCCGGTTATCATACTTGCAGCATCTGAAGCTAAAAAACATACTGCTGTAGCCACATCAGACTCTGTTGCAACTTTTCCCATGGGTATATTACTTAAAGCTAGTTGTTTAAATTTTCTATTTTTAAAGAATTTTTTAACCATTGGAGTTTCAACAAATGTAGGTGCAACAGTGTTTACTCTAATATTTTTTGTTGCAAGTTCAACTCCCATTCCTTTTGTTAATCCCTCAATTCCAAATTTTGTCATATTGTAAACATTTCTACCTGACATACCAACATGCCCTAATTGTGAGGACATATTAATAATAGAACCACCTTTTTTTTTATTTTTTAACATTTTTAGTACTACTAATTGTGCAACATTGAATGCCGCCTTCATATTTAAATCTACAAGATAGTTCATGCTTTTTGTTTTATTTTTTCAAAAGGCTCAGGAATATTTGTACCAGCATTATTTACAAGTATATCTACTTTCTTAATTTTTTTTAATTTAGAAGAAAGATCCTCATAATTCATAATATCACAAGTTATTTTAGTTAATTTTCCTTTAACTTTTTTTATATCTTTTTGAAGTTTATCAAGATCAGAAGTAGTTCTACTTACTCCAATTATTGTTGCACCAGCTTCCGCAAGAGCAATTGAACAGGCTCTACCAATACCTTTCCCCGCACCAGTAACTAAAGCAACTTTATTTTTTAAATTAATTTTTTTTAAGTACATTTATAAAAATAGTTTTACATCTGTATATATTAGCTCTATTGCAACAAATAATATTGCTAATAATCCAACCCATCCTATCCATTTATACTTTTTAATCCAGCCAGATATCAATGTTGCTGCAGTAGCCATTAAAACTATTGATAACACTAGACCAAAAATTAATAACATATAGTGATCTCTAGCCGCTCCCGCTACTCCTAATACATTATCTAAACTCATTGTTACATCTGCTAGAATTACAGTTGTTATGGCTTTCATAAATGATGAGCTATCTACTTTTTTAACATTTTCTTCTGCATTACCATTCATTTTAATTACATCCTCGTAAAGTCTGTAACATATATAAATAAGTAATATTCCACCTATAAGTCTAAGTCCTGTGATTTGTAATAGATAAGCAGTTATTAGTGTAAATATAATTCTTAAAACTACCGCTGCTCCAATTCCCCAAAAAATAATTTTTTTTCTCTGCTCAGTTGGAAACTGAGAAGCAACCATTCCAATTATAATTGCATTATCTCCTGCTAAAACTAAATCGATAAAAACTATTTGAAAAAAAATTACTATTTGTTCGGTCATCTTCTACTATCCTCAATTATCATATCAGCTGCTTTTTCCGCAATCATTATTGTCGGTGCATTTGTATTTCCTGATGTGATATGAGGCATAACAGAGGCATCTACAACCCTTAAATTTTCAAGTCCGTGAGCGACTAATCTATCATTAACAACAGCATTTTCATCTTTACCCATTCTACATGTGCTTACTGGATGGAAAATAGTATTCGCAAATTTTCCAGCTTCTGTTGCTAATTCTTCATAATCAGTAATATTGATTCCCGGTCTAAGCTCTTCAGGTTGATAATCTTTATAAGCTTTAGACTCCATAACAATTTTTCTTACAATCTTTAATGCTTTTCCAGCAATTTCACGATCTTCATCAGTTGATAAATAATTCATTTTTATTTTTGGTGAAACTCTGGTGTCTGGAGATTTTAATTCTATAGATCCTCTGCTTGTTGGTCTTACATTTGTAATTGTTGGAGTGAACGCCGGAAATTTATGTAAAGCAGATTTTCCTAAAAGATCGGTACTTGCTGGTGAAATATGAAATTGAAGATTTGGGGTTTCTAAATGCTCATCACTTTTAACAAAACCACAAACATAACTAGCACCAACTGTTAAAGGTCCTTTTCTTAAGAGAAGAAACTTCAAACCAGATAACATTTTTTTAGTAAAGCTGTAATAAATATCATTTAAAGTTTCTAAATTTTTAATCTTATAAACTGGTCTTAGCATTAAATGATCAGTTAGATTTCTTCCAACTCCTTGGTGATCTTTTAAAACATTAATATTGTTTTCTTTTAGAAGTTCTCCTGGACCAATTCCTGATGCTTGTAATATATGAGGCGAACCAATTGTGCCTGCGCTTAATATTATTTCTTTATTAGTTTCAACAGAAAATTCTTTTCCATCTATCCAATAATTTACTTTTTTTGCTTTATTATTTTCAAATTCTATATTTTTAATGTGAGCCTTAGTAATAATTTTTAAATTTTTTCTACTCTTAACAGGATTTAAATAACCTACAGCTGTACTACATCTAAATCCATTTTTAATTGTAAATGGAAAATATCCCATTCCTTCATTATCACCGTTGTTAAAATCATCGGTTCTTTTGTAACCATGTTCTTCAGCAGCCTCTAAAAATAAATCGAGAACTTTAAATGTTGCCCTAATTTTCTCGACTGCAATAGGCCCTCCAGAACCATGAAATTCATTTTCTCCAAATTGAAAATCTTCAGACTTTTTGAAATAGGGTAGAACATCATCCCACGACCAACCAACATTACCTAATTGTCTCCAATAATTATAATCATTAGATTGACCTCTAATATAAAGCATTCCATTAATAGAGGAGCTTCCACCTAATGTTTTACCTCTTGGATAAACCATTTGTCTGTTATCGCAGTTTGGTTCTTTTTCTGTATTAAAACACCAGTCAGTATCTGGATTATGCATTGTTTTAAAATAACCCCCTGGAATATGGATCCAAGGATTTGTGTCTTTACCACCAGCTTCAAGTAAAAGAACTTTAGTATCAGGATTTGCTGTTAATCTATTAGCTAAGACACAGCCTGCGGATCCAGCACCAATAATTATGTAATCAAATTTATCCATATTTTTTATTAATAATTTTTAATGAATATTTAATGATTTTAAACATTTTTCTCATAAATACTTCGAAATGACGCTTGTATCTGCCTTAGATTTTTGAGAGGATCTTCACATTATAAATAAAAAGAGAGGGATATAATGAAAAAAATCGTTTCAGCGTTGTTTGCTGTGTTCTTAGTATTTGGATTTATTTCAAATGCGAATGCTGCAAAAACGTTAAAGTGTCAGACGGTTATTAGCGCTAAAGGTGATGAAGCGGTAATGTTAAAAGACTTTACTGACAACGTAACAAAACTAACAGGTGGATCTCTAAAATTTGAAATTATGCCAGCAGGAACAGTAGTTGGAGTTAAAGAAACTCTTGATGCTGTTGATAAAGGTTTGATTGATTGCGGATTTGCTTGGACTCACTATTGGTCTGGAGAACATCCAGCAGCTATGTTATTTGGTTCGCCAGTAGCAGGTGGTGGTGTAGGAATTGATAACATCGCATTCTTATCATGGTTTTTATATGGTGGTGGAGAACAACTATATGACAGACTTTGGGGAGAAATGAAAAGAGACATTAAAGGTTTCATGCTTCAACCAGTTGGTCCAGAGGCTTTAGGATGGTTCCCAAGAAAAATCAAAGATATGGATGATTTCAGAACATTTAAGTTCAGAACTCCTCCGGGAATTCCAGGTCAAACTTATAAAGATATTGGAATAGCTTCAGTTGCAATGGGTGGTGGAGATATTCTTCCAGCATTGGAAGCAGGAACTATTGATGCTGCTGAGTGGTGTTGTCCTCAACCAGATAAAGTGTTTGGTATTCATAAAGTATTAAAACACTACTATCTACAAGGTTTACACCAAGTAGTCGTAAATGCTGACTTTTACTTAAATAAAAGCACTTACGATAAGTTCACTGACCATGAGAAATTTTCAATGAAGATGGCTGCTGATGCATCGTTGATGAGAGCTTTAGCTTACAGAATCAACACTAATGGATTGGCACTTAAAGACTTAACTGAAAATCATGGTGTGATACTTGAAGATACACCAGCTGATTATTTCCCAGCTTATATGGCTGCAGCGAAAGCAACTTTAGAGAAAAATGCAAAAGAAAACGCATTCTTTAAAGAAGTTTATGATTCAATGATAAGCTTTGCTAATACTGCTGTACCATTCTGGTCTGGTGCACAAACATCGAATGCTAAGCTAGGAATGGCTTATGCTAATTCGTTGAAGAAATAAATAAAGTTATTAAGCGGGCTTTTATAAGCCCGCTTTCTTTTTCTAAAATTTATATGTCGGATAATCCAAAGTTAGATATTTCAGATGAAATGATAGCCGAAAGGCGATCAGGATCTGGAAAGATGCCTGATGATATGCCAACTTGGATGGCTAAAACTATAGTTAACATAGACAAATTTAGTAAATTAATAGGAAACATTGTTTGCTGGATTACAATCCCATTAATGCTTGGGATGGTTTATGAAGTTTTAGCAAGAAAATTATTTTTAGCTCCTACAATATGGGCTTATGATATGAGTAGATTTTTTTATGGAGCATTATTTATGTTAGGAGCAGGATACGCTCTTTCAAAAGGTGTTCATATTAGAGCAGATTTTTTATATAGAAATTTTAAAGTTAAAACTCAAGGCAGAATAGATTTTTGGCTTTACTTATTATTTTATTTTCCTGGATTAATAGTCTTTTTGTATATGACAACAGGCTTTGTCCAAGAAAGCATAATGAGAAACGAAAGAGGGATGGATACAACATGGATGCCATATATGTGGCCGATAAAATCTTGTCTATGGATTGGAATTGTCTTCCTTCTAATCCAAGGTGTTTCAGAACTTTTTAAAAGTTATTACGCAGCCGTCAAAGGTAAATGGCCAGGTAGTTAATGCTTTCACATTTAATAGATCCTGCAATTTTAGGTTTCATACTTATCGGTGTGATGTTGTTTGCAATATTTATAGGATTTCCAATTTCATTTACTCTTATTTTTTTAGGTTTCGTTTTTGGATACTTGGGTTTTGGAAAATTAGTTTTCTATTTAATGACACTTCAATTTTCAATGGTGATGACCGAACAAACTCTCGCCGCAGTCCCCTTATTTGTATTTATGGGAATAATGATGGAACAAGCAGGTTTAATGGAAAGATTATTCTCAGCTTTCCAAATGATGTTGGCAAGAGTTAGAGGCTCTTTATATTATGCAGTTTTATTTGTTTCGGTAATATTCGCAGCTGCAACTGGAATAGTTGGTGCATCAGTTACAATTCTTGGAATTATGGCTGCAAAATCAATGAATAGATCAAACTATGATGTAAAATTAGCTGCTGGTACGATTACTGCTGGAGGAACTTTAGGTATATTAATTCCTCCAAGTATTATGCTCGTTGTTATGGGTCCAATTATGGAAATTCCCGTAACTGATTTATTCGCAGCTGCAATAGTTCCAGGAATATTGTTAGCATGCTTATATGCTGCATACACAACATTCAGATGTATGATGAACCCAAAACTAGGTCCACCCATACCAGAAGAATTAAGAACAACAGATTTAAAAAAATTATGGCTAGAATTTTTCTTAGGATTAGTGCCACCAGCTGCATTAGTATTTGCTGCATTAGGTAGTATTTTATTTGGATTTGCTACCCCAACTGAAGCCGCAGGATGTGGTGCAGGTGGTGCATTATTACTTTCATTAGCTTACAAAAAATTAACATTAAAAAAATTACAAGATGCTTTAGTTAAAACTTTAGAAATTTCTGCATTAATTATGGTTTTAGTAGCTGCTTCTAATTTCTTTGGAGCAGTGTTTGCAAGATTAGGAACTCCAATGGTTTTAACAGATTTTCTTTTATCTCTTGAGATGAACAAATATTTAATTTTAGGAATAATCATGATTATGATTTTTCTTTTAGGATGGCCATTAGAGTGGGTACCAATTGTTATGATAGTTGTTCCTATAATTTTACCATTAGTTGAAGCGTTAGGATTTAATTTAACTTGGTTTGCAATTCTTGTTGCCGTTAATTTGCAAACCGCTTGGCTATCACCCCCCGTAGCGTTATCTGCTTATTTTTTAAAAGGAGTAGTTCCAAGCTGGGATTTAAAAGATATTTATCTTGGAATGATGCAGTTCATGGTATTACAGATAATTGGATTAATTATCATCATAGCGTATCCAAAAATAGTACTGTGGTTGCCAACTCTCTTATATGGACAGCAGTAAATAATTGATTAATATCATTTAAGTGAATCAAAGCGAAAAATTTCAACTTAGAAATTGGGAATTAGTTTCGATAAACCCTAATAATAGAGACTGGAGTTGGAAAAATTACTTTAACTTTTGGGCTATAAATATTCAAACAATTGTAGGGTTCTCTTTAATATCAGCTTTATATTTATTCTATGATCTTAATTTTTTTGTTGTCTTAACAGGATCATTACTAGCAGGATTATTAGTATTCTTTTTTGCTAACATTATTGGAAAAATTTCTCAAAAAAGCGGATTAAGTTTTCCAACAATTCTCAGACTTTCAATGGGTTTTACTGGCGCAAGATATGTAGGGATGATCAGAGGATTAGTTGGTTTATTCATGTTTGGTGTACAAACATTCTTTATATCAAAGTCTCTAAGTTATATTGCAAGGATCATTCTATTTAAAATTGATAATCAAATCCTACAGAATGAAATATTTTTATTATTCTTTTTTGGTTTGAATTTAATTGATTGGGTTTGTTTATTTTTAACTTTAATATTTCAATACATCCTTTTTACAAAAGGACAGAATTTTCTAAAATCATTTATTAATTTTTCAGGTCTTTCAATATATTTAGGACTATCTGTACTACTAATTGTTATTTTATCTGAGTATTACAATGAACTCATTAATGGAATAAAACTAAGCTTAGTCTTTAGCAATTTTGCAATTCAATCGAATATCGCTCCTATAATATCAATCACAGGAACTTTATTTGCTTATTTTGCTATTGTGCTTCTCACTTTTGGAGACTTTTCTAGATACTCAATGAATTACAAAGAAATGACCAAAGGAAATTTAAGTATAATATTAAATTTAATATTCTTTTCTTTTTTCTCTGTTTTGATCACTTTAGGTTCAGATATTATTCTTACTAACAAAGGTTTAAATGCTTCAAGTCTACTTACTAATCCAAATGATATAGTTGGAAAATTTAATAACAATTTTCTAACTTTCTTTTGCTTGATATTTATTATCATTTCTTCGTTATCAACTAATTTGATAGCAAATTATATTCCTTCGCAAAATACATTGATAAATTTTTTCCCGAACTTTTTAACGTTAAAAAAAACAGGAATTGTAATATCAATTATTGGGTTAATTATTTCAACATTTTGGCTTTCAATTTTCAGTAAAGCCAATGTTTTGATATTTGTTGAAGCTGTAGCTACAACTTTTGGACCAATTTTCGGAGTGTTGGTTGCAGACTATTATCTATTTAAAAAACAACAAATTAATCACAAAGAGCTTTTTTATCCTAAAGAACATACAGAATATATTTACAGTAACGGTTGGAACCTCAAAGCATTGTATGCTCTTTTAATTGGATCAATATTTTCTTTATCATCTCTGCTAAATGAAAATTTAATACAATATCAATCTTTTGGATGGATTATTGGAGCATTCGCATCTTATTTAGTATATTATTTATTAAATAATAAGTAATAATGAAAGCCCTTGTCTACACTGGTGTTGAGGAAATGGAATTTAGGGAGGAAAAAGAACCTTCCGAAAAACCTGGAGAAAGTATTCTTAAAGTTCATGCATCTGGCATCTGTGGCTCAGATATGCATGCTTACCACGGAAAAGACGAGAGAAGAATTCCACCATTAATTTTAGGTCATGAAGTTAGTGGTCAAATAATAAACGGTAAGCTTAAGGATCAAATTTCAGTTCTTAATCCATTAATAACTTGTAGAAATTGTGAATACTGCAAAAGTGGAAGAGAACATTTATGTCCAGATAGAGTTCTTCTAGGAATGAATAGACCTTATGAAAGACAAGGTGCGTTTGCTGAACTTATTACAGTTCCAGATCACAATATTTTCAAAGTTCCTGAAAAGCTTGATGTAAAAGAGGCTGCAGTTGCAGAACCAACAGCAGTTTCTTATCATGCAGTATTATTAGCTGTAGAAGCATCGAAAAAACCATTAAATGAATGTAGAACGCTTGTTCAGGGTGGTGGAGCAATTGGGCTATTATGTGCATTAATTTTATCCAAGATCCAAGGAAATACAAATTTAACTATTTCTGATCCAAATCAAAAAAGACTTAATGCATGCTCAAAATATGTAGATGCAAAAACCGTATCACCAGATCATAAGGATATTAAAGAGAGCAGCTTTGATTTAGTTTTTGATACTGTTGGACTTGAAGTTTCACGACAACAGGCAATCAGTGTAGTAAAACCAGGTGGAATAATAGTTCATATTGGACTAACTCAGCCCGCAGGATCTTTTAATTTTAGAAAAGCAACTCTTCAAGAAGTCACTTTTATTGGGACTTATTGTTATACAAATAAAGAGTTTGGAGAAACTATTGATATTTTAACCAATAACAAACTAGGAAAGATAGAGTGGATTGAGTACAGAAATCTTAAGGATGGTTGGGGAGCTTTTAAAGAAATTCATGATGGAACCTGTTCGGCACCTAAGATAGTGCTTCTGCCTTAAATTCTTGGTTTTTTAAGAGGTATTAATACCTTTTTTTCTCCGATTTTTTCTGAATTTTTTGAAATTACAGGTGCAGTTATAATTACAGACCAATAAATCATTAAACCAAAAAGAACTGTTAATTTCACATCTTCTAAATAGAGAACAATAATGATTTATGCATGTTTAAATAATGTCAAAATTTTGAATTTGAAAATTATTTTATCTTTTATATAGAAAGGACATGTTTAGATTTTTATTTAAATTAATTTTAGTTACAGCGTTGTTTCAAACTACTTTGTATTCTGAGGAAGTAAAAGTATTTGAGTTTACAGAGAAAGAACTATCAGAATTGACAGTTAGAAAAGTAAGAGGGGCAGATAATAAAACTGAATATTCTGTTGGCTCTGATGAAAATGGTAATTACCTTAAAGCTATTGCTGATAATGCTGCTTCTGGCCTAGGTAAGGAGATTAAAATTGATCTAAATAAAACACCTTTCATAAATATTACTTGGAAAATTGAGAAAGACATACCAGGGATAGATGAGACAGCTAAAAAGGGTCATGACTTTGCAGGAAGAGTATTCGTCATTAAAAAAACTGGAGCAACACCTTTATCCAATAGAGCAATAAATTATGTTTTTTCAAGCAATCAAGAAGTTGGAAGCAACTTTCCAAGCCCATATACTAAAAAGTCCATAGATAATGTACTTGCTACTACCAAAACAAATTTAAATGAATGGGTAACTGTCAAAGCAAACGTTAAAGAAGATTTCAAGAAATTCCATAATTTAGATGTTAATGAGCTGGACGGGATAGCGATCATGTCAGATACAGATAATTCAAAGCAAAAATCAATTACTTACTATCAAAATATCTATTTTTCTTCTCAATAAATTTTATTAATATCAATTGATGAAAGTATTTAAGTATAATTTAAAAGTATACTATGAGGATACTGACTTTGGTGGAATAGTTTACCATGCAAATTATTTAAAGTACTTTGAAAGAGCAAGATCTGAGCTTATTTATTCAATAGGCTATTCAAATAAAAAGTTATTAGATAAACATAATATTTTAATAGCAGTAAAAACTTGTAATGTAGACTTTAAAAAACCAGCTAAATTTGAGGATAAAATTACTGTTTTTACAAAAATTAAGTCTAATACTTTGACTACAATTACAATGTCACAAGTAATTAAAAGAAAATCAGATACTTTATGTGATGCAGAGATTAAACTGGTATCTCTTAATAATTTGGGAAAACCAGTAAAACTTCCAAAAGCACTTATTAACAAATTAAACTAGTTCTTTTACTTTTTTAAATAGTTTAGTCATTTGTTTTTCATTTATTCGTCCAGTATTTACATTTCTTGGACTTGGATGATAACACCCCATTAACAACACATTGTTAGGTAATTTAAAATATGTTCCATGACCAAATTTTACTCTTTCAGTGTAATCAAAATTTTCTCTATAAAATTTTATACAAGTATCAAACGCAATTTTCCCTAAAGCCACAATAATTTTTAGATTTTTAAGTATTTCAAATTCAGATTTAAAATAACCAAAACAATTTTTTAACTCTTCATTTAATGGTTTATCTCCTGGAGGGACACACTTTAAAGCTGGTGTTATGAAAGTATTTTTTATTTTCAATCCATCATCTACATGATCTGAATTACTTTGATTGGCAATTTTTACATTGTGTAAACATTTATATAAAAAGTCTGAGGATTTATCGCCTGTAAATACTCTGCCTGTTCTGGTTCCACCATGAGCTGCTGGTGCTAGACCAACAATCATTATTTTTCCATTTATATCTCCAAAACCTGTAACTGGTTTTCCCCAATAAGTTTGGTCCATATATTGTTTTCTTTTTTCCGTAGATATTTTTTTTCTAAACCTCACAAGTCTAGGGCATTTATTACATTTAATTATTGTTTTTTTTAATTTTTCAAATTTAACGGTCATTAAGTTTAGAGAAGCTTCTTTTTGTGTGTCCATGGACCTTTTTTTGTTTTAGGTAAAAACTTTCTAAGGTCAAAAAGGACTTTTTCAGACAATTTTCTGTAGGTGGTTAGTTTTCCTCCATATATATTCAATAAAGGTAATTTTTTTATAATTTTTAAATCAAAAACATAATCTCTTGTGACTTTTGAAGCTGTATTAAAATCTTCAATTAGAGGTCTTATCCCTGAATAAGTATCTACAATGTCCTTTGTTCTGATTTGTTTTTTTAAGTAATTATTTACTGAACGAATTAAATATGTAATTTCTTTTTTTGATATTCCTTTATTTTCTGGTGATTTAACCTCAACTTCTGTAGTTCCAATTAAAGAAAACTTCCCTTTATAAGGTATCACAAATATTATTCTTTTATCAGTATTTTGAAATGTGAATGCAACATTTTCTTTGTACAATTTTTTTGTAATAATATGACTTCCTTTAACTAATCTTATTTTTTTCTTAGATTTAATTTTTATATTTTTATTTAAGGTTTCGTTTATCCATGGTCCAGATGCATTAATTAAAATTTTTGATTTTACTTTTTCACCTTTTTCAAGACTAATAATCCATTCATTGCCAATAATTTCAGCTTTTTTAACTTTGTTATATTCTAGTATTTTAGCTTTATTTCTTTTTGCATCTTTAGCATTTAGTTTCGTTAATTTTTTATCGTCAATTTGTATGTCAAAATATTGAAAACCAGTTTTGTATTTTTGCTTAAGAATATTTGAAAATTTTTTTGTAAGATCAAACGTTTTTGATTTTGGTATATTGCTTTTGCCACCTAAATTATCATACAAAAATAAACCAATTTTAATTAACCAGGCTGGTCGAATTTTATCTGCATAAGGAATTATAAAAGGAATCGGTTTGGAAATATGTCTGGCAATTTTATAAACTATTTCTCTTTCTTTCAGAGATTCTCTAACTAGTTTGAATTCATAATTTTCTAAATAACGAAGACCACCATGTACTAATTTCGTCGACCAAGATGAGGTTGCTCCTCCAATCTCACCTTTGTCAGCTAAACAAACTGATAAACCTCTACCTGCAGCATCTCTTGCAATACCTGCACCGTTTATACCGCCACCTATTATGAATAAATCAAATATTTTAGACATTTAAATTATGATTTGTTTTAAAATATACAACCTCTTTTAGAAATTTAAAATTTTTAAATGCAATTATTTACAATTTCATAATATCTTAACATTAATAAATTATTAATAAAAAATAAAATAAACTTAACAGAAGGATAGATATGAAAAAAATACTTAGTGTTTTAACAATTCTATTTACTTTCTCTTTTACATCACACAGTTATTCAAAAACAGAAATTCATTGGTGGTACGGAAACAGTGGTTTTCTTGGTGATGTAATTATTGAAATTGCAAATAGATTTAACGCTTCACAAGATCAATATACGGTCATTCCTACAGGAAAAGGAAGTTATGAAGATAACATGGCGGCAACTATTGCTGCATTTAGAGCAGGCGACCAACCACACTATTCACAGGTTTATGATGCTGGTGCTGCAATCATGGTAGCTCAAGTAAAAAATGGTGTTGTTATCGGTTTTGAAGAAATGGCTAAGAAATATGGCATTGATGTAGATGCTGACAACTATATTCCAGGCATTAAAAATTTCTATGCCGACTCTGATGGAAAAATGATTGGTGTACCTTTCAATAGTTCAACTTGTTTGATGTATGCAAACATGGACATTTTGAAAGAGGTTGGAATTGAATCTGTGCCAAAAACTTATGAAGAATTTGAGGCCATAGCTCCAAAAATCAAAGCTGCTGGATACATTCCTTTAGTTCAAAGTCATAGTCCATGGATTTGGACTGAAAATTTCTTTTCTAGACATAATTTATTAATGTTAGATGGAAATAATGGTTACGATGCTGTTCCTACAAAAACTTTATTCGCTGAAACTGATGCATTTGTCTATCATTGGAAGAAAGTTAAAGAATGGTATGATAAAGGTTTATATGGCTATAAAGGAAGAGCGTGGGGAGACAATCAAGCACCATTTATAGCAGGTGAAGCTGCATTTTGGTTTGGTTCTGCTGCATCATTTGGTGGAATGAAAGGTGTTGTTCCAAACTTTACAGTTAATCATATTCCTTACTGGGATTCAGTAACCAAAGGAAAAGAGTATCCAACTTTTATAGGTGGTGCTGCTAACTGGATCTTAAATGGTCATACTGAGGAAGAGTACAAAGGACTTGCTAAATTTATAGAATTTATGGGTTCTCCAGAAATGGATCTGTATTATCACAATATGACTGGTTACTCTGCAGTGACTAAAGGTGGTATAGAGTTAGCTGAAACTATAAATTTCTATAGAGCTTCTCCATATCATAAAGCAGTTGGTGAACAATTAAGCTTAGAAGGTTCAACTATTCCTGGTGGATATAGAGCTGGTAACTGGCCCCAAATTCGTGAAGTAATTTACGAAAATATTGAGCCAATGTTAAACGGCAAAATATCAATCGAAAAAGGATTGCAGAATATGGACAAAGGTGCAGCTAAATTGTTAAAGCAATTTGCTAAAACTTTGTAAGAATAATTAAAACAATAAGGAGGGTATTAATTTACCCTCCTTATTTATTTTTACAAAAGTATGAAAAAAGTCCAATTCAAATCTAGCTATTCACAATATCTTTTCTTAGCTCCGCAGCTAGGTATATTGTTAATTTTTTTATATTGGCCAATCATACAAACCTTTAGAGATGCATTTACAATGCAAGATGCTTTTGGATTTGGATCGAAGTTTGTATGGTTTGACAATTTTTTATTTATTTTTGATGATCCAGCTTATTTCATAGCTTTCAAATTTACTATTATTTATAGTTTTGTTATTACGTTAATTACAGGCTCAATTGGATTATTACTTGCCGTTCAGGCTAATAATGTAATGCATGGTAAAAGCACTTACAAAACACTTTTAATTTGGCCTTATGCAATTGCGCCTGCGGTAGTCGGTGTAATGGCAAATTATTTTTTTAGTGAAAGATTTGGTCTTCTTTATCATTTATTTCACGAACTGTGGGGATTTAATTGGTACGAAAGTGTGTTCGACTCTTATATTTACGTAATCATAGCTGGTTCTTGGAAGCAAATCAGTGCTAATTTTATTTTCTTCTTGGCTGGACTTCAAGCTATACAAAAATCTGTAATTGAAGCATCAATGATTGACTGTAAAAATAGTTTTAGAAGATTTTGGACAATTACATTCCCATTATTAATGCCAACTACATTCTTTTTAATAATTATTAATATAACGTATGCTTTCTTTGATACATTTGGAATTATTGATACCACAACAATAGGTGCTCCTTCCGGTGAAACAAGAACTCTAGTTTATAAAGCTTACATGGATGGATTTAGAGGACTGGATTTAGGAAGTGCAGGAGCTCAATCAATAATGATGATGTTGATTGTATTAGTAATTACGATTTTTCAATTTAGATATATCGAAGGGAAAATACATTATAATTAATGACTAGATTTATCACATCAAGTTTTTCACATTTAATTTTACTCATTGGAATACTAATCATGGTAGTTCCTGTATGGATGATTTTTGCTAGCTCGACGCACACGAGTTCAATGATTAATATGAATGGTCTCCAAATGTTTTTAGGAGATAGCTTTTATGAAAATTACTTACGAGTTTTATTATATCAGGGTGGTTTTTTTAAAGAGATAACAGCATTAAAAATGTTTTTTAATAGTTTTATCATGGCTACAGGAGTTGCAATATTATCCGTTGTTACATCTTTAATGGCTGCTTACGCGTTGGTTTATTACAGAATAAAATATGCAACATTATTGTTTTGGATTATATTTATTACAATTTTAGTACCATTAGAGTTAAGAATTTTCCCTACTTATTCAGTAATGGCTGAGCTTAATCTAGTGAATTCTTACTTTGGATTAATAGTTCCTATTTCAGCATCAGCTATAGCAACATTATTCTTTCGACAATTTTATAAAACCGTTCCAGATGAATTACTTGAATCCGCAAAACTTGATGGAGCAAATACCTGGAGATTTTTTGTTGATTTTTTAATTCCTTTGTCAAAAACAATGATTGTAGCGATGTTAATATTTATGTTTGTTTTTGGCTACAATCAGTATCTATGGCCATTATTGGTAACAACTTCAGAACAATATTGGACAGTGGTTATGGGATTAAAAATGATGTCGGGTTCAATTGTTCATCGTTTTGCTTTCGTGATGATGTCTATGGTGCCACCAATTTTAATTATAATTGTGTTGCAGAAATATTTTATTAAGGGGGTTTTTCAAGATAAATGAAAATTAAACCACTTCAAATAATTGCTCATATTATTTTAATACTAGGAGTCTTGTTAATGGTAGTTCCTATTTGGATATCTTTTGCAAGTTCTTCGCATGACTCTGTAACTATATTAACCGAAGGTATGAAGTTTCATATAGGTGATCAGCTAGCAAGAAACTATAACGAAGTTTTAAATGAAAAAGGTGGTTGGTCAGAAGAAGTGACTGCTGCAAAAATGTTTATTAATAGTTTTATAATGGCATTAGGAATTGCAACACTTAAGGTAGTTATTTCAGCAATGTCAGCATATGCTTTGGTTTATTATAGATTTAAATTAGCTGTACCAATTTTTTGGTTAATCTTTATTACTCTACTTGTTCCTTTGGAGGTAAGGATTTTTCCAAGCTATAAAATTGTATCTGATTTAGGTTTAACAAATTCATATACAGGCCTTATCCTTCCATTAGTTGCTTCAGCTACAGCAACATTTTTCTTCAGACAATTTTATAAAACAATTCCAGATGAACTCTTGGAGTCAGCAAAATTAGACGGAGCAAATGCTTGGAGTTTTTTCATAGATTTCTTGGTTCCATTATCTAAAACCATGATAGCAGCAATGTTTATCTTTATGTTTGTATATGGATACAGCCAATATTTATGGCCACTAATAATGACAACTGCAGAAGAATACTGGACTGTTGTAATGGGAATGAAGATTATTTACACAGAAAGCTATGAAGGAGTTGCTCTGCCAAGAACTGCAGAAAGATTTGCGTATATCATTTTGTCAATGATCCCACCAGTTTTAGTGGTAGTATTTTTACAAAAATGGTTCATAAAAGGATTAATTCAAACGGAGAAATAAATGAGCTTTTTAGATTTAAAAAATGTGACTAAGATTTACCCAAATGGAACTAAGGCTGTTCATGAAACTTCATTAAGTGTTGATGAGGGTGAGTTTATGGTTTTTGTAGGACCTAGTGGATGTGGAAAATCAACTTTATTAAGAATGGTTGCAGGCTTAGAGGATATTACAGAGGGTGATATTAATCTTGATGGAAAATTAATTAATGAGGTAGATCCGTCTGAAAGAGATGTAGCAATGGTGTTTCAGAACTATGCATTATACCCACATATGAATGTTTATAATAACTTGGCTTATGGTCTAAAAAACAGAGGAATTGACAAAGAAACAATCGAGCAAAAAGTAAATGATGCAGCTAAGCTGTTACAAATTTCAGATTATTTACAGAGAAAACCTTCAATGTTATCCGGAGGTCAAAGGCAAAGGGTTGCAATGGGTAGAGCAATTGTTAGAAATCCAAAAATATTCTTATTTGATGAACCTCTTTCAAATTTAGATGCAAAATTAAGAATTCAGATGAGACTTGAAATCAAAAAACTTCAACAGAAAGTTGGAGTAACAAGCATATTTGTTACGCATGATCAAGTAGAGGCCATGACACTTGCTGATAGATTAGCAGTTATTAACAATGGAATTATTGAACAGCTTGGAACTCCTATTGAGATATATGATAATCCAAAATCATTATTTGTTGCTGGTTTTATTGGCTCACCTCAAATGAATTTTTTAGATGGTAATATAAAAAATAAAACATTATCTGCAGAAGGTTTTGAAATTAAAGATATTGATAGTGACTTTGAGGGAGAAGTAAAATTAGGAATAAGACCTGAACATTTAAGTCAAAGTGAAAATAGTTTAATTAATTTAAAAGTAGACTTAGTGGAACAACTTGGTTCGGATAATCTTGTTTATGGTCAATTAAAAGACAAAAAAGACTTTTGTTATAGGTGTCCGGGAAATCTAACTATTGAAAAAGGTGCTGATCTAAGTCTTAATATTGAGAACAATAAATATTATATTTTTGATAAAAGCACTGGCAAAAGAGTTAATTAATTTTGATTTTAAGCAAACCAAATCATATAAAAATTTATGGTCACCGAGGAGCAAGAGGAGATCTTCCCGAAAACACTCTAGAAAGTTTTAAATACTTATTTGAAAACAATATTAATGCATACGAAACAGATATATTAATTTCTAAGGATCTTGTACCAGTTATTGCTCATGATTTTAGATTAGATCCAAGCAGAACAAAAGATAATGAGGGGAATTGGATAGAGGATGAAAATTTAAAAATATTTGATTTAACTTATGCAGAACTTTCAAAGTTTGATGTAGGTTCAGTAAATAAATTATCCAGATACGGAAGAAGATTTATTAATCAAAAAAAATTAGAAAACCAAAGAATACCAAAACTTTCTGAATTATTAGAAATGTCTTCAAAAAATAAATCTGAAAAATTATTAATAAATTTAGAAATTAAATCTACACCAGAGGAAGAAAATTTGACACCAGAACCAGAAGATACAGTAAAATTAATTATGAACGATATAAATGAATCATCTTTAAAAGATAAAATAATCGTTTCATCATTTGATTGGAGAACTTTATCAGTAATTAAAAATCAGTATCCTGAAATTCCAAGAGCTTACTTAACTCAACATTTGACAGGAATTAATATTAATCAAACTATTTACAACAGATCTCCATGGTTGAGTTTTTTGCCTTATTATGAAGATCATGAATTGCCAAAAATTATAAAGTCACAAGGTGGAAAAGCTTGGCATCCATACCGAAAAGACATTACAAAAAAACTTGTCGATATTTCTCATCAAGAAGAATTGCCAGTAAATGTATGGACAGTAAACAAAGAGTACGAAATGTTAAAGATGGTTGAGTACGGTGTAGATGGTATTATGACAGATTATCCATTAAGGTTGAAAGAACTTTGTGAGAAAGAAAATATAAAATGGTTTTAGTTTATCTTAATGGATTTAAATATAGTTAATAACCAAGAGAAATTTTTAGCAGGAAAACTTGAAGGATATACTTTAAAAGGTGCAGAAAATAAATTTGATGATAGAGGAAATCCTTTACCATTTCCAGGCTGCACAATAATTTGCAATATTCCTCTTAATACTAATTTATCTGATCAAATTATTAGTTTTCAAAAAAATATAGAGAATTTTAACCCCAAAAAAACTTACTTCTATTTACCTCCATCCAGTTTTCATATGACATTATTTGATTGTTGTAATTTTAATACAAAAGACACTAATTATTGGCCATCAGATATAGATCCTGATATGGATTATAAAGATATAGCTGTTGAATTAAATAGAAGAATTCAGAACTATATCTTTCCAAAAGAATTCAATCTTAAACTAAAAATGTTTTTTGGAGGATACAGTATTATTTTAGAACCATATTCTGAAAAGGATGAAAAAATATTAAGAAATTGTAGAGATGAACTAAGTAGCTTATTAAAAATTAAATTTGAAAACCATCAAAGATATACTTTTCATATTACTTTGGCATATATCTTAAGAGAGCTTAGTGAGATTGAAATAAGTAATTTAATTGAATTTAATAAAAAACTATTTTTAGACTTTAGTAAAAAATTTCCAAAAATTACTTTTTCAAAACCTGAAATGTGTACTTTTGAGAACATGTTAGAATTTAAAAGTGTTAATCCTTCCAGTCTGTAACAGTTTTTAATTCTAAATATTCTTTAAGCCCCAAACTCAATCAGCTCATAATAGATATGATTATTTGTTATTATTAAAATTTTCATCAAATTTAAAATTGTTTTTTATCGAGCATAAGTAATAATTAGTTTAAATTTTTTTAATAAATCTTTCACTTTTTAGTAAAAATACTTTCATATTTTATAACGATTATCCCGTCATGAAATTATTTTTAATTATTTTTTCACTTATTTTAAGTTCATCAGCTTTAGCAGATAAAATTACCATTTTACATATAAATGATCATCACTCTCATTTGGAACCAAATAAAAGACTTGATTTAAATTTAGATGGTGAAAAGACGAGAGTTGTATCAGGCGGTTTTCCATCTGTCGTAGCAAAATTTAAAGAATTAAAATTAAAAAATGAAAATGTTATCAAGCTTCATGCGGGTGATGCTATTACAGGGACATTATATTACACTCTTTTCAAGGGCAAAGCAGATGCAGAAATGATGAATCAAATTTGTTTTGATGCTTTCGCTATAGGAAATCATGAATTTGATGATGGTGATAAGAGTTTAGTTGAGTTTTTAGATTATCTTCATACTGATAAGTGTAAGACTCCAGTTTTGTCAGCAAACATTAAAGCAAAAATAAACTCACCTTTGTCAAAAAAAATTAAACCTTACACTATAATCAATAAAGGAAATCAAAAAATTGGAGTAATTGGAATTGTGATCTCAAAAAAAACGAGAGAATCATCAAATCCAGACGACACAACTTTATTTTTAGATGAAATTAATTCAGCACAAGAAAATATAAATAAGCTTAAACAACAAGGAATCAATAAGATAATTCTTTTAACTCATTATGGATATAAAAATGAGATTAACATGGCTAAACTTCTCACAGATGTTGATGTTATAGTTGGAGGTGATTCTCATAGTCTAACTGGAGATTTCGATAATGTAGGACTAAATTCTAATGGGGCCTACCCAACTGTAGTCAAAAATAAAAATGAGGAAGATGTTTGTATAGTTACAGCATGGGAATATTCTCAAATTGTTGGAGAACTTAATATCGAGTTTAATAACGATGGCACCATCAAGTCATGTGATGGAATACCACATATAATGTTAGATGATTCCTTTAAGAGAAAAGATTCAAATGGAAAAAGAGTTGAGATAGATGGTAATTATAGAGAAGCCGTATACAAGGCTATCGAAGTTAATCCAAATATTTCAATCGTAGAGGCTGACGCACAAGCATCAAAAATATTAGAAAAATACAAAAATGAAGTTAAAGAAAAAAGCAGTGAAGTAATTGGCAGAGTAACTGATGATTTATGTCTTGAAAGAATTCCTGGACAAGGAAAGTCAAAACTTTGTGATGTATCAAAAACTGAAAAAAATGGATCCGATATTTCGAATATTGTAGCACACGCCTTCAGAGAAATGTCCAAATTAAGTGATATTGCAATTCAAAATGGTGGTGGAACAAGAATAGATATAAAAGAAGGCAATATTACAATTGGGGACGCGTATACCTTATTACCTTTCAGTAATACTATTGTAGAATTGAAAATGAGTGGAGAAGAAATTAAAAATGTTTTGGAAGACTCAATTGATTATGCTTTAACTCCAGATGGTTCTACAGGAGCCTATCCATATGCTGCTGGATTGAGATGGGATGTTCAAGCAAGCAATAGTAAAGGAAATAGAGTGATAAATTTAGAGTTTAAGGGTAGAACAGACAAGAGTTGGGTAAAGATAAATCCAAGTAAGACTTATACAGTAGCAACAAATAACTATATTGCAGCTGGTAAAGATGGATATAAAACTTTTGGAATTATATCTAAGCAAGGAAGAGTAGTAAATACATATCTCGGCTATGCTCAATCTTTTGTAGATTATGTCAAAAAGATAAAAACTTTATCAAAACTTCCCTTGTCAGAATATTCAACTCAATCTTTCACTAAATAATTTAAATTTCATATCCTTCCAGCTTGTATTAGTTTTTACTTTTAGAAAAAAAAATTTAGGTATAGACTTAAATTGTGAAAAAATTTCTTGTTGCTATTGACCAAGGCACAACATCAACTAGAGCAATTCTCTTTGATTTAGATGGTAATATAAAATTTACATCCCAGTTTGAATTTAATCAATATTTTCCAAAAAATGGATGGGTGGAGCATAATCCAAACGAAATTTGGCTTACAACTCTAAAAGCGTTGAAAAAAGTAATAAAAAAAGCATCACTATTAAGAGGAAAAATATTAAGTATAGGAATAACTAACCAGAGAGAGACAACTATTCTTTGGAATAAGAAAACAGGAAAACCAGTCTACAACGCAATTGTTTGGCAAGATAGAAGAACCCAAGACTATTGTGAAGAGTTAAAGAAAAAAAATTATGAAAAAATTTTTAGAAAAAAAACTGGATTATTTATTGACCCATATTTTTCTGCAACTAAAATTAAATGGATACTAGAAAACGTAAAAAATGTTAAGAAACTTTTAAAATCAAATAATTTATTATTTGGTACTGTTGATACTTTCCTTATTTGGAAACTTACTAATCGGCAACATCATTTAACAGAAGCAACTAATGCTTGTAGGACCATGTTATTTAACATTAATAATAATAAATGGGATAAAGAAATCTTAAAAAAACTTAAAATTTCTGAAAATATTTTGCCAAAAGTTAAAAATTCAGCTGATAATTTTGGTTTAACAAGTAAGAGAATTGTCGGCAGTGAAATACCAATATCAGCAGTTCTAGGAGACCAACAAGCAGCTGCAGTAGGACAGTCATGCTTTGAAAGAGGTTCAGTAAAAAGCACATATGGAACTGGTGCCTTTGTCATAATGAATACTGGTTCAAAAAAAATTTATTCTAAAAATAAATTATTAACAACAATATGTTACAGATTGAATGGAAAAAATATTTATGCTCTTGAAGGATCTATTTTTATTGCAGGTGCAGGTGTACAATGGTTAAGAGATAAATTAAAATTTATTAACAATGCTTTTGATACGGAAACAATTGCTCAATCAAAAAAAAATAATGAGGGTGTATACGTTGTGCCTGCCTTCAGTGGAATGGGAGCACCTTATTGGAGGCCTGATGCAAGAGGGGTAATAACAGGTTTAACAAGAAATAGTGATTGGAAAACCTTAGTTAGAGCAGTATTAGAGTCAGTTGCCTATCAAAGTAATGATTTATTTAATGCAATGAAAAAAGATGGTTTAAAACCAACTAAACTTAAGATTGATGGAGGCATGGTAAAAAACAACTGGTTTTCGCAATTTTTATCTGACATCATAAATATAAATACAGAAAGACCAAAGGTATTAGAAACAACTGGTTTAGGAGTAGCTTTACTAGCTGGATATCAAATTGGATTATTTAAATCATTATATCAAATCAAGAGGAAATGGAAAAAAGATAAAATTTTTAAGCCTAAAATAAACCGAAAAGTTAGGAACGATTTAATAAATGGTTGGAAATTATCAGTTCAGAAAGCTCTATTATAAAAAATACAGATAAAAATTTAATTGTCGTTTATGAAATATATAAATTTTATTCTTTTATTTTTGCTAAGTATTTTTAATTCAAATTATTCACAGGCTAATGATTTAGTAATAAGCGAACTGCAGAAGGGTGGAAAAATTGTATTTATAAGACATTCACTTGCACCAGGAAATGGAGATCCTAATAATATTGATTTAAAAAAATGTGATACTCAAAGAAATTTAAATCAAGAAGGTATAGAGCAATCAAAAAAAATTGGAATATTATTTAGTAATAATAATATTCAAATTGATAAAGTATTATCAAGTGAGTGGTGTAGATGTAAAGATACCGCAAGATTTGCGTTTAATAATTATGAAATCTTCAAAGGGTTAAACTCTTTTTATCAAGAAAAGTTCTATAAATATAAAGATGAACAAATTAAGAGTTTAAAAAAATACATATCTAACTGGAATGGTGAGAAAAATCTTATTTTAGTAACACATTTTGTAGTTATTTCAGAAATGCTAAATTTTGGCACTTCATCCGGTGAAATTGTCGTTGTAGATAAGGATTATAAATTAATAGGAAGTATTGAAACCATGTAACGATATTAAGCGAAGCCTTTCAAGGTGGGCCTATTGATTACAAATCAAATAGCTTAACAAATTTTCCTTTCATTAACGTTGATACTACTTATGTTTTAAAGTCATAGCAAGTTGCTCTTATAAAAAGGACTACAAAAAGACTACACTTAGGTTAGACATTAAATTAATCTTTTGATAGCTTTTCAAAATGATAACCTTATTGATTACTTTGGTTCCTCCAATAATAATTTTATTATACTTTGTATTAGCTGATAAATTTAAAGAACCTAAGGGCACTGTAATTTTAATTTTTTTTCTTGGTTTTTTAATTTGTTTACCTGCAGGAATTCTAAATGGTTTAAGTCATGATTTTTTTTATGACGGATCAAAGTATTCTGAAAACTTAACTAGTAGTTTTTTAGGTCCTGCTTGGGCTGAAGAGTTGTTAAAGTTTTCAATTCTTTATTTAATTGTTTTAAAGAGAAATGAATTTAATGAACCTATGGATGGTTTAGTATATGGAGTTGTTGTTTCTTTAGGTTTTGCAACATACGAAAATTATACTTATGTTTATGAATGGGCAGAGCAAATAGCAAAAGAAGAAGGTTACAACTTTGCTGAATTGTCATATTTGGTGGCTTTAGGCAGATCATATTCCGCAATACCAATGCATGGTCTTAATGGTGCTGTAATGGGTTATTATTTTGGAATGTATGCTTTTACAGGAAAGAAAAACTTTTTAATATTATCATTAATTTTACCCTATTTATTTCATGGATTTTACAATTTTTTAGTTTGGCCGTATCCAATGACTGTTGTTGGAATTTTAGTACTTTTTTCATTTTATTTACATAATGAACTTAAGCAAAAACAAAAACTAAAAAGAAATGAAAAAGAAACAAAAAAAATATGAAAATTTTCAAAATTTTTTTAACCTTTTTGTTCATTTTGTTTTTTAATAATCCAAGTTATTCCATGGACAATAGGTGCTATGAATTTTTAGAAGGACTAAAATATTTAAAATACAATAAGGATATAACTATTCAGCCAGTTGTCGAAATCTTAGATTTAGGTTTTGATTTAGAGAATGACCCAGTGCAAAGTGTTGATATTTTAAGATGTGGTGAAGAAGATTGTATTAAATACCGAAGAACCTTCAATAATTATCCTATAATTGGCTCTATAACAACAAGAGAAAATATAAATAAATTAAAAAATAAAGATATTCTAATTTCCATTGATGGTAAAGATTTGAGTAAATTAAATAATAAGGAGATTAGTGAAATAATAAATCAAGTAAATTCTATAAAAGAATATAATTTAGTAATTCAAAGAAATAAAAAAAAAATTAAAGTTAAAGTTAAGTCTCAAGAATATGTAAAAGAACATAGGCCATTATCGTTCGTATTAAATAGTATAAATGAAATAAATCTTAAAAATTCTACAATAAAATTCTCAGGATATTTAGGTTCAGATAGACAATATTACGACAATATGGATTGGGAAATAGTCCAGCACGCAAAAAATACAATTGCATATTTTGATGAAAACGATCAAATAATTAGAAGTGTGAATTGTCCAGAAATTCCATACGATTATGCAAAAGAAAATAGATTACCAATATCAGGAGAAACGTTAGCATTTGCCGATTTAATTTCAGAAGATAAAGATAAAGTTTATGAAACTGTTGGAGTATATGTTTATGACGATGATGATACAGAAGAGCGAGATGATATATTGTTGAGTGTTGAATATTCTGCTGAGGGTGAATGGGAAATTAAAAACAAGTTTAATTTAGTTGCATTTCCTTTTGATAGACAAAAAATCATTATATCATTAGTTGATACAGAATCTTTTGATGAAGTATTAGTATCTCCTTATAATACAAATTATGTACTTTTAAATTATACTAAGCAAAATTTAAAAATACCTGGTTGGGATATTATTGATGTAAAATATAATACTGGAAATAATTTTGATTTTGGAGGAATAATATTTAACGAAAACTCAATCGAGGTAGATATTGAAAGACAATCATTTTATTATATTTTTAAAATTATTTTCCCAATAGCTCTAATTTTGATAATTTGTTGGAGTTCAGTATGGCTTCATCCTAAAGAGGTAGAGGCAAAACTTACTATTTCAATAGTTTGCTTGCTATCTTTAATTGCATACAATTTTGTTATTGATAATGAACTACCCAAACTAGAGTACTTAACAATTATGGACTGGATTATTCTAGCTTCTTATTTGTATGCTGCTGCACCAAATATGTTGGCCATATATGCTTTTCAAATCAATAAAAAAACCAAATATAGAAAAATAAGTAAAAATGTTGAGATGATAAGCAAAAAGTATGGTGTATCATCATATATATTGTTAATATTAATAATTGTAATAATAAATGTCAGTATTGTGCCAGAAAATACAATAGATGCCTTAAGCTGGGCAATGATTAGATAATTATGAATTTTAGTGAATCAGTATCTACTTGTATAAAAAAATACTTTATTTTTGAGGGGAGAGCCTCTAGATCTGAATACTGGTGGTTCCAGTTGATTGTTACACCGTCATATTTTATTTCAACTATATTTGAAAATAATATTTCTTACTTTTTTTTAGGAATAACATTATTTACTTTAATACCCGCAATCTCAGCAGGTGTGAGAAGGCTTCATGATACAAATAGATCTGGGTTTTTTTTATTAATTGGTTTTATACCTATAATCGGTGGTATCGCTCTTTTATTTTTTTTAATACCTGAAGGAACCAAAGGAAAAAATAGATTTGGAACAAATCCACTAAAAAAAATTGTTAAGAAAAGAAATAAAAAAAAAATATGAAATCAAGAAGAAAATTTATTAAATCATCATTGTTAGGACTAACAGCTATAACTTTTCCAAATATAATAACAGCCAATATAAATCAAAATTATGATGTAGTTGTAATCGGAGCAGGAGCTGCTGGTCTTGCAGCTACAACAGAACTTAGAAGACAAGGGGGCAAGTCTGTAATATGCCTAGAAGCTTCAAATAGAATTGGTGGAAGGGCTTGGACAGATAATACAATTTTTAATAAGCCTTATGATGCTGGAGCAATGTGGATTGAAAATGGAGAATCATCCCCCTTTATAAAATTTGCAAAAAAAAATAGTAAATTTAAAATATATAAAGAGAGAAGTACTGCTTCAGAAATCTATTCTGTTTATGATGGAAATAAAATTGCAAAAAATGAAAATGAGCTTTGGAAAATTTATGATTCTGCCCAGGCTTCAATAGCATCAACACGTAAAGATGTGTCTCCGATAGAAGTTGTTCAGAATCAAGATAGTCCATGGTTTAATACTGCACATATGTTAGTTGGTCCGTGGGAAATGGGGAAAGATTTTTCGGATTATTCATGTAAAGATTTTAATTTTGATTATGATGTTAAATTCAGTGGTACATATCATTGTGAACAGGGTTATGGAGCGCTTATTAATGAAATGTATAAAGACTTACCTGTTGAGTTAAATACCAATGTTAAAGAGATAGATTGGAGCGGCAAGGGAGTAAAAATTATAACTGGTAAAGGAACAATCTCTGCTAAAAAATGTATAATTACTGTTTCTAATGCAATTCTCAGTTCTGAAAAGATAAAATTTACACCAAAATTAAATCCAGAAAAACAAGAAGCTTTCTCGAAAATATCTCTTGGACATTACAATAGAGTTGCCTTGGAATTTAAAAAACTATTTTCTAAAAAAGCTCATGATAGCTACCTATATTATAAAGTGACAACTGATAGCATGGGTTCCCCGAAGGGAGTTGGAATCACAATAAATCCATCAAAATCTAAATTATGTTTTTGTGATTTTGGAGGTAAATTTGGGCTTGAGATTTCAAAAGAGGGCAGTGAGGCAGCAATTGATTTTGCTTTAAATGAACTAATAAATATCTATGGTTCAAAAATTAAAAAAGATTTAGTTGGTTCTCATTTTGCAGATTGGTCATCTAATCAATTTATCCAAGGAGCTTGGGCATCAGCTGAACCTGGCGCATTTAAATATAGAGAAATTTTAAAAGAACCTGTTGCAGAAAAGATTTATTTTGCTGGTGAGGCTACTGCCAGAGATTGGGGTACAGTTGGTGGTGCAACTGAAATTGGCTTAGAAACCGCCAAACAAATTAAAACCTAACTAGCTAAAATTGATTGTGAGATTATTACTTTTTTTTATATTTTTTTTTAATTTGTTCATCTCTAATTCATACCCTATTAATTATTATAAATATCCACAAAAAGACCTGCCAGCTAATTTTTGTAAAAATTTATATGATGAACTAAATTATCCACATCCTAATTATGGATCTGAGGATCCAATAGAAGTAAGAATTGATATCCATGTTGACAGAATATTTGAGATCAAGGCAGATAAGAACACATTTAAAGCTCAAGTAAATTTATGGTTAACTTGGAAAGACCCTAGATTGAAAGCAATATTAAAAAAATACGGTTATTTAACTGATGATACTAAAAAACCCTTATATTTATGTAGTTACAACCCAACAATGGAATTTTCAAATTTTAAATTATTTGATCCAGCAATAGAATTTTTCAATAGAGTAGATAAACCACCAATCGAGAATTTTATGGCCGATTGGGTCGATGTTTTTTCAGATGGAACTGTTGATAAAAGATTAAAAGATCAACCAATTTTTCATGTAAATGATTTTAATTTTAAAAAATTTCCATTTGATAAACAAACATTATTTATTGAACTATGGTCTGAATACCCATCGTTCTTGGTAGATTTAATTCCTAACGAACCATATATGACTGAGTATTCCCAGACTGGTATATCTGAAAAGGGTGGTGATGGTGTGCCATTATCAATTGATGGCTGGAGTGTTGGTAATCCTAGATATGAGACTTATTCTTATGTAGAAAATGATGGTAGTCCTTATAAAGGTTTTTACTTATATTTTGATATATCAAGACTTACTTCATACTATGTTTATAAAATAATATTACCTATAATTTTTATATTATCGATATCATGGTCAGTTTTTTGGGTAAGAGGATCTCAACTTGAGGCTAAAGTTAATGTTACAATTGTTTGTTTATTATCTTTAATTGCTTACAACTTTATTATAGACGAAGATTTGCCTAAATTACCATATCTAACATTTATGGACTGTTTTATTCTGATATCATATTTTTACACGGGTATAGCAACAATTTTGTGTGTTTATTCATTTCTTAGAAAACTTAGATCAGGTAAAGATTTAAGTGTTGTTGATAGATATGCTCAATTTTTAGGACCATTAAGTTATTTTGCTATATTGCTAATTTTGTTAACATATTTTTATAACTTAGAAGCTGCCAAGGGTTTATTTTTAGGTAGTAAATTATTAAATTGAATTCAAAACTCTCTTTTTTTTTGATTTTTATAATCAGTTTTTTCACCTAAATTTAATTTCAGTTTAAGTTCTGCGATTTTCTTTTCTAATTCTATAACTTCTATAGAAATTTTCTCTTTTTCATTTTCATCTACTTTGTCATCATCAAGAGCTTTTCTTGTTTCTTCCATTACATCTCCAATAGATTCACCCAATCTTAATAAATTATTAATTATTTCATCGGTAGTGTCGTGGTCCTTTCTGTTTTCAATCTCTTTTCTAAGCAGGGTTTCATAAGCCGTAAGGAATGGTGTTCCTTTGCCAATTTTTTTACAATAAATATCTAATTCTAATCCATCTTGTATATGAAGTTGACGATCTTTAAAATTAGGATTGGATATATTTTCAATAGCTTTTCTTTTTTTTTCAATAACAGTCTCAATATTATCGTAACCAATATCATCAGCTAAATCTTTTAAAACTCTTTCAAACGAATACGGCTTTCTTGGATAACCCTTTCTTTTACTCATATTTCTAGATTATTAAAAATTCATCCGTAGGCAAAGTCAAAAGTTAACCTACGGGTAAATCAATTTATTTTAACTATATTGATCTTGTGTTTGATTAGTTTGAACACAAAAGGATTAAGAGGAAGTAAGCAAATTGATCTTTCTAGGTCTCATAACCTCACTTTCTACAATTTGTGAATTCCTCTTAATCATAATTACTAACAAAGAGGAGAAAATGAAGAAAATAAAAGTACAAGAAAAAACAAATAATAACGGCGTATTTCAGGTTTTGGGAATGCTCTTAATAGGATTTGCAATTATTGATTTTGCAATGTCTTGGATGGGAACAAATCTAACTGCTTTCCTGGGTCCATTGTCTCAATTTACACCTCTTGCTGCAGGTTTAGTTGGAGCAATGTTTTTAAACTTTGGAAATAAAAGTGAATAAATAATCAATAAAATCCCCTGGGTGTAAACAGGGGACTAAATTAAATAAAGGATAAATATGACAGATATGAATAAATATAGAAATGTTTCTCTAACAAAAGAGACATATTCAAATTTAGAACAAATAGCAAAAAAGCTTTTACCAAATTCAAAACTATCAATTTCAAAAACAATTGAATCTTTGGTTAATGAAAAAAAAACAATTTTATCAAAAAAAGGAGAAATATAAAATGAGCGCACTTGAAATAACATGTCCTAAATGTAATGAAACATTTTCTGCAGATCATGCATTACAAAATCATTTAAAAAACAAAGAAAAAGAGTACCAAGAAGAAATAAAAGTTAAGGAAAAACTTTTAAAAGAAAAATTTAATCTTGATTTTAAATTAAAAGAAAAAAATTTAGTAAAAGAAATTTCATTAAAAGCTGAAAATGAAAGTAAAGCTAAAGTTCAGGCATTACAGTCTAAAATTCAGGAAGCTGAAAAAAGTAGAAAAGAAATAGAATTAAAGATGATAGCAACTTTAAAACAAAAAGAAAAAGCAATAGATGATAAACTTAAGGCTAAAGAGAAGGCAATGGAGAAAAGTTCGAAAGAAAATGAAACTAAGTTGATGGCCAGTTTAAAACTTAAGGAAAAAGTAATTGAACAGAAATTAAAAGAAAAATCTGAAAACGCTATTCAAAAGCTTAATGATTTAATGGCTAAAAAAGAAAAGGAAAGAGAGATAGAAAAAAGACGTACTCAAGTAAAAATTGATGAAATGTCTAGACAACTAAAACAAAAATCAATGGAAGTTCAAGGCGAAGTCCAAGAAGAATTGATAGAAGATTATCTTAGAAGTAAATTTCCTAATGATACTGTTGAAGAAGTTAAAAAGGGAGCAAAAGGTGCAGATTGTATACTAACGATTAATAATAATGATAATGAAAAACTTGCGCAGATTTATTTTGAAAGCAAAGATCATAAAAATTTTAAAGAAGAGTGGGTGAGTAAATTACTTAGTGATATGAAGGATAAAAATATAAATTATGGTGTTTTGATCACCACGGCTATGCCAAAAGATTATAATAAACAACATGATGGCTATGTTGAAAGACATGGTAAAAGAATTATTATTATTCCTATGAATTATCCTATAATTCACATGTTGGTTAGTTTTATTAAAGTTAATTTAATTAGTGAACATAAGTCTAAGAAAGATTTTGATGCTCCAAAAATGATGAAAAGACTTTGGGACCATATAATGGGTCCATCATTTCAGTTACCTGTAAGAAACTTGTATCAATCAATGATTAAAATGAACGATATTATGGGGAAAGAAAAAAAGTTTTTTGAAAATAGTATGGCAAATAAGGAAAGAGCTATGCTTGATATGGAAGAAGACTTTAGAGATATGATAAGATCTTTCACACTTAAAGTTGGACCAGATTGTATAATTCAAATTGAAGAGAAAAAATAAGTGAAATTAGAATTTAAAAAAGGGTCAAAATATTCAAGAAAAGATATTGGTTGGGTTTGCTTTCCTGATAAAGGCAGACCTGCTGGTGGGGATTGGGATACAGGTTATGTACGTGTAGAGGATAACTTAATAATCTTTATGAATATTGGTGTGCCAGGAACAACAGATCATGATTTTGATAATTATTATGATCATTCAAAAGGAGTTATTGTTTGGTACGGAAAACCAAAATCACACTCTCAACAACCAACATTTCAAAAGCTATTATCAGGTGAAATGACACCTCATTTTTTTGCACGTTGGGATAATAAAGATCCTCAATTCACTTACCTAGGTATTGGAAAAGTTGTTAGTTTTAAAGATGGTGTACCGTGTTTAGATGGAAATAAAAAGGAGGTAGAAACTATAGAATTAAAATTAACAGTCGAAGACTCTGGTGAAATAATTCCTATCCAAAATCAGACAAATGTTGATAAAGAACAATATCCTTCAATTGAAAATAATTTAGCTCCCAAATCTTCTTTCTTATTAGAGAAACATCTTGAGGATTATATAATAAAAAATTGGTCCAACATTGAACTAAATAAAGATTACGACATTCACAAAGAGAATAATAAACTTTGCACTCAATATTCAACCGGATCTGGTCCTTTAGATATCTTAGCAATTAGCAAGGATAAGAAAGAATTTTTAGTTATAGAATTAAAGAAGGGTAGAGCTAGCGATGTAGTTATGGGTCAGATTCAAAGATATATGGGTCATATTAAAAATAATTTAGCTGGTGATAGAGATGTTAAAGGACTTATTATTGCATTAGAGGATGATAAGAATTTAAGGGATGCATTATCAGTTGCACCTAATATAAAATTTATGAAATATGAGGTATCTTTTAAACTAAATTCTTTTGAATAATATGTTTGATGTAAATAAATTTGCAGTTAATCAAGATTACGAATTTGCAAGTGAATTGATCCAAGCACTTGAAAAAAATATACCAAGAGAAGATCCAGAATTAATTAGAAAAAAACTATTTTATTTTGAGGGTATATTTTTAGATCTTACAGATAGAACTGGAGCCCATCCAACTGTACCTTTTGCTCATGAAGATAGGGGAGGTGTTATGCAAGATTTTGTTAAGTTTTTGGGTTTTGGCAATAGAAAAATTGTTTGGGAGTTTAATGAATTATTTAATGAAGATGCCTATTTTGCAAATGAATGGTTTCCACCTGCACTAAAAATGAATTCAAATTTATATGATGATTTGAATAGAGCCAAAGAAATGTATTGGGAGCGTGAGATAAATTTTTTTGAGTATTTTATTAGAAGATTACAAGTTTACAGCGAGTTAGAAGCCAGTTTGTTTATGAAACACTATAAAGGAATAGATATGGATGCTTATAAATCAAAACTAAGGAAAATCTTCGATGGCTATCCTGTGGTTACAAAACCTGGTGAACTTGATTTTTAAAACTTATTATATAATTCTAAATAATTATTATGAATATAGGAAATGGTTTAAAGGCAATTGTTAATGTAGCTTTTTGGATTTGGATTGCAATTGGAGCTCTAATAACAATCGGTGGATTTAATGGGAGTGGTTTGTTATGGTTTGGTATAATTGCTGGAATTATTGTTCCAATAATAATTAGATTGATAATGTTTTACATTATTGACTCATTCAAATAAAAAGCTTTTAGAAATTGTAATTCTCATTTAAAACTATTATTGAATGAAAATTGGATTTATAGGTGTTGGATGGATGGGATTTGGTATAGCAAATAACATCCTTAAAAATAATCATGAATTATTTGTCATAGCTAATAAAAATAGAAAACCAATTGATAGAATAGTTAAAGAGGGTGCAAAAGAAGTTAAATCCTACGAAGATCTTTGTAAAAGCGGACTAGATGCTTTGTTTTTATGCGTAACGAATTCTCCTATAGCCCATGAAATTGGAAAAAAAATAGTTTCATTACTGACTGATAAAACAATTGTCATTGATATTACTACTCATAATCAAAACGGATCTGTTGAAATGGAGCAAATATTAAATGCAAATCATATTCCTTATTTAGAGTGCCCTGTAATGGGAGGCCCTGTTCAAGCAGAAGAGGGAATATTGGGTGGAATTGTTGGTGGATCTCAGGAAAATTTAAAAAGATCAGAGGGACTTTTAAAATGTTTTTGTAAAAATTATTATCATTTTGGAGGCATTGGAAATGGCGCAAAAACAAAATTATTAAATAATTTTCTATCTTTAGGAACAGCTACTTATGTAATTGAGTTAATAAAAGCTGCAAAAAAATTAGATATAGATTTAGATAAACTTTATAAAGTAGCACAATTAGGATCAGGAAACTCTAATGCTTTGAAGAGAATTTTTGACAAAGTTTTAGAGGATGATTACACAGGTTTTAAGTTTACGGCGTCTAATACATTAAAAGATTTAACATATATAACGGACTTACTAAAAGGTATAGATAATGCAGAAAAATTATCAGATCTTTCAAAATCTTTTTATAAGAAAGCAGTTGATGATGGTAATGGTGAGCTTTTTATAAGTGAATTAATAAAAAAAAATTAATCTTTTTTTTCTTCTTTTTCTTTTTCAGCGAAGAATAAAGCGATCGCAAATAAAGTTGTCCATCCAATTCCTAATAAAGCTTTTGGACTTGTTTCGGCACTCCATATATCTAAAAAGATTGCACCTAATGCAAGTCCAACTAGATAAATAACAATTGCAATATTTGTTTTGCTCATATCAATTAAGCTAATGTTTTACACTATTATTCTAATTGGACAATTATAAACAATCATATATAAAGCACCAATAATTTGGGCGAGTGGCGGAATTGGTAGACGCGTTGGTCTTAGGAACCAATAGTGCAAACTGTGAAGGTTCGAGTCCTTTCTCGCCTACCATAATTTATGAAAGTAACAGTAGAAAATAAAAAAGGTTTAGAAAAAGATATAAAAGTTTTTATCGATAAAAAAACTATATCTGGATATCTTGAAGAGAAATACGAAGAGATAAAAAAAGATGTTGTTTTAAAAGGATTTAGACCAGGAAAGGTTCCCACAGAAATTTTAAAAAGACAATTTGGAAAAGCAGTCTATGGAGAAGTAATCGATAAAGTATTAAAAGATACGACAACAAAGGCTCTTGAGGATAATAAGATTAAACCAGCTGGTCAGCCAAAAATTGATTTAAAATCTTTTGGTGAAGGAAAAGATCTTGAATATACAATTTCTGTAACAGAATTACCTAATGTTGAAGTCGGTTCATTAAAAGATCTTAAAGTTGATGAATATGTAGTTAAAATTGATCCTAAAGAAACAGATAAAAGAATTGATCAAATAGCAAAAACTCAAAAAAACTTTAAAGATGCTGAAGAAAGTTATGCAGCTAAAGTAGGTGATTTGGTTGTTTTTGATTATAAGGCTACGGTTGACGGTAATAATTTTAAAGGGAATGAAGGAAAGAATACTCAACTAGAACTTGGAAAAGATTTATTTATTAAAGGATTTGATAAGCAATTAGAAGGTGTCAAACATAAACAAGATAAAAAAGTAGAAGTTAAGTTACCAGAAAACTTTCCAGAAAAAGATGTTGCTAACAAATCTGCAGTATTTGAATGTAAGATAACAGCTGTAAAAAAACCAGAAGAAACAAAAATTGATGACAACTTTGCAAAAAATTTAGGAGCAAAAGACTTAAATAATTTAAAAGAATTAATATCCAAACAAATCAATGATGAATTTAAAAATTCATTAGAAATGATTTCAAAAAAGCAAATTCTTGAACAGATAGAAAAACAAAAATTAGATCAGCTACCAGCCAATCTAATTGAACAAGAAGTAAATTTATTAGCTCAAGGTATGAAGGAAGAAGAAAAGAAAAAAAATATGAAATACTTAGAGGAACAAGCTAAAAAAAGAATTAAAACTGGTTTAATCTTAAATGCATTTGGTGAAAAAAATAAAATCAAAGTTTCTCAAGAAGAGTTAAATGCAGAAATACAAAAACAATTTAGAATGATGCCCGGACAAGAAAAGATGGTCAAAGAATATTATGAGAAAAATCCAGGGGCTATAGAGAGTTTAAGAGGTTCTGTTTATGAAGAAAAGATAATTGCTGAACTTAAAAAAATTGCGAAAGTAAATAAAAAAGAAATTAGTAAGGAAGAAGCTGAAAAAATATTAAAAGAAGAGAATGAAAAAAATTTAAAAGAGCAAGAGAAATTAGCAAAATTATCCGAAGGCGCTGATGATAAAGTAAAAGAGAAAAAAGAAGTTAAGTCAGAAGATAAAAAAGAAAAGAAAATAGCTAAACCAACTAAAGCTCCAAAAAAAGTAGCAAAAAAAACTAAATCAACAAAAAAAGTTAGCAAAAAGTAATCACAAGTTGTATAAGTAAATCGAATCACTTATGACAACAAAAATTCCAGAACATTTAAGTACTTTGATCCCAATGGTTGTTGAGCAATCAAGCCGTGGTGAAAGAGCTTATGATATTTATTCAAGATTATTAAAAGAGAGAATTGTTTTTGTAGTTGGACCGATTAATGATGCAGTTGCATCTTTAGTTACGGCTCAATTATTATTTTTAGAGTCTGAAGATCCCAAAAAAGAAATTTCATTATACATCAATAGTCCAGGTGGATTAGTAACAGCTGGTTTAGGAATTTACGACACGATGCAATACATTAAACCAGAGGTTAGCACTCTATGTATTGGTCAAGCAGCAAGCATGGGATCATTTTTGTTAGCAGCTGGATCAAAAGGAAAAAGATTATCGTTACCAAATTCAAGAATAATGGTTCATCAACCCTCTGCAGGTTTTCAAGGTCAAGCAACTGATATAGAAATTCATGCTAATGAGGTCATGTCTTTAAAAAAAAGATTGAACGAAATTTATTCTAAACACACAGGTAAGTCAGTTGATCAAATCAAAGAAGCTTTGGAGAGAGACAATTTTATGACTCCTGACCATGCTAAAGATTTTGGTTTGATCGATAAAGTAGTAGAAAAAAGAGACTAAGCAACAATATATAGTTTATTCACAACCTATACTTGATTAAGAAGTAATCTTTGTAATAAAGTATTCAAATTGATTCGTTATAAAAAACTATGAGCAACAATAATAAAAATATTCTTTACTGTTCTTTCTGCGGAAAGAGTCAGCACGAAGTCAGAAAATTAATTGCTGGCCCAACTGTTTTTATTTGTGATGAGTGTGTTGAATTATGTATGGATATCATCAAAGAAGAGAGCAAAGATACTTTTGTAAAACATCAAGATGGATTACCATCACCAAAAGAAATATGTGCAGTTCTTGACGATTATGTAATCGGACAAGATCACGCAAAAAAAGTTTTATCAGTCGCAGTTCACAATCATTACAAAAGATTAAATTACGAAAACAAAACTAGCAAAAATGTTGAACTTTCAAAATCAAATATTTTATTAGTTGGACCAACAGGATGTGGAAAAACATTATTAGCACAAACTTTAGCAAGAATTTTAGATGTGCCATTCACAATGGCAGATGCAACTACATTAACAGAAGCTGGTTATGTTGGTGAAGATGTTGAAAATATAATATTAAAACTATTACAAGCAGCGGATTATAATGTTGAAAAAGCACAAAGAGGAATTGTTTACATTGATGAGGTAGATAAAATTAGCAGAAAATCAGAAAATCCATCAATTACAAGAGATGTTTCAGGTGAAGGAGTTCAACAAGCTTTATTAAAAATAATGGAAGGAACAGTTGCTAGTGTTCCCCCTCAAGGTGGAAGAAAACATCCTCAACAAGAATTTTTACAAGTAGATACCACTAATATTTTATTTATATGCGGTGGTGCGTTTGCAGGTTTAGATAAAATTATTTCTCAAAGAGACAAAGGTTCATCTATTGGTTTTGGAGCTGAGGTTAAAAGTTTAGAAGATAAAAAAGTAGGTGAGTGGATGAAGAACCTTGAGCCAGAAGACTTATTAAAATATGGACTGATACCTGAGTTTATTGGAAGATTACCTATAACTGCAACTCTTGATGATCTTGATGAGAAATCTTTAGTTAAAATTTTATTAGAGCCAAAAAATTCTTTAATAAAACAGTATCAAGAACTATTTAAACTGGAGGGAGTAAAACTTACTTTTAAAGATCAATCTGTTAAAGACATTGCCAACAAAGCTATATCTAAAAAAACTGGAGCAAGAGGACTTAGATCGATTCTAGAAAATATATTATTGAAAACAATGTTTGATCTACCAAGTCAAGATAACATAGAAGAAGTTATAATTGATTCTGGTGCGGCGAAAGGTGTATCAGCGCCTGTTATTGTTCATTCGAAGAACAAAACTAAAACTGATAAGACTTCAGCAGCGTAATTTAACGTTAATAAACCATATTTTCCTATTGCATTATAAAATATAATATCCATATTTCTCTGATGGATATAAAAGTAACATTACCGTTATTGCCATTAAGAGACATTGTAGTTTTTCCAAGTATGGTAATCCCTTTATTTGTTGGAAGAGACAAATCAATTACCGCTTTAAATGAAGTAATGAAAGGTGATAAAAAAATCGTTCTTGTTACACAAAAAAATTCTGAAGTTGATGATCCAAAAAAAAATGATGTATTCACATATGGATGTGAGAGTAATATTTTGCAATTACTAAAACTTCCTGATGGAACTGTTAAAGTATTAGTTGAAGGTACCAAAAGAGTTAAAATAGTCGATTTTAAAGATGATGAAAAATTTATCAAATGTTCATTTGAGTATCAAAAGGATATTATAACAAAAGAAGATGATCTGCTTCCATTAAGTTTAACTGCTATAAAAAGATTAGAAAAACTAACTAGTGTTAACAAAAAAATATCTTCAGAGACGATTAATAATATTAAGCAATTAAAAGATCCATCAAAAATTGCCGATAATATTATTTCACATATAAATGCTAGCATTTCAGAGAAACAACAAATTTTTGAAACTTTAGATGTTAAGAAGAGATTAAATAGCGTCATTAAAATAATGGAAAATGAGGCAAGTATCATAGGTGTGGAGAAGAGAATTAGAGGAAGAGTTAAAACTCAAATGGAGAAAACTCAAAGAGAGTATTATTTAAATGAACAGTTAAAAGCTATTCAAAAAGAATTAGGTGAAATTGAAGATGGCAAGGATGAGACCACAAGCTTAAAAAAATCAATTTTGAAGGCAAAGATGCCAAAAGAAGTTGAGAAAAAATGCATGTCCGAATTAAAAAAATTAAAAAATATGAGTCCAATGTCTGCTGAGGCAACTGTTGTAAGAAACTATCTAGATTGGATGATAGATTTACCATGGTTTAAAAAAGACAAAGTGGATATAGATTTGAACAAAGCTTTAAAAATTTTAGAGGAAGATCACTTTGGATTAGAAAAAGTCAAAGAAAGAATAATAGAATTCTTAGCAGTGCAAAAAAGAATGGATAAAATAAAAGGCCCTATTCTATGTTTAGTAGGTCCACCAGGTGTAGGAAAAACCTCTTTAGGTAAATCAATAGCTAAGGCAACTAATAGACAATTTGTAAGAATGTCTCTAGGTGGAGTAAGAGATGAAGCAGAGGTAAGAGGTCATAGAAGAACTTATATTGGTTCACTTCCTGGAAAAATTATTCAGATGATGAAAAAAGCAGGGACTAAAAATCCTTTATTTTTACTAGATGAAATTGATAAAGTTGGAAACGATTATAGAGGTGATCCATCATCAGCTTTATTAGAGGCTTTGGATCCAGAACAAAATACAACATTTAACGATCATTACCTTGAAGTTGATTATGATTTATCGGATGTTATGTTTGTTACTACAGCAAACACATTAAATATTCTTCCCCCACTTTTAGATAGAATGGAAGTCATAAGAATTCCAGGATATACAGAAGATGAGAAGATTAATATTGCTAACAAATATTTACTTCCTAAACAAATCAAAGATAACGGTGTTAAAGAAGGTGAAATGAAGCTAGCTGACGATACAATTAAAGAAATTATAAGAAGTTATACAAGAGAAAGTGGTGTTAGAAATTTAGAAAGAGAAATATCAAAAGTAACAAGAAAAGTTGTTAAAAAAGTTGTAAATAATGAAGAAAAGAGTGTTGAGGTTAATGAAAAAAATATACCTGACTTTCTTGGAATCAAGAAATTTAAATTTGGTGAACTAGAAACAAAAGATAAAGTTGGAATAGTCATAGGTTTAGCTTGGACAGAGTTTGGAGGAGAGATATTAAAAGTTGAAACAGTTAATATGCCAGGTAAAGGCAGAATGCAAATAACTGGCAAGTTAGGAGATGTAATGCAAGAGTCAGTAAAAGCTGCAAAATCCTATGTAAGATCAAAATGTTTAGAATTTGGTGTAACACCACCACTATTCGAGAAAAAAGATTTTCATATACATGTTCCAGAAGGTGCAACACCAAAAGATGGTCCTTCAGCAGGTATAGCTATGGTTACATCAATAGTATCTTCAATTACGAAAGTTCCAGTTAAGAGAGAAATTGCAATGACTGGAGAGGTAACAATTACAGGTCAAGTATTGCCAATTGGAGGTTTAAAAGAAAAATTATTAGCTGCTCATAGAGCTGGTGTAAAAAAAGTTTTAATACCAAAAGAAAATGAAAAAGATTTAGTGGATGTTCCAAAAAAAGTGAAAGATGATATTGAAATTGTCCCAGTTGAAACAGCAGATGAAGTAATTAAAATTGCTCTTACTAAAGAGTTAAAGCCAACAGAATGGACAGAAGTAGATAAGTTAACAGAGACTAAAAAAGACGATAAATCTCAAGCCAGTATTCAGTAATAAACAATTTACATTATTAAAACGTTGATGTAATAGTACCATGTTTTGGGCGGTTAGCTCAGTTGGTAGAGCATCTCGTTTACACTGTTCTTATTTCTTTAGTTTTTTATTTAAAATTAACGTTTTTTAATTTTTAAGCACACTGTACGCACACTTCATATACAATTAAGAATCTCGTTACATTAAATTGCAAAGACACAGGCTTAAATATTTGATAACTTTGTATTGTGAAAAAGTTTGTTCTAATAATTATTATTGGCTTTTTGTTTAATACATTTGCAAATGTCGCAAATTCCTCAATAGTTGAATTAAAGGGTTTTAAATTGGGAATGACCAAGAAGGAATTTAAGAAAAATTGGAAATCAAAAAGAGTCAAAGTACATCAAAATTTATCAAGTGTTTTATTACCACATTATACAGTTACACTAGCAGGGGTTAATGTGGATAAACCAACTATATGGTGGTTAGATAAAAAAGTAGACACAATTCAATTTAGATTTTTTTATAACGTAGATGCGGTCAAACCAATACCCTGTAGTTCAATAGATGCCTGTAATAAGCTTATACAACCAGCAGCAAATTTTGTTAGAGTTGTAGAGGCAATCAAAAAAAAGTTCCCAGGCTTCAAATGTAGCGAAACAGAACTTATGAATAAAATGGGAGCAAAATGGATTAATAGAAAATGTATTTACCATCATGGTGATGGAGTTTCTATATCCACAATTAGATATAGAGATAATGATGAGTGGGGAACAATAACAATTCTGCCAACAAATGAATATAAACAAGGACAACAACAAGATGCAGAAAAATTTAATAACGATTTATAATTAATAATCATGTTCGATAAGATAAAAAAATATTTTTCAAATAAAAAAGAAGAGAAAGCTATTTTGAATAGTCCCATACACGTTGTTGCAATAAATGCTGGTTTGAAAGCTAATAAAGAACTGGGTCTAGAGAAAATGGCTGATAAAATTGCAAATATGCAAAGCGACTACATAATGCAAAAAGTTCATGACATTGCGCATGCTGAAGATGCATTTATAGCTTTAAGGAAGCAAATAGTCGAGGTTATCTTAGAATTATGTTCCAATGAAATATTATGTGTTGATAATAAAAATAAAAACGATCCAACAGGATTATTAAATCATCCTGGAATTAGCGGTGAATTACATAAACATATAGTTAAAATATTTAAAGTAGATAAAAATTTTAAAGAAAAGTTACATGGAATTAAAACTAAAGAAAAAATTGATGATAAATTTCTCAAAAGTTTAGTAAGTGGATATTATAGACATGCAGCATGGAAATATGAAGTAATTAATGCAATTAGATTACATTTAAAAGATTTTAATTCAAACTTTGAAAAAGATTGGGTTCATCCATTTCGTTATTGTATGAGTGTTTTCTATGAAAATAGTTATAGAGAAAAACTTAAATTAAAATTATTAATAAGTCCTTTAAACAATATTCAATATTCAACATTTACTAATTTTGTTTTAAACGGTCATAAGTACCCAGACTTAGAATTTCGAGAGAGTCATAAAGCATCAATAAAAAATAAAAGTCTTTATTTTCCTGAAAAATGGTAAACAAATTTAATATCTGGAAAAGATTAAAATATATTTATAGCAATAAACCTTGGCATGCCGCATTTACGTATCCAATTTCATATATTTTTTTATCTTATGTTCTGGTTGGTATATTTGGAGCTGTCAGTGCTAGTCTTAATTTTGAATATACTTTTTTAATTTATATTTCTCTATTTTTAATGTTATCAACATACTTAACGCCAATATGGGTGTTTGTTGGATTAATAGTTTCAAATAAAAAGAAACCATATATTTTATCTTTGATCATTGGATTGGGATTACTTTTTATCTTATTTTATGTTGTACAATTAGCGACAGTAAATTTAGAAGTTAAGTAAAAATAAAAAAATATTTAAGCACACTCTGTGCACAGTTGAGTTGCAAAAATAAATTTTTTAGCCATTTTTTGAGGGTAATAAATCTTGACCTACACGTTCTAAAAGATATAAAACACGTTACTTTTTGGTTTTGGGCGGTTAGCTCAGTTGGTAGAGCATCTCGTTTACACCGAGGGGGTCAAAGGTTCGAGTCCTTTACTGCCCACCAGAACACGGGGGTGTAGCTCAGTTGGTTAGAGCGATCGCCTGTCACGCGATAGGTCGAGGGTTCGAGTCCCTTCACTCCCGCCATCAAATAAATTAATAAAATAAAGCCTTAAAATGTGACCTATCTGCTCTTTTAGTTGATCTAAAAGGTGTTATATAGACTCATCATGCTTGTGGATTTTTTAAAAGATTATTTACCAATAATTGTGTTTTTACTAGTTGCACTTGTATTAAGTGTAGCATTTGTAGCGGTCAATTATTTAGCATCTCCAAAAAATCCTGATCCAGAAAAATTATCAGCATACGAGTGTGGATTTGAACCTTTTAATGACTCTAGAATGGAATTTGATGTTCGATTTTATCTAGTTGCAATATTATTTATTATTTTTGATTTAGAAATCGCTTTTCTATTCCCTTGGGCAATATCTCTAGGCAAAATCGGAATATTTGGATTTACATCAATGATGATCTTCCTATTTATTCTTACCATTGGGTTTATTTATGAGTGGAAAAAAGGAGCATTAGACTGGGAATAAAATGAATTTAGAAGAAAGAAAAAAAAATATTCCAGAAGAATTTAAACAACTAGCACAAGATTTTAGTGATAATGGTTTTATAACAACTTCACTAGATAATCTAGTTAACTGGGCTAGAACTGGATCATTACATTGGATGACTTTTGGTCTAGCATGTTGTGCAGTAGAAATGATGCAAACTTCAATGCCAAGATATGATTTAGAAAGATTTGGCGCTGCACCTAGAGCTTCACCTAGACAATCAGATGTTATGATTGTTGCTGGAACACTTACAAACAAAATGGCTCCAGCACTAAGAAAAGTTTATGACCAGATGCCAGAACCAAGATATGTTATTTCTATGGGAAGTTGCGCAAATGGTGGGGGTTATTATCATTATTCTTATTCTGTAGTAAGAGGATGTGATCGTATTGTACCAGTTGATGTATATGTTCCCGGGTGTCCTCCTTCTGCTGAAGCACTTTTATATGGGATAATGCAACTTCAAAAGAAAATCAGGAACAAAGGTTCTCTGGAAAGATAAAAAATGCAAAACATCCAGGATTTAGAAAAAATTTTGAATTCAGAACTAAATACTAAAATAAAAAGCTCTTTAATCAAACATAATCAAATTTACCTAAAAATTGATGAAACGGACTTAACAGAAGTTATTTTATTCTTAAAAACAAATTCAAAAACTAAATTTAGACAATTGATAGACATTACAGCTGTAGATTTTCCTGAAAATGAAATTAGATTTAAATTAGTTTATCTATTATTAAGTCATGAATTTAATCAAAGAATTATTGTAGAGATAGATGTAAAGGAAAAAGAAATTGTTGGTTCAATAACATCTATATTTCCTGCAGCAAATTGGATGGAAAGGGAAGTATTTGACATGTATGGAATTGATTTTAAAGATCACCCGGACTTGAGAAGAATACTTACAGATTATGGTTTTAAAGGACATCCATTAAGAAAAGATTTTCCTTTAACAGGTCATAATGAAGTTAGATACAGTCATGAAAATAAAAAGGTTATTTATGAACCAGTAAAATTAGAGCAAAATTATAGAAACTTTGATTATGAAAGTCCTTGGGAAGGAACCAAGTATATAAAAGAACAAACTAAAGAATAATGGCAAAAGAAACTAAAACTTTGAATCTAAATTTTGGACCTCAACATCCAGCAGCTCATGGAGTTTTGCGATTAATATTACAGTTAGACGGTGAAATTGTTGAAAAAGCAGATCCACACATTGGTTTATTGCATAGAGGGACAGAAAAATTAATTGAAAATAAAACTTATACTCAAGCTGTTCCGTATTTTGATCGACTAGATTATGTTGCACCAATGAACCAAGAACACGCATTTGCTTTAGCAATTGAAAAAATATTGAAAATTGAAGTTCCAATAAGAGCTCAATACATAAGAGTAATGTTTTGTGAGATTGGAAGAATACTTAGCCATATTTTAAATGTTACAACACAAGCAATGGATGTTGGCGCATTAACTCCAACTTTATGGGGATTTGAAGAGAGAGAAATATTAATGGGTTTTTATGAAAAAGTTTCTGGTTCTAGATTACATGCTAATTATTTTAGAGCTGGAGGAGTACATCAAGATTTACCAAAAGGATTAGATAAAGAAATCGGAGAATTTTGTGAAAGATTTCCAAAAATAATAAATGATTTAGAATTACTTTTAACTGACAACCGTATATTTAAGCAAAGGAACGTTGATATAGGAGTAGTATCAAAACAAGATGCTCTAGATTATTCTTTTTCTGGTGTTATGTTGAGAGGATCTGGTGTTCCATGGGATTTAAGAAAATCCCAGCCTTACGATTGTTATGAACAATTCGAATTTAAAATTCCAGTAGGAAAAAATGGTGATTGTTACGATAGATACCTATGCAGAATTGAAGAAATGAAAGAAAGTGTAAATATAATAAATCAATGCTTGGCAAATTTACCTGTAGGGCCAATTAAAACTGATGATGGAAAAATCAGTCCACCTCCAAAAAAAGAAATAAAACAATCTATGGAAGCATTAATCCATCATTTCAAGTTATATACCGAAGGTTACAGAGTTGATAAAGATGAAATATATACAGCTGTAGAGGCTCCTAAAGGAGAATTTGGTGTTTACTTAATTTCTGATGGTTCAAGCAAACCTTACAAATGCAAAATTAGAGCTCCAGGATTTTCTCATTTGCAAGCGATGGATTATTTAATTAAAGGTCATATGTTAGCGGATGTTCCTGCAGTTTTAGGTTCAATGGATATTGTTTTTGGAGAGGTGGATAGATAATGGCTGTTAAAAAAATATCAAAAGTACAACCTGAAAAATTTGAGTTTAATAAAAAAAATAAAGAGACTGCTGATAGTATTATTAAAAATTATCCTTCTGGAAA
>CACGWC010000001.1:140000-201134 GCA_902576785.1 uncultured Pelagibacteraceae bacterium | reverse complement strand
ACTTAATATAGAAATTAAAACTCCAAAAAAAAATTGATGAAGAATTTGAATATCTTAAAGAATTAAATTTAGATCTTGTAATTGTTGTTGCATATGGACAGTTAATTTCAAAAAAAATTCTTGATTTGAGTAAAAATGGTTTTTTGAATATTCATGCTTCATTATTACCAAAATGGAGAGGGGCGGCGCCAATCCAAAGATCGATTTTAAACAATGAAACGAAAACTGGTATATCATTTATGAAAATTGATGAAAAATTAGATTCGGGACCAGTATGTAATAAATATTCAATAGATATTCTTGACCAAGATAATACAGAAACTTTGTCTGAAAAACTATCTTATTTGTGTACAGAAAAAATTTTAGAAAATTTGCAAAAAGTTTTAGAAGGAGAGGCAATATTTAAAGAGCAAGATCATGCAAAAGCTACATATGCAAAGAAAATTCAAAAAGTAGAGGGAAAGATAGATTGGAATAATAGTGCTCGTAAAATAATTGCTCAAATAAATGGATTATATCCAAAACCTGGTGCATGGTTTGAGGTTAACAACAAAAGATATAAAATATTAAAGGCTAAAATAAACAAGCAGTCAGCAACAATCGGTGAAGTAATCGACGAACAAATGACAATAGCATGTGGTGAAAATTCAATAAATATTATTAAGATACAAAAAGAGGGCAAGAATCCTCAATTAATCAATGAATTTTTATTAGGCAATAAGGTTAGAAAAGGAACGATAATAAAAAGTGATTAGATATCAGATTCTAATAGAATACGAAGGCACTTTATACAATGGTTGGCAAATTCAAAAAAAAGGTAAGTCAATCCAGGAAAATATTGAGAGTGTCTTATCTAAACTATTAAAAGAAAAAATAAAAATTTATGGGTCTGGACGAACAGACACAGGAGTTCACGCTAAAGAGCAATCAGCACACTTTGATACTACAAATAATATTATTCAAAAAGATAAATTAATAAATTCACTAAACTTCTTTTTAAATAAAAAAAAAATATCAATATTGAAAATAAAAAGAAAGAATAAATTTTTTCATTCAAGATATTCTGCAAAAGAAAGACGATATACCTATTTAATAAGAAATGATGTTTCTCCGTCTGTTATTAATTTTAATAGAGAGTGGCATGTTAAAAAAAAAATTAATGTCGATTTGATGAAAAAAGGAGCCAAAAAGTTAATCGGGACACATGATTTTTCAACCTTTAGAGCATCTAATTGTGCCGCAAAAAGTCCAGTAAGAACCATGAAAAAGGTAAAAATAACAAAAGTTAAAAATGTTATAAAAATTCAATTTGTATCAAAATCATTTCTTAAGAGTCAAGTTAGATCCATGGTTGGTTCGCTTAAATACCTTGGTGAAAATAAATGGAACTTAAAAAAATTTACCAGTATATTTAAATCAAAATCTAGAAAAAATTGCGCTCCTATTGCTCCTGCACATGGCTTATATCTTGAGAAAATTATTTATTAGATTTCTTTTTTTTCTTTTTTATTCTCCATCTTGATCCTTCTCTAACTATATAACCACAACAATTTTTGGAGCCACACTTACAAGGAAAATCCTTATAGTTTTCATCAAAACTAAACCCATAATCATAAGTTAGTTCCTCATTTTTATTTATATCTTTAATAGAACTAATCCATAATTTTAAACCTTTGCCTTCAACTTCGCAGTTTGGATCACAAGAGTGATTAATAAGTCTTGCAGTATTGTAAGCAAAATCACCGTCTAAATCATATCTATTATTTAAGTTAAAAAGATAAATCGCTTTATCATTATCAAATTTTGGATTATTTTCAGTCTGTTTTTTTGTAATTATTTTACCTGTGTAGTAAATAATCTTAGTTCCTTTTTTTATATTTTTAGATGCAAACAGTCCCCTGTTATCAATATTTGATGATTTTTGTTTGTATAGTTTCATGATTATTTATTTTCCGCCTCGATTAATGCATTTACATGATAATTAGCGCTTTCAGCAAGCGCTTTCAGGTCGTATCCACCTTCTAATAAAGATACTACTTTTCCGTTAGTAAATTTATTAGTGGCTTTTAGTGTTCTTCTTGTTATTTCATAAAAATCTTTGGATGAAAGTTCAAATTGAGCTAATGGATCGTTTTTGTGGGCATCAAAGCCAGCAGAAAAGATTAGGTAATCAGGCTTATATTCAATTAACCTATCTAAAACTCTATCATAAGCATTAAAATACTCTTCAGAATTTGTGCCTGCAGGAAGAGGTATATTAAGAGAATTATTATACTTTCCCTTGTCTTTTTCTGAGCCACCACCTGGATAAAATGGATATTGATGAGTTGATATATAAAGTGAATTTTTGTTGTCATACATTACATCATAATTCCCATTTCCCCAATGAACATCAAAATCTACACATGCAATTCTTTTATACTTATATTTTTTTATTAAATAATTAACTGCAACACCTGCATTAGAAATACAGCAAAAGCCCATTGATTTGTTTTTTTCAGCATGGTGTCCTGGTGGTCGTACAACACAAAAAGCATTTTTATACTTTTTATTCTCAATTCCATCTATTGCACTTATAGCTGATCCTGCAGCTTGAAATACTGCATCCTTACTTCCAGGAGATACAACCGTATCACCATCTAAAAAATTTAAGCCGCTTTTGGGAAATGAATTATTTAAATTATTAATATAATCTTCAGAATGAGTCATATTAAGAATATCATTAGGAACAACATCTGGCTTATCCCAAAGCAGTTCTTTATTTTTTTTTAAAGTATCAATTATTGAAACCACTCTCTTCGGTTGCTCTGGATGACCATCGCCTGTTATATGTTTTTCTGAAGATTCAGATGTTATAATTGCGGTTTTCAAGTGAAATAATTGTGTAAGATATTCTTATAAATCTTAGTTAACTTTTTTAAATCTGAAATCGATGTTCTCTCGTTAACCATATGAATAGTATTATTTCTTAACCCCAGCTCAAGACGTGGTATCGAACCTAAAAATCTGCTGTCACTTGTTCCACCTCTACAATTTAATTTTGCATTGTTGCCTGTAACCTTTTTTACAACTTTTTTTACCATATAAATTTCTTTATTTGGTTCTGTGTAAAATGCTTCTCCACTTACTTTATAATCTATTTTTATTTTACAATTTTCTTTTTTTGCAACTGCATTAATAATTTTACTAAGTTTTTTTTTCAAAGATGTTGATTTATAAGTTGAATTAAACCTAACATTAAATTTAGCACTTGCAGATTGTGGGACTACATTTTCAGATATATTATCCACATTCATTTTTGTAAATTCTAAATTTGATGGTGGCATATACTTTGTTCCTTTGTCTAGCGGAACACTTTTCAGTTTAGATATTATTTTAGCAAGAGCAGTACATGGATTTATATATGTCCCATAAAATGCAGAGTGTCCACTTTTTCCATACACTGTTACTGTTGCATTCATAGAACCTCTTCTTCCAATCCTGATTTCATCTCCAACTGATTTATTTGATGATGGTTCACCTACTATTGAAAAATCAATTTTTTCTTTTTTTTTCTTTAAATATTTCATAACGGCTGGACAACCATGACCTGTAGTTTCTTCATCAGCCGTAATTATTATTGATATAGATCCTTCAAATTTTTTATTTTTAATAAAATTACTTACAGCACTTATCCAACATGCTACACTACCCTTCATGTCTTGGGATCCTCTTCCATATAAATATCCTTTTTTTACTACTGCTTCAAATGGAGGAAACTCCCAATTGTTGAGGTTAGCTACAACATCTGTGTGACCCAAATAATTAATGTTAGGTTTTGATTTACCAAATTTTGCATATAAGTTTAATGCAGGTTCAGCGCCTGTACCTTTTGATTTTATTATCTGACATTTAAAACCTAATGAGGAAAGTTTCTTTGAAAGGAACTTCATAATCCCTTTATCTTCTGTTTTAATAGTTTTAAATTTTATTAGCTCCTGAGCTAACTTTAGTTCATTAAAAGTTTTCATTAATTTAGTCTCTTAAAAGATCGTTAACAGATGTCTTTGATCTAGTTTTTTCATCAACTTGTTTAATAATTACTGCACAGCTTAACGAAGGTGCAGATGGATTTTTTTTATCAGGAAGAGAACCTGGTACAACAACCGAGTATGGAGGTATTTTACCATAAGTGATTTCACCAGTCGCACGGTTTACTATTTTAGTACTTTGCGTAATCAGCATCCCCATACTTAATACTGAGCCTTCTCCAACTATAACACCTTCAACAACTTCCGACATAGCACCAACAAAAACATTATCTTCAATAATTGTTGGTAATGCTTGGGCAGGCTCCAATACCCCTCCAATTCCTGAGCCAGCAGAAATATGACAATTTTTTCCAATTTGACAACAACTACCTGCACGACTAAACGTGTCCATCATAGTTCCGGAGTCGATCCATGCTCCAATATTTACATAGCATGGCATTAAGACTGCATTTTTACCTATGAATGATCCTCTTCTAACAGGAGAATTAGGAACCATTCTAAATCCTGCTTTTTCGTGATCTTCTTTAGACCAGCCTGCAGTTTTACCTTTTAATAGATGCGCTTTGTCATACCAACTACTGTAGGGGCCATTTAAATTTTCCATTGGATACATTCTAAAACTTAACATAATTGCTTTTTTTATGTGTTGATGTGTTACCCACTCACCATTGATTTTTTCAGCTACTCTGACTTTACCACTATCTAAGTCATCAATAATTTGATTAACAGTATTTTTTAAACTCTCATCCGAGTTAGGACTTACTTGGTCTCTATTTCCCCAAGCTTCATTGATTATATTTTCTATGCTCATAAATTTAAGAACTTTTTAATAACCTTATTTCTTTTAAAAATAAAGAGAGATTTTCGATTTTATAATCGATGTAATCTTTGTCAGACTCTTTTTTCCCCCAGTATTCATTATTGATAAGCCAAGCTGTTATAGTCCCCCGCTCTTTACCTATTGATAAATTTTTAGCTATATCCTCAATATAAAGCGTTTCTTTTGGATTAATCTTAAATTTATCAACCATAAGATCAAAAGCTTTTGCTTCAGGCTTTGGGTGATATTTTGCGTCTACGATATCAAATATATCTTTAAATTGGTCTTCTATACCAAGGGTTTTAACTATATTTTTTACATGCGCTCTACTTCCGTTTGTGAATACAAATTTATTTAAATTTATATTTTCAAGCTCATTTCTTAAAACAAGATCTTTTTCCATAAATGAAAGATCAATATCATGAACATACTCCAAGAATTCTCCTGGCGGTATATCATGATGTATCATCAATCCATTTAAACTTGTGTTATATTTGTGAAAATAATCTCTTTGTAATTCTTTGGCTTTTGTAAGGTCTAAGTTAAGCTTATTCGAAATATATTTTGTCATTCTCTTACTAACTTGACCAAAAACTGCTTCTAAATCATTATATAAAACACCATCACAGTCGAACAAAATATTCTTTATATTTTTTAGATTATTCATTTTCTTATTAATGTTCCTGCGCCCTTATCAGAAAATAACTCAAATAGTATTGAATGTGGTTTTCTCCCATCAACAATAACAACACCTCTAACACCATTAGATATTGCATCTAAACAAGTGTTAATTTTTGGTATCATGCCTCCTGAAATAGTATTATTTCTTAACATTTCGTTGGCTCTATTGAGATTAATTTCAGATATAAGTTTTTGATTTTCATCAAGAACTCCTTCTACATCTGTCATCAAAAGAAGTCGTCTAGCATCGATCTCTTTTGCAATTGAACCTGCAGCAACATCTGCATTAATATTATAAATTCTACCATCATCTCCCAATCCTAAAGGTACAACAATTGGAATTTGTTTGTTATTAATAAAATTTAATATTTTCTCTTTGTTAATTTTTTTTGGTGTCCCGACAAATCCCAATTCTTTACTTTCAGGAACAATATTAATTACATTATTTTCTTTAGGCGATATTGAACAAACATTAGTATTTTTAGATTTTAATTCATGTAAAATCTCTAAATTAAGCTCTAGTAAAGCTTCCTCTATATATCTTATTGTTTTATCGTCTGAAACCCTAAGTCCTTTAATAAATCTTGTTTCAATATTATTTTTATCTAATTTTTTTTTAATGTTCTTACCTCCACCATGGATGACTATTGCTGATAAACCGATTTTGTTTATCACTGAAATATCTTCTATAAACTGATTAAATAGTTTTTTATCTAATAAAACAGATCCTCCACATTTAATTACTATAACCTCAGACTGATATTTGTTTATATATTTTTCAACTTCATTAATATTCGGCCCATCTTTTGGAATAATCTTATCTATTTCCATCAATTAAACTGTTTTAACTGAAGTTCTCTTCATAATTACATATTGTTGAGCCATTGTAAGCACGTTATTAATTGTCCAATATATAACTAATCCAGATGGAAATGGTGCAAGTATAACTGTTAAGAATACAGGGAAAAACATGAAAATTTTTTGCTGAATTGGATCTGGTGGTGTTGGATTAAGTTTTTGTTGCATCCACATTGTTACACCCATTGCTACTGGCCAAGCGCCGATAATTAAAAATGACGGAACATCATAAGGTAACAAGCCAAATAGATTAAATAAACTCGTTGGATCCCTTTCACTTAGATCATGTATCCACCCGAAAAAAGGCTGATGTCTCATTTCAATTGTAACAAACAACATTTTATAAATTGCAAAAAAGAATGGTATTTGAATTAAAATAGGCAAACACCCACTTACTGGATTAACCTTCTCTCTTTTGTAAAGAGCCATCATTTCTTGCTGTAACTTCATTTTATCTTCCTTATGAAGTTCTTTCAGCCTTACCATTTCGGGTTGAAGAACTTTCATTTTTGCCATCGATCTAAATGAGTAATTAGCGAGAGGAAAAAATAATATTCTTATACAAGCTGTAATTAGTATAATTGCAATTCCATAATTTCCAGTTAATTTAAAGAAATAATCCGATATCAAAAATATTGGTTTTGTTAAAAAATATAGGAACCCCCAATCAATTGCTAAATCAAATTTATTAATATTTAGTTTTTCCGCATATCCATCAACTACATCCACTTCTTTTGCTGCAATAATAACCTTTACCTGATTAGTTTTACTTTCATTAGCTCTGACTTCTGTTGCAGCAGTCTCTATGAAGTTAGCTTTAAATTTATTTTTATAATCGAAATCTGATCTAAAACTTTTATTACTTTCTGGGATTAAACTTGTTATCCAATATTTATCTGTAATACCCATCCATCCTTTGTTAGCATTTACAGAGTACTTCTTATCTTTTATGTCATCGTAATCTTCTTCAACAAGATTATCATCGAAAACACCTAATAAACCTTCATGTAATATATAAAAATCAGTTACATCAGGAGCCAGGTTTCTAATAATCTGTCCGTAGGGATAAAAGTTATAAGTATTTTGAGTATTATTCGTAATTTTTTGGTTAACAGTAAATAAAAATTTATCATCTATACTAATTTCTTTCTCAAAAGTTATATTCTGCTCGTTATTCCATACTAATTTAATTGGACTATTCGGTGTTAATAATTTGTTGCCGACAACTTCCCATTTTGTATTTGAATTAGGAACTTCAATATCTTTATTATTTATAGCCCAACCTGTTTCTATATAATAACCATTTTCAGACTCTTTAGGATTAAGCAAAACTACATTTTCCTCAGAATCTAAAGTTTCAGTATATTTCTTAAAGATCAGGTCATCGATTAATGATCCCTCTAAAGAAATAGAACCTTTAATATTTTCATTTTCAAAAAGTATTCTTTCAACTTTGTTAATTGCCTCTGACCTAGAAATTTTATTATTCTCAATATTTTGCTCTATTTTTGGTGCTTCGTTTAGTTGAAGATTGTTCTTATTTTGATCACTATTGGTTAACTGCTTTGGATCAGGACTTGGTGGAGCAAAAAATAATCCATAGAGAATTATTACTGCTGCACTTAATGAAATTGCTGCTATTACGTTTCTTGTGTCCATTATTTAATATTCTTTTTTTTTACCGGATCATACCCATGTCCTCCTCCCAAAAATTTTATAGGATGACAAGATAAGATTCTTTTAATGCCTTTGTAACAACCTTTCAAAACTCCATATTCATTTAAACTATCAATAAAATATTCAGAGCAGGTTGGAAGATACCTACAATTATTCCCCAGAACTGGTGAAATGAAATATTTATAAAATTTAATAAAATATATTAATCCTTTTTTAATCATAACTATCTAATTTTTTTTAACTCACTAAAAAGTTTTATTTTAATAAAATTGTACTCATCTTCTAAAACAGATTTTCTAGCAATTAATAAATAACTATAGTTAAGATTAATTTTAATTTTTTTTAAAGCCTCATTCATCATATTTCTTAATCTTCTTTTAATTTTATTTCTTATAACAGCCGTACCAATCTTTTTTTTTGTAATAAAACTTATGTTAAAATATTTATTATTTTTATTTTCTAATCTCCTATAAAAAATTGTTGAATATCTATTTGAAATTTTTTTACCATTTAAAATAAATTTAAAATCCTCATTTTTGGATAAACTTTTTAATTTAACCTGCATTAAACAGTGAGTTTTTTTCTACCCTTACTTCTTCTTCTTCTTATTAGTTTTCTTCCACCTTGAGTCTTCATTTTAGACCTAAAACCATGCCTTCTTTTTCTCACTTTTTTACTAGGCTGATATGTACGTTTCATATTAAGGCTTCTTTTTTGTTAAATTTCGGTAGTTATACAATTTAATGTATATAAGTACAGCGATTTTTAATAAATTAGAACAACATGGAAAACGAAAATAAATTAAAAATTATTCTCGGTATTATATATCTTTCCATAGTTACTGGCTTTTTGTTGCTTTTTTTTAGCCATTTCTCATTTGATGATTTTTCAAGTTTTGAACTTATAAAAAATAATAGAGATAAATTAAATGATATCAAAAATTCTAATCTTTTAATTGCAAGCATCTTATTTTTTATTGGAGTGATTATTTGGGTTATGCTCTTAGGATTTGGTTCACCAGTTTTTTTAGTTGGAGGATTTGTATTTGGAAAATGGATAGGGACAATCCTTATAGTATTTGGTTTATCTGTTGGTGCAACTTTTTTATATATTTTTGCAAATTATTTTTTTAAAGATTTAATTGAAAGAAAATTTTCATCAAAGTTTTCTAATCTTACTGAAAAATTTAAAAGAAATGAATTTACTTTTTTTCTGATATATAGATTTGTTGGTGGTATACCTTTTTTTATCTCAAACATTTTGCCAACATTATTTAATGTTAAGATTAGAAATTTCTTTTTTGGATCTGTTATTGGAATGACCCCTCAGTTATTTGTTGGAGCTTCACTTGGAGAAGGGCTAAATAAAGTAATTGAAAACAATCAAGAACTTCCAAGCATGTTTGATATAATTTTTGCTCCAGATATTTATGAACCAATAATTGGTATGATAATCCTGGTTTTAATTGGATTTATAATCAGAAAAAAATTCTACAAATAACTGGTGCCCTCACCCAGAATTGAACTGGAAACTCATCCTTACCATGGATGTGTTATACCATTTAACTATGAGGGCATTTTTTAATTATAATTAGTGTATAAAATTGTTTTTTTCAAATAATTGCCTTAATTTTTTTCGAAAATCAGGTATATCTAAATTAGGTTAATGATATGGGAATTCACTACGATTACAAATCGACTAGAGGAGCTAAAGCTATGGAGAAGCAAGCTAAAAGAGAAAAAAAACTTGCTGAAAAACGAGCAAAAAAATTAGCTAAACAAGGCGATGTGAAAAGTACGGAAGATAAAACCATACCTATTGATCAAGTTATAACTTTAGATCATCTTACCAATCCAGATAAAAAGTAATCAAAATGGAAAATAAGAAGGATAAAAAAGCCAAATTAGAAGAGGCTTTGCGTAAAAACTTGAGAAAAAGAAAAATTTTTCAAAGAAGAAACAAAAAAAACAAATAAATGTCAGTACAATCAGACAAGTGGATAATCAAAATGGCGAAAGAACAAAGAATGATATCACCATTTGAAGACAAACAAATAAGGGAAGGAAAAATTTCATTTGGTGTTTCTTCTTACGGTTACGATGCGAGAGTATCTGATGAGTTTAAAATATTTACTAATGTTAATTCTGAAATTGTAGATCCAAAAAATTTTAAACCAACAAATTTTGTAACAAAAGAATCTGATGAATGTATTATTCCGCCAAATTCTTTTGTTTTAGCAAGAACAGTCGAATATTTTAAAATACCAAGTGATGTCTTAGTTATTTGTTTAGGTAAGTCCACTTATGCCAGATGTGGAATAATTGTTAATGTAACACCTTTGGAACCAGGATGGGAAGGCCATGTGACCCTTGAATTTTCTAATACTACTCCATTACCAGCCAAAATATATGCAAATGAGGGTGTGGCTCAATTTATATTTTTAAAAGGGAATGAGAAACCCGATGTTTCATATGCCGACAGAAATGGAAAATATATGGGCCAAAAAGGGGTAACACTTCCCAAAATTTAAAATGGATAAATTTAAAATTAATGGTCCCTCAAAGATCAGAGGTGAGGTATCAATTTCAGGAAGTAAAAATGCTGCTCTACCAATCCTTGCTGCAACTTTACTCTTTGATAAAAATGTAACGATTAAAAATCTTCCACGAGTTAAAGATATAGATACAATGCTTAATTTGCTAAAATCTCTAGGAAGAAAAATTAGCTTAAAAAATAATAAAAAAATCGCAACAATCTCGAAAGGGAAAAAAAATAATTTTTTTGCACCTTATTCTCTAGTTAAAACTATGAGAGCAGGAATTTTAGTTCTTGGCCCTTTATTGGCAAAAAATAAAAAAGCAAAAGTGAGTAGCCCAGGTGGCTGCAGTATAGGAGTAAGACCAATAGATATACATTTAAAAGCTATATCAAAGTTAGGTGTTAAAATACAAATTGAAAAAGGATATGTTATTGCAAAAGCTCAAGAAGGACTATTTGGTTCAAAAATAAGATTTTCAAAAATATCTGTTGGAGCTACCGAAAATTCAATTCTTGCTGCTTGTCTTGCAAAAGGAACAACAACAATAAAGAATTGTGCTATAGAGCCTGAGATCAAGGATCTGACAAATTTTCTTAAAACGGCTGGTGCCAATATTAAATGGATTGGTAAAAGAACTTTAAAAATAGAGGGTGTTAAAACATTAAAAAGTATAACCTACTCAATCATGAATGATAGAATTGAAGCAGGCACTTTTTGTGTTGCTGCATGTTTGAATGGTGGAAACTTAAAAATTAAAAACTTCGAACCAAAAATTATTAATACAGAGATAAATTTACTTAAGAAAATTGGTGCAAAGATAAAAACCACAAAAAATACAATTCAAATTCAGGGACCTAAAAAAATCAGAAGTTTGGATTTTTTAAAAACTGGAGAATATCCAAACTTCCCCACTGATTTGCAAGCTCAAATTATGGTATTATTAACTAGAGCAAATGGGCAAAGCACAATAGAAGAAAATATATTTGAAAACAGATTTATGCATGTTCCAGAATTAAAAAGATTAGGTGCAAAAATAAATATTAAAGGAAACAAGGCAATTATTGAAGGAACTGATAATCTAGAGGGAGCTGAGTTGATGTCTAGTGATTTAAGGGCATCAGTAGCTTTAGTTTTGGCAGCTTTTATTTCGAGAGGAACATCTATTATAAATAGAGTATATCATTTAGATCGAGGTTACGAAAAAATTGAAAATAAATTAAAAAAAATCGGGGTAAAAATAAAAAGAATAACTTAGTGAATAGTTTTTTAAAGAAAGTAATTGCTCAATCACCAGATGACTTACAAATCATATCAGCAATATGCGCAGAATCTAAAGTCAAAATTTCTGATATAAAATATTTGCCTTCTACAAAAATCTTTTTACTTTCTGTTTTAAGAATGGATAAGGAAACAGATAGTGGCAAACCTATTAATAGTGTTGTAAAATTTGAATTTATTGAAAGTTCTAAGTCTAAAAACATTAACCAGTCCAATGCAGATTTAACCTTAGAGTTATTCGCAATTGATATTTTTAAAAAAAAAGAAAATTTTGAAATAGTTCTGTTATTTTCAAAAAATGGAATTATAACACTTTCCACAGAAGTTATTGATGTAACATTGGAGGATCAAAAAATTAAAAATGATTAAGTTTTTAGATGCTAAAAGTAAAAATTATCAAACAAAATTAATAAACTTTTTGGATTTAAGGAGATCTGGAAAAAATATTGATACAACTATAGTAAAAAGAATTCTAAAAGATGTAAAAGTAAACAAGAAAAAAGCTTTATTGAAATACGAAAAAAAATTTAGCAATAACAATTCGATAAAAATTAGAGATAATGAGCTAAAAACTTCAATTAAATCTTTAGATAAAAAAATAAAACAATCAATTGATTTAGCATATAACAGGATTTTCAATTTTCATAAAAAACAGCAGAGAAAAAATATTTTTTATAAGGATATATATAACAATAAGCTGGCATATAAATATGTGCCGTTACAGTCTGTTGGAATTTATGTTCCTGCGAATTTACCCTCAACTTTACTTATGAATTCTATACCCGCAAGGATTGCTGGTGTTAAAAGAATTGTTTTGGCCAACCCCAAACTAAATGGAAAATTAAATCCAGCTGTTTTATATGCTGCTCAGAAAGTCGGAATTAATGAAATATATTCAATGGGTGGTGCTCAGGCTATTGCAAGTTTAGCATATATTCAAAAAGTTAATAAAATTATTGGACCTGGAAATATTTTTGTTGCTGCAGCAAAAAAAGAATTATTTGGCCAGGTTGGTATAGAGTCTATGATAGCTGGTCCTTCAGAAATAACAATTTTAGCAGATAATAAAACTAAAATAGAAGATGTTCTTACATCAATGATAGGTCAAGCAGAGCATGACGAAAATTCGCAGTGTATTCTAATTTCAAAAGATTTAAAATTGATTAAAGAATTTCAAAAAAAAATTAAAGATAAAATAAAAAAAATACCAAGAAGATCAATAGCTTTTAAAAGTCTTAAAAATAATGGTTTAGTAATTCTTGCAAAAAAAAATTCAGATATAATTAATTCAATAAATGAAATAGCTCCAGAGCACTTAGAGATAAATATTTCAAAACCAGACAAAATAATTAATAAAGTAATCAACGTTGGAAGTGTTTGTATTGGTAAATTTTCTCCAATGGCAGTTACAGATTATAATGCCGGCACAAATCATGTCTTACCAACTTTCGGATCTGCAAAGTTTGCGTCTGGATTGAATGTTAACGAATTTTATAAAAAAATTAGCTATATAACTCTATCTAAAAAAGGTGTTGAGAAAATAGGAGAATCCGCTACATATCTCGCAGAGTATGAAGAATTATATGGTCATGCTTTAAGTATAAGATCAAGAATGAGGAGAAAGTAATTTGGGTAAACAGGATACGTTGGAGTTTGAGGGTGTAGTAACAGATCTTCTTCCTAATGCTATGTTTAGAGTTAAACTAGACAATGGTCATAACGTTACAGCTCACACGGCAGGAAAACTAAGAAAAAATCGTATTCGTGTTTTACAAGGTGATAGAGTGAAATTGGAAGTTTCCCCATACGATCTGTCAAAGGGTCGTATAATTTTTAGATCTTAATAAGGCTTCGTAGCTCAGTTGGTAGAGCAGAGCCCTGAAAAGGCTTGTGTCGCTGGTTCGAGTCCCGCCGAAGCCACCACTCTCATGTGGTATTAATATCCATCATTATGCTTGCATTCAAAATTAAAATCTAATACCTATCCTTCAGCTATTTATAGCTAATTATATAATAACAAAGAAAGAGTAACTAAAGTATGAGTACATTAAAAGGCAAAGTAAAGTGGTTCAACGGTAAGAAGGGCTACGGTTTTATTGAAAGAGAAGACGGAGAAAAAGATTGTTTCGTTCATGCGAGTGCAGTTAGAGAAGCTGGGCTGAGATTTTTGAATGAAAACGATGCTATAGAATTCGAAATTCAAGATGGCGAAAAAGGTCCAAGCGCTGTAAATTTGAAAAAATTAGGTTAATAAAATTTAATTCATCAAAAATATTTGTATAGGAATAGGATATGTTGAAAACATAGCTATTCCTGTGCAAAGCCTTTTCTTGCTTGCATTTAAAAAAAAAAATGCTAATTACACTGCAATGAACAAATACGTTATTATTAACAGAGAAACTCACAGACATCATTTTCATGCTGGCTGCACGCTAGCTATTTAATTATTTATAAATTTAATTTTATCCACATTTAGTATAAAACAATAGAAGGAGCACGGGTAGCTCAGTTGGTTAGAGCAGCGGTTTGTGGAACCGAAGGTCGACAGTTCGAATCTGTCCCCGTGTACCAAAAAATGAATAAAGAAAAAAAATTGTCAGCCAATACCCCTTCGGGTTTTGTTGATAGATACGGTAAAGAATTAGCGTTAAAAGAAAATTTAATTGCTAAGATCGAAGAAAATTTTTTAAAATTCGGTTTTTCTAAGTTAGAAACTCCTAGTTTTGAAATATCAGAAAATATTGGAAAATTTTTACCAGATGAAGATAGACCAAGTTCAGGTGTATTTGGTTTTCAAGAGGAAAATGATAGTTGGATATCATTACGGTATGATTTAACTGCACCATTAGCAAGATACGTATCTCAAAATTATTTAAATATCTCAAATCCTTTTAAAAGATATCAAATCGGTAATGTATGGCGAAATGAGAAACCTGGTCCTGGAAGATTTAGAGAGTTTACTCAAGCCGATTGTGATATTGTTGGATCTAATAATCCTTTAGCAGATGCTGAGATGTGTAATCTTTTAGCTGACACATTATATTTCTGTGGTTTAGAAAAAAATCAATATCAAATTAAATTAAGTAATAGAAAATTAATTCAAGGAATTATTGAAAATTTGAAAATTTCAGATGACAAACAACAACTTACTGTTTTAAGAGCCATTGATAAACTTGATAGAGTTGGAACCGATGGCGTTAAACAATTGCTGACAACAGGACGTGAAGACAAATCTGGTGATAAAACTATTGGAGCAAACCTCTCTGATGATCAAGCTCAAGAAATAATTAGTTTTATTAATATGAAATCTTTAGATGAAATTAAGTCAGCTATACCAAACAAACTAGTTGAAGATGGTGTTGATGAATTAAATAATGTATTAGATGGATTAAATTATTCATCCAATTTTGATCAAATAATTTTTTCACCTGAAGTTATTAGAGGACTTGAATATTATGATGGCCCGATATTTGAGGCAAACTTAACATTTAAAGTAAAAAATCAAAAAAACCAAGAAGTGGAGTTTGGCTCAGTTGGTGGAGGTGGAAGATATAATTCTTTAGTTTCACGATTTAAAAAAGTAGACTTGTCTGCAACAGGTGTATCCATAGGGCTTGATCGTTTGCTATATGCATTAGTTCAGTTAAACAAAATCATGGTAAAAAATAATTCTCCAATAATAATATGTGTTTTAGATAAAAAATACCTCTCTAATTATTATGAATTGTTATCACAACTTAGAAATCAAAATATAAGATCTGAAGTTTATCTAGGAGACTCAGGTTTAAAATCTCAGTTAAAATATGCAGATAAAAGGAATTCACCAGCTGTAATTCTTTGTGGGGAGAATGAATTTAAAAATAATAAAATTACTATAAAAAAATTAAATTCAAACTTAGACGAAACATCAAAAATTTTATCTAGAGAAGAGTGGAAAAAATCTGAAAATACTCAAATTATATTTGATAAGGAGAACCTGATTGATGAAATCAAAAAAATTATCTGAGAATATTCTAAAAATTATTAAGTCAAATGGATATAAATACATTGATCTTGATACAGTAATTGACACTAATTTAATATTGGAAAGGTCAGGGGAAAGTTTCAAAAGATTTATATTTTCTTTCAATGATCAATTGGGAAATGAACTTTGTTTAAGACCTGATTTAACAATTGCATCTTGTGTTAGATATTTAAATCAAAAAAAGAAAACTAGTGAAAAAATTTTCTATAGTGGTCAAGCATTTAGAAAAGGATTAAATAAAAAAGACTCTGTTATCAGAAATCAAATAGGCTTTGAAATTTTAGGGTCTTTTACTGAAAAAAAAGATGATAAAAAAATAATAGAAACTTCATTAAAAGCACTATCAAAAATTAAATATAAAAGTGGAGACCTTGTAATAGGTAATATAGAAATTTTTAGGCTTTTGTTAGATAAGTTGGATTGTCCGGCAAGATGGAAATTAAGGTTGCAACGTCATTTTTGGAGAGAAAAATATTTTAACGATCTGCTAAAAAGATTGGAGACCAACTCAGATATCGACCCAACAATTGTTGAAATAGATAAGAGAAAATATTCAAGAATGATCAATGGAAACCAAAAAAAAGAAGTTGCTAGAAGATCAATAGGGGAAATATTAATAAGATTTGATTCCAAAATTAAAGATCCAAGAAGAACAAAAAAAGGTAGCAATGTTGTAAAAATTTTAAAAGAGTATTTAAAAATTGAATGTCCCATTAATCAAGCATCTAAAAAATTAAATTTATTTTTTAAAAAAAATAAAATTAATCTCAGGGTTCAGGATAATTATTTTCCAATAACTAAAAATAAAATTAATAAATTAAACGTTAAATTTAGTTCTTCTTTTGGGAGACATCTTGAATATTACACTGGTTTGGTTTTTAAGATCGATATTAAATCAAAGTCTGAGAAGCTAAATATTAGAGGTGGTAGATATGATTCTTTAATTAAAGATCTTGGTTTTAAAAAGAATATACCAGCTGTTGGAGCTGCTATTAACTTAGAAAAAATATGATAATTTGGTTAGCTTCATATCCCAAAAGTGGAAATACTTGGTTGAGATCTTTAATCGCAAATTATTATTTTTCTGAAACAGGTGATTTTAATTTTGAACTATTAGAAAAAATAGAATCTTTTCCAAGTAACAAATATTTTAGAAAGTATTTAGATAAATTTAAACAGCCTCACGATACTTCAAAGTATTGGATAAAGGAACAGGAAAAAATTAATCAATTAAAAGGTTTGAAATTTTTTAAAACTCATAATGCATTATGTAAAATAGAAGATAATAAATTTACTAATAAAGAAAATACATTGGGTGTTATTTATATAATTAGAGATCCAAGAAACGTAATCTCTTCATTATCAAACCACTATCAAATTTCTGTTGATGAAGCCTTTCAATTTATGACAGATGAAAAAAAAGGAATTGTTTCTAAAGAAAAAGATCGATTTTTAGGTTTTCAGGCACTTTTTTCCTGGAAATTAAATCAGAAGTCATGGGTAGATAATAAATTATATCCAGTTTTAACTGTAAGGTATGAAGATCTACAAAATGATGCACTAAATACTTTTAAACAAGTTGTTAACTTTATTCATAAACTCTCTAAATCAGATGAAAAGTTTAATAAAGAAAAAGCTTTAAAATGTATAAGAAATTGCAATTTTGATAATCTCAAAAAATTAGAAGACGAAAAAGGTTTTGCAGAAGCAATTACAAAAAAAGGTTCTGACGAAAAGATAAAATTTTTTAATTTAGGTAAAGATAATGATTATAGGAAATTACTGAATGAGAATTTAATAAACAAAATGAATAATTTATTTCAAGAAGAATTGGTAAAATATAAATATGAGTAATACCATCATAAAAATTGGAATTCCAAGTAAAGGTCGCTTACGATCTGGAGTATTAAATATTTTTAAAAAAAAAAAATTAAAAATCCTTTCTGAAAGAGGTGAGAGAGACTTATTTGGATTTATTAAAGGAAAAAAAAATATTATTATCAATTATCTACATGCTAGGGAAATTATAGAACGTCTTGCAGATGGATCCTTAGATATTGGCTTTTCTGGATATGATTTATTAATGGAAAGTGAAATTAATATTCAAAAAAAGTTAATTGTTAAAAAAAAGTATGATTTTGGAGAAGCTACATTAGTAGTTGCAATTCCTGACGATTGGATAGATGTACAGACAATGCCAGATCTTGAGGAAATAGCTTTTGAATTTAAAGATAAAAAAAGAAATAGATTACGTATAGCTACAAAATACCCAAATCTTACAAGAGAATTCATGTTCTCCAGAGGAGTAACGCAATTTAAATTGGTGAAGAGCCTTGGTGCAACAGAGATATATCCATTTACTGGATCATCCGAAATAATAACCGATATAACTTCAACTGGAGCAACCTTAAAAGCTAACAATTTAAGAATATTAAAAGATGGAATAATCCTTCACTCTCAAGCTTGCTTAATGACATCTAAGAAATCAAATAAATTAAAGGACTTAAAAAGACTTATAAATTTAGTTAGCAAATAAGCTTAGATTATTATCAACAATAAGTGGATTATTACTAATAATTTTCTCAAATTTTTTTAACACATACGCAGAATTTAAAAAAGAAAATATAAATTGAAATTTAAATATTGGAGTATAACTTAGAGAATCATGGACATATTAATTGTTTTATTAGTTGCTGTAGTTTTATTGGTAAATATAGCTTTATTTTTAAAATTTAGAAAAGAACCTGAAAAAGATAACAAAGAAGATGATTTTGCAAAAATCAAGACTGACATAGATAGTCTTAAGAGTTCATTAAACGACTCTTTTAGTAGCATGAGTAAAGAAGTTGCCAAAGATATGACAGGTGCACTAAGTCGTGTTGATGAAAAAGTTGCATCATTTAACAAACAAGTTGAAGATATTCAATCGAGTCAAAATAATTTTAGTAGAATTTTAGCGGGTGTTAAACAATACGGTGGATTAAGTGAATTTTCCCTTGCAAGTATTTTAGAAGATTTACTTCCAGCATCTCAATACATAGCAAATGCAAAAATGAAGCCAGAAGAGACTAGAGATCTAGTAGAGTTTGCTATTAAGCTACAAAATGATGTGATGTGTCCAATAGATAGCCATTGGCCGATTGAAAAATATAAAGCAGTAGATAAAGCTTTCCAAAATAAAGACAAAGACGCGTTATCATCAGCTAGAAATGAATTGGCATCTGCATTTAGGACAAAATCAAAAGCTGTTAATCAAAAATACATTAATCCACCCATAACAACCGATTTTGCAATTGTATATGTGCCCACAGAAGGTCTCTATGCAGAATTATCTAGTTATAGAGATCCTAAAACTAAAGAATTGTTGATGGAAGAACTAAGAAAAAAATATAAAGTTACAATTGCTGGTCCAAATACTATTTGTGCCTTAATACAGTCTTATCATCTTGGTTTCCAAACATTAAAAGTTCAAAAACATGCAACTGAAATTTACGATCATTTAAAGACTATAAGTACAAGGTTTTCAAAGCATTTTGATAACGTCTTGGTCTTAAGAAAAAAACTTGAAGAAGCGATGAGTGTTGTTGACAGTTTTGGTAAAGATGCAAGATCAATTACAAGAACCTTGGAAAATATTAAAGACCCAGATCAAATTGAAAAAGCTTTACAATCTGAGAATGTAGAGAAATTTACAGTTAATCAGAAATAATTAAAAAATTAATTTAATTTTAATAATCAATGCTTATAAGTAATGTAATGAAGTGGAATAATAAATACAATTATCCAAAATCTTCTAGATCAATTGAAGATGGCTATAGAAAATATTTATTAGGAGACAATAAATTACCAAGTGTTACCACAATTTTAAGTGCCACCAAGTCAGAGGAAGAAAAAGCAGCTTTAGCTAACTGGAAAGAGAGAGTAGGAATTAAAGAAGCAAATAGAATTAAAACAGAAGCATCATCAAGGGGCACATCAATGCATTCATATATTGAAGATTATTTAAGAGGAAGAATTAATGAAAGTTTTTTTGAAAGTAACGAGCAATATAAAAATATGGCTAAAGAAATAATTCAAAAAGGAATTACTGGACGTCTTGATGAAGTATATGGAATGGAAGAAACTTTGTATTATCCAGAACAATATGCTGGGACAGCTGATATGATAGCTTTGTATGAGGGTAGTGATGTAATAGTTGACTTCAAACAGGCTAATAAGCCAAAAAAATCAGATTATATTCAGGATTATTTTTTACAACTTGGTGCCTATACTTTAGCGCATGATGTTGTTCATGGAACTAAAATGAAAGCAGGAATAATTTTACTTTGTACTAAAGATATTTTATTTCAGGAATTTAAAATTGAAGGAGCCGAGTTAGAAATGTATCAAAATTTATTCTTAGGAAGAGTTAAAAAATTTTATGATATGAATAATATATCTTGACTTTATTTAACCTATCCATAAAAGAGTTACTAACACCTGAGCTAATCGTTTATATGCTAATGGTTAAGTCTTTAATAAGCTTTCCAAAAACCCATTAAATATTAGCCAATTTGAAAGTAAAATTATGAATTTAGCAATCTGGGATATAGAAAGTTCATCTGCCTCTACTGACTTCGGAAGCATCATTGAAATAGGTGGAGTTTTAGTTGATGAGAACTTTATAGAGAAAGACAGATTTAATTTAAGATGCAGTTTACCCGAAGGAGAAATCTTTCAGGCCATGGCACTTATTGTAAACAAAACATCTATAAAGCAGTTAACTCAAACAAATCTTTCACATTATCAAATGTTAGCAGAAGTTGAAAAAATATTTAAAAAGTGGAGTCCTGCAGTATTTCTTGGTTGGTCTAATATTGGATTTGATGATGAAATGATAAGAAAAGAGTTTTTTAAAGGGATTAGATATCCATATTTAACGAATGCTGCTCCTAACAAAAGACATGATGGTATTAATATTGCTCGCGCAGCTTATGCAATAGACCCTTCAATTTTAGAAGTGGAATTTAATGAAAAAAATAATGCAGTATTCAAATTAGAGTCATTAGCAAGAATGCAAGGTATCGATTCTACAGATGCCCATAGCGCTTTAAGTGATAGTATTATGACTGCTAAAGTTTTAAATATAGTTAAAAAAAAACAACCAAACACTTGGGAGTCTTTTTTTAAAACTGCAAATAAATCAGACACAGAAACTATAATTAAAAAAGGTGAAGTGGTTACTTTAAATGAATATTATTATGGTAAATCTAGACTTCATCTAGTTGCTCCTCTTCATCAAAAATATTGTATGCATCCAATATATGCGGGTTGGTATTATGCATTCGATTTAAGGATTGATATAGAACCTTTATTAAATTTATCGATAAATGAGCTAAAAGTCGAAATGAAAAAGTCTCCTAAATTTTTAAGAACTATTAGATCTAACAAGGCTCCAATTATTGTAGATGCAAAATATGGTATGCAAGCAGAACCTTATAGTGCCATGGATAAATCATTAATTAATAAAAGAGCAGATATTGTTAAAAATAATGAGAAATTTTCTCAAAATATACTTCATTCATTAAGAGAAGTAGCTGAAGAAAAAGAACAGTCTAAAACACAAGAAGATATATATGCTGAAGAAAGTATTTATACTAAATTTACATCAAACAAAGATACTGCCTTATTTCCTGCTTGGCATGCAGCATCATGGAAAGATAAACTTAAATTACTAGATAAATTTGATGATGATCGTTTAGTGGGATTTGGAAAAAAAATCATATATCAAGAGGCACCGGAAGTTCTTCCAGAGAATATGCTTAAATCAATAAAGAGAGAAATTGCCAAACGTATTTTGAGTGAAAAAAAAGAAAAATGGTGGACGATCCCTACACTTTATACAGAAATTGATACACTTAGAGAAAAATATACTAATGAGAATGACAATGAAAAGCTTGCATTACTAGATGAATTTAATGAATATGCAATGTCAATACAGAAAAAGTATGAAAGTGTTTAATGTGGATAATTTAAACATTTCTCTTTTAACTATTGATAAAAAAATTTTTATTTATATATAAAACTGATGGCTACATTAAAAGTAACAGACGAAAAATTTGAAGAACAAGTTTTAAAAAACGAAAAACCAGTTTTAGTAGATTTTTGGGCCGAATGGTGTGGACCTTGTAAAATGGTTGGACCAATTTTAGAGGAAATTTCAGAGGAGATGGCGAATGATATTGTCATTGCAAAACATGACATAGACTCAGAGCCTAACATGCCTACTAAGTACGGTGTTCGTGGAATTCCTACAATGCTTTTATTTAAAGGTGGCGAATTAAAAGCAACTAAAGTTGGAGCTACACCTAAGAGCGATATTGTTGCTTTTATAAAAGAAAATATTTAATTTCTATTAAGCAATTCTCCAGCAAGATATAGAGACCCAGTTATCATTATTAAATCATCTTTCTCTGGATTAAGAGTTTTAAGAGCTTCTTCAATAGATTTTTTGTAAATAATATTAGGATATTTATTTAGTTTTTTTTTTAAATCTTCCCCACTTATTGCATTTGGTTGGTTTGGAATATCAATGGTTGTTATGGAAGATATATTATTAAACTGGCTTATATATTCTTCATGATCTTTGTTAGACATCATCCCAAGTATTAAATGTTTTTTACAATCAAAAGTATTTAAATATTCATTCAAAACTTTTGCTCCTAAAGGATTATGCGAACCATCTAAATACAACTTATTATTTTTACAAATTTTTTTTAGTTTACCAGATTTAATTTCTTGAAGTCTTGCGATACTTTTTATCTTGGTAATACCTTCTTTAATATTTTCATCTTTTACTCCTATTTGTAAATTTCTTACTGTAGCAATAGCTGTCGCACAATTGTCAATTTGAAAATTACCTAATATGTTTGGTTTTGGTAATTTTAAACCACCATATTCGTCTTCATAATAAATAAAACCATTCTCACTTAATGAATAATTAAAATCATCTTTATAAATGATTTTTTTTGATTGATTATTTTTTATAGTTTTTCTTATTAAATTTAAGGTTTCATTCGAACTTTGTTTGCTAACTACAATAGTAGAATTTAGTAAGGATGAGGTTTTTTCATAAACAATTTTTTCAATATTTTGCTCATTTTTTGGTAACCAATCTAAATGATCTAATCCTATCGAAGTAACAATACTAGATAAATTAGTATGAATAATATTTGTCGCATCAAATCTATGAAATAGACCACTTTCTATAATATTTATTTTGTCTTTAAATTTACTCGCATGATAAAAATATGCTGCAGTTAATATTTCGAAATAAGTTATTTGTTCACCATTATTAACATTTTCAACTTCTTTTAATAAAGTAGATAAGTCATCGTCGGATATTTCTACGTCATTAAAAACAAATCTTTCATTAATTTTTTGAATATGAGGACTTGTGTAAATATTACAGTTTATAATACTACTCTTTAATATTGATCTTATTGCTTGGATCGTTGAATATTTTCCATTTGTACCAACAACAGATATATATTTTAATTTTTTTTGTGGATCACCTAATTTTTTACAAAGGTTCTTAACTCTATCTAGACTGAGATCAATTTCTTTAGGATGCAGCTTTTGCAAGCGGTTCAATATTGTCTGAAGTTTCATTTATTTGCTTTTCATTTACCGCGTTATCTTTTTTTAACAATATTGATAATAGTAAGCTTATTTCTGTTTTTAAATCTTTTCGTTCAACAATTCTGTCAACAAATCCATGCTTTTCAACAAATTCAGATGTTTGAAAATCAGAGCTTAACTCCTCTTTCACTGTTGCCTGTATTACTCTTTTTCCCGCAAAAGCTATTAAACAGCCTGGTTCAGCAAAATGAATATCGCCTAACATAGCAAAAGATGCTGTAATCCCACCAGCTGTTGGATCTGTAAAACAAACCAAATAAGGAAGGTTATTTTTTTTGAGTTCGTTAATTGCAAGAGTAGTTCGTGTCATATTTGCAAGTGCAATTGGAGATTCAAACATTCTTTGTCCTCCGCCACAAGGAAAGAAAACAAATGGTGTTTGATTATCAATCGCATTTTGAACACCATAAATAATTGCCTCACCTTCTGCAGCTCCAACAGAACCACCAATAAATTCAAAATTTATTGCTCCTGCTGTCACATCGATACCATTTATTTTTCCTTTAGCAATCATCACCGCCGAATTTTGATTAGTTTTCTTTCTTGCAGATTTTAATCTATCTTTATAAGATTTGGTATCTACCCATTCAAGGGGATCTTCAGCCGGAATTGGTGTATCAAGTATTTCATAAGCATTTCTTCCAAAAATAATATCAAATCTTTGACGGCAATTAATTCTATGATGTTTTCCACACGAGTTGCAAACCCATAAATTTGCCTCAAGATCTTTTTTTAATATCGGGCCCTTGCAACAACTAGTCCACTCTGAGTTTGCTATATCCTCTTTTGATGGTCTTTTTTTTAAAACTCTTTTGATTTTTTCACCAAAACTTAATGCTTTTGTAATCCAGTTCATCGAATTTTATTTTTTAATTTTAATACTAGTCTATTTATATTTGTGACAGGATTTTGTCTATATTTTAAACTTCTGCTAATTTCCTTACAAATAGCACTTCCAACTACTAATCCATCTGCAGATTTTAGTTTTCCAATTGTTTTTTCTGTTATTCCAAAACCAATAACCACCTTTTTTTTTGGATTGATTTTTTTTATTTTGATGTAATTTTTTATTATCTCTTTAGGTGATACTTTTAATTTACCACCAGTTGTGCTTAACATTGAAATAAAATAACTCATAGGATGAGAATCTTTTATAATTTTTTTAAGCCTAATTTTTGTTGTTGTTGGTGATAAAAGCTGAATAAAATAGATAGATTTTTTTTTACATTTTTTTGCAAAATCCTTATTTTCTGGCCAAGGTAAATCCACAACTATCAATCCATTTACCCCAGATAACTTACATTTATTTAAGAATTTGTTTTCACCATATTGAAAGATCATATTGTAATAGCCCATTAAGATAACAGGTTTATTTTTATCAAACTTTTTAAAGTCTTTTACAATTTTAAAAATATCATTTACTTTAATTCCATTTTTGATTGCTCTATATGCGCTTGTTTGAATTTGACTTCCGTCTGCTACAGGGGTGTTGTGAGGTACGCCTAATTCTAAAATATCAGCATTTTTGGAAATTGATTTTAGTATATTTAAAGATTGTTTTTTTGAGCTATCACCAGCAACAGTATAAGTTAACAAAGCAGGCCTATTTTCTTGTTTTGCTTTTATAAATGCAGCACTAATTGGATTTAACATATTTTTTTCCTAATCTCTTCTCTAAAATTCCCCGGTCCTTGTAAGCATCACCGCAACTGTTAACTACTACGACCGTATCTGCGTCAAATTTTTTAGATTCAGATATTGCAACAGCGAATGCGTGGCTGGGTTCAAGAGATGGTCTTAATTTTTCAAATCTTGTTACAAGTTTGTAAGCATTTAATGCTTGTTCATCACTTGCAGCAGTATATCTAGCTCTCTTTGTGTCTTTTAAAAAACAATGTAGTGGAGAAATTCCTGGATAATCTAAACCTGCCGAAATAGACTCGGTCTCCTCTATTTGTCCATCAGAGTTTTGATTAACATATTGGGCTGCACCATGTAGGATTCCAATTTTTGAGCCATACGTTAAAGGTGCTGCATGCTTTTTACTTTTTGCAGGTCCCCCAGCTTCCACACCAATAAATTCGCACTGCTTTTTATCATAATCCATAAACTCATTCCAAAACCCAAAACTTGAACTTCCACCACCAACACAATTGTAAAGTTTAAGTTTCTTTGGAATTGATCCAAACTCATCAATTAATTGAACTTTAAGCTCTCTCGAAATTTGACTAGTACTCCAGCCACAAATTCGCACAAATACAGCTGGACCTACCGTGCTACCCACACACATTGCACTTGTATCACAATTAGCAACCCAGAACCTCATACACTCTGATACAGCATCCACAAGCGTTTGACTTCCTGAATAAACGGGAATGACTTCTGCACCATTTTTTTTTATAGCTTTTACATTTGGCTGTTGTCTTGCAATATCTTTTGCACCCATGAAAATTTTACATTTAAGACCAAACTTTTTTGCAGCCATACTTAACATTTTACCTGCATACCCCGCACCAGTATCCCCACATATAATTTTTTTACCAGAGCGTTTTGCAAGCAAACAATGGACTGTTGCGTTGTAGATTTTGTGTGCACCACCATTAGCATCTGAAACAACTTTAGACCAAATTTGGGCTCCACCTACATGTTTTGTTAAATTCTCTAATTTAATGAATCGAGTAGGTACGCCAATCCAATTTTCAAAATATCTATCTCTTTCTTGTATAAATTTTTTATCTTTTTTAAGTTTGTTAAATAGCACCTCTAAATCTTCTATCGGTTTTTTTAATGTCTCAGGAACAAAGTTTCCTCCAAATTTACCTCCCCAAAATCCAAGTTTATTACCTTGGTCTATTAAAGGGATTCCTTTTTTTAGCTTCATATTTTTGCAGCCAAGTTTAATAATTTATTAATTTTATTTATATCTTTTTTTCCGTATTCATCTTCTAATGCTCCGCTAAGATCAATCATAAAGTTTTTATTTTTAAAATTTGGAATATCTTCTATTTGAATGTTACCTGCAATCATTTTATTTAATCCATTTGGCACAATATCTAGCAGCTTATGATCAAAACTTTCAGATTTATGATATCCTTTTGAATCAAATAAAATTATATCTGATATCTCTAAATAATTTTTATATTTTATTACGTCAGATATTCCAGAAACTGTAAGAGCAGTTATTATTTTTATTTTATATTTTGATTTAATTTCGACAGTTCTCTCAGGATCTACATCGTAAAGCTGATAATAGTCAAAATTGAAATCTTTAATCTTTTCTAAAATTTCATTGTTAGGTCTTACAAGAACAGAGACAAAATTTACGTCTTTTTTATCTATATTAATTAAATGTTGTAATTTGTCATATTCAATGAATCTTCTACTTTTTTCATAATTTGTAATGAAACCTATCATAGAAGGTTTGTGTTTATGATTTAAAATATAGTTTAAAGTTTTAGGATCTGAGATCCCACAAATTTTTAAACTTTTAATCATTGATTTAAGTGATCAATTAATGTTTGAATATTTTTTTTGATATTGCCTTTGGTAATGTCTCTTCCTATTACTAACCAATCTGCACCATTTCTATAAGCTTGCTTAGGAGTTAAAGTTCTTCTTTGATCATTTATTCGTGAACTAAATCTTATTCCAGGGGTTATTATTTCCCTTTTAAACACTTTTTTTACTATTTTAGCTTCTTGAGCACTACATACTATAGCATCCAATTTTGCTTTAGTTGCTAATTTTGCTTGATGAAATACTAATTTTTTTACATCTTTATTAAAACCAATTTCTTTTAAAGCTTTATTATCTAACGACGTAAGTATTGTTACACCGACTATTTTAATTTTTCCTGATACTTTTTTTACAGATTTAAGAGCCTCAATACCTGAACTAATATGCATCGTTAAATAATTAACCTTTAAATCTTTAATGGCTTCTACTGTTGATGTGCATGTGTTAGGAATATCATGAAGTTTTAAATCAGCAAAGATTATCTTATTTTTTAAATTTAATACAAAGTTTCTGCCATTCTTTGAATTTAAAAATTCTAATCCAAATTTATAACCAATTTTTAAATTATTATTTTTGGAAAGTTTTATAATTTTCTTTACATCAGATAATTTTTTACTGTCGCAAGCTATAAAAATCTTTTTTTTATTCATTTATTTTATCCGACCAGGTTTTTGAGGACTTAAATATAATGGAACGCTTTTCTTTAACGTAAATTTTTTCAGCAGTCTTAGGATTTCGAGCAATTCTTGCTTTTCTTATTCTTGGTTCTATTGTAAATACATTTCTGAGTTCAACTCTTTCATGTCTTTTAAGGGAATTTCTTATTTCAGTTATAAATATATCAAAAATTCTACTTAAATCTTTTCGTAAAAAATTAGGGTAGTTATCAGCAAGTTTTTTTATTATTTCTGACTTTTTAGACGACAATTAATTACTCATTATCCTTATTTTTTTTGCCACCAAGCTTTTCTGATAATGATGAAAACGGTAGGTTTTTTCCACTTAAAGGACTAGAAAATTTACTTACTGCCTCTTTGTTTTGTAATTCTTCAAGTAATTTTATACTTAAAGCTACTTTTCTTTTCTCAAAGTTAATCTCAGATATTGCTGCATCTATTCTTTCTCCTCCAACAAATCTAGAGGGTCTTGCATCTGCTGAGTTTATAGCAATATTTTGTTTTTTAATTAAAAAGTCTAATTTACAATCTTCAGGTTTGACTATTATTCCTTTATTATCTGTAGATACAACTTGAACCGTAATTATATCATTTACTTTTTTTCCTTTAAACCAGTCAAAAGGATCTTTTTCTAATTGCTTTAAACCAACCCTAACTTTTTGTTCATCTTTTTTAATTTCTAAAACTTTGACTTTTACATTATCTCCCTTTTTATATTTTTTTAGTTCTTCATCTGGATTATTTAAGTAGCTCAGATCGTTAGCATGCAAAAAACCATCAATATCAAATTCATCTAATTTAATGTATAAAGCATACTCATTTAAACTGGACACTGTACCTGAAACTTCACTACCCTCTGGAAATTTCTTCATAAATACTTCATATGGATTTTCTAATGTAAGTTTGTGAGAAATTGCTATACGTCTTTTTTCCTTATCAATTTCGGTTATAATGCAACTAATCATATCCCCAACCTTAAATAATTTTTTTGGAGTTATATTCCTTTTTGTCCAACTCATCTCACTGCTATGAAGCAATGTACTTAGCCCAGGCTCAAGCGAACAGAAACATCCATAGTCTGTAATCTTATCAACTTTAACTTTATATTTTTTTCCAATTTCATAATTAGAAATATGTTCAAAAGGATCTGGTGACAGTTGTTTAATGGAACAGCCTATTTGTAGTTTTTCATTGTCAATTGATATGACTTTTAAGTCATGTTTTTCGCCTATATTAAATATCTCATCAGGATGATTTACTCTTGAGTATGATATTTCTTGAAGATGAACAAGCACATCTATTTCATTATTTACCTCAAAAAAACAACCAAATGATGAATATCCTTTGACTACTGCATCTTTTATAATATCTCCAACTTTAAATTTTTCTATTATTTTTGCTTTATCTTCTCTTTTATTAGAAGATACAATTTGTCTTCGCGATACGCATGCATTACCTCTCAGTTTGTCTAGTTTTATTATTGCAAATTTTTGTTCTACACCTATTAAATGATCAATACTCTTTAAAGGCTTATCGCTAATTTGTGAACCAGGACAGAACATTAAGGATCCAGTAGCAACATGTTCTACAATTACTCCTCCTTTGCATTTTGAGGTAATTTTTCCAATTATAGACTCGTCGTTTTCGTACGCCTTTTCAAGTTTATACCATCCTTGAATTTTCTGTGCTTTTATTGCCGAGACTATAACTTCTCCATTTTTATCTTCAATTTTTTCTAATAATACAGAAATATTCTCACCGACTTTCAGTTTATCTTTTAAACCTATCATTTTGATTTCATTCACATCAACTATTGGTTCACTTTTAAGTCCAGGTATGAAAACAAATATAAACTTTTCTGTTATTTTTGTTATTTTACCTTCAATTATCTTTCCTTCTTCAATTTTGTTTTTAGATAACTGTGAATTTAGTAGCTTTTCAAATTGTTTATTTTCTGGTGATTCTAAGTCTTTATAAATTTCCATTAGTTTTCAATTTATTGTCAATTATAGCTTTTATTTTTTCAAAGCACGCTTTCTTACTTAATTTAGATGTATTAATCAAGATTGAATCTTTAGTTTTTTTCAATGGACTATATTTTCTGTTTTTATCCAAATAATCCCTATTTCTAATGCTTTTTAATACTTCTTTATAGGAAATTTTTTTATTTAAACTTTTAAACTCAAGATATCTTCTTTTTGCTCTGGTTTCTACATTTGCAGTTATGTAAAACTTTAACATCGCCTTTTTCATTATTACAGATGTTATATCTCTTCCATCCAAAACTGAACCAGAAAAAATTTTTGGAGGATTGTAAGCACACTGATATTGAAAATTTTTCACAAGTTCTCTAATATTTTTATCTTTGGCTATCTTAGAGGCTGAAACAGCTACTTCATCAGAAACTAAATATTTTTTTTTTAGTTCTTTTAGTTTTAACTTAGATATTTTTTTTTTAATTAAATAATAATTAAAATTCTTTTTGTTTTTAATTTTTAGATATCCAATGTAACGATAAATTTTACCTGTATCTAAATATTGTAAATTATACTTTTTAGCTATTAACTGCGCTTGCGTTCCTGCACCTGCAGCCGCAGGTGAGTCTATTGCTATCGTTATTATATTTTTTCTTATTTTCAATTTATATTTGCACCCAATTTGTTAATTATGTGAAAAAATTTCGGGAAAGATGAGTTGATTGAGTCTGAGTCACTAATTTTCCATTTTCCTCCAAAAGTTAAAGCTGCAACACAAGACATCATTAAAACTCTATGATCTTTTCTAAAATTTTTGATTAAATAATTTCCATCTAAAACTAAATTTGGTTTACCATAAATTTTAATATCATCATTTTTTCTTTTTACCTTAATTCCAATTTTCTTAAGAAAATTAACTGCAATATTTAATCTTGGGCTCTCTTTCTGATTTAATTCGCCTAAATTTTTAAAAACTGAAATACCTTTAGCCTTTGCTGCCACAAGGAATATTACTAAAAATTCATCTATCGCAGAGCTATTTAAGTTTTTTGGACAATTAATACCAATAAGATTTTTTTTGCTTTCTATTAAAATATCAGCAATCTGTTCACCTTTATATTTTCTTTTGTTCAAATATTTTATTTTTGCATTCATTTTATTTAAAATTTTTATTATGCCTGTTCTTGAGCTATTAATATTTATATTTTTAATTCTTAACTTTGACTTATTCCCTAGTAAAGTTAAAACAATAAAAAAAGCACAAGAGCTTATATCGCCAGGTACAATGTAGTCAAAAGATTTAAAATTTGTTAAACCTCTTAATTCGATATAATCGTGATTTGAATTACTTAATACCTTGATCGGTATTCCTATCTCTTTAAACAAAAGTTCTGTGTGATTTCTTGACTTTTTAGCACGTATTTTAGTAGTTCCGGGCGTTTTAAGTGCAGCTAACATTACAGCACTTTTGCATTGTGCACTTCCAATTTTTTCTTCGTATTGTATAGGTCTAAGAAATTCTGATCCTTTGATTTCTACAGGTAATTTTTTTTTTTGAGATATTATATTAGCACCAAAACGTTTTAATGGTTCAGTAACTCTTGAAAAATCTCTACTAGATAGACTTTTATCTCCCAGTATTGTAACTTTTTTTTTCGAGTCTATTAATAGACCCATTATCAATCTTGCTAATGTCCCAGAATTACCTGCGTCTATCTTAATTTTTTTTTTTGTGTCATATCCAGACAAACCATAACCGTTTATTTCATAATAATTTTTAAATTTTTTATAATTAATTCCAAGTTTTTTAATAGATTTTAATGCATTTATTACGTCATCAGACTCTAATAGGTTATAAATTTTTGATTTTCCAATTGCTTGAGAAGCCAACAATATACATCTAATTGAAATACTTTTATCACCGCTAACTTGAATCACTTTTTCAAACTTTTTAATCTTCTCTTCAATTTTTATTTGTTTTTTCATTGATGAATTAATTTATATTGAATTCATCTCCGAAATAGTGATTCTTTGCCGCTTTGTCACTGATAACCTCATTAGGACTGCCAGAGGCGATTATTTTCCCATTTGATAAGATTATTGCTCTATCAACACAGTTTAAAAGATCTCTTGCTTGATGATCGCAAATAACAATAGATATTTCTTCAGTTGATTGTAAATTAAGAATAATTTCTTGTAACATTTTGATTGTTAAAATATCTAAAGCCGCAAACGGTTCATCAAGTAATAAAATTTTTGGATCGTTAATTAAAGCCATAGCAATAACCAACTTTTTTTTTTGACCACCCGAAAGATGTTTAGCTTTAATTTTAAGAAGTGATTCAAACTCAAATTGGCTAATTAGTTTATTAACTTTTTGATTTCTTAACTCTTTTTCATTTATATGTATTTCAGAAACTAATTTTAAATTATCTTCAAGTGTAAGATCATGAATCAGGCCACCATACTGCGGAACTAAACCAAGCTTAAATTTAGTAAATCTTTCATTTATAGGAAGTTTTGTGCAATTAATTCCGTCTATAATTATCTCACCATAATTTGGGTCTTTTAATCCTGTTATTAGATTAAATATTGTTGATTTCCCAACACCATTTGGACCCAACATGCCAAGTATTTCTTGTTTATTAATTTTTAAATCTAAATTATTTAGGATTTGTCTTTTATTATAAAAAACAGATAAATTTTTTAACTCAACTATAGCTTCCTCACCTTTATAACTTTTTATTCTAAATTTTTTAATTAATGCCATTAATTTGTTAATATTTTTATTTTTTTTTCAGAGTTAATAGATATATCTTTTGTCAAAATATTCATTGTAACATTTTGAGCTTTCATAATCGAGCTTTCATCTTTAACGATAACATTGTCATATGCGATTGCAATATTTTCACTTATGTCTAAACTAAAATTATCACAAGTAATAACTTTATTATCATACTTAATCACAACATTGTCAAAAAATATGGAATTTTGATTTGAATAATTATACTTTGCATAATCTGAAGTTATGTAAATATTTGATCTATTTTTTGAGGTTATAGTTCCATCAACATCCACTAAATCAAGTATTTCTGTATTTTTCAAATTGGTTTTACCATATTTTGCTAATACCTTAAAAGTACTACCTTCTTTATTCTTTGTAATATATTCGATTTCTTTAGTTAAATTTTCTATATTTTTTGAATTTTTATCAGCTATACTTTTTTCAGATTTAATTTTATTATCTATTAAGTCATCAGTTTTTTTTAAATCTATTTCTTCTTTTCTTTTTAAACTTTCGTTATTATTTATTTCATCCAAGATCTCTTGGTTGTCTGAAAAATTTTGGTTTTGTGATATATTCTCGATTGTTTTACTTGAATTTATGAAATTATTTAATGATGGACGCTCATAAAAATATAGGAAATAAACTAAAGATAGTATCAGGATAATTAAAAGAAAAAGAACAATTTGCAACAAAGATTTAGCAGACATCAATTAATATTTGATTTTAAAATATCATGCATATGTATAACACCAATTGTCCTCTTAATTTTCTTGTTTTTATGGACGCAGAGTGATGTAATCTTTTTAGAATTCATTGTTGCTAACGCTGAGGCTGCAAGTGTATCACGCTCAACAGTTAAAGGGTTTTTTGTCATGACTTTCTTTATTTTTAAGTGATCAAATTTTTTATATTTTTGTGCAACTCTCTTTAAGTCGCCATCAGTTAAAATACCAACTGTTTCCCTTTTTTGATTTTCAACAATTAATAATCCTAATTTTTTATCATTTATTACTTTAAGGGCTTTTTTCATAAGAATATTATCTTTTACTAAAGGTATATTTTTTCCGATTAGCATTAAATCTCCTACAGTTTTTAACTTCATAGATAAGCTGCCACCAGGATGAAACTTTTTAAAATCAAATTTTGTGAAATTTTTAAATTTCATACAAGCTATAGCAATTGCATCTCCAAGCGCTAATTGAACCGTTGTAGAAGAAGTTGGTACAATATTTTCTGGTCCAGCTTCTTTAATAGACGGCATTAAAAATTTATTATCTGAGTTTTTGTACAATAAAGAGTCTTTTTTTGATGTTATACCAATTAATTTAATATTTTTATTTCTTTTCACATATTGGATTATATTTTTTAATTCCTCACTACGACCACTATTACTAATCAAAATAACTACATCGTTAGAACTTATTTGTCCCATATCTCCATGACTAGCGTTAGTCGGATCAAGATAAAAAGATGGAGTTCCTGTCGAGGAAAAAGTCGCTGCCCATTTCCTTGCAATAATTCCACTTTTTCCAACACCTGAAATTATTATTTTGCCATCTTTACAATTTATTATATTTTTTATAATTTTAATTAAAGAGTTATCTAAGTATTTTTTCAAATTTTTTAATGCATTTATTTCAAATTGAATAACTTCTTTAGCAATATTTCTGATTTTGTTACTTTGCATTATTAATGAGACCAAATATCAGTATTAAATGATGCTAAATCCAAATTTACTCTTGCATGAATAAATTTAATTGCATCTTCATATAATTTATCTCTTTTTTCACGTACTAAGATCTCCATTAATTTATCGTAAACTTGATGAAGATAGATAACATCTTTTGCACAATATTGTAGTTGTTTGTCAGTTAAATCACCTCCAAAATCTGATGATTGAAGATTTTTGCTAATATCTAATCCTACGAATTCTTTGATTAGTTCTTTTAAACCATGCTTGTCACTGTAACTTCTGGCTAATTTGCTCATTATTTTTGTACAATTGATATTTTTTACGTTTATTCCTAAATATTTTTTTATGAATAGTAAATCTGCTCTTGCATAATGAAATATCTTATTGATTGATTCATCTTGCAATATTTTTTTTAAATTAGGAGAATTATAATTTTCTCTATTTAATTTGACTATATGAGCATCACTATTACCGTTAGAAATTTGAACTAAGCAAAGATTATCTCTTTCAACATTTAGACCCATAAATTCACAGTCAACAGCAATTTTGTCACTAAGCACTAATTCATCTGGTAAATCTTCTTTGTGTAATTTAATATCTATATTCATTTGATAGAATATATATATGAAACAAAAAGAAATTCTACTTTTCGGTGCATCAGGTCAAATAGGACGGAATCTAATTAGAAAGTTGTCAAAAAATGAGTATAAAATTACTGCCGTAACTAGAAATATTCACCAGGCTGGATATATTTTAAAAACTCAAGCAAATCCAGGATACCTCGAATTAGCAGAAATAAAAAATTTTAATAGTGATAAAATTGATGAGTTAATGAAAAACTGTTCTTTGTGTATTAATCTAATTGGAATTTTACATGAAAAAAAAAGAGATGAATTTAAACTTATTCATTCAGATTTACCAAATCTATTATCAAAAAAAGCAGATAAATTCAAAATTGAAAAGTTTATTCATTTATCATCTTTAGGTATTGAAAGAGCTTTAGATAGCAAATATGCAAAAAGTAAACTTGATGGTGAAAAAAAAATCTTAGGAAACTTTAAAAGATCTATAATTTTAAAACCCTCGATTGTTTATTCTGTAGATGACAAATTTACTACAAATTTTATGACTTTACTTAATAGACTTCCAATAATGCCTTTATATTATAATGGATCAACAAAATTTAGCCCAATTCATGTTAGCGATATAGTAGAAATAATTTTTCAAATGATTGAAAATCAAAATGAAAGCTTAATCATGGAATGTATAGGACCTGAGGTAATGTCTTTTAAAGAAATACTCAATGAACTATTAAATTCTATAGATAAAAAAAGACTTTTGCTGCCCTTACCCACGCCTATTGCATCTTTATCAGCAAAATTTCTTCAATTATTACCAAAACCTTTATTAACTGAAGACCAGCTAAAACTTTTAAAATATGATAATATAAAATCTGGTTTGTATAAAACTAATTTTGATTTGGGTATTAAAGCCAATAGAACATTTAAGACAGAATTAGATAAATATAGTTATAATTGGAAATCAGGCGGGCAGTATGCAAGAAAAAAAAATATAATAAATTAATATGCTTTATTATTTAGTTATAGGAATCTGTATTTTTTTATTGATCGCTGTAATATATATTTCAGCAAAACCAATAAGTATGGGAATTGAAGCAAGAAGAAACATTCCTAAAGATATTTCAAATGATGACTATCAAGATGAAAACGAAATTTCTGACAGTGGTAATATTATTCAGAAGAATTTATCAGATGAAATTACTCGTTTAAATAATCTTAAAAATCAAGGAGCAATAACTGAAGATGAGTATAAGAAAGCTAAAGAAAAGTTATTAGATTAAGCAGATTTAATTTTTTTCTCTATAAACTTAGGCATTTCTTCATCTTTATCAATAACTTCGTCCCTCTTTCCTTTTGGTTGAAAAACTACCATTAAATGTAAAGGGCAATAGGAAAATTTCTCAACATTTTTTCTACCACAAAAACTTGCATCTTTCTCGTCTGGATTGCCTTCCATATATTTACAAGTATTTTCATTCAATTCCTCCAAACTCAAATTTTTCGCAGGTTCAAAATTTTTATCCAAGAGAAGAGATTTAAATTTAGCTTTTCTGCCTTTGAATTTGTTATTATTTTCATCAGTTTTCAAGTTTGACTTGTAGGATTGCACGGTTGATTTAGCTTTTATTTTTGAGGATAAGTTTAATCTGTGAGCTTTACCTATGACAGCATTCCTGGAAACACCCCCTAAGATCTCTGCAATTTGACTCGCAGTGTTTCCTTTTCCCCACAACTCTTTTAATTTATTTACTTTCTCTTCAGTCCAACTCATTTATATACTATATTTAGTAATATTTTTTTTATACACTACATGATGTTGCATATATATATCTATTTTAACAAGTTATTTTTAACATTTTTCAACAAAATAGATAAATTTATAACTTGAGGTTGCAATTTAAACTTACAAAAAAGATAAAAAAAATTATAAGTAAATATGAGCGCATTAGCACCTAACTATAAAAGAAAAAATTTATCATTTATAAGAGGAAAAGGGAGCTTTCTTATAACAGCAGATGGAAATAAGTATTTAGATTTTGTTCAGGGTATTGCGGTAAATTCTCTTGGACATGCAAATAAAAAGCTTATAAGCGCAATTAACAAACAATCAAAAAAACTTTGGCACGTATCAAATGCTTTCAGAATTCCAGAGGGTGAAAAACTAGCAAAAAAATTAGTAAAAAAAACTTTTGCAGATGCAATAATTTTTCAAAATAGTGGTGCTGAAGCAACTGAGACGGCTATCAAAGTCGCTAGGAGATATTTTTATTCGATAGGCAAGGAGCATAAAAATAGAATTATTTGCATTAAGAATTCTTTTCATGGCAGAACTATTGCAGCAATACATGCAAGCGGTTCAAAAAAAATGACAGAAGGTTTTGGGCCAAAAGTTCCAGGTTTTGATCATTTTGAATTTGGTGATCACAAAAAACTTAAAAAATTGATTAAAAAAGATACAGCAGCTATTATGATTGAAACAGTAATGGGTGAAGGAGGTATTAAAGTAATTCCAAATTGGTGCATAAAAGCTATAAGAAAAATATGCAATCAAAAAAAAATACTTTTAATTCTTGATGAGGTTCAGTGTGGTATTGGAAGATCAGGAAAATTTTTTGCTTTTGAATACGCAAAGGTTAAACCTGATATAGTCCCCATAGCAAAAGGAATTGGAGGCGGTTTTCCTATTGGCGCAGTCCTGATGACAAAGAAAGTTGCAAAAGCTATGGTACCAGGTACGCACGGTTCAACTTTTGGTGGAAACCCCCTTGCAATGGCAGTGGGTAATGCTGTTTTAGATCAAATAAATAAGAAATTATTATTAAATGTAAACAAAATGTCGAAATATTTTATTAATGAACTTTATAAAATAAAAATTAAATATCCCAAAGTAATTAAAGAAGTCAGAGGAGTAGGACTATTAATTGGTTTACAACTCTTTAAGGACCAAACTGAGTTTATAAAAAAACTAATGGAAAATAAATTATTGACTATTAGAGCAGCTGAAAATGTCATTAGAATTTTGCCCCCATTAAATGTAACAAAAAGAGAAATTGATATAGCTTTAAAAATTATTAGCAAAGTTTGTAACCAAATAAAATGAAACACTTTATAAATTTAAAAGATATTCCAAGTAAAGATCTTAGAAAAATAATTGTTGACGCAAAACAAAGAAAAAAACAAAGAAAAAAATTAAATATTTTAGAGCCAGACAAAGGATCACCTCTTAAAGGTAAAATGCTAGTACAAATGTTTGAAAAAGCTAGTTCAAGAACAAGAATAAGCTTCTATTTAGCCATTAAACAGCTTGGAGGTGGAACACTGACACTTAGATCTAACGAACTCCATCTTGGACAAGGTGGCGAGACGATAGCTGATACCGCTAAAATTCTATCTACATATGGTGATGGTTTCATGTTGAGAACTGATGATGATAAAAAAATTGAAGATTTTCAAAAGCATTTAACTATCCCAATAATAAATGGTTTAAGTCCGTCATCTCATCCAACCCAAGTATTATCAGATATTTTTACTGTTGAGGAAATAAAAAAAAAACCAATATCAAAATTAAAAATTTGCTGGATTGGAGATTCCAATAATGTTTTGGACAGTTTAATTGCAGCATCTGTTAAGTTTTCTTTTAAATTAAGTATTGGATGTCCAAAAAAATTTGCACCAGGTAAGAAGGTTAAAGATTGGGTAACCAAAAATAAGAAAAAAATCTTTATATATCACGACCCAAAAAAAGCAGCTTTTGATGCAGATGTAATTTTTTCTGATAAAGTAATATCTCTTAATGACAAAGTGAACAAAAAAAGAAAAAAACAACAGTTTAAAAAATTTAAAGTTAAAAAAGAAATATTTAATTATACAAAAAAAAATTGTATTTTTTTGCATTGTTTGCCAAGAGGAGATGAAGTTGAAGAGGACGTATTTTTAGGAAAAAATTCCCATGTATGGCAACAAGCATTGAATAGAGTTCATGTTCAAAAAAGTATTCTATTGTATTGTTTTGGAAAACTAAGGTAGAGGTAGTGGATTATCTGAATTTTGGTTGAGATACAAAATAACTGATGCTCTGTCTTTTTCTTTTCTTAATCCAGCAAATGCCATTTTAGTCCCCTTAATGTAACTTTGAGGTTTTTTTAAGTAACCATTCATCTCTTCAAATGTCCAATCTTTGTTATATGCTGCCATTGCTTTTGAATACTTATAATCTTGTTTTGATGCAACTTTTCTTCCTATTACACCATACAATGCAGGTCCAATTTTATTCTCTCCACCTTTATTTACTAAATGACAAGCAGAACATTTTTTGAAAACTTTCTCTCCATGAGAAATATCTCCTAATGCAAGTAATGCAGCAATATCAACTTTTTCCTCAATTTTTTCCGTCACTGAACTTGAAATTTGGCCGCTTTCCTGAATATCTACTTTGTATGCTGATTTCTCTGGCTTATCAACATGGAAAGCGATATCTGAAATTTTCCCAATTCCAATTACAAGAAGTGCTATAAGAAGAACAGCTGCAATAATTTTGTTTATTTCGAATGAATCCATTATTTTTTTTTAATAAGGTCGTATAACATGTTAAACAAAATTTATAAGAAATTTAATTTATAAATTTGCGTCTCAAAGACGCATAAAATATGAATATATGAGCAATTCAATTATAATAATTCCATCAAGATTAGCAGCAACAAGACTTCCTCAGAAGCCGTTAATAAAAATTAATAATAAAACTCTAATTATGCATGTATATGAAAAAGCTATAGAAAGCCGAATTGGTGAGGTTTATGTTGCAACATGTGACGAGGAAATTGCCTCAGAAGTAAGAAAAAATGGAGGTAAATTTATAATGACAGATATCAAACATACAAACGGGACTGATAGAGTATTTGAGGCTTCTCAGAAATTAAATTTAAAAGATATGGATTTTATTATGAATATTCAAGGCGATGAACCAATGATTAATCCTTTAGATATTAAAAATTTAAATGATTTATCAAAAGAAAAAAACTTAAATATTTCGACATTAGCATACAACATCGAGAAAAAAGAAGATTATGATAATGAAAATATTGTAAAAGTTATTACTAAATATAAGATATCTGACAATTCAGCAACAGAAGCTTTAAATTTTTATAGAATAATTAAAGAAAAAAGTTTTAGCAATATTTATCAGCATTTTGGTGTATATCTATATAAGTATTCGGCTTTAAAAAAATTTACAAATTTAAAAAAAAGTGAAAATGAAATTAAAGAAAGACTAGAGCAGCTTAGAGCTATTGATAACAATATGAAAATTAATGTAATATTAGCAAACTATTTTTCTAGTGGTATTGATACAAAAAAAGATCTAGAAGATTACATAAAATCATTTAAAAAATAATTTAATGAAGATAGTTTATCAGGGGATTGCAGGAAGTTACAGTGAAAGTTGTGCCAAATATCTGTATCCAAGTATAGAGACTATTCCTTGCAAAACTTTTGATGAATGTTTTGAGAGGGCGAGTGAAAATAACAATATTAGGGCAATTATACCAGAGTCAAATAAAACAACAGGAAATATTGGAGTAGAATATTTAATATTTAAATATAGATTAAACATTTATGAAGAGATCTTTTTTCCTATTAACCACAATTTAATAGGAATTAAAGGTTGTAAATTAAATGATATAACAAATGTTTACTCGCATGCTCAAGCACTGAGTCAAGCTTCTGAATTTTTAAAAAAAAGTAACCTGTCCGGTAATGTAAGAGCAGATACTGCAGGATCTGCAAAATATATTTCAGAGGCAAAAGATAAAAGCAAAGCTGCAATAGCATCAAAACTAAGTGCTGAAATATATAATTTAGAAATTTTAAAAGAAAACATTCAAGACGATAAGGATAACTATACAAGATTCTTAATTATGGGAAAAGATATCGTGCAGCCTGAAATTGATAAAAATAAATATATCACCTCTTTTTTGTTTAAATTAAGAGATAAACCTGCTGCTTTATACTCAGCTCTATCTGGTTTCGCTATTAATGGAGTTAATATGACTAAGCTTCAAAGTTTTCCTGAGAAAAATTCATTTTCATCGTTCTTTTTTTTATGTGATATCGACGGACATTTAGATGATATAAAAATTAAAAATTCATTAGAAGAATTAGCTTTTCATTGTGAAGACATGCACGTACTAGGTGTTTATAAAGCTCACAATTTCAGAGAAAAAAAATAATTAACTTTATTGTAGATTAGAAAAAATTATTGTTATAATACATTTGGAGGCCTTCCAGGTGGGATCACCATGAACTCCCCTAGACTTGAAAAAGAGCAAGGGTAATGAGTTTTTTCCAGGTTGGTTGGTCTCCTATTATGACAGCAAATTCTCAGGTTCTGGCATTAAAATATAGACCTCAAAGGTTTAAAGATTTGATTGGTCATAAGGAAATTGCCACTGCAATTTATAACTCTATTAAAAATAATAATTCAGCTAATGCTTTTTTGTTTACCGGTATGAGGGGAATTGGAAAGACTACGTTTGCAAGAATTGTTGCCAAAGGACTGAATTGTGAACGTGCTATTGAGGAAACGTGTGAAAAAAAATGCAATCATTGTGATCCAATAGCAAATTCTAATCATATAGATGTTCTTGAAATAGATGCAGCAAGTAAAACAGGCGTTGATGATGTTAGGGAGCTAATTGAATTTTCTAGATATCCACCAACTATCGCGAAGTTTAAAATTTTTATCATTGATGAAGTACACATGCTAAGCAAGCAAGCATTTAATGCATTGCTCAAGACATTAGAAGAACCTCCCAAATATTTAAAATTTATTTTTGCAACTACCGAAGTTAAAAAAATTCCTATTACTGTTATATCTAGATGTCAAAGGTACGATTTATCAAGAATTAATTCTGAAGAATTATTTAATTATTTAAAAAACATAGCAATAAAAGAAAAAAAAGATATTGAGGATAATGCAATTAAACTAATAGTTAAATTATCAGAGGGATCTGTAAGGGATGCATTGTCTTTACTAGATAGATCAATTATTTCTAAAAATGAAAAATTAATAAAATTTGAAGATGCTCAAAAGATTTTCGGTTATATCAATAAAAGTTCATATTTAGATTTATTAGAAATAATTTTTTTAGGTAATGAAGAAAAAATAATTAATCATTATAGAAAATTATATAATTCAGGTATTGAACCCGAAATATTCTTAAATGATTTTTTAGAAATATTATATTACTTGAAAAATATAGCCCATATAGGAAATCAAGGAAATAATTTTACATTGAGCAATAGCGATTACAAAAAAATAACTTCTTTATCAAAACAACTAGATCCAAATTCAATATTATTATTTTGGGAATTTACCCTAAAAACTTTAAAAGAAATAAAAATAGTGGCTAACCAAAATTTATTAATAGAAATGTTTCTTATCCAGTTAACCTACTTAAAAAAAAAAAATGCAATACAAGATAATGAGCAATATAAAATAAAAAATATTTCAATAAATAATTTAGATGATAAAAAAATTATTAATAAGGATGCAATTAACCAGATTAAAAATGTCAAACAAGAAGATGAAAAAATTGAAAAGAAAAAAACTCTAGAAATCAACAATTTTGAAGATTTAATTGAAACATGTGTAAAAAAAAAAGAGATGAAACTAAAATACGAACTAGAAAATAATGTAAACTTAGTTTCTTTTTCAAATATGAATATCGAAATTTCTTTTAATGACAAACTAAATAAGAGCTTTGTAAAAGATTTATCTGAAAAATTATTCGATTGGACTAAAAACCGATGGCTGATTTCTCTTACAAAGGAAAAAGGTTCAATGAGTGAAAAAGATAAAAAGAATAGTATAAAAAAGAAAAAAATTGCTGACTACAAAAGCTCAAGTGAATATAAAAATTTGTTGAAAGTACTTCCAGATATTGAATTAATTGATATTGAGAAAAAAAATGACTGATTTTAATAAAATTTTAGAAAAAGCAAAAGAGATAGAAGAAAAAATGAAGGAAAGTCAGGAAAATCTTAAAAAGATAGAGGTAAATGGTTTTTCAGGAGGAGATGTGGTTAAAATTACGCTAAACGGAGATGGGGAAATGACAAAAATTTTATTAAGCGACAAAGTGCTAAAAGAAGACAAAGAGATAATTCAGGATTTAATAACAGCCGCACATAATGATGCTAAAAACAAACTAAAATCTAAAACTTCTGAAGAAATATCCAAAGCAACTGGTGGATTAGGTGTACCAGGATTTAAGTGGCCTTTATAAATTAATGCAAAATCTGCCTGAAATAGAAAATTTAATTAAATTAATATCTAAACTACCAGGTCTTGGACCAAAGTCTGCAAAAAGAATAATTTTAAAAATGATTAACAATCGACAAGAAATATTAAAACCTTTAGCCAATAATCTAAGCGATGTGTTTAAAAATATAGAACGTTGTAAAATTTGTGGAACATTAAAATCAAACAACAACCCCTGCAATAATTGCGAAGATAAAAACAAAAAATATAGCAAAATATGTGTAGTCGAGAATATTTCAGATCAATGGGCAATAGAAAGTTCATCTATTTTTCAAGGTTATTATCATATTTTAGGCGGTACGATTTCTGATAGTGCTAACGGAAATAATAGAGAAAATTTGTTAATTAATTCTTTAATCGAAAGAATAAAAAATGACAATATTGATGAAGTAATTTTAGCAACTAGCGCCACTGTTGAGGGACAAACTACTGCTTTTTATATTCAGGACAGTTTAAAAAATACTAATGTAAAAATTTCAAAATTAGCTCAGGGTTTACCAGTTGGAGGAGAAATAGAAACTTCAGATGATGGAACACTTATATCTGCTTTTAAAAATAGAAGAGATTTATAAATTTGTAAATTAGCTTTTTTTGATCAATCTGTTTAAATGTAATAGAGGTTCGGTATAACCTGATGGTTGAGACTTACCATGAAAAATTAATTCACATGCTGCCTTAAAAGAAATTGATTTGTCGTAATTTGGAGACATGTTTTGATATTCCGGATCTCCTTCATTTTGTTTATCAACTATCTTTGCCATTTTCTTAAGAATTTCTAGAACTTGTCTATTTGAGCAAATACCATGATGTAACCAATTTGCTATATGTTGTGAAGATATTCTTAGTGTTGCTCTATCCTCCATTAATCCAACGTTATTTATATCTGGAACTTTAGAACATCCAATTCCCTGATCAACCCATCTAACAACATATCCTAATATAGTTTGTGCTGAGTTACATAATTCATTATTTATCTCATCTTTGCTCCAATTTGGTCTGTCAGCTATTGGGATTGTTAATAAATTATCAATGTAATTAATTTTATTTTCATTTAATTTTTTGTGTTTTTCAAAAATGTTTAACTTATGGTAATGCATTGCATGTAAAGAAGCTGCAGTCGGAGATGGTACCCATGCGCAATTTGCACCGGCTTCAAGATGTGATATTTTTTGATCTATCATGTCTTTCATTTTATCTGGCATAGCCCACATACCTTTACCTATTTGTGCAACACCTGAAAATCCACATTTTAAACCAACATCAACATTGTTATCTTCATAAGCAGCTATCCACTTTGATTTTTTCATATCACCTTTTTTTATCATTGGACCTGCTTCCATTGATGTATGCATTTCATCTCCGGTTCTGTCTAAAAAACCTGTATTGATGAAAAAAACCCTGCTTTTTAGTGTTCTAATACATTCTTTTAAGTTTACAGATGTTCTTCTCTCTTCATCCATAATACCGCATTTAATTGTATTCTTTTCAAGTTTTAATACTTCCTCGACTTTTGTGAACATTTTATCTGTAAAAGCAGTCTCTTCAGGTCCATGCATTTTCGGTTTTACAATATATATAGATCCAGTTCTTGAGTTACCTTTTCTTTTTAAATCATGAATTGCTGCAGCAGTTGTAATAAATGCATCCATGATACCTTCTGGGACTTCAGAACCATCTTCTAAAATAATTGCTGAATTGGTCATTAAATGACCGACATTCCTAACTAAAAGTAAGCTTCTACCATGTAATTTTTCTTTTTTATTATCTTTTGAAATATAACTTCTATCTGGATTAAGTTTTCTTTCTAAAGTTTTTCCATCCTTTTCGAAGACAGATTTTAGAGTTCCTTTCATCAAACCCAACCAATTTCTGTAACATAATATTTTATCTTCTGAATCTACTGCTGCAACACTATCTTCGTTATCACATATAGTAGATATTGCAGATTCTATAATTATGTCACTTATTCCCGCAGCATCTTGAACAGCACTAAATGCTTTTGGATTAATTATTATCTCAATTTTTAAATTATTGTTTTCTAAAATTATTGTTGTTGGATTATTAGGTTCTCCTCTGTATCCAATAAATTTATTTTTATCTACTAGCTCGAACTCTTTATTATCTTTTAAAATTTTCAAGTCACTTCCCTTTATTTTAAATCCATTTATATCTTTCCAATGAATTTCATTGATAGAGAAGTGGTCATTTAGGAATTTACGTGCATATCTTATTACTTCTTGTCCTCTTAGAGGATCATACTTTTGACTTCCAGTTTCTTCTGACTCAATTAAATCTGTTCCATATAAACTATCGTAAAGACTTACCCACCTAGCATTAGCAGCATTTAATGTATATCTAGAATTCATTATAGGAACCACAAGTTGAGGACCTGCAATGCTTGAAATTTCACTATCAAGATTTTTGGTATCTATTTTAAAATCATTCCCTTCTTCTTTTAAATATCCAATTTCTTTTAAAAAATTCTTATAATCTTGATGATTAAATTCTCCATTTCTTTTTTTTTTTAACCATAAATCAATTTCAGATTGAAGAGTTTCTCGAGTTTCTAATAGCTTTTTATTTATAGGTGCTAGTTCATTAATACTTTTATCAAATCCGTCCCAGAAATCTTTTTCGTTAACATTTAATCCTGGAAGAAGTTCATTTTTTATAAAATCAGCCAAATTCTTAGAAACAGATAAGGTATTTATTTTAATAAATGAATTACTCATAATTTTTAAAATTTAGAAACAGTTGTATATGATAATCAATAAATTATGTCATTACTTTATTTAAAAAAATGTTATTTTTCTTCGGAAAAGAATATAATTTATGTAATTTGATCATTTTATCGCCTAAAAATTATATATAATAAAGCAATGAAAAATTATTTAAATTTTGAGACTGATATAAAAAACTTAGAAACAGAATTAGGTAAATTAAAAGATCCTTATAATCAAGACGGCATTTCAGAAGTTGATACAAGTAAAATAACGGATTTACAAAATGAAATAGATAAAAAACTTAAAGATATATATTCAAATCTAGATGCATGGCAGACAACATTGGTTGCAAGACACGAGGACAGACCTAAATCAAAATTTTTTATTGATAATTTATTTGATGAATTTATTTCACTTTCTGGGGATAGATTTTATGGAGAGGATAAGTCTGTAATATGTGGTTTTGGTAAATTTAATTCTAAGTCAGTTTTAGTAATAGGACAGGAAAAGGGTGAAAATTTAGACACAAGGATTGAGAGAAATTTTGGGATGATGAGACCAGAAGGTTATAGAAAAACAATAAGGTTGATGAATCTAGCTAATAAATTCAAAATACCAATAATTAACTTTGTTGATACGCCAGGTGCTTACCCCGGAGTTGGTGCTGAAGAAAGAGGACAAGCCGAAGCAATTGCAAAGTCTATTGAATGTTCTATGCAACTGACTGTTCCAACTTTATCTATAATTATAGGCGAAGGAGGTTCTGGTGGTGCTATTGCATTAGCTTCTTCCAGTAAAGTATTGATGTTAGAGAATGCAATATATTCAGTAATATCTCCAGAAGGATGTGCAACTATACTTTGGCGAGACCCAACAAAGACTTTAGAAGCTGCAAAAGCAATGAAACTTTCAGCAAAAGATCTTTTAAAATTAGAAATTATAGACGAAATAATACCCGAACCTTTGGGCGGTGCCCATCGAGATAAAGATCTTATTTTAGATAATGTACGTAACGCTATTGATAGAAATCTGAGTAAGTTTCTTACATTAAATGAAGATGAAATATTAAATCAAAGAAAGAATAAATTTTTGGACATTGGAAGGAATAAAGGTTTTAGTGCTAATGCTAATAATCAAGATAAACTTACAACTAATTTAAATTTTGCACAAAATTTGATATCAAAAATGAAATTAAATAAAAAATTATCTGTTGCTATTTTAATAATATTATTATTTCTTATTTTACTTTCAATAATTTCTTAGTCTATAAAGAACCACAACAGAATTTATATTTTTTTCCAGATCCACATGGACATAGTTGATTTCTTCCAATCTTACTTTTTGCAATAGATGTTAAATTTTCTTTTATCTTATTTTCAGAATCGTTGTCCTCTTCTTTTTTTTCTATTTTTAAATTTAAAAGCATTATGACAAGATCAGTTTTTAATTTGGCCAATAAATTTTCAAATAATAAAAATGCTTCTTTTTTATATTCCACTAAAGGATCTCTTTGTCCATAAGATCTTAAACCAATTACTTGCCTTAACTGTTCTAGGTATTGAATATGTGATTTCCAATTTTGGTCTATAATTTGTATTAATATTCTTTTTTCAATTTCATTTCCCTGCTCAACACCTAATAATTTATTCCTTTCATTTCTGTTATTTATGAATTTATCCTTTATTGTTTTTTCCATTGTTTTTAGATCTGAATTTAGAATTTTATCTAATTCATCTTCAGTTATTGATTTACCTAAAGTCTGCTTTAACGCATTTGGAAATTCTTTAGAGTTAGGAGATTTTTCATATAAAATTTTATGTCTTTTTAAATTTTCCAAAACTTCTTCAAGGAAAATATCTGAATAATTCTCCTTTTCTGAGTTATCTATTATATTTTTTCGTTGTTCAAAAATTACATGTCTTTGGTCATTAAGAACATTATCAAATTTTATAAGTGTTTTTCTGATATCAAAGTTTCTCGCCTCAACTTTTTGTTGTGCTCTTTCAATTGCTTTATTTATCCAAGGGTGATCAATGCTTTCACCATCTTTAAGACCAAGTTTTTCTAGCATTGAATTCATGGTTTCTGAGCCAAACAATCTCATCAAGTCATCTTCTAAACTTACAAAAAATATTGAACTGCCTTCGTCACCCTGTCTACCCGATCTTCCTCTTGCTTGATTATCAACTCTTCTACTTTCCATTCTCTCTGTGCCAATGACAAATAAGCCACCCTTTTTTTTTACTTCCTCTTTTTCGGATTGATCTTGTCCACCCAGCTTAATATCAACACCTCTCCCTGATATACTTGTTGTAATAATTATAGAATTTATTTTGCCTGCGTTTGCTATAATCTCTGCTTCTTTCTCGTGGTTTTTAGCATTTAAAACAATATGATTTATTTTTTCTTTTTCTAACAAATTTGAGTAATGCTCAGATTTATTTATGCTAGATGTAAATACCAACAGCGGTTGTCCAATTTTATTACATTCTTTTATTTTTTCTATAATTGCGGTGTCTTTTTCTGAACTTGTTCTAAAGATTTGATCATTTAGATCTTTTCTTATCATATCTTTGTTGGTTGGTATTTGTAATACTGGCAAGTTATAAATTTCAAAAAATTCTGCAGACTCTGTTTGCGCTGTACCTGTACAACCAGCAAGTTTTTTATATAGCTTAAAAAAATTTTGATAAGTTATTGAAGCTAATGTTTGATTTTCAGCTTTAACCTCTATTTTTTCTTTGGCTTCTAAACTTTGATGAAGTCCATCTCCGAATCTTCTACCTGGTAATTGTCTACCAGTCTGCTCATCAATAATTATTATTTCATTGTCCTTAACAATATAATCTCTCCCATTCTCAAATAAATGGTTTGCTCTTAAAGCCTGGTTTACATGATGAACTAAATGTAAATTTTCTGGGTCGTAAAAATTGTTATTTTTTAAAATACCAGCCTCAGAAAATATTTTTTCTACATTATCTATTCCTTCATTTGTTAAAAGAATATTTTTTTCTTTTTCGTCTAATTCATAGTCTTTTTTTTTTAGGCTCTTAGTTAATTTATCCACAGCAATATATTGCATAGTTTTGTCCTCTGCTGCTCCAGATATAACTAAAGGAGTTCTCGCTTCATCTATTAAACACGAGTCAATTTCATCAACTATTGCAAAATTATGTTCCCTTAAGACTGTTTCATTTTTTGAATATTTCATGTTATCTCTTAAATAGTCAAAACCTAACTCACTGTTAGTGGCATAAGTTATATCTTTATTATAATTTTCTTTACGTTCCTCATCTGACTGGTTTGAATTTATAAATCCACATGTTAAGCCCAAAAAATTATAAATTTTACCCATGTTTATACTGTCTCTTCTTGCTAAATAATCGTTTACAGTAATTATATGCACACCTTTTTTTTCCAATGCGTTGAGGTATGCGGCAAGAACAATAGTAAGCGTTTTACCTTCACCTGTTTTCATTTCTGCAATTTTATTTTCATGTAAGGCAATTCCACCAATTAGTTGAACATCAAAATGTCTTTCATTATTAATTCTTTTTGAAGCTTCTCTCACCATCGCAAATGCTTCAGGCAATAAATCATTTAATTTTTCTCCATCTTTTATCCTGGAAATAAATTCATTTGTTTTTAAGGGAAAATTTGAGTCTTCAAATTTATTAACTTCATATTCTAAAAGATTAATTTTTTTTACAATTTTCTGAATTCTATCTAGTTCTTTTTGATTACCACTTTTTATAAATTTTCTAATAATGTTTAAAGGATTAAGCATATTTTTGATGTTTTAATAATAATAAATTATATAGTTACTTATTTAAAAAATTAAATAGCATGGATTTTAGTATAAACAACTTTTTTGATAAGAAACATAAAGTTTCCAAAATAGGACATTTTCAAGATCTTGAACATATTGATGGATTATCTATTTCGACAGTTAGCTGCGGTCTCTATGATAAAAAAAGAGATGATTTAGTTTTATTTTACTTTAGGGAAGGTGCAAATTATGCAAATGTATTTACACAATCTAGATTAGTCTCCGAGAATATTAAATGGAATAAAAAAATAAAAGATAAAAAAATATTTGGTATTTTAATCAATACAAGAAACGCAAATGCTTTAACAGGAAACGATGGTTATAATTCTCTTAAAAAAATCTCATTGAATCTATCAAAGTTACTAACTTCAAAACAAATTGCGGATGAGGATAAACCAAGAGAAATAAAACCAAACCAAATATTATTTGCTTGCACGGGAACTATTGGGGAAAAATTTCCTGAAAATATAATTTTGAGCAATACTAAAAATTTGGTTGAAAAAATAAAATATAATCAAAATAAACTAATTTGGATCAAAGCAGCTCTTGGAATTATGACAACAGATACTAAACCTAAATTATCAATGGCTGAATGCAAAATAGGAGGTTCTGAAGTTAAAATATATGGCATTGCGAAAGGATCAGGTATGATCTTTCCAAATATGGCTACGACTTTAGGATTTATTTTTACTGATGCCAATATTTCTTCATCAATTTTGAAACAAATACTTAATTTAAATATTAAGACTACGTTTAATGCTATTACTTGTGATGGAGATACTAGTACTAATGACATGGTTTCAATTTTTTCAACAGGTAAAGCTGATAATAAAGAGATAAAAAGTTTTAAAGATCCAAAATTAAAACAATTCATTAATAGCGTTCATCAGGTTATGCTTAACTTAGCAAAAAGAGTTGCGAGTGACGGTGAGGGAGCAACAAAATTTGTCACCATTAATTGCATTAATAGCAAAACTGAGAAAGATGCAAAAAATATCTGTTTCTCGATAGCCAACTCACCATTGGTTAAAACAGCTATCTTCGGAGAAGATCCTAATTGGGGAAGAATAGCCATGGCAGTTGGAAAGAGTGATGCAACTGTTAAACATGAAAAATTATCTATATTAATGGGATCTAATGTTATCCTTAGAGATGGTAAATTAGACAAAAATTATAATGAAAGTATTTTAAGTGAGTATATGAAAAACGAAAATATAGAGATAACAATTGATCTATCTATTGGAAATAAAAAGTTTACAGCATACACTATGGATCTATCTAAGGAATACATTGAAATTAATTCAGATTATAGATCCTAGGTATTGAAATCTTACAAAATACAATTATCTAATTCTAATGATAAAGTATTTATTAAATTGTAAAAATTGTAGACTTGAGTTTGAAAGTTGGTTTGCTAGCTCGAAAGAATTCGATAAATTAAAAAAACTAAATCTTCTTAATTGTCAACAGTGCAATTCTCAAAAAATTGAAAAATCATTGATGAGGCCAAATTTAGCAAATTCCAACTTTAAAAATGATAAAACTTTAAAAAATAGTAAAAATGTTAAAAAAAAATTAAGAGAATATCAAAAATTTATAAAAGAAAATTTTGAATATGTAGGAGAAAATTTTGCTTATGAGGCAAGATCTATTCATTATAATAAAAATAAGAATAAAAAAAATATTTACGGTAAAGCTTCAATTGAAGATGTTAAGGAACTAAAAGATGAAGGAATAGAAACATCAACTATTCCATGGATCGAAGATAAGGAAAATTAGCCCTTTTTATATTTCGTGATATAATTTATGGATTTATCACTTGAGAGACTCCATTTATTTAAAAGTGGATTAAATTTAACTCCATCAATTCTTTTTAATATAAGTGAATTTTTATTGCAGATATTTTCTAGATTTTCAGGTTTAACAAATTTATTCCAATCATGAGTCCCAATCGGAAGCCATCTTAAAATATATTCAGCTCCAATTATTGCAAATATATACGATTTTAATGTTTGGTTTAAAGTAGCTATAAACATTACTCCATTATCTTTTAAAAATTTAGCACTTTGATTTATAAATTTAGGAATATCTTCAACATGCTCAATTATTTCCATGTTAAGAATTACATCAAATTTTTTTTCATAGTTAAAATTCTCTGGGGATTTATCATAATATTCAATCTTCAAATTACTTTTTTTTAAATGATGTTTTGCAATCTCAATATTTTTTTTCGATGCATCAATGCCCACAACTTCTGCTCCAAGTCTTGCCAAAGGCTCAGATAATAAACCTCCTCCGCATCCAATATCAAGAATACTTATTCCCTTTAGCGGCTTGTGATTAGATGAAATCTTAAAATCTTTAATAATATTGTTTTTTATGTACTCTATTCTAATTGGATTAAATTTGTGAAGTGGTTTAAATTTTCCCTTAGGATCCCACCATTCATTGGCTATTTTATTAAATTTTTCTAATTCTTCCTTGTTAATAGTATTATTGTTCATTCTTTATTGACATTATAATTAAGATGTATTTTATCAATATTATAAAGCTTGTAAATAAAACTACCAATGAAAATTATTGTATTAAAGTTTGGCGGTACTTCGGTTGGATCAATTCATAGAATTAAAAAAGTATCCAGAATAATTAAATCTTATTCAAAAAAATATAAGGTAATAGTTCTGTCATCTGCAATGAGTGGTACTACTAATAAGTTAATAAATATGTCTAAACAGATTAGTTCAAATTTTTCTGATTATGAGTATGACACATTAGTCTCTGCAGGTGAGCAAATTTCGTGCTCATTATTGGCAGGTCAACTTTTGGCGAATGGTATAAAATCAAAATCTTGGATGGCATGGCAAATACCCATTTTGACAGAGGGAAAACACAAATATTCAAGAATAAAATATATAAATAAAACTAAAGTTTTAAAATTTTTAAAATCAGGAGGAATTCCAATCATAGCAGGATTTCAAGGCGTGGATAAAAATTTAAATATTACAACTATTGGTCGAGGAGGATCAGACTCAAGTGCAATTATGGTAGCAAAGTTTTTCAAAGCTGAACGATGTGTAATATATACTGATGTAGAAGGAGTATATACCACCGATCCAAATAAACTAAAATCAGCAAAGAAAATCAAAAATATATCTTATGAAGAAATGTTAGAAATGGCTTCATTGGGATCGAAAATAATGCAACCACACTCTATTCAGGACGCAAGACTAAACAGAATAAAAATTCAGGTAAAATCATCGTTTGTAAATAGAATGGGCACAATAATAACTAAACGAAAAAATATTATAAATAACAAAATTATAACAGGAATTTCTTCCACAGATAATGATGCGAAAGTAACACTGTTAGGTGTAAAAGATAGACCAGGCATAGCAGCCTCTATATTTAAACCACTCTCACAAAATTTAATAAATGTAGATATGGTAGTTCAAAATATATCATCTGATGGAAAAGAGACTGATCTTACTTTCACTATCAAGTCTTATGATTTGAATAAAACAAAAAAAATTATAAATAAAAATAAAAGTATAAATTTTAAGAAAATGATTTTTGATAAAAATGTGTCAAAAGTTTCAATTATAGGTGTTGGAATGATTACAACTCCAGGGGTAACATTTAGAATGTTCCAAGCTCTTGCAACAAAAAATATAAATATACAAGTTATTTCAACATCAGAGATAAAGATATCAGTTTTAATAAAAAAGACAAATGTTACAAAAGCTGTAAAATGTTTACATCAGGAATTTAACCTAGACAAATGATATCTGAAATTAGACCATTTAGAAATATTAATAGAAAGAAAACAAAAGAAATAAGTGTTGGGAAAATCAAAATCGGTGGAAATAATCCAATCACGGTACAAACAATGACTAATACATTGACAACTGATCATAAATCTACAATAGAACAAATAAATAGAGTTACAGAAGCAGGCGCAGATATTGTAAGAGTTTCATGTCCTGACAGTAAATCAACAGAATCATTAAAAACTATATTAAAACATGTGGATGTTCCTATAGTTGCAGATATACATTTTCACTATAAAAGAGCGATAGAGGCAGCAGAGAATGGAGCTGACTGTCTTCGTATAAATCCTGGAAATATTGGAGATAAAAAAAGAGTAGCAGAAGTTATCTCAGCAGCAAAAAATAATAATTGTTCTATAAGGATTGGAGTTAATGCAGGATCACTTGAAAAAGATATACTTGAAAAATATAAGGAACCTTGTCCTGAAGCCTTAGTTGAAAGTGCTTTAAGAAATATAAGATTAATTGAGGATATGGATTTTTCAAATTTTAAAGTTAGTGTTAAATCCTCAGATGTATTTTTGTCAATAGCTGCATATAAATTATTATCAGATAAAACAGATTATCCACTTCACTTGGGAATTACAGAGGCAGGAAGTTATTTACCTGGAAGTATTAAAACAACTATTGGATTTGGAAATTTATTATTAAGTGGTATTGGTGATACAATTAGAGTGTCACTTTCCGATGATCCAGTTGAGGAAATTAAAGTTGGAAATGAAATATTAAAATCCTTAAATTTAAGAAATAGAGGTGTAAAGATCATTTCATGCCCTTCATGTGCCAGACAGGCTTTTCAAGTTATTGAAACTGTAAAACAATTAGAGAAGAAATTATCTCACATTAAAGAACCAATAACTTTGTCAATTATAGGATGTGTAGTTAACGGACCAGGAGAAGCTAAACAGACAGAAATAGGTGTTACTGGCGGTGGAAAAGATAATCATATGCTTTATTTGAATGGATTAGAAACCGAAAAAGTTACAACAAATGATATGATTGATAAAATTGTAACTTTAGTTGAAGAAAAAGTATCTAATTTACAAAATAAATAAATGCTTCCTCTGGAAAAAGTTAAAAGTCTAATCGAAAGACACATTGAGCTTGAAAAGGAACTTTCCTCAGGTGAAATTAACAAAAAAAAATTTGCTGAAATTTCAAGAGAATATTCTAACTTAAATGAAATAGTTAAGCAGGCAAAAGAGTATCTAAGCTTTCAAAAAGAAAATGAAGATCTAAATATCATAATTAACGATAAAAACTCAGATATTGAAATGAAAGAGTTTGCGAATATTGAGCTTGAAAGATTGAAAAAAAATTTTATTACAAACGAAAAAAAACTAAAATTATTTTTACTTCCCAAAGATATTGCTGATAGCAAAAATGCAATCATTGAAATTAGAGCTGGTACAGGAGGTCTTGAAGCAAGCTTATTTGCTTCAGATTTATTTAAAATGTATGAAAAAGTTAGTCAAAAAAAAAAGTGGAATATTGAGATTATTTCAATTTCTAAAAGTGATGCTGGTGGCCTAAAAGAAGTTATAGCTTTAGTTAAAGGACAAAATATTTATTCATCATTAAAATATGAAAGTGGAGTCCACAGAGTTCAAAGAGTACCTTATACTGAGACTCAAGGGAGAGTCCATACTTCAGCAGCAACAGTCGCAGTTTTACCAGAGGCAGAAGATTTAGATATAAAATTAGACGAAAAGGATTTAAGGATTGATGTATTTAGAAGTAGTGGTCCCGGAGGACAAAGTGTTAATACTACAGACTCAGCAGTTAGAATAACTCATATCCCAACAGGAATTGTTGTAAGTCAGCAAGATGAAAAGTCACAAATAAGAAATAAAGAAAAAGGATTAAAAATATTAAAATCTAGAATATATGATTATGAAAGACAAAAAATAGATCAAGAGAGATCAAAGGATAGAAAAAATAAAATTGGAACAGGTGACCGATCAGAGCGAATAAGGACATATAACTTCCCTCAAGGCAGAGTTACAGACCATAGAATAAACTTAACTTTGCATAAATTAGAGGAATTTATGGAAGGAGAAATATTTGATGAGATGATCGAAAGTTTAAGTTTACAAGCACAACAAGATCAACTTACCATTGTAGATTAATGAATTGCCTTGAAACATTAAGTTATGGAAATCGTATACTTAAATTAAATAATATAGATAGTTATAAGTTAGATAGTGAGCTTCTTCTCGCCAATGTTATGAAGATATCAAGAGAAGAGTTGCTAATAAATTTACAAGAAAAATTAGATAGAATTAAATTAAATAAATTTATAAAATTAATTGAAAGAAGAAGTAAAAACGAACCAATTGCTTACATTTTTAAAAAAAAGGAATTTTGGAAATTTAATTTTGCAGTAGATAATAATGTTTTAATACCAAGGCCAGAAACAGAGATAATTGTTGAAGAGGTACTAAAGTTGACAAATTTTAAATCCTCAAAACAATTTTTGGACATCGGAACTGGTTCAGGATGCATTATAATATCTATTATTAAAGAAAGGCCCTTTTCAATTGGAACTGCCTTAGATATAAGTAAAAAAGCTATAAATTTAGCAATTAGCAATGCAAAAATGCATCACATTCTAAATAAAATTAAATTTGTTAATATCAGTGTTGACAAATATCTTGGTAATAAATATGATTTTATTGTTTCTAATCCTCCATACATAAATAGTGTTGAATATAATAGATTAGAAAAAAATGTAAGATTTGAACCACATGTTGCCTTTAAAGCGGGAGCTGACGGTTTAAGTGAGATTAAAAAATTAATATTAAAAAGCAAAAATTTGTTAAGAATAAACGGTAAACTCATATTTGAAATAGGTAGTAAGCAAATGAAACAGGTTATTAATTTATTGAAAAAAAATGGATTTTATATAAATAAAATTTGTAATGATATTCAATCAATACCCAGAGTAATAATATCTACAAAAATATTTTAATGAATAACTATAGAAACAACAGCAGGAAAAATAGATTTAAATCAAACAACGATCGAAATTTCAGAAAAAGATCTTCAATTGGTCATAAAAATAACAATGACTTTACCAGTCCAGATTTTAAATATAGAAATCCAAGCAGGAATAATCAAAACGCTGCGAAGTTAGTTGAAAAATATAATAATTTAGCAAGAGAAGCACTTTCATCTGGCGATAAGATACTCTCAGAAAATTATTTACAACACGCAGATCACTTTCTAAGAATACTAAGTCTTCAAGTAATTAATAAAAATCAAACCGAAAAAAATAATGTTATTGAACAAGATTTTAAAAAAGAAAAAGAAGATAACATTCACAAAGAAGAAAAAAGTAATAGCATTGAAACTTTAAGTAAAGTCGATTAGTTGAGTTTGGAAATTAGATTAGATTTCATAACATCTATTTTGATTTTAGAAATTTCAAATTTTTTTCTCTCTTCACCCTTTAGTATCTTTCCTGATGGAAGCTTTAACTTTTGTGAGTTAATTTTTCTTCCATTTTCAATAACTTCGTAATGCAAGTGAGGACCAGTTGATAAACCCGTTGATCCAACATATCCAATTATTTGACCCTGTTTCACTCTTGCGCCTTTTTTTATTCCCTTTCCAAATTTTGACATGTGCGCATAAACTGTTTGGTAAGTTGTATTGTGTTTAATTTTTACGCAATTACCTCCACCACCACACCAACCAGCTTTAGTTACTTTCCCATCTCCCGATGCCATTATTGGAGTTCCCATTGGTGCAGCAAAATCAGTACCAGTATGCATTTTTGTATATCCTAAAATTGGATGTTTCCTTTTTCCATAAGAAGATGATAACCTAGCCCCATTAATAGGAGTTTTCATTAAAGTTTTTCTAATACTTTTTCCGTTTTCGTCAAAGTAGTCTATTTTATTTTTTTCATGTTCGTATTTATAAAGTTGTAAATTAGTATTTTGTAAATTTAAATTTGCAAATATTATTATACCTGTATCCACAATCTCTTTATCCTCATTTAAAAATTCCTCATAAATAATTTGAAAACTGTCATTTTTCCAAATATCTCTTTGGAAGTCTACTTGAAATCCATAAAGTCTAGCAAATTCAATTATTACATTTGGTTTTATGCCTAGATTAATTGCACTGTCATAAAGACTGTTTGTAATTACCGTTTCCTTATAAACTAAATTTTTTGTATAATTCTTTTTGATTTTTTTTGATACGTAATCATTATTAACTGAGCTTTTTTTAAATAATATTTCATTTTTTTTGTCAATTTCAATTTTAAATTCAATAATTTTTTTTTTGTTTAAATTATCTATCTTAAAAGTGAAATTCTGATTGAGTTTTAAAATTTTTAAAGATTTATTTTTTAATATTGTTTCAAGTAATAATTTTTTTTCTTTTTTATCAACATTTAAACTGTTGATTATATTCTGGTGTGTATCCCCTGCTTTTGAAATATAGTTTATTATTTCATATCTTGGTTCTAAATTTTTAGTAATTTCTTTTATTGTTTTTTTTAGATAAATGTTTTCAAAAGAAGATTTAATTTGGTTTATTTCCTCTTCTTTGTTGTTAGTGTAAATCGTTGATATAACAACACCTAAAGTTGTTATTATTATTAACCAGAAAAAAACCGAATACTCTTTATAGCTGTCAATTTTTAAAAATTTCATAAAAGTTCTTAAAAAACCTTGATTTATAGGGCATTTTATAGCATTTTTTATTAATCTAATACCTTGATTTCTTATTATTATTATTTATAAGCGTCCCACTCAACATTTAAAAATGTTATTTATTGGGAACAATCCCAATTAGCTATTTAATTTGTTAATATTTTAAGAAGAGAAGTGTGGACGGTTAAGGTTACCAAAATTTGTCGTACACACTTCAACATTATATAAATATTATTCTTAGTATTTATATAGAAGCTAGTGTGCGCCGTTTTTAAACTTGAGAGTTTGATCATGGCTCAGAACGTACGCTGGCGGCACGCCTTATACATGCAAGTCGAACGAAGTAGCAATACTTAGTGGCAGACGGGTGAGTAACATGTAGGTATCTTCCCTTTGGTGAGGAATAACACGAGGAAACTTGTGCTAATACCTCATAAGTCTTTACGGAGAAAGCTTTATGCGCCAAAGGATGAGCCTGCACTTGATTAGTTTGTTGGTGGGGTAATGGCTTACCAAGACTTTGATCAATAGCTGATCTGAGAGGATGATCAGCCACATTGGGACTGAGACACGGCCCAAACTCCTACGGGAGGCAGCAGTAGGGAATATTGCACAATGGAGGAAACTCTGATGCAGCGATGCCGCGTGAGTGAAGAAGGCCTTTGGGTTGTAAAGCTCTTTCGTCGGGGAAGAAAATGACTGTACCCGAATAAGAAGGTCCGGCTAACTTCGTGCCAGCAGCCGCGGTAATACGAAGGGACCTAGCGTAGTTCGGAATTACTGGGCTTAAAGAGTTCGTAGGTTGTTAAAAAAGTTGGTGGTGAAATCCCAGAGCTTAACTCTGGAACTGCCATCAAAACTTTTTAGCTAGAGTATGATAGAGGAAAGCAGAATTTCTAGTGTAGAGGTGAAATTCGTAGATATTAGAAAGAATACCAATTGCGAAGGCAGCTTTCTGGATCATTACTGACACTGAGGAACGAAAGCATGGGTAGCGAAGAGGATTAGATACCCTCGTAGTCCATGCCGTAAACGATGTGTGTTAGACGTTGGAAATTTATTTTCAGTGTCGCAGCGAAAGCATTAAACACACCGCCTGGGGAGTACGACCGCAAGGTTAAAACTCAAATGAATTGACGGGGACCCGCACAAGTAGTGGAGCATGTGGTTTAATTCGAAGATACGCGCAGAACCTTACCAACACTTGACATGTTCGTCGCGACTTTAAGAGATTAAAGTTTTCGGTTCGGCCGGACGAAACACAGGTGCTGCATGGCTGTCGTCAGCTCGTGTCGTGAGATGTTGGGTTAAGTCCCGCAACGAGCGCAACCCTCACTTTTAGTTGCCATCATTTAGTTGGGCACTCTGAAAGAACTGCCAGTGATAAGCTGGAGGAAGGTGGGGATGACGTCAAGTCCTCATGGCCCTTACGTGTTGGGCTACACACGTGCTACAATGGCATTTACAATAGGAAGCAAGATGGCGACGTCAAGCAAATCCTAAAAAGATGCCTCAGTTCGGATTGTACTCTGCAACTCGAGTACATGAAGCTGGAATTACTAGTAATCGCGGATCAGCGCGCCGCGGTGAATACGTTCCCGGGTCTTGTACACACCGCCCGTCACACCATGGGAGTTGGTTCTACCTTAAGGCAAGGTTTTAAACCCTTGACCACGGTATAGTCAGCGACTGGGGTGAAGTCGTAACAAGGTAGCCGTAGGGGAACCTGCGGCTGGATTACCTCCTTTCTAAGGATGATTAAGATCTTTTTCTTAATCTAAAAAATATAACAGGATAATGTTGACCGTCCTCATTTCTCTTCTTGAAATTAGTGTTTCACTCTTCTGCGAAAAGGGCCGGTAGCTCAGTTGGTTAGAGCACACCCTTGATAAGGGTGGGGTCGAAAGTTCGAGTCTTTCTCGGCCCACCATTTTTCTGGGGGATTAGCTCAGCTGGGAGAGCGCCTGATTTGCATTCAGGAGGTCAGCGGTTCGATCCCGCTATCCTCCACCATGAAACACTTAGTTATTATATTTCGTAAATTTACATATATTATCAATATCTATATCCGATTGTTCAAAGTTAAGAACAATCAATAAATATTCGAAAAGATGAATATTGAATAAAAATTTAATTCAACACAGAATTTTTTTCTGTGCATAAATTAAGCGTTTAAGGGCGTGTGGCGGATGCCTTGGCACTGAAAGCCGAAGAAGGACGTGGTATACTGCGATAAGTTACGGGGAGCTGTATGCAAGTTTTGATCCGTAAATTTCCGAATGGGGAAACCCAACACTTTATGTGTTACTTTAAACTAAATACATAGGTTTAAAGAGATAACCCGGAGAACTGAAACATCTAAGTAACCGGAGGAAAAGAAATCAATTGAGATTCCGTTAGTAGTGGCGAGCGAAAATGGAACAGGCCAGTAGATTTGTTAAAAAAATCTGAATAGCTTGGAAAAGCTAACCAAAGAGGGTGATAGTCCCGTATGAGTAATGTTTAACAAGTTTCTTGAGTAAAGCGGGACACGTGAAATCCTGCTCGAATATAGGGGGACCACCCTCTAAGCCTAAATACTCTTCAGTGACCGATAGTGAACTAGTACCGTGAGGGAAAGGTGAAAAGAACCCCTATTAGGGGAGTGAAATAGAACCTGAAACTGCATGCCTACAATCAGTCGAAGCTCTTTTTAGAGTGACGGCGTACCTTTTGTATAATGGGTCAGTGACTTAATTTATAAAGCAAGCTTAAGCCATCTAGGTGTAGGCGTAGCGAAAGCAAGTCTTAATAGGGCGATTAGTTTTATGAATTAGACCCGAAAACGAATGAGCTTACCATGAGCAGGTTGAATGCAAGGTAACACTTGCTGGAGGACCGAACCAGTTGACGTTGAAAAGTCTTTGGATGACTTGTGGTAAGGGGTGAAAGGCCAACCAAATTCGTAGATAG
>CACGWC010000001.1:0-137500 GCA_902576785.1 uncultured Pelagibacteraceae bacterium | reverse complement strand
AAAAAAAACATCCTCAAGATGAATTTATTTCAAAGTGGAAAAATGGAGGTTTGAATTCAACATTATTTCCAATGCAAATTTCTTTTGCATCAGGTGAGTGTTTAGGAGGTGGAAGTGAAATAAACAGTGGTTTATTTCATAAGCCAAGCGAAAAGTTTTTAGACAGTTGGTCTATAAATCAAAATTATATCCAACCTAGTAAAGATGAAATTGAAAGACATTTCGATGATTTAAATAAAATTTTGGGCAATGATAAAATTCTACCAACAAGTAAAAGTTATAAGTATTTTATTGAAGGTTGTTTAAAAACAAAAATTCAGTATGAGCATGTTCCTCAATTTTACTCTTCATTAAATAATTCTAAAATTATTCAAAAAAATACAATGAGGTCAACCTTTATAGATTTGTTTTTAAAAAATAATGGAAAAATACAAACTAATTTTGAAGTTATAAAAATAGAATATTCAAAAAAAAAAAAATTATGGAATATTATTGGAAAAAAAAGTGGGAAAATAAAGACATTTTTCTGTAAAACTTTATTTTTAAATGGTGGAGCAATTCATACAAATAAAATTCTCATAAACAGCAAACTTTACCAAAAAGAAGTTTCAAATTTTAAATTTCATCCTATGATTAAAATGGTTGTTGAGTTTGATAATCAAGTCCAGCAAGGTTTTGAAAACGTACACCCTATACAATTTACTGATCAAAATGACCAATTTATTGTAGGAGAAGCCTCAAGTGGTGCACAATTTATAAAAATGAATTTTTTGAAAAATTTAGAATTATTTGATGATGTAAAGAAAAACTGGAAAAATATGTCTGTATACCATTGCACTTTTTCCTTTGGGAAAGGAAATCTTATTAAACTACCATTTTTTAATAAATATTTTTATTCATATAATATAGAAAAAAGCCAAATCAATGTCATTAGAGATGCCTTGTTACAATCAATGAAAGTATTGTTCAACGGTGGCGTAAAACGAATATTTTTAGCAAAATCCGGCGGAATTGATGAGCTTAATCCTAGCAACTACAAAACTAAAATATTAAAAATCAATAACCCAAAAGATCTGAAATTTTCAGCTGTACATATTTTTGGAGGAGTAAAATGTGGAGAAAATCAAGATTGCATAGTTAATAGTTTTGGAAAATCTTTAAAATATGAGGATCTTTATATTAATGACTCTAGTTTGATAAATGAAAATTTGCTCAAGAATCCACAAGGCACAATAATGTTTACAGCAAAGAGAAACATAGAGCAATTTATTAATGAAAAAAAATAATTTTATAAAATATATTTACTTCAATAAATTCCCAAAAAATTTTTTAATTTTTTTACCAATGATTTTTTCTTATAATATTTCTTATGAAAATTTTCTTAATTGTCTTATAGGTTTTATTGTTTTTTCCATAATAGTAAATGTCTGTTATTTAACAAATAATTATGTTGATCAAAAAATAGATAAATTAAATAAACTTAAGAAAAAAAATGAACAAATACCAAAAAAAAAATTAATATTCTTAAATTATTTAATTATATTTTTTATTTTAACACTTTATTTTTTTAACTTTTTTAGTTGGTTTCTTTTCTTATATTTATTTCTATTTTACTTATACACATTTTTTCTAAAAAAAATTTTTTTAATTGATATTCTTGTTCTTTCTATATTTTATTTAATAAGAATTTACTATGGTTCTGATATAATAGATCAAAATATAAGCATAGGTTTTACAATATTTTTTTTCTCATTATTTGCTACTTTGGCAGTTTATAAAAGGATCATACAAATTAACGTAAACAATTTAAAAGATAAAAACTCTTTAATTGCATATACAATTAAAGAATTAAATTTTTTAAAATATTTCTCCGATGGGTTTATTTTAATTTCAATAATTTTGCTCTCTAATTTTTTAATTATAAGATCATCACTCTTTAATTTTTTTTTCGAATTTAATTTTTCCGGATCACATGCGGTAGGTAGCATTATATTAATTTTGTTTATATTTAATCTATATAGAATTAGAAAATTAGTTTTTTTCAATAAGATTAAAAAAGATATTGTTGATTATGTATTTACTGACAAATATGCTATATTAACAAGTATATTTATACTAGTAATTTTAATAAATTTATACTTATGAAAATTTTAGTAACAGGTGGATCTGGTTTTTTAGGTGCTGAAATAATTAAAAAATTAACATCAAGAGGTTTTAAGGTTTCTAATTTAGACTTAATTAGTAACAACAATAATAATATTCAAAATTTTCAAATTGACATATTAGATAAAAATAATCTGGAACTTGTTTTCAAGAATAACAATTTTGATATAGTCATTCATTCATGTGCTAAAGTTCCTATTTCAAATAGTAATAAAAATTTTAATGAAGTTAATGTTCTGGGAACTAAAAATGTATTAGAATTGACTAAAAAATATAAAGTTGGAAGATTTGTTTATATTTCGAGCTCTGCAGTATACGGATTGCCCAATAAGACACCTATTAAAGAGGATGATATTCGCAAACCTGTAGAATTATATGGTTTTTCTAAAAAGGAAGGTGAAGATTTATGCCTTAGTGAAATGAAGAATACCAACATAGGCATTGTAAGGCCACGAACTGTTATAGGAGGAGACAGACTTGGTATATTCTCAATTTTGTTTGAATGGATAAAATCTGATTTACCTGTTCCAGTACTGAACAATGGAAATAATTTATATCAATTTATTGATGTAGACGACTTAGCAGAGGCAATTTGCTTAACTGGATTGTCTAAATATGTTGGATCTTTAAATATTGGTTCAAATTCATTCACATCAATAAGAGATATTTTAACTCGGTTGATAAAACATAATTCAAGTAACTCAATAATTAAAAATTTAGATTCAAGTTTACTTTTCAATTTTTTAAAGCTTTGTATTAAATATAATATCGTTCCTCTTAAAGAATATCATTATTTAGCATATGGAAAAGATATTTATTTTGATACATCCCTATCAAAAAAAGTATTAAATTGGGAGCCAAGTATTTCAAATTTTGAGAGTTTAAACAATTCATATAATAATTTTATAAATAAAAAAAATGTCAATTTAGAAAATCAAGCAGTTCACAGAAAACCTTTAAAAAGCTTAATTTTAAAATATGCTTCAAATTTTTTGTAAAATTTAACTGCTTAAAATGAGTATTTTTAATTTAAATTTTCAAAAATATACAAATTATCTAATCTTATTTTTAGTTTCAATTTTTTACTTATTTATATTTCAGAATATTGATAAAGGAATAGATTTTTCAGATGAGTCTTACTCATTATTAAGATCTTTATATCCTGAATTGGAAATTGGCAAAATTACTTACTTTGGATATATTAATAAATTTTTATTAACTATATTTCAACAGAATCTCAATTTTCTCAAAATTTTTGCAATCTTTATAATTTCATTATCTTCAATTTGTTTAGCATTAAATTTTAAAAAACTAGTAAAAAAAAAATTTAAATATGAGTTTAATTTATTTATTCTTATTTCGATATGTCTGCTAGGAGTAATTAACTTTTATTCAACTTGGAGACTCACACCTAATTATGATTATTACACTTTATTAGGAGTTTTAATTTTTCTTTCAGGATTGATTTTATTATTTTTATTAGAAAATTTTAAAATTATTAAAATCTTAAATATTATATTGTTTTTTTCAACTGGATTACTAATATGCCTTATTTCAAAACCAAGCACATTCATTATTCTCTCATTTTTGGCTTTAATATCTTTAATATTTGTTAAAAAACAAAAGATAATACATATAATTATTTGTAATGTAGGAATATTTATAGTTTTATTTTTTTTTTATATTTTCTTGAAACTAATTGATGTTTCAGTAAACGAATATTTAAATGATCTTAGTTTTGGATCAGATATTAAAAAAATTCAAGATCCCCGATACGATATTAAATTTTTATTATTTGGCTCTATAAAACAAGTTTTATATTTCTTTTATGTAAAATTTTATCTATTTTTAATAATTCCATTTATAATTTATTGTGAAAACAAGTTTGCAAATTCTAAAAGTTATTTTTTTTTAACATACTTCATATTCATTACACTAACTTATAAAAGCCCACTATTAGCTTTAGCTTGTTTTGTATTTTATCTATCAATAATCAGGTTCGATTTACTTAGAAAAAATTTTTTGGAATTAATTTTAATACCCTTCATCTTACTTTCTAGTTATTTTGCTGTATCAGTAGGAACTAATACTAATTTTGTTTTACATTTGCAAAAATCAGATATCATCATTTTCTTAATCTTTTTTTATCTATTAATATTTTTTAAAATTGATGGAAAAAATAAAAATTATCAACTTAATGTAGGCTTCTTTACTGTAATTTTTGTCTTAATTTTTTTTAAATTTATTGATGGAATTTATAAGCCTCATAGATTGAATGATAATATTTTTAATCTTAATTATACTGTAGAGATGAAATCATTTAACAACAAGTTTTTAGTAGATAAATTTAGTAAAGATTTTATTTTAGATATTCAAGAAATTTTTTATAAAAATGGTTGGAAGAAAGGTAAAAAATTAATAGAATTATCAGGTAGATATCCAATTTTTAATCTTATTTTAGATGCTGAATACGTATCCAAACCATGGTATCTCGGCGGCTACGAGGGTAGCACTAACTTTGTAAAAAGTTTTTTAAAACAAACTGATCCCAAATTAATACAAAATTCCTGGATCATAACTTCAGATTACAAATTCGGTATATCGAAGGATATACTGATTGATTTTAATGTAGATCTAGAGAAAGACTTTATTTTTATCGGTGATTTTACTGATGAAAGAAATGGTAATCATTTTAATATTTACAAACCATTATAATAAAAATCAATTACAAATAATATAATCAACAAATTTTGGTATATTTTTTTTATTAAAAGCATCTTTTAAATTACAAAACTTAATATGATTAAGTCTGTATGTAATTTTTATTAAAGTCTTTAAACTCAACTAAAATATTAAGACAAATAATAACTTATTTAATTAAATTTTATATTTTGATAGCAAATGATTTTGAAACTCTGTTCAATCTCTTTGAGTGAGTCTCATTTTTACAAATGTTGCAAATTGTGTTTTTTGTAATTTCTTTTTTATCTCCAAACTCTGACCTAGCCGACACATATTCCTCAGAATTCCAAATGTTATATATATTATTATTTTCAAGATTATCAAAATCTGATTTTGGATCATCAATTATACAACAAGGATTTATAGATCCATCTGAATTTACCACAATACCACTCCATGGCCAATGACATGGTACTTTTTCTCCCTCTCTAGCTGAGGTAGATTTACTTTCACCTCTATCGTATGTTCTATAAACCAAGCTTTTGTTTTCAGGAAGCCATTGTTCATCCATATTAGGATTATGTTGTATCTTATCAATTTTTATTACATCAGCGCCAAATTTTTCTTTAAGATTTAGAAATTCATTATGTTGATGCTCGTTTTGTCTCATAGCCAACATTGACAGTTCTATAATTGGTTTTTTTAAATTTTTATCTTTTTTTATCTTTTTTATAATTTCAAGGTTTTTGTAAACTAAGCTTATATCTCCTTTTCTTCTGTATTTCGAGTAAACCTCTTGATCTAAACCATCAACATCTACATGTAAAAGATTTAATCCTGAATTTAATAAGTCCTCAATGTATCCTGTTTTAAAAGATCTCGATAAATTAGTAGATATTCTTGTCCATAAATTATTTTTTTCGCAATATTTTAACATTTCAATTAGTTTTTTGTTAAGAGTTGGTTCACCCCAGTTGTATAAATGTACTTCGATCGCATAATCTTTAACTTGGTCTATAACATTTTTAAAAGTTTCAAAGCCTAATATTTTTTTAACTCTTTCAGATGCACCTAAACCAGTTGGACAAAGTGGACATCCTAAATTACATGCATTCGTAGGATCGACAATAATTTTATATGGTTTAGATTTTAATTTAGTAACAAGATTTTCTTCTTCGACACATGCAATTACAAAATTTTTTAGTTTTTTTGTATTTATAGAACTGACAGAAAATGAGTTTAAAAATTTTAGATAATTTTTTTTCTGTGAATATTCCATTAATTCATCAAAGCTTTTTTGCTCAATATTTTTTATTTCTGTATCAACTTTATTCATCTTTTTATTATTTTTTTTTCGACACTTTCTAATATATAATGTCCCAAAAATATATGTGTTTCTTGTATGACTGAAGTTGTATCGCTTTCTACTATAAGAGGTAAATCACAATGTTTTTTGGCATTTCCACCCTTATTTCCTAAAAAGCCAATAGAAAACACCCCCATATTTTTTGATTTTTTTAAAACCTCAAGAATATTTTTTGAATTGCCAGATGTTGAAATAATAATCAATATATCGCCTTTTTTTCCAAAAGCTTCTAAACTCCTACTAAATACATATTTAAATGAAAAATCGTTACTACATGCTGTTAAATGAGAATTATCTAATGCTAAGTTTAAAATTGATAAAGGCTTTCTGTTGATTTTAGGTCTTAATCTATCTATAAATTCAGCAGATAAGTGTTGTGCATCTGCAGCAGATCCTCCGTTTCCGCAAATCATAACTTTGTTTTTTTTCTTTATACATTTAAATATTTTAAATATTGCAAGGTCTATTTGATTATTGATTTTCAACAGTTTTTTTTTTGCTTCAACTGAAAAATTTATTTTTTTTTTTAATAAATTCATTTTTTTATATGAGATCTCAATTTATTTGCAACTATCAATTCTTCAGGACTTACATGTCCCAATTTTTCTTCACCTCTTGCAATCATTATTTTTTTTATATTATGAACTAAATTAATCATGCCATTATACTCTATTGAGGCTGATTGGTCTGATCCATACATTGTTCTATCCAAGGTAATATGTCTTTCTAATGAATTAATTCCATACAAAACTGCAGATGACGAAACTACAACACCATTTTCATGTCCGCTGTAACCAACTTTGCATTTGTATCTTTGCTTAAGTGAATTTATTGTTTGCAAATTAAGATCTTGCGTTTTAGCTGGATAAGTAGATACACAATGCATTAACTCAAATTTACAATTTTCATTTTTGAAAATTTCTACAACATTATCAATGTCTTGAATCGTACACATCCCTGTTGAAATAAAAGTATATTTATTTTTTTTTGCAACTTCTTTTGCAAAATTTAAGTCTACAACCATTGCTGAAGCTATTTTATTGAAGTTTAAATCATATTTGTCTAAAAATTCTAGGCTTTTTATATCCCATGCCGAAGCAAACCAATTGATTCCTATGGTTTTACAAAATTTATTAATTTCGTCATATTCATCTTTACCAAATTCAAGACCTTCTTTCTGTTCTTTCTGAGTTTTGCCCCAAGGACTTTCTCTAGGTTTTTCTAGTTGTTCTTTACTATAAACTTCCTCTATAGTTCTTTTTTGAAATTTGACTGAGTGAAATCCTGCATTTTTAGCATTTGTAATTAGGTCTTTTGCAATATCTAGATTTCCGTTGTGATTTATTCCAATTTCAGCAATTAAATGGAGATCTTTTATGTTGATTTGATATTTATCGAGATCTGATACCATATATTATATTTTGTATTTAAAATATTTTTATAAGGATATTTATAATATAAAACTTTAAAATACTATGAAAATCTTCGCACTAATACCACTTAGAAAAGGCAGCAAAAGGATAAAAAATAAAAATTTAAAAAAAATAAAAGAAAGATCTATTTATCAGATTGTATTAGAACAGGCAATTAAATCTAAATTAATAACAAAAGTTTTTGTCGCGACAGATATTGATAATTTTAAATTTAAAAATAAAAAAGTTTCAATATTTAAAAGATCAAAACATAGCGCTACAGCAAAAGCGCAGACCGAGATAGTAATCAATGAATTTTTAAAAAGTAATATTTGTGATTACTTAGTATTAATACAAGCAACTAATGTTTTTTTAAAAGCGATTTATTTAGACAAAGCATTAAAAAAAATGCTAGAAAATCCGAAATTTGGTAGCTTAGTGTCGGTGGTAAATACTAAATTTTTTATTTGGGAAAAGAAAAATAAATTATGTAAATCTTTAAGTTATAAATTAAATAAAAGACCTAGAAGTCAAGATATTAAAGATAAACAATTAATTGAAAATGGATCATTTTACATTTTTAAACGAAAAAATTTTCTTAAAAGTCAAAATAGGCTTCATGGGAATATAACCTATTTCGAAATGCCCAAAGAAAGTTTATTTGAAATAGACGACCTAAATGATTTAAGTTTAGTAAGAAAAATTTTAAATTAATAAACAGTCCTTCCTCCGTCTATAGAGATAAAACTTCCATTACAATATTTGGAAGAATCTGAGAGAAGATATGTGATAATACCATCAAAATCTTTAATATTTGCCATTCTATTACTTGGAATTTCTTTTTTTAATTTTCTAACAAAAATCCTGTCTTGATTATTGTATACCCCTCCCGGGGCAATAGTATTTGACCTAACCCCTTTTTTTCCCCAATAAGTACAAGAATATTTTGTTAATCCAATTATTCCATGCTTAACTACTGAATATGTAATGGGTTTAATATAATTTAAGTGACTGTACAATGATTGTTTAGGGCCTTTAACTCCTAGATCAGATGAAACGTTAATAATTGAGCCACTTTTATTTTTCGCAAATTGACTACCAAAAATTTTAGTACAAATAAATGCTCCAGTTAATCCAACTTTAATTTCTTTCTCCCATGTTTTTAAATTAAAATTTTCTAATTCGTTTTTAACTTTTTTGGAAGCCTGTGGATTAAAGGCAGCATTATTTATTAATCCAAATAATTCTCTTTTATATAATTTATTTAAAGATTTTAAAACATTAGATACTTGTTTCTGATCTGTAATGTCACACTTGTAAAATCCAGCATTTATACCAAATTCGTTTTTTATATCTTTAATTATAGATTTTGCTTTTTTCATGTTTAAATCTAAAATAATTGGAATGCCATTTGATCCAGCAATAACTTTTGCAAACCTCTCTCCAAGAAGCCCAGCACCTCCAGTTATAATAATAACTTTATTATCAAGATTAAAATTTTTTCTTAGCATTTTGACATTTTATAGTATAAACACCTTTAAATTTTAAACAAATATAAATAGAATTATGGATCCAAAGTGGACAGATGGGAATGAACTTGAATACTTAAGACAGGTATTAGAGAATTCGTCAGAGGTGCGAAAAAACCCTTTTACAGATAGACTGGAAAAAGCTTTTATTGAAAAATACAAAGTAAAATATGCAATAGCTATGAATTCAGGAGCATCAGGAATTCATTCAGCGTTAGTTGCATGTGGAGTAAAACCTGGTGATGAGGTAATTACTTCACCATATTCAGTTTTATGGGATGCCGGTGCTGTTTTAATTATGGGTGCAAAAGTAGTTTTTGCAGACGTTAAATATGGAACTCACAATATTGACCCAGCAAAAGTCATAGAAAAGATTTCAGAGAAAACTAAAGCAATAATTCCAGTTTCTTATCATGGACTTCCTTGCGATATCGATGAACTCAAAGAAATAGGAAAGAAGTATAGTATTCCTATTATAGAAGATAACGCACAAACCCATTTAGGAGAGTACAAAGGTAGATATGTTGGAACTGATGCTGACTTCGCAATGTTTTCCTTAGAAAGAACTAAACATATAAGCTGTCATGAAGGTGGAGTATTGCTAACTAATGATGAGACTCTTGCTACAAAAGCAAGAAAATTTGGCGGAGGTGGATTTAAAAACCTTACATCTGATAAGAGCAAACTTGCTGCAATTATTCCTTCAGAGTTTCAATCCCCAGATTATAAGAGGCATGATAGCCTTGGTCTAAACTATAGAATAAGTGAATTTTGTGCAGCAGTAGCCTTAGCTCAATTTGAGATGGTTGAAAAAAAAGTGAAATTAAGAAGAGATATTAGTAAAATGTATAATGAAATGTTTAAGCATTTTGAAAATTTTGAGCCACAAGAAGTGCCTAAAGATTACATACATTCATACTTTACTTACTCAGTTAAATCACCTTTTGATAAATTAGAAGATTGGAAATCTTTTTATAACTTTCACGTAAAAAGAGGAGGAGACGATTTTTATGCAATGATGTCTACTGTTTATGAGGAAGATGTAATGACAAAACATAAAGATTATGCTGAATGGAAAGGATCGTGTCCAGTTACAGAAAAAATTCAATCTAAAGCAATATTATTTAAAACCAATTATAGATCAATAAATGATGCTGAAAAAAATATTAATAAATTAAAAGAAAGCTTAGAGAAATACAATTTTGGTCATAATTGAGATCTGCCTAAATTACTGAAATTTTGCCTAAAAAATTTTCAAATCTTATTTTCTCTAAATAAATATAGAATATAAATATATCAACCCACAATCATTACATGAATTATTAATTTAAATTTTTTTAAATTAGTAATGTTACGATAATTTAAATTAATTTTGAAAGTCTCAAATCTAAACGATTACTAATTATTAATATTTTTTTTAATACTAAGATTTTATCTTATTTAAATATATACACTAAGCATTAGTTACAAATATATTAATCAAAAAAATACTTTCAACAAAGTTTCTTTTTAGAAAATTTTTTTTCTGCAGATTTTAAATCTCGCATATTATGAATATCGATTGAGTCATCTACTATCCAACATTCATTTTTAAGACTTTTATGATCATGTTTTTTTTTGTCAAAATTATATGTTTTTAACTTTTTTAAAGTTATGCCCCAAAATGATCCATTTATTTCTCTATTTTTCTTTATAGATCTAATATCTTCAATATTTGTATTTTTTAATATTTCATAAGCATATAGTAATTTTGAAATATCAAGATTTGGAGAGTTTGCTTGGACAGTAACAACTGCATAAGTATTTTTAGGGAAATACCTAAAGGAGTCCAACATCAAGTGTCGAGCTGGTATGTTATCACCTTGAAGACTTTTTTTTCTAAAAATTGTCTTGATTTTTAATTTTTTTGCATAATTTTCAATAAATTTACTATCCGTATTAATGTAGTAATCTTTAGTTATTTTTTTGATTTTTAATATTGTCCAATGAATAAGTGGTTTTCCAGCAAATGTAGCAATATTTTTATTTTCGAGTCTTTTACTTTTCCCTTTTGCTAGAGTTAAAAAACAAATTCTTCTTTTCATACTTTAATATTTAAATATATTTTTCAAATACCGTTTAAAAAAATTAATTATAGATAATTAAATAGTTTACAATCAATTAATTTGCAAACAAACAAGTATATCTAAGTAAATTTAAATATTATTATTTATAAATTAAAGTTTTTAGGTATAATATTTTGATGTTATTTAACTTGGGAAAAATAACTAAATTCTTAAAATTTAAAGAAATTTGACCTAAGAATATTATAGAAAAGATATTGGAAGCTCATGTTTCAAAACAAGAAAAAAGGAAAGTTAAAATCCTGGTATTTATACTTTTTATTTAGTCAGTGGAAAGCCATAAGTTTAATATCAACATCAAAAATGAATTTTTTGAGAAATTTGGGATTTAATAAAAAAGTGGCAAATACAAAAAATATGTACATTTTTCTATATTTATAAATATATGAAGTTAAGATCAAAGTTAAATCATCGTGGTACAATTTTGAAAAATATTTCAGCTAATAATTATGTTTTTGATAATGTATATAATATAAGTTTGAGTAATAAAATTACAAAATTAATTTTTTAATTTCTCAATGATTAATAATTTAAAAAAATTGTTCACTTATTTCTTGCCTCTTCCAGATGATATGCCAAATTGGAGTAAAATTTTAAAAGGCAAAGAAGAATATAAAATTAATAAAGCAAAAAAAAAAAAAATTTTGATTGCTACTTCTTCAGGAGGACATAAAGTAGCAACATCACTAGAGTCATTAATAGGTGTCTCATTAAATCTCAAAGGTTCAGATGTTGAATTTTTACTGTGTGACAAAATTTTAAATGGTTGTATTATGACAACAGATACCAATACAAAGGAAAACAATTTAATAAAAAAAAAAATTAATATATGCGATGCTTGTTTTAGTATAGGCAATAAAACATTTAAAAAAACAGGCTTAAAAACTCATTATTTGAGTAAGTATTTAAGCAAAAAAGAGATTAAAAAAATAAATAATGAAATTAGAGGGCTTAATACTGAACAAATAAAAAACTTCAAAAAAAATGATATAAATGTTGGGGAACAAACTGTTGCCAACTTATTAAGATATTATGCAATAGGCGATTTAAACTTAAGATCAAATTCAGATAAGTTGTTAAAGATATTTTTAGAAAGTGCTTTACTGACTTACACAGCTATCGAAAATTTGTTAACTGAAAACAAATATGATGTTATAGTCCTTAATCATGGGATATATATACCCCAAGGTATAATAGCAGAAATAGCTAAATCAAAAAAAATTAATTACGTTACTTGGACAACTGGAACTAGAAAGAATTCATTCATATTCAGTCATAACCAGGTTTATAACAAAGACATTGTTAACGAGAATAATTTAAATTGGAAACAAATTAATCTACAAAATATTGAAAAAAAAATTGATAAATATTTAGAAAGTAAGGTTACTGGAGCTCAAGATTGGCAATATCATAAAAATGCAATATCACTTGATGTAAAAAAATATTTTGAAATCAACAAAATTGATCTAAACAAACCATTGATTGGTTTAACAACAAATGTAATCTGGGATGCTCAATTACATTATGATGATACTATTTTTCATAATATGATTGATTGGATACTAAAGACAATAAATTATTTTAGTAAAAGAAAAGATTTAAATTTGCTAATTAGAGTACATCCAACCGAGGTGAATTCTGATCGTCCAGCTAAGCAAAAAGTCAAAGATGAGATAGAAAAAAAACATAAAAAATTACCTAATAATATTTTTTTAGTTGATTCCAATGATCCAATAAGCACTTATTCAATTTTAAATCATTGTAATGCAATATTAGTATATGGTACAAAATTAGGTATAGAATTCGCAGCTAGAGGAGTTCCAGTAATAGTTGCTGGTGAAGCTGTAATAAGGAATAAAGGGTTTTCAATTGAGCCAAAAACTGAAAAAGAATATTTCCAATTACTTAAATCGCTTCCATTTCATAATAAAATGAGTGATGATAATATAAATGATGCAAAGAAATTTGCCTATCATTATTACTTTAAAAGAATGTTAGCTTTAAATTCTTTAGAAGATATTCCCTATAATTTTCCTCCCTTTAAAATTAAAAATAATTTTTTAAATATTCTCTCAAATAATTCTGATAAAAATTTAGATTTAATTTGTGATAGTATATTAAATGGAACTGATTTTTATTTTAAAGATAATAACAAAGAATGAAAAAAAAGGATAACATTAATATTGCAAAGCTTTATAATTTTGCAAAAATTTACCTATTTCCATTAAATAGAAGTTTAACTGGAGAAGGTGTAAGAAAAACATTAAGTTATATAAAATCATTTTTTCCAAAACTTAGAATTAAATTTTTTAAATCAAATATACAAGTTTATGATTGGAAAGTTCCTTCAGAATGGAATGTCAAAAGCGCTTATGTTAAAGATTTTGAAGGAAAAAAAATTATTGATTTTAAAAATAATAATCTTCACCTAATAGGCTATTCTTCACCAATTAAAAAGAAATTAAGAAAAGATGAGTTATTAAAAAGACTTCATTTTTTAAAAAATCAGCCTAATGCTATCCCATACATAACTTCATATTATAAAAAAAATTGGGGATTTTGTTGTTCTTATTATCAATTTCTAGAAATAAAAAAAAAATATAAAAAAAATCAAGTTTTTGATGTTTTAATAGAATCAAGTTTTAAGAAGCATGGCAGAATGAATTATGCTGACTATTTAATAAGAGGAAAAACAAAAAAAGAGATCTTAGTTTCTACCTACATATGTCATCCTTCAATGGCAAACAACGAATTATCTGGGCCAATAGTTTCGATGGCTTTAATAAATTATTTTAAAAACAGAAAAAAACCTAATTATTCAATTAGATTTTTATTTATACCAGAGACGATAGGATCAATAGCATATATAAATAAAAACTTAAAAGACTTAAAAAAAAATGTTGTTGGAGGTTACAATCTTTCATGTATTGGGGATGAAAAAAATTATTCTTGCATGTTATCTAAAAAAGGTAATCACCCTGCGGATCAGTCACTGTTAAGTGCTTTTAAAAAATTAAAAATTAATAAATATAAAGTTTATAGTTTTTTAAAAAGGGGCTCTGATGAGAGACAATTTAATTCACCTGGAGTTGATATACCAATGGCCTCAATATTTAGGTCAAAATATGGTGAATACAAAGAATATCACACCTCATTAGATAACTTTAATTTAGTTACACGAAAAGGATTATATGGAGGCTATAAAGTAGCTAAAGAAGCTATTAAAAATCTAGATAAAAAAATAATGCCTAAATCAAAATATTTATGTGAGCCTCAACTGGGAAAAAGAAATTTATATAACAATTTATCTGTTAAGGGTTCGAGCTTTAGTTCAATGAGGTATTTAGATTTTTTACAATATAGTGACGGAAATTTATCTTTACAACAAATTTCAAAGATAATTAATTTGAATTTTAATCAGACAAAAAAAATATATAAAGTATTACTGAAAAAAAAATTAGTTATATGATTCAAAATAATAATAAATATGAACCAAAAAAAAATTGGACAAAGCTATTTAATAAAGTAAATGAAATTTCATATCCAGCAGAAGGTGTAATAAGAATATTTAAAGGTAAATTTCCTAAATTAAAACTTAAGTTTAAAAAAAACCAAAAAATATTAGATTTAGGTTTTGGTGATGGAAGACACATATTGTTTTTAAAAAATCTTGGATTAAATGTTTTTGGTACCGAAATTAGTTCAGATATAGTAGATAAAGCGAAAAAAAATTTTAAATCATTAAGTAAAAATTTTAATATTGGAACTTCAGATAAAATAAATTTTAAATCAAATTATTTTGATATCTTGTTATCATGGAATTCTTGTTATTACATGAATCCTAACGATCCTTTTAATTTTAAAAAACATGTTAAGGAAATGAATAGAGTTCTTAAGAAAAATGGTCTTTTAATTCTATCAATACCAAAAAAATCCTCTTTTATATATAAAAATAGTAAAAAAATTAAAAATGGTTACAGAGTAATTAAAGATGATTATTTTAAAGTAAGAGATGGACAAATTATGAGATGTTTTGGAAATAAATTAGAAATTGAAAAAAGTTTTAAAAAAAATTTTAGAAATTTTATCCACAGCTCAATAGATATAAACTGGTTTGGTTTAGATTATCATTGGCATATTTTAATAGCAAAAAAGAAATGAAAATTAAAACTCAAATATTAGATTGTACTTTAAGAGATGGAAGTTATTTAAATAATTTTCAATTTACAAAAAAACAGACTTACGAAATTTGCAGCAAACTAGAAAAAGCTGGAGTAGAGCTTATCGAAGTTGGTCATGGAATGGGATTAGGAGCCTCAAGAATAAGAAAATACAAAGCAAAAGAAACAGATTTAAATTATGGAAAATATGCAAACATGGCTTTGAACAAATCTGATTGGGGCATGTTTTGTATTCCAGGTATTGCTAGTTTGGATGATGTAAAAAAATTAAAAGACATGGGAGCAAATTTTATAAGAATAGGATCAAATGTAGAAAATTATAAACTTTTAGAACCCTATATATATCTTGCTAAAAAATTAAATATGAAAGTATGCACAAATTTTATGAAGTCATATGTTTTTCTACCAAAAAAATTTTCTAAAATTGCTAATATTGCTCATAATATGGGCTCAGACATTGTTTATGTTGTTGATTCAGCAGGAGGTATGATCCCTTCAGAATTAGAAAATTATTATAATAGTATTAAAGAGATTAATAAAAAAATAAAAGTTGGTTTTCATGGACATAACAATTTGGGTTTTGCTGTAGCAAATGCATATAAAGCTATAAAATTAAATTTTGATATAGTTGATGCATCCTTGCAAGGTTATGGAAGAAGTGCCGGTAATACACCAGTTGAACTTTTAGTGTGCGCTTTAAAAAAAGAAAAAATTAAATGTAAAGTTGATTATATTAAAATTTTGGATTTATCAGAGGAAATTTTAGTCAATTTTATAACTTCTAAAGGAATTAAATCAATCGATGTAGTTTGTGGTATGTCTTTATTTCATAGTAGTTATTTGCCAATAATTGAAAAATATTCCAAAAAATATAAAGTAGATCCTAGGTTATTAGTCTATGAGGTAAGTAAAAAAAATAAATCTGAAGCTCCTGAAGATCTGGTTAAAAAACTTAGTGTTAAACTAAAAAACAAAAATAAATCTGGAAGTTGGAAAAAAATATATAATCATTTTTATATTAACGAACAATCATTATAGATAATGATATTAAATAGAATAGTTAAATATAAAAAAGAATTTGCTATTTCAAATCAATTTGCTGAAATAACCTATGGTTGTTTGATAAACGATGTAAAAAATCTAATTGAATTAATAAAAAAAAAAAAAATTAACTCAAAAGATTTAATTGCCGTAGAAATAGAAGACTCTTATTTTTATATCGTCGCTGCCCTAGCTTGTATTGAGGGTGGATATTCTTTTTTACCAATTAATTTTAAATCGACTTATTTAGAAAAAAAAAAAATTATCAGTTATTGTAAGCCTAAATTAATTTTAAAATTTGAAAACAAAAAATTTATTTTAAAAAAAAAAACTAATGAAATGAAAAATCTGAAAAAACAAATTTGTATTTTTTTTACTTCTGGAACCACTGCATTCCCCAAAGGTGTTTGCCACACACCTCAAAATTTAATAAATAATGCGTTAAAATTTAATAAAATCATTGGCATTAAGCAAAAAAAAAATTTTCTCCATTTATTTCCAATGTATTATATGGCAGGTTTTTTAAATTCAATTATTTGTCCATTGCTTGCAGGAAACAAAATAGTTCTCTTTAACAAGTCATCAATTAGTAATTATTTTAATTTTTGGGAAGATATAATTAAATATGAAATTAATTATTTTTGGGCGTCCCCATCAATAATTAATATAATTTATGAGCAGAGAATGAATAAAAATTTGTTGAACAAAATTAAAAATATACTTAATTTTATAATGGTTGGAACTGCTCCTTTTCATAATCATTTAAAAAATAAATTTAAAAAAAAATTTCATATTAAATGTCTTGAAAGTTATGGCTCAAGTGAAATGCTATTAGTTTCAACAAATTTAATTAATAAATCGTTCGGAAGTGGAAAACTTTTAGACGGAATCAAAATTAAAAAAGACACATCAAAAAATTTATTAATTTCGAGTCCATTTAAATTCTATGGCTATTTAAAAAAAAAAAATCAAATTGAAATGAATAAAGATGAATATTTTAATTCAGGTGATACATTTGAAAGAAAAAAAGAATTTATAAAATTAACTGGCAGAACAAAAGATATTATAATTAAAGAGGGAATAAACATAAGTCCAAAATATTTAGAGGATCAGTTGTTAAAAATTAAATTTATTAATGAAGTGGCAGTAGTTGGATTAAAAAGTAAATTATATGGGGAAATTCCAATAGCTTTTATTAAATCAAAAAAAAAAATTTTAAAAGAACATATAATTGAAAGTTTAAAAAAAAAAATATCAGAAAAAATTATACCAAATGACTTCATATTTTTAAGTAAATTACCAAAAAATCGAATTGGTAAAATTGATAAAAATAAATTGAGAAATAGATATGATACTCGGTCTTGATCATTTAAGTCTCAACACTAAAGATAAAAAAAATTTTAAAAAAAATTTTTTTCAATATAATAAAGTATATGAAGAGTACGCTCCGAACCATAAAGAAAAAAAATTATTTCTTTACAAGAGAATTAAAAATCATCACATAGGGTTTTATTCAATTAAAAAAAATCTACCTCCTATTGAAAAAACTTATTATGGAATAAGAAAATTTAGCGCAAATAATATTAAAGTTAAAAAAAATAAATTTTTTTTAAGTGTGCTTTCAATCAAGCAAGAATCTGTGTTTTGGGGAAAGGTTTTTAATCTTGATGAAAAAAAAAATATTATTAATTTTTATTCTTTTTATGATCAAAAAAAATACAAATTTCATCTTAATGAAAATTATAATGGCAAAGAATATTTAGATTATATCGGATACACATCTCTTTGTTTTGTATCAAGTGATATAAATAAAGTTTTTAAAAGTTGCAAAGATTTCAATATTGAGATATCCAAGATTTTTAACTATGAAATGAATAGGAAAAAAATGAAAATTTTTTTCTTTAGATCGCCAGGTGGAATAATTTTTGAAATTGTCCAATATTTATTATGAAAAAAAAAGTTAAAATTATCGATTTATCTTTAATGTTTCATAAAGGTATGCAGACTTATCATAGAAACTATCACCCAAAATTCAAAAGATTCAAGTCAGCCACTCATAAGACACACAAAAGAGAAGTGTCAACAATTCAAATTGGTAGTCATCTAGGGACTCATATTGATGCGCCAAGACATTTTATAAAAAATGGTAAAACAATTGACCAATACGACATAAGCCATTTTTGCGGGAATGCCATTTTAATTGATCTCAGTAAAAAATTAAAAAAAACAATCATATCTATAAAGGATGTTAAAAAAAGATTTAAAAATTTTAACGGAAAGATTGTAATTTTTAGATTTGATTGGACAGATAAATATTATGGCAAAAGTAATTTTTTTTATGATCATCCTTACCTCGATTCAGAATTATGTAAATGGTTAGTAAGAAAAGGTATTAAATTAGTTGGTTTTGATAGTCCTCAACCGGATAATCCAAAAAATTCTTTTACTAAATATAAAGATGGTGAAAATCATAAAATATTTTTAAAAAATGATGTTTTAATTATTGAATATCTTACGAATTTAAAAAAAATTAAAAAAAAAACATTTTACTTTATTGGTGCGCCTCTAAACATTCAACATAGTGATGGTTCTCCAGCTAGATGCATTGGAATAATTTAATGTCAAACTTAGACAAAGAATTAAACTTCATATTAAAATATTTAAAATTAAATAAAACAAAACAAATTGATATAGATTATTTGGCAAAAGGATATGTAGATTCATTGGGATTTGTTAAATTTGTAGTAAGTATAGAAAAAAAATTTAAAATTAAATTTGATCAAAAAGATTTTATGAATAGAAAATTTAGAACAATCAAAGGTCTTGCATTGATCATAAGCAAGAAGCAACAAGAATGAAATTTACTGCAAAGAATTTTCATAAGTCTTTAAAAAATATTGGAATTAAAAAAAATGAAAACCTATTTATACATAGTGATTTAGGTCTATTAAAACAATATAAAAATAAAAGAGACATTTATCAAACATGTAAAATTATAATAAACGAACTTTTAAAAATTATAGGAAAAAATGGAACTTTAGCTTTTCCTACGTTTACTTATTCCTTTACAAATAAAAAAAGATATTCCCCAAATATCTCTAAATCAATATGTGGTCATTTATCTGAATATGCAAAAAAGATAAAATCTTCAGCCCTATATAGTGACCCAAATGTCTCTGTAGTTGTTATTGGAAAGAATAAAAGGTTTTTATCTCAAAATTATACTGAAAACGCCTATGGAAAAAACAGTTTCTTTCAAAGATTTTATGAACTCGATGGACAAATTTGTAATATAAATATGGACTCTGCATCAACATTTATCCATCTATTCGAAAGAAATTTAAATGTAAAATATAGGACCGATAAAACTTTCCATGGCTATATTGGAAAAAGTAAAAAAAAAGTTAAGAGCACTATCTTTGTTATTAAAAAAAATAAATCTTATATGGTTGATTTTACAAAATTTCATTTAGCAGCAAAAAAATATTATAAAGTTTCTAATATCGGAAGAGGTTTTATAGGTAAAATTTCATTAAAAAAAACTTTTCAAATTGTCAGTTCAGGTTTGAAAAAAAATAAGAATTTTTTGATTAAAAAAAAATGATTATAGAAAACTTAAAACAAACATATAAATTTATAAATCACAACTTAAAAAATTTTAAAATAAAAGATTATAATAATAAAAATATAATTTTGGTTGAACTATATGATTATAAACCATCAACTATTCCGTTTTCATATTTAAGCAATGTATTATCTGAGAAACATGAAGCTAAGATTGTTTCTTATCAACCATATTTTTTAAATTTTATACAGAAAACAAAATATTTTTTTAATCAATATAACCCATTTGGAATAAATGAAATATATAAGTCTTTTGGGGTAAAAAAATTTGTAAGTCCACAAATATCATTTACCACAGCTGAAAAAGAAGATTATGAAAGAATAATTAAAAAGATAAAAAATAAAAAAGATATTCTAGATATAAAAATAGACAATATATTACTTGGAGATTTAATTTATGATGAGTTTTTGAGAAGCAAGAATACTATTACAATTAACGCAAATTCTAGTGAATTTAAAAGCTTTCTTAAAGATGCTATTTCACTTTATTACTATTGGAAGAATTTTTTTAAAAAAGACAAAATTAAAGCAGTCTTGATAAGTCATCATGTTTATTTTATGGGGATTGTTCCTAGAATAGCAATATATAAGAATATTCCAGTATATACAGTTGGTATTGCTGAAACCCCAAAATATTTATCAAAAAAATATCCAATAAAACACTGTGGATTTGAAGATTATTTTAAAATTTTTAAAAATTTTAAACCTTCTTTGCAAAAAAATCTTTTGTTAGATGCTAAAAAAAGTTTAAATGAGAGATTTCTTGGAAAGAAAGACATTAAAATATTATTAGATAGATATACAGAAAAAGATTTTTATAACCAAAAAATAACAAAAAAAAAAATTCTTTCTAAAACAAAAAAATTTAAAGTTTTAATTGCAGCCCACCAATTTAACGATGCTGTCCATGTGTATGGAAAATTTTTATTTACAGATTTTTACGAATGGTTAGATTTTTTAGGAAAATGTACTAATAAAACCAATTATGAGTGGTATATTAAATTTCATCCATCAGAATACAAATCTAATTATAAATATATTAAGTATTTTGCAAAAAAATATCCCAAATTTAATATTCTTCCTATTGATGTAACAAATAATCAATTAATAGAGGAAAAAATAAATATTATACTCACTGTTTATGGTTCTATTGGACATGAATATCCATTATTTGGCATACCAGTAGTTAATGCATCAAAAACTGGTCCACATAAACTTTTTAATTTTAATATTTATCCGAGAGATATGAAACATTACAAAAAAATAATCACTAATTTAGATAAAGTTCCTTTAGTTAAAATAAAAAAAATACAAAAAAATTTACATATCTACTATTTAATGAGATTTTTAATGGAATACAGTTTGATAGATGGGTTTAAAGATAAAATAATTAAATTTGGCCCAAATTATCCAAAAAAAATTTATGAGATTTTTTTAAAACAGTTTTCAAAGAAAAGGAATAAAATGATAATTAAAGTTTATAAAGATTATGTGAACTCTAAAAAATTTAGAGTATATGGAAACAACCTATCTAAAAAATGTAAATTAATAAGATACGGCTAATTAACATTAATTATGAAAGCAATAGTTCTTTTGCAAGTACGATCATCTTCAAAAAGACTTCCTAATAAGTGCTTTTTGTTAATAAAAAAAATTCCATCTATTGTCTATCTTTATAAAAGAGTCGTTTCTAAAAAATACTTTACATCTATTTTGACTTCAAATCATAAAAGTGATGACTTTTTATCTTATACATTAAAAAGATATAAATTAAATTTTTTCAGAGGAAGTTTGGAAAACGTAAAAAAAAGATTTCTAAAATATTTAGAAAAAAAAAATTTCGATACAATCGTAAGAATCACTGGCGACAATCTTTTTATAGACTCTAGCTTAATTTCAATGTTGTTAAATAATTTTAAAAAATCGAATAAAAATTATTTATATATAGATTATAAAAAAAATAATTTACCTTATGGTATATCAGTAGAAATTTTTAATAAAAAGCTTTTGAAAAATTCCAAGAGCAAATCTAATTTTGATAATGAGCATGTAACTTCTATATTTAATAAAAAAAATGCTCAATTTAAATTAAATAGATATTTTAAAAAAAAAAAATACCATTTAAGATGTACTCTAGATTTTATTGAGGACTACTTAGCTTTAAAAAGAATACTTGACACAAAAAATTTAAATACAAAATGGAATATTCTATGCAAAGAAATAAAAAAAATTACAATATATAATAATTATTTTTCTTTTAAAGTTATAAAAACAAGACAAATCAAAAGAAATGAACTGACAAAAATTTTATTATTAAAAAAAAGTTATTGGAAATATTCATTAAATTCCCAAAAAAAATTTTTTTATAAGAACTACAAATTTAATGATAAGCATATTCTTCTCTATAATAAAAATAAACTTATAGGATACAATTGTCTAAAAAACATAAAAATCAATAATATCAAGTGTTTATTATTAGATAGTTTTATAGTTGAAAAGTCATATAGAGGAAAAGGTATATCAAGCATGCTAATTTCTAAATCTATGAATGAAATTTTAAATTTAGATAAAAAAGCTTTTTTGTTAGCAAACAAAAATTCTATTAAGCTTTATATGGGATTTGGATGGAAAATAATTAAATCAAAATTTTTTAAAACAAAAAAGAAAGACTTGTTAACTATGAAGTTTAATTCTTAATTATTTCAAACTTTTTGAATTTTTTTTTGCTTCTTTTACCTAAAATTTTATAATATTTATTTGCTTCAATCCCATATCCCGGTCTTTTACATGTTATGTTTTGTTCAGTGAACCTCTCCCCAATTTGTATATCTTTTTTTGCAAACATACTTTTTCGGGCAAAAATTCTCATTTTTAATTCTTTTTTTGATGGTTCAATTTTGCCTGATCCTTCCATATTTTTATTTTCTTTTGCAAAATCACAAATTATTTTTAAATCATTAAAGTCAGCGGAACTTTTGTGGTCAGGACCATCGGCATCTTTGCTAAAAGTAAAGTGTTTTTCTATAATTCTCGCTCCTAAATTTATAGCTTTAATTGATCCAATTACACCAATAGAATGATCTGACAATCCAACATTTTTTGTTATTGATAGTAATTTTTTCATTCTATTTAAATTTAATTCATTATAGTTAGTTGGGTAAAGAGAAACGCAATGCAATAATGTAATATTTTTTTTGAATAATTTAAAAGCAAAAATAATTTCATTTTTTGAAGCCATTCCAGTAGACATAATGACATGATTTGGCTTGGTTTTTTTAATTTGATTAAGTAAAAATAAATCAGTTATATCTGAGGATGCAATTTTAACAAAATCAGTTTTAATACTTTGAATTAATTTTAAGCTCTCTTGATCAAATATACTAAATCCTAAATCAATTTTTATTTTTTTAGTTATGTGTTCGATTTTCTTTAACCATTTTTTTTTTAAAGATACTGATTTCCACATTTCATATAATGTCTGATTAGGCCTGTTTCTAAAAAGTTTATATTTTTTTAAATCATTTTTATCTGCGAGAGTTTCAGCTTTAAATAGCTGAAATTTTACTGCATCTGCACCAGCCAATTTAGCTAGTTTTATAAGTTTAATTATTTTTTTTATACTTCCGTTATGGTTTATACCAATTTCAGCAATAATATAGCACTTATTTTTTTTCATTAAAAAATTTCTTTATTTGAAAGGTTATAAAATCAATGTCTCTTAAAGTTAAATTGTTATGAAATGGTAGACTTAGACTATTCTTAAAAAAATAATTAGTATTTATCAAATTTGATCCATTTAATTTTTTTTTATAGAACGAATGTTTATGCGCAGGAGTATAATGAATTGTAGAGTAAATTTTTTTTTTTTGAAGAAATTTAGCCACTTTATCTCTTACGTTTATTTTTTTAAATAAGATAAGAAAATTATATAGAGCACTTATGTCAGTTTTACTTACAGATGGAATTTCTATTATTCTATTTGTTATAAGAGAATTTAACTTTTTTAAATACCTATCTTTTAATTTTTTTCTGTATTTAATTATTTTGTCAATTTTTTTTATTTGTATAATTGCTATACTTGATAAAATATCATTAAAATTAAACTTATAGCCTGGCAAACCTACATTTAAAATTCTATAGTTCTTTGTATTTTTTCTATTCCAAGTATCTTTATCAAGGCCAGAATTTATTAATATTCTGATTTTTTTTGCTAATTTATTGTTATTTGTAGTAATAAAACCACCTTCACCACTCGTAACTAGTTTATTTGCATGGAGACTAAAAACTGTAACAGTATCATTAAAAGAACCAACATATTTGTTATTTATTTTTGACCCAAAAGCAGTTGCAGCATCATCAATAATTTTAATTTTATTTTTTTTTGCTATTTGGACCAGTTTATTTAAATTAAGTGGATTTCCTCCATTATGGATTGGTATAAAAAATTTGGTTTTTTTTGTAATTTTTTTTGAGAACTCAGCTTCGTTGACATTGCCTGTTGAAAGCTCAATATCACATAAAGAAATTTTCAGTCCTAAATTATAAATTGTATTAATTGTTGATATGTATGTATTTGATGGAGTGATTACCTCGTCACCCTTTTTGGCTCCCATTGCTACTAAACATATAAAAATACCACTAGTAGCTGAATTTACAGCAATTACATTTTTTGTTTTTATTTTTTTTCTAATTTGCGCTTCTAGTTTTAGAGTCAAAGGTCCCGAAGTAAGCCATCCAGACTTTAAAACTTTAACTACATTTCTAATTTCTTTATTATCTATATATGGCTCTGATAGTTTATAAATTTTTTTCATTTATGTAATTTTTTTTTTATAATTTTAAATAAAATTTTTTCAATTCTATACATAGATTTTCCATCTATATATCTTAAATCATTATTTTTTTTAAGTTTCCCGTTATTTTTAATTTTTTGATATTTCTTTATTATCAGAACAAGTTTTTTTTTAAATATTTTATTTCCTTTTCCAATTAAATGTATTGCTTTAATTCTCTTTAATTTTTTAATTGAATATATTTGATTTTTATAAAGTTGGGTAACAAGAGTAATATTATTACTAGCCAATGACTCAAACATTGAAATGCCACCAGCAGTTATTGATAAGTCTGTATTTTGAAAATAAGAGTGAAGGCTAGTCTGATTTTTTATAAAAATAATTTTTTTGTTTGATAAATTAAATACTGGATTTGAAACTCTAAAACCAGGTCCAATTACAATTCGAATTGATATATCTTTTAAATCTTTAATAATTTTATAGAATCTATAAACAATATTTTTATTATCAGAGCCACCAGTAGTAATTAATAAATTAAATTTATTTGATATTTTTTTTTTAACCTTAGAATATTTTTTGTCTAGTAATATATATTTTATACCTTGAAAAATATTTTTTTTATTTTTCAACTTTTTTTTTAGCGAAAATATTCCATTTATTATGTAATAATTATTTTTATAATCTATGTCATCGTGATCTATTAAAATTATATCTTTTAAATTTTTATTTTGACAAAAAGATAAAAAATATTTTGAAATTTTTTTTGGAGTGTCGTTAATAATTAAGTCATTTGGTTTTAAAAAAAATAAGTTATCATTATTTTTTTTTTTTAATAAAATATTTTTTCTATCTATATACCTATTTACTATTTTGAAGGAATCTTCGTAGGCACTGAATAAGAAATAATAATTAAATCTATTTCTAAATTTTTTTTTTAATAATTCATATAATTTTAAAATTCTAAAAAAATGACCTGTGCCAGCTATTTTCCCTGAGTCACACTCAAACTTAAATACTACATTCTCCATTAATTTTTTTGTTTTTTATAATATTCTATTGTAATAGTTCATTATCTTTTATCTATGAATAAAAAATTTTATAACGATCGAACAATACTTATTACTGGTGCTTCAGGTTCAATTGGATCAGCAATTACTGAAAAAATACTCAAATTTAATTGTAAAGTTGTTAGAGCAATGAGTAATGACGAAGATGGTATTTATAAACTTTCAGAAAACTTGTCAAAGAAAAATGAAAAATTAAGTATAAACATGCAAAAAAATAAAATCAGATACTTTGTTGGAGATATTAGAGATCCAAAAAGATGTGAAGAGATTTGTAAAAAGGTAGATATCATCATTCATGCTGCTGCCATGAAACATGTACCTATTTGTGAATATAATCCAGGAGAAGCAAAAAAAACCAATATAAGTGGAACAAAAAACTTAATTAAAGCTGCAATTAAACATAATGTAAAAAAATTTCTTTTTATAAGTACAGATAAAGTTGTTAACCCAAAATCCGAAATGGGCAAAACCAAGTTACTTGCAGAAAAATTAATACTAAATGCAAATAAAATTAACAAAACAAAGTTTTCAGTTATTAGATTTGGAAATATAATTGGATCACGTGGTTCTGTTCTTCCAAAATTTTTAGACCAAATTAAAAATAATCACAATTTAACAGTTACAAGTAAAAATATGACGAGATTTTTTATAACTATAAGTTATGCTGTAAATAAAATTTTGCTTGCTATTCAAATTATGAATGGCAAAGAAATATTTATTATAAAAAATATGAATTCTATAAAAATTTATGATCTAGCTTTAGCGATAAAAGATTATTTTAAGTTTAAAAAAAAAATAATTATTAAAGGCCGTAGAGAAGGTGAAAAATTATATGAAGAACTTGCAACAAAAAATGAGCAAAAAAGAATAGAAATTCATAAAGATTTTATTATTTTAAAAAGTAAAAATTTAAAAAAAGTAAAATCATATAATTTTGCTAATTCTTTAAATTCAGAAATAGCGGAAAAATTAAACAAAGAACAAATAATTAGTTTTTTAAGAAAGAGTGCTTTAATAAGATAAAATAATATAGAATCTTTAATTTGTTATTCTTATTATGTTTATAAAATTAAATATTATATAGGAAAGATATTAGTTAGAAAACATTTCAAAATATTATCTTAGCTAGATTATTATTTCTTCAAGATTTTTTTGTATTTTATTATAAAGATTATAATACTTTTTTTTTTTAAGTTTTTTAAGTGAAATTAAAATTATTTTACAATCCTCCAAAGAATTATGTACATTTTTAATATTTTTAATTTGGAAATATTTTTTTAGTTTTTCTGTTTCAATGGATATCCCAGTTTCCTTTTTTAAGAATGTTCTTAAATTTAATAAATTTATATTTTTCTTCAATTTTTTTTCATTATTAAAACTTGTGTTCATATTAAGTAATTCTAAATCTTTGCCATTACATATAATTAATGATTTATTTTTTATAATTTTATTTATTCTTTTTAAAAAATCTTTAAAATAAATAGCTTTTGAGTATTTACTTAAATTTAAGTTTGTAAGCTTTATTAATCTATCAGGTATATTTTGCTTAGTTTTAATATAGAAATTATACTTATTTAATATTTTTAACTTATCAAAATCACTTATTTTAATCATTGAAAATTGAAATATTTCCGGAAATTTAATTTTTTTAAATTTAATAAGTTGTTTAAAAGATGACTTGTTTTTACTTATTGATATAAATTCTGTATCTACGATAAATATATTCAATATTTCTCCTAAAAGTTATTAATTATTTTAATTAAATAAATTGTATTATAGAAATCCCTTGATATAAATTATTTTTATAAATGTTTGTAATAAAGTCATGTTCTCTACAATAAAAATTAAACAATTAAAATTTTTTAATTTTCTAACAACAAAAAAAACCATTAACTCCTTTTTACTTAATTTTTTTGGCTTACAAATATTTAGATATCTTCTTTCTAAGTTTATATATTTTTTATTAGGTTTTTTTTATTCAGAAAAAAAAATGCAAAAATATTATAAAAATGGTTATTTAATGATTGATAAATTTTTGTCTGAAGAAAAATTTTTGAAAATTAAGGAAGAATTTAACAACATAATCGAGAAAGAGAAAAAAGGTAGAAATACTTACGCACAAAATTACTTAGAAAAAAATTCTTCAATAAATTACATTTTGTTTGAGTTTGAAGACAACAATGAGAATAAAATCTTATATCCAGAGTTATATTCTCTCTATAAAGATAAAAAAATTTATAATTTTTTTCAATCTGCAGAGAGAAAAAAAAAAGTCATGTTATACATGAGATTGGAAAGAGTTATAACTAATGATCAATTAAAAAATGACGCTAATTCTCACTGGCACGTAGACACTTTTCATAATACTCACAAAGCATGGGTTTATCTTACAGATGTAAAAAAAAAAAATGGTCCTTTTAATTACTTAAAAGGTTCTAATCGTTTGTCAATAAGAAGATTAATATGGGAATATTATAATTCAATTAAAAATTCAATTGATAAAGATTTTACAGCTTTTTTTACTGATAAAAATTTATCAAAAAAACTTGAAGAGAATAAAATAGAATTTGACTGTGAAAAAAATAGTTTTTTAATTGCAAACACTCATGGATTTCACAGAAGAGGTGATGCTATTACCGGACAAATTAGAGATAGTGTTTCTTTTTATACTAGAGAAAATCCTTACAAATTTTTCTAAAATAAATGTTTAATACACCAGTAGTTTTATTTTGTTTTAATAGACCAAGTGAAACCAAAAAAGTTTTTGCAGAGATAAAAAAAATTAAACCTATTAAGATCTTCTTGGTTATGGATGGTCCTAGGAAAAATAATAAAAAGGATATAATTAATTGTTTAAAAGTAAGAAAAATTATTTCAAATATAAATTGGAACTGCAGAGTTCATTCAAATTTTAGTAAAATAAATCTAGGTTTGAAAAAAAGATTTACCAAAGGACTTAAATGGGTTTTTTCTAAAACAAAATCTGCTATAATTTTAGAAGATGATTGTTTACCATCTAAAGATTTTTTTTATTTTTGTGAGAATTTGTTAAATTATTACAATAAATCTAAAAAGGTAAAATTTATAACAGGTAATTGTTTTCAAAATAAGAAAATGAAATTAAAAGAAACATATTATTTTTCAAAATATTCTCACATATGGGGATGGGCTGCATGGAGTGAAACTTGGAAAATGTATAATGATAATGATGAATATTGGGATAAATATCTAAATTCAAAAAAATTCGATAAAATTTGTGAAAATAAAAAAGAAAGAAAGTACTGGAGACAAATGTTCAAGGATATAAAAAGTGGAGAACTAAAGTCTTGGGCATTTTATATGCTAATGTCTATGTGGAAAAATCAAATGCTTACAGCTACCCCAAAAATAAATTTAGTCAAAAACCTAGGTTTTAAGAAAACAGGGACCAATACAAAAAAAATTGGAATTAAATCTGTCTTATCAAAATCAAATATCGATAAACCAATAATTCATCCAAAAAAAATATTAATAAATAAGAAAGCTGACGAGTATGTTTTTAATAATGTTTACAACTTAAGTTTTGAAAAAAAAATAATTAATACTTTGAAATCTTTGATTAATTAAAATGTTAAAAAAATTAATTAAATTATTTTTTCCACCTATTTTATTAGATGCAATAATTAAGATAAAAAAGAAACTGAATAAAAAAAAATATGTTCAAAGACCGTCAAAACAAGAATTAGATCTCTATTACAACCCAGAAATGGCAAAAATACTTGACGAGTGGGGAGAAAGAAATGCATGGATTGAAATTCAACACCTTTTACATGGAAAAAAAACAAATATTTTAGATATTGCATGTGGCACTGGAAAGGTTATTGAAATTTTAAAAAAAAATAACGAGAGTCAAATATTTGGTTGTGATATTTCAGAATTATTAATTTCAAAATGTATTGAAAGAGGCATAGATTCAAATAAATTAAAAATTTGTGATGCAACAAATCTTCCTTATAAAGAAAATGAATTTGACTATTGTTATTCTATTGGGTCTTTAGAGCATTTTACTGAAGATGGAATAATCAAGTTTTTAGAATCTAGTAAAAGAGTAACAAAGTTTGAGGGATTTCATATGATACCAGTCTCTAAGTCCAACAAAGATGAAGGTTGGATAAATAATTACCAGAGTTATTTTAACAACTCCCCAAGATGGTGGATAGATTTATGTAAAAAAATTTATTCAGATGTAAAAATAATAGATTCTACATGGGAAGATGAAATATCGACAGGGAAATGGTTAATTTTAAAAAAGTAATAAAATTTAAAAACAATGTTTCTAAAAAACTTTAAAAAAGTATGGTCATTATTTGACAAAAAAAACAAAGTCAACTTTGTTTTATTAATATTTTTCATAATAATAGGGACCTTTTTTGAGATGTTTTCAATTTCATTGTTAATACCATTAGTAAGTATTATTCTAGATAGTGGTAATTATACTTTTCAATTATTATCTAAATTTAACCTTGAGTTTATTATCAACTATTTAAATTTTAAAAATTTTTTATTTTTTTTCTTAATCATATACGGGATAAAAACTTCTTTTCTTGTTTTTTTATCTCATTTTCAAATAAATTTTATAACAAATTTTTTTACAAATATTTTGAATAAAGTATTTAAAAAGTATTTATATTCTGATTATTTATTTCATTTAAATAATGAATCTGCAAAATTTATAAGAAATCTTAATTCAGAGGTGCATGCAGCCACTATAGGGTTTACCAGTGCGGTTTTAAATATAATTTTAGATATATTTATATTATCTGGTCTTTTTGCTTTATTAATTTTTTTTCAACCAGGATTTATTATTCTTCTAATTTCAATTTTATTTTTACTTATTTTGTTTTTTTTGACTGTTTTAAGAAATCAGATCCGCCAAATTGGTAAAAGACGCCAATTTTTTTCATTTTTAAATTATAAAATTATTATTGAGGCACTAGGCGGTATAAAGGAAATAAAAGTCAATGATGCTGAGACCAAAATTCAACGAGATTTTTTAAATAACTCGATACTTTTGAAGAAAACAAATTATTATTATGCACTTCTAAATAATTTACCAAAATTATTTATTGAATTCATAGTTATATCAATTGTCATAACTATCATGTATTTTTTCTTAAAACTAAATTACCAACCTGTAGAAATTATTACTTCATTAACAATATTGATGGGGGTTTTATTGAGGGCATATCCATCTTTTACAAAATTATCAGTTGCTTTTATAAACTATAATCTCCACAAAGCAGCATTCGATGTAATTTTTAATGAGCTACAAAACTCAAATTATGAAATTAACGATGATAAAGAAATAAATTTTGATAACTCTTTAAAGTTTGAAAATGAAATTGTTTTTAAAAATGTTTTTTTTTCGTATCCTTCAAGGGATCATAAGGTACTATCAAACATTAATTTAGTTTTTAAAAAAAAAGAAAAAATTGGTATTATTGGATCGACTGGTTCTGGAAAAACAACATTTGTTGATATTTTAACTGGATTATTAAAACCTTCCTCGGGAGAAGTTTTAGTAGACGGAAAAAATATTAATTTAAATTTAAAATCTTGGCACTCTTTCATAGGTTATGTACCACAGAAAGTATTCTTAAATTCAGATAGTCTAAGAAAAAATATTGCTTTTCATCTTCTCGAAGAAAAAATATCAGATAATAGAATTTTACAGTCAATCCAAGGAGCACAATTAGACTTATTTGTTCAGTCCTTAGAGGATGGACAAAATACGAAAGTTGGTGAAGATGGAAAACAACTATCAGGCGGTCAAAGACAGAGAATTGGAATCGCAAGGCTATTGTACAAAAATCCAGAAATATTTGTATTTGATGAAGCAACGAGTGCCCTTGATGAAAAAACCGAAAATAACTTTATCAATGCGGTAGAAAATTTATCCAAAGAAAAAACAATATTTATTATATCCCACAAAAAATCGATTTTAAAAATATGTGATAAAGTATACAAGGTAGAAAACTCTAAAATGGAAAAAATATAATAATAACAATTATTTTAGAATGTTAGAATAACGAATGAGACTCTTTAAAATATTTTCTAAAAAAATTCAAAATTTTTTAGGATTAGATGAAATAAAGCAAAATATTAAAGATTTAAAAGTACTAAATGGTAAAAAAATTTCAAAATACAACGACTCTTTAAAGTCTGGAAATTTAAATGATTATGAATTTAAAGTTTTTTCTCAATTTGGTGAAGATGGAATAATTCAATTTTTAATAAAAAATATAAATTTATCCTGTAACAAATTCATTGAATTTGGAGTAGAAAATTATGAGGAGGCCAATACAAGATTTTTAATGGAAAATAATAATTGGTCAGGATTGATTATTGATTCTTCATTAGAAAATATAGACCATATAAAAAATCAATACTATTATTGGAAGCATGATCTAAAAGTAATAAATGAATTTATCACTAAAGAAAATATCAACGAAATATTAAAAAAAAATAATTTCATAGGCAAAATTGGAATATTATCAATAGATATAGATGGAAATGATTACTGGATATGGAATTCCATAAATTTAGTAGATCCTGATATTATTATTGTAGAATATAACGCAAGGTTAGGAAATCATAGCTCACTAACAATTCCGTATAATAGTAATTTTAAAAGAGATAATAATTCAAAAAAAAATGTTTACGGGGCATCATTAAGTGCACTTTGTAAACTTGGAAAAGAAAAAGGTTATGAACTAGTTGGCACAAATTCTAATGGTAACAATGCCTTTTTTGTTAAAAAAGATAAAATTAAGAATAATAATGTAAAACCTCAAACCCCAAAACAATGTTTTCATATAAATTCATTTTCTGAAAAGAGAGATGGCCTTGGAAGAATAGTAAAGGAAGTCGATAAAATAGAAATTTCGGATTTTATTGAAGTTTAAAGTAAACATTACGGAACATTGTAGTAGATGATAAAAAATAAAAAAATATTAATCACTGGCAGTAAAGGTTTCATTGGAAAAAATTTAAATGATTATTTTAAAAAAAAAAATAAAATATATAAAACAATTTATCTTGACCAAGATATCTTAAAAAAAAATAATCTACCTAAAAATAAAAAATTGAATAAGTTTAATATTAATCCAGATATAATCTTTCATTGTGCGGGCCCAAGTTCTGTCTCAGAGTCTTTTAAGAATCCTAAACTAGATTTTAAAAAAAACTATTTAACAACTAAATATTTATTAAAAGAATTTATAAATAACAAAAAAAAACCTCTAATTTATATTTTTTCCTCAGCTGCTGTTTATGGAAATAGCAAAAGAAAACTCAAGCCAATATCTCCATATGGAAAAAATAAACTAAAAGTTGAAAAATTATGCAAATATTACTCAAAGAAATATAAATTTGAATTTATAATTATGAGATTATTTTCTGTTTATGGAAAAGGTTTAAAGAAACAATTTTTTTGGGATATTTGTAATAAATTAATAAATAGAAGTTTTGAGTTTTATGGTAATGGTAATGAACAGAGATCTTGGCTACATATTAATGATCTAATTCAGGCAATAGAAAAACTTTATATAAAAAGAAATAAATTAGTAACCTTAGATATTGGTGCCCCAAAACCTGTGAAAAACAGATATATTGTAAATTTATTTTTAAAAAAAAATAAATTAAAAATTATCCCAAAATTTAATTTTAAAACCAGGGAAGGTGATCCTAAAAATTTAATCTCGAATAACAAAAAAATTTTTACATATAATTGGTTTCCAAAGGTAAAAATTGAAACAGGTATAAACGAGTATATTAAATGGTTTAATAAACATTATAAATAGTCTATGAAAAATATAACCTCAAAAAAAAATAAAAAAATTGTTGTAGCCTTTTTTTTTGAAAGTCTCGGTTCTTGGGAAGGAGAAAAAAATTATTTAAGATCACTTCTTACTGCAATTAATGAATATCATGATAATTTTGTAAGAGTAAAAGTTATTTCTTCAAAGAAAATATGTAATAAATTAAAAAAGATTAAACTTAAGAATATTGAAATTATTGACTCTAGATTATTTTCAGAAGCAGGTTTTTTAAATCTCTTTAGGAAAATAATTGGAAGAATTTTAAAAAAATATGATCCTATTATTTTATATTTTATAAAAAAGTATAAGATAGATATTATTTCTCACTATAAACCATCTTATTATTGTAAAACAATATGTTGGACACCAGATTTTCAACATATCAATTATCCCATGAACTTTAGCAATAAGGAGATAACTAGAAGAAATAATCTTTATAATAACATTGTTGAAAATTCCTCAGTTGTTCTCTTAAGCAGTAATAGCTCAGTTCAAGATTTAAAAAAGTTTACATATAAAAAAATAAATTATAAAAAGCTAAATTTTGTTCCAAATTTAGATTTTAATTATTTGAAAAAAAAAAATTTAAATAAATATAAAGTCAAAAATTATTTTTTAGTACCAAATCAATTTTGGAAACATAAAAATCACTTAGTGATAATAAAAGCTGTAAATAAATTAAAATCTAATAACACTAAATTTAAAATAATATTTACTGGGGATAAAAAATCACAAACTGATCAAAGTGTTTATAAAAATATTATGTATGAAATTAAAAAAAAAAAATTACAAAGATTTTTTTTATACCTGGGAAAAATACCTTATTCAAATCTTATAAATTTGATGTACAGATCAAAAGCATTAATTAATCCATCTTTTTTTGAGGGCTGGAGCACTTCAGTTGAGGAGGCAAAAATTTTAAACAGGAAAGTTTTATTATCTGATATCAAAGTACATAGAGAACAAAAGCCAGTTAAATCGTACTTTTTTAATCCTTATAATCACGTTGAGCTATCAAAAATAATTTTAAAAGTAATTAAACAAAAAGATACCAACAAATCTTTAAAGATTTTAAAAAAAAGATATTTATTTTATAGAGCAAAATTTGCTAGAGAATATTTTAATATAATAAAGTATACATATAAAATTTAGAGATTAATTCCATTAATAATTTTAAATTTTAATTAAACATTTTATCGTTTATTATATTTCTTATTTGTTCATTACTAGAAAAATTTTTTTGAGAAATTAGATGCTCATTTATATAAAAATCATATTCATTAATTTTTTTTTCAGTTCCGTCATCAACTTCATCTAAGTTTATATTGTGAATATTATCTATATTTACTTCTTGTAAATTTATTTTTGAAATATAATTCTTATTCCTATTGGTAAAAAAAGTACCTAGATATTTACTATTTATAACAATTATTTTTTTTTTATGCATAACTGCATAATTAACAAGTAAAGACGAAAAAAAAATAACTATGCAAGATCTGGAAATATAATTTTCGGTTTCATATTTCTTAATATCAACTAATTTTTTAATTTTATTAAAATTTTCTGAGTAAGGATACTTAACTTTGGGATGTAAACAGTAAATTATTTTTTTATTATATTTTTTTTTTAATTTACTAAAAAAAACAATTAAGTTTGAATAATATTTTTCTCTATCTTCATCTGAAATTTTACCTTCAACATTTATTCTATCTTTATGGTCAAATCCACTATCACAAAAAACTATAAATTCCTTACTTTGAATATTTTTATCTTTCAAAAAATTATCATAGTAGAGACTGTTTACTCTTATTAAATTTTTATATAAAGAAAAACTTAAAAACGGAACCAATCTTTCAACTTTTTTTGAAAATGTCCTATTAAAATTATCCTCAAAATTTTTGCTTGAAAAGAAAAAATATTCAACTTTTGAAACAATTCCAATAATAGAAAAAATTCTAAATAAGTAGTATTGAAATTTGACATTAATAAATGAATATAATTTCTGTATTAAATTTTTTTTAATTATTTGATGTTCAACAGGGAAATATCCTATATTACCAACTATTATATATTTAATTTTTAAAATTTTAAAAATTATATGAAGGTGAAGATTTTTTAAATTATTTAATATTTTAACAACACCAACTGCATTTCTTTCTTTAAAAAAATTAAATAATTCAATAAATGAATTTGGTTCAAAATAATTTAAGTTATTTAATTTATTTCTTATATCTATTTTATTTGAAAAAAACTCTAAACCTGAAACATTAACAATATAAAATTCCGTATCTTTTGGGGTTAAATTTTTATAATTTTCAACATGAAAAAGAATATTATCTTTAAATGCGTTGATCCTATGAAAATCTAATATTACACAAAATATCTTTTTTTTATTTGTAGTTCCTTCCATGCCATTCTATAAAATTTTTTAATCCTCTAGAAATAGAGAAATTAGTTTTAAGTTTTAAATCTTTTTTAGCTTTTTTTATATCAGCATACGTTTTGACAACATCTCCCGATTGAATTTTTAAAAATTTTTTTTTGGCCTTTTTTTTCATTATATTTTCTATAATTTTAACACATTTCATCAGATTTACTGGCTTTCCATTTCCAAGATTATATATTTCGAATGGTACTTGACCCATTTTATGAAGATGAATGGAATTTGAATTTTCTAAAGAATTTACAATACCTTCAGCTATATAATCAATATACGAAAAATCTCTTTCATGATTACCTTTATTGTAGATTTCAATTTTTTTATTCTTTTTTATATTTTCTACAAATTTGAAAAAAGCCATATCAGGTCTTCCCCAAGGACCATATACAGTAAAAAATCTTAAACCAGTTGCTGGTATTTTAGTTAATGAGCTAAATGTATATGCCATAATTTCATTAGTTTTTTTTGTTGATGCATAAAATTGAATTGGTTTATCTGTTGTATCTGTTTCTAAAATCGGAAATTTTTTTTTATTACCATATACACTACTTGAACTTGCAAAAACTAAATGTTCAATTTTTTTATTTTTTAAACTCTCTAAAAGATTAAAAAATCCCAAGATATTGCTATCAAAATATTTTTTAGGATTTTTTAAAGAATATCTTATCCCTGCTTGGGCGGCAAGATGTATAACATATTTTATATTTTTTTTTTTAATAAAATTAAGAATTTCCTTTTTATTTCCCAAGTCTAATTTTTAAAAAAAAATTTTTTGTTTTTTTTTAAAATTTTTAATCTTTCTTTTTTTAAATTTACATCATAATAGTTGTTTAAATTATCTATTCCTATAACCTTATCTTTTCTTCTTTTTAGTAAATTTAAGCATGTATGAAATCCTATAAAACCCGCACATCCAGTTACTAAGATCATTATTTATTTTTTTTTCCAAGGTATTTTTTTTTCAGTAAAACCTTTTTGTTTTAACCAGTGCTCTATAACTACAAATTGCCAATCTGCATCTACATCAAATCCATAATCTACAAATATAGCTTTTGATCGCTTACCTTGCCATTTGCATGGTGGATTACCCTCATTCATTTTTTCAAAACAAATTTTTTTCATAACTTGAATTGAAAAATCGCAAAAATAGGCTTTTCTTCCTTTGCCTCTAATAGATGAATATTTAAATTTAAAATTTTTCAAATTTGTAAACGGTTTTATAGTTTTTTTTTTATCTAGTGTTCGCGCTCTAATAGGACTAAACATATCATAATTTGCAACTGAAAAGCATGAGTCAAAATATTTAGTATTATTAATAAACTTTATAGCTTTCTTTAATTTTAAAACATCGATTGCCGGATTATTACAAAATAATAATGTTATTGATTTAATTTTTTTTATATCTACAACTTTTCCAATTTCTTTATAAGCATGAACCAAAACATCTTCAGTTAATGAATCTGGCATACACAGTTTCCTTGGTCTATTAATTATTTTTGAATTATATTTTTTTGCAACTCGAATAATTTTATTACAATCTGTTGAAACAAATATTTGATCTAATTTTGCGTATTTTGCTGCAATAAAAGCATATTCTGCAGACGGTCTCCCTAAAATTTTTCTTAAATTCTTACCTGGAATACCAACGCTATTTTTTTTTCCTATAACTAACCCAATATTCATCTTAAACCATATTAATATTTGTTTTTCCTCCAAATTTATCTTTTTTAAAAAGGTTTGATACATGTATAGCTGTACCATCACCTCTTTGAGCAATGTACAACGGAGAGAAATTTTTCTTTAGCACATTATAGTTATCTATTCTTATTATTTTCCCGTCTTTTTTTGAAAAAACTGGTTGCCTTGTTGGTTTAACGGGAAAAATAGAGTCAGGGAATTCATCATTTATTATTTTTAGTGTTGAACTTAAATAACTTTTAGAGAGTTTTTCGAAATTATCATCAAAAATTAAGAGGTACTCATAAGATTTTATGTGCATTAATATTTTTTCTTTGTATATTTCAATAACATCACTTAGGTATAATTCTTTATTAATCTCAAATTTATTTCTTAAAAAAAATATATAATTTTTTTTCTTTATTTTAATTTTGTATTCAGAAAAAACTAAAATTCTAGAAAATTTATATTTTTCTATTTTTTTTATAAATTTTTTTAGTTTTTGATTATCTGTTTTTTTTAAGAAAAATACAGGCAAAAAGTCTTTTAGTTTAATATTCATTCTTCCTATTTTAAGAGAAAAATTCTTCTGATTTTTCAAAATAGCTTTGCTGGTATTAATTAATCTTTCTTTATTATTATCCTGATGAAATCCATGATGATGATACACGATACTTTTAGAAGAATAAAAAATATAATTATTTTGTTGTTGTTGTTCATTAGCCCATAAACGGTCTTCCATATTAGTTGTTTTATTACTAAATTTATTCTTTTTCCAAGCAGATTTTCTTATCAAGCTACTAGCATTATTGAAAAAAGGGTCATTTTTTTGCAACTTATCTTCAGACCCATATAATAACATTAAATCTCTTATTGTTGATGGATCGCTAAAACTAAAAGGTATTTGTCTTGAATAAGATGCACAAATATTTTTATTTTTTAATAATGGATTAATCAATTTCTCTAAAAAAAATTTGTCATATGGTAAACAATGGGCACTTATAATTAAAATATAATCACCTTTAGTTTTAGATATACCATAATTTAACATTTTTCCTGGAAGATAGTTTTTGTTATAATTAAAAACTTTGACTTTTTTTAATGATTTAATTATTTCTATTGTTCCATCGTTACTTTTGTTATCTAAAACACAAATTTCATCTGGTACGATAGTTTGATTTAAAAGACTGCTTATGCAATTTTTTATCCACTTGCTTTCATTACGAGATCTTATTAATACAGAAATTTTATAAGTCATTATTTATAAATTTTTTATTATTTTTAAATATTCATTATCAATAGGTATGCCATTTTTTTTTCGATATGTAAGCATATCCATTTCTTTGTTACCAGGTATTAGCTTAAAGTATTTTTTTGGTAAATTTTTTTCCATTTGTTTGTAAATATTGTCAAATCCATTTGTCTTTAAAATATCAAAATTAAATAGAATGAAGCATTGTGAAATTTTTCTGAATGATTTTTGGTCTTCACCGTACATTGGAAGGATTTGATTTGAAACGTTTGAACCAGTTATACCAGATGTCATCAGCTCAACCAATAATCCTAAAACAAAACCTTTATAACCACCTATAGGCTCCAGAGAAAAAACTTTTGACGGATATTTTGTAATTTTTCCAAATTTATCTCTTGCTAGATTATTACTTAAGTATGAATTAGCTTTTCTTATATTTTTTACTTTATTAAAAGTTATCTGTGTTGTTGACATATCAATATATATATATTTGCCCTGACTCCTCCGTAAAACGTAGCTTATCGGATTAGTACCAAAAAATCTTTTTTTAGGGTATGTTGATGTTGCAAGAGAGTCGGCATTTGTAAATGACATGATGGATAAATTATTTAATTTTCTTTTTTCTAAGAAATTATAACCATGAATTCCAGCAGCTGCGTAATGATCTACATTACTTACACTTGCAAGACAAATACCGTTTTTTTTTGCTATTTTGTATGCTTTTTCCAAAGTCCTTTGAGCCACAAAATGCGAAAAATTATTATTTCCATCAACCAATAAAAAAGTTTTTTTTTTATTAAATTTTATTTTATTTTTGGATTTGATCCTTTTATTTCTGATATTATTTATATAGGTCTCAAATAAATTTATTCCATGAGAATCTATACCCATTAAGCTAGCATTGATGAGGGCATCACAAACATCATCTGCAACTACTTTAGGACATTTATTTGATATCATAGCTTTAATAAAGTATTTTTTTAGCTCTGTATAATTAATTTTCATTTAATTGTTTTCTTACAATATCCAGAACATTGCTGCAAAAAAAATTTTGCTCAATACTAGCTAGTGATTTATTATCTTTATTAAAATATATTTTATCCAAAAATGCTTTAAAGGATAAATACCCATAACCACTTAAAGTTTTGTTATTATAAAAAGTAAAATTATTATTTCTAATTTCAAAAATATTTTTTTTGTTTACAAAATCCAATCCTCTATATCCTTGGTCGGAGTTTATATGAAGGTTTTCTGAGATTACTTCTATATTTTGCCTGCTTCTCATTGGGTAATTAATATTTTCTATCCAATTAGTATTTATATTTGCAATTATTGTTTTTGTTCCACTTTTTAATTTCATGTTTACACTCACTAAATCCGAGGTTTTCAATTTTAATTTCTTTGAAACATAATTTGACGAAAACGACTGAATTTTAAGAATTTTTGGCTTAAACCAGATGTTTAACAAATCTAAATAATGTGGTCCAAGATATTGAAATGGATTTGAAGTATTAATCCACTTATTAAATATTTTCATCATTTTTATATTTTGAGAGTAATTAATTATTATTTGATATGAATTAGATTTATCTTTTTTAATACAATCTCCGATAAATCTATTTTCTAAATCATATCTTTTGTGATAGTCAATATAAATATCTGTTTTGTTTTTTTTTGATAAAGACAGCATTTTTTTGTTTTCTTTTAGAGAAAAACAAAATGGCTTTACTGCAAAAATAGGAACCTTATTTTTAATTAGCATTTTTGAATAATAAAAGTGATACTTTTCAGGTAAAATCAAAAAAGCAGAAGAATGTTCCTTAAAATTAATATTTTCTTCAATAGCAATTTTTACTTTAAGTTTATGATTAAAAAATAGTTCATTTTTTCTTTTTCTACTTAATATATGTCTTACTTTTTTTTTAGTATTATTTCTGATTAAAAAGGTAATTAAAATATCATTATCATTGTTTTCCTTAGACCATTGAAGAATTGATGAATAACAAATTCCTAATATTTCATCGTATCCTAGAGAGTAAAATCCAGTACCTATTATTAATATTTTTTTCATTTAAATTTAAAGTTTTGCTTTTAAAAAACTATCTAATATTAAGTTACAATCAACTTTTAATGCCATCAAATCGTAGTACTTCTTAAATTTTGATACTTCTTTTTTGTCATGCACAACTCTTCCAAATTTCATAGATGGTTTAATTCTTTTAATTTCTTTTATTTTTTTTATCAAAATTTTTTCAAAAGAATTTAATTTTTTTTTGTTTTTATCGAACAGCTGAAGTTCATTCATTAAATCATATGTTCCAAAATAAACACAATCAATTTGTTTATTTTGTATTACAATATCCTTAATATTTTTTAAGCCTTCCTCACTTTCGATTAAAATACATACAAAAATTTTTTTATTAGCTATTTTTTTGTGGTTAGAAAAACTTAATTTTCCATATTTAGAAGATTTTGTAAATCCGCTTGCCCCCCTTGTTCCCATCGGCGGATAAAAGCAAGAATCTGTTATCAATTTTGCATCCTCAACTGTTCTTACATCTGGAACAAATATTCCATCTACATTAGCTTCTAGTAATTGAAGTATCTCCTTTTTATTTATTTCTCTTGGTCTAGCATAAGCCTTCATTGAGTTTAAATGAGATGATCTTACATGGTTGGCTAAATTTGTTAAAGAATGGTGACCGTGTTCGAAATCTATTATAACAAAGTCATAATCAGCCAAACCAATTATTTCAATTATGTCGGAATTATCAATAACTGACCAAGTTCCAATTTGACTTTGTTTTTTCATGCTATTGAAACGCTTTATTGCACATATTGCTAATTTTGACTAATAAATAAATCATTTATAAACATATAATTTTAAATAGTTTGGTACATATTTAGAGATAATCAATGGTGAATTATCATAAAATTTTATAAGCTCAATCTCAAATGTTTTTTTAAAATTATATTTTTTTATCATTTTAATTAGTTCAGGATTTAAATCATAATTAACAATCATTATCGATTTAAAATTATCTTTAAGTTTTTTAAAATTATCATCATTGAAATTATAAATATTGTTATGTCTGGAATATCTTATAGGACAGCTTGATATTTTAATTTTTATTGATTTCATTAAACAAATAACATCTGAATAAGTTCCATCATTAATTATTAATCCAACATCCTTTTCGTCGATGATTTTAACAAGTTTTTCTTCGCTAAAAGAATCTTTGTATAATTTAGAAAAATGAAAAAAATTAAATGAAAAAAAAACAGTAAATAGGAATATTGAAGCTATAACAATATAATTCTCATCTGTTTTTTTAAAAATTTTTTTAAAAACTACCTCAAATCCAATTGTAAAAAGAATTGCAATAATTGGTGTAAAAATTAACAAATGTCTAGTTGGTCCAAAAGCTGAAATATTGAGAAAAACTAGTATTATCCAGTTTATTAACATTAAAAGAAATAACAAAATAATTTTTTTATAAGCAAAATCATTGGATAGTATTGATGAAAAAATACCAATAATTACTATAATAAATAATATAGGCTGCAAGATATAAATTCCAATAATATTATCTAAAAAAAAAGAAATATTTTTTGAAATTAATAGATAAAAATTTTTACAAAAAAAAGTTAAATAATTTAAAAAAGAACTGTCTATATTTTTAATTGCGTATTCCCAATTATTGCCGGCGGTTGATTCTGTCATACCATAGCTTTGAAGATTTAAAGAAATCATATGAAGCAACAAAGGTGTTGCTAGAATAGTTATAATTATTCCAGAAATAACAAGATTAAAATTATTATAGCTTAATAATTTTTTTTCTTTGAAATAATTTGAGATTAATTTTAATGCAAAAAAACTTGGTAAAAGTATTAAACTTATATAACTCAAATACACCTGAATGCTAACTAAGAGTGAAAATTTAATATTTGAAATTAAATCAATTTTATTATCTTTCAAAAATCGTTTATTATTATTAAAATCTATTTCTCTCAAAAAGAAATATATTAGAAAAATAATTGTAAATGTTGCTGCGCTATAATTGTAACTCCTTTGTGAAATATATATCATTGGTAGAGAAAAAATAACTAATGTGACTGGTATTAGAGAAAAATTATTTTTAAAGATGTATTTGTTACAAATTTTAAAAGTTATAAAAATAGTAAGAAATGAAAAAATTACTGATGGTAATCTTCCATAAAATTTTAATTCATTATAGTTCATGTCTTTATTTATAGTCCAACCAAAAAAAAGGTATTGCAATGGTGCGAAAGTTGAATGTTTTGATGGTGTTAAATTAAATAAAATATTCGATAGAATTTTCTGAGATTTGTCTATCAAAGGGTTTTTTTTTGCTTCTAAATCTCTTAATAATGACTTTATTTTATCATTATAAGTTGGTGAAATTGTATCATTAGCTAAGTCATACAAATCTAGATCATCATATTTTATTAATTGAGAAATAGATAGCTGATCATCGGTTTCTGAGTAAAAAGAAACGATGTTTGAAAATCTTGAGATAAAAGCAATTATTATTAATAGAATAAGTATTATGTTGATATTTTTACTATTCATTAATTATTTAATTTTTAAAACAACTCTTCTATTTAGAGCAAAGATTTTAGGAAATAAATTTATTAATATATCATCAAAATTGTCTAATAAATTAAGGAAAAAATCATTTAATTTGATGTGGGGTGAATTAACAGAATTTCCACCACTATTCAAAAAAATTGTGCACTCATTCAGCTCATTTTTTACAATTGAAAAATTTTTATCAATAAATTTATTTTTATTTTTTTGTCCGAAAAGAATTCTACCAGTTGCGTTATTTTGTAACCAAAAATTTCTTTTATTTATATTTCTTAAATCTAAATCCCATCTTTCGTGATTAAATACTTTTAAAAAAAATTTGAAAATAAATGATATTTCTGGTTCATTTATTAATATCATTCCTTTTTTATTAAGCATTCCTTTAATTTTTTTTAAAAGTTTAATTGGGTTTTTAGAATGATGAAGCGAATGGTTTAATATAAAAATATCTACTTTTTTTTTATATTTTTTTGGTATTCTTAAATTATTCATATCAATTTCAATGTCTATTAATTTATGTTTATAAATATCAGATGTAATTATTTTAGATCCTAAAAAATTTTTTATAAATCCATTTCCGCTACCTAGTTCAATGATAATTTTTTTATTTCTTATAAACTTCTTCATCCAATTAAATCTTTTTTTTAATAAAAAATTCAAATTTTGATTATCAATTAAGGTTTTTTTTGATGCTTGATTAGGGTTTAAAATTTTTAAATATTTCATTAGAGATTAGTTAAATTTACTTATAGGATAAGAAATAATTATTCAATATTATTTAATGAATTATTTATACCATTCATATTTAGATTTACCATTAATTAGTTGTTTAAATGCAATAGTTCTTATTCTTGGTCTACATTACTTAGGCTACTTTATATTAAAAATTACAAAATTTAATTTTGTAGTAGAAAAATATTCAGCTGCAAATTTTCAAAATATATTAATTTCTTACTTTATTATATTATCAATTTTTTATCCGTTGTTACTTTATTTTGATGGTTCTATCTATCTTTTAAGAGTTATAACATCCGTTTTATATTTATTAGGAATTTTTTTCATATTTAAAAAAATCATAAATATTCATGTATTAAAAAAAAATAATTTAATAACTTTTATTAAAATTTTCAGACAAAATAAAATTTTAAATTATCTAGAACTAATAATCATATCTTTATTATTAGTTTCTTATTTAATTATCAGCTTGTCCCCTGTAACAAATGCCGATTCTCTAGATTATCATTTATATACTGCAAAACATATTATTAATTATGGTAGTTTTCCAAATTACTTAACAAACTTTCACTCAACACGACTTTCTGGAGCGGGTGAAATATTTATATCAATAGGATTATTAGCTGGCTCAGAACAATTTGGATCTCTTCTACAGGCTTCAGGATTATTATCCTTTATTGGTATTTTTAAAAAATTTAGATTAAAAAAAATATATTTAATTTTAATACTCTGCTCTCCTGTATTAATCTTTTTTACAACTTCATTAAAACCTCAGTTATTTAACATTTGTGCATCTGGATTTGTATTTACGATAATATGTTCAGAGTTAAATAATTTAAAAACTAGTTCAAAATCTAATCATTTAAAAATTGTTATTTTTGCATCCTTAATTTTATATTTAAATATTACAGTCAAATTCTCTTTTTTACTTGGATCTTTTTTATTATCATTATTGATTATTTATTTAGGCTATAAAAGAAATTTAACTTTTAAAACTATTCTAATTCAATTTTCAATTTATTTAGTTGTAATATTACCCCCAATAATATGGAAATACTTTAACTTTGGAGGTAATTTCTACGAATTATTCTTTAGTCCTTTTAGCACAAATTTATATGGTCTAGATTATTTTAAATTATATTTGACGAGTCTTAATAAGGGAAACTTCTTGTGGATTTTTTTTCCTCAAAACTTTAAAGAAATTACCCAAACGTTGGGACTTGGCTCTCTTATAGTTTATATCTTATTTTTTAATTGGAAAAATATTAACTTTTTTATTTTAACTCTAATTGTATCATTTTTTTTAATAACCCACTTTTTTGGTCAATTTTCTGCAAGATTTTTTTTGGAGCCATATATATGGCTAATATTATTTACATCTATTTTTTATAAAAAATTTAGTATCAATATCTATTTTAAAACAATTTTTTTTCTACAGAGTTTTGCTACAATATCTATATTATTTTATGGAATAATTACTCTTTTTCCAGGGAATTTTTCATCAGAATATAGAGATAGCGTTTTATCGAAACATGCAAATGGATACTTAGTATTTAAATGGGCTAAAAATGAATTTGAGAAATTCAATTATAAAGGTCCAATAATTTCTTCAAAAAGATCAATTGGTTTTTTAAATAACATATCTGTTCCTCCTGAACATTTATATTTTGTAGATTATAAAAATCCAAAAGCTAAAATTTATATAAATGAAATCAAGAGACTTAAACCAAAATATATTTTGAATTCTAAAGAAACAGATATTTTTTCAATTTACAAAAATTGTTTAGGTAAAAAAGTTTCACATGCTACAAAATTGGATCGTCTTGCAGTCAGAAATCCCTTCTTGGAATCTAGTCAATATTATGATGTTGAAATATACGAATTCAAATATCAAAAAATACCTAATTGTATTATTGATGAAAATATAAATTATTTAAAATAACTTAAATATTAAATTTTAAAAACTCAAAAATGTTTATAATTGAGTATGTAGGATGGAAAGACCATACAATTAAAAATATAAAATAAATAACATTTATAAAAAGTTTATTTTTTTTTATATTAAAGTTTGAAATTATAGAAAAAGATATTAATAAAATTGGGTAGCTATAATTGGCCAGTCTTATAAAATTTTTGCCGGTAATTACTGGGCCGCCAAGCAATGGCTGCATTATTAATATGAAGGCTGTAAGAATTATAAATAAATTTAAAGAATTAAAAAATTTTTCATAGATTAATTTGTTGCTAATATACAAATAGATCAAAGGACCAAAAGTTAAAAGTGGGAATAATATAAAAATTAATAACTGTTTTAAATTGTAATCTGTAACAAATAACCCAAAAATTGTTACATAATACAAATCATCGGCATTCACTGTTGTCTCAGCCATACTAGCATATGAAAAATTTAATGCATATAAAATTAAGGTGATTCCAGATATTAAAATAATATCTTTACTCACTAAAAATTTACTAAATTTTTTGAAAATAAAACTTAAAATAAAAATCGAATATGAAGATATTATAAAAGCTAAAATATTTTGCCTAACTAGTATACCTATTCCAATCCCGATAAATAAATATATTCTAAAAGAAACTAGTCCCATTATTATTAATAATGATGCATTTAAAAAAATAAGATCATTAATTAGTGTCGGTAATGCTAAATAATATCTTAGTATATATGGATTAAATATTATTAATAAAATTAAAGTTAATCGATTATTTTCTGAACACTTTATTAGTTTTAACGTTTTATTTATAAAATAGATTAGACTTATGCAAAGAATAATAGAAAAAAACTTAAAAAGTAGAAATATTTCGATACTAAATAATTTACTAATTAAACCAATAAAATAAGGAAAAAAAAATCTCTCAGATTTTATAAATTGTATACCCTTTGCTACTTGTGGTGCTTCTTTTGCAATTAGATAATAGTCAAAGCCATCACTTCCTCCAAGATTACGTGTTTGCTCCAAATTAAAATTTTGAGTAGTAAATAGTATGAATAAAAATGATAATGAAATAAAATATAAATTAATATTATATTTTTTAAAACTTTTTTCCATCTACAAGCGCTTCAAGCCAACCAAAAATTATTGGGAACCAATCGATAATAGGTCTTATTTTTGAGTAATTTTTTTTTTTATAATCCATAGTAACTGGAACTTCAGTAAAATTAATATTTTTATTCATTAAAATTTTTCCGAGTGAATAATATTCATATCTGTAAGTATAATATTTTGGACTATCAACATAATTTATAAGGTTTTCTAATACAGAACATTTGAAAGCTCTAAAACCACATGTAGCATCTGTTATTCTACGCTTATAAAGAATAGATATTATTTTTGTTAAAACTCTTATTAATAGAACCCTTATAAGTGGATTTGTCTTATAATTTCCATTTGGTAAAAATCGACTTCCATTAACAAAATCATAATTATACTGATTTATCATTTTTATAAAATTTGTTATCTCATCTGGTTTCATTTTACCGTTACCCGCTAAATGAATTAGAACATCAATTTTGTTCTTTCTAGCATATTTATAACCCTGTATTAATGCATAACCGACACCATGATTTTTTTTATTTGTAATTAAATTAAAATTATATTTTTTTATTATTTCATTACTTTTATCATTTGACCCATTATCAATAATTAGAAATTTTATATATTCATTTTTTTCTTTAAACTTATTGATTTCTTCAAGAAGAATTGATAATCTTTCTTCTTCATTAAAAACAGGTACTATACACAAGTAATTCATAATTATTTTTAGCATCAATGAAAAAATTTAAAAAGTTAAAAATTGGAGTCATTGGCTGTGGATACTGGTCAACAAATCTAATTAAAACATTAGAAGATTATGGATTTAAAGATATTAGTATTTTTGACAATTCAAAAGATCAAATAAAATCGATAAAAAAAAAATTTCCTTATTTAAAGGATTACAAAAAAATAGATGAAATTGTTAGTTTAAAGTTAGATGCAGTATTTCTAATTACTCCTTCATCAACACATTATAAACTTTCTAAGAAAATTTTGAATGCAGGACATAATTTATTTTTGGAGAAACCAGGCACACTAAAGTATGATCATATTAAAGACCTAAGTTTAAGAGCTGATAAAAATAATTCAGTGTTTATGGTTGGATATATATACAATTTTAATAATTATATAAAATATATTAAAAACCTTTTAAAAAAAAATTACTTAGGAAAAATAAAATATTTATATTTTGAAAGATCAAATTTGGGGCCAATTAGATACGACACTTCCTGCATTTGGGATTTAGCATCACATGATGTTTCGACTTCATATTATTTACTAGATAAATTGCCTCAAATTGAAAATATTTCAGGAAATAATTTCTTAAAAAAAAAATATTTTGATATCTCATATATAAAATTAAACTTTTCAGGAATTAAAGTTGAGATTAAATCAAGTTGGCTGAATCCAGAAAAAATTAGAAAACTAGTTATTATCGGTGAAAAAAGAATGTTGCAATTCGATGAATTATCGAAAAAAAATAAAATTTTAATTTATAATAAATATGCTACCTATCCTAAAATTTCTAAATTTAATAAAAATTTTTTTTCACCACATGCAAATATTTATCTAGGAAGGACTATGAGACCAAAAATTAAATTTGTTTCTCCAATGGTAAATGAATTACAACATTTTTTTTCTTGTTTAACAAAAAATATGAAACCAAAAACAGATGGTTCTTACGCACAAAAAATTGTAAAGATTTTAGAAAAAATTGATAAATTAAAAATTATCTAAATTTATTAATCACAGAACAAATGTATTCTAAATCTTTAATTTTTAATAGCGGATTTATTGGCAAACTAACACACTTAGAAGAGAGACTCTCTGAATTTATATAAACTTCTTTATTAAAATATTTTTTGAGAGCAGTAAGTTTATGAATAGGTTTTGGGTAATGCCTACCGTAAGGTATTTTATATTTTGTTAAATAATATAAAAATTTTTTCAATTTATAAACTTTAATTACATACTGATGATATACACATCCATCACTGTATTTAAGTTTTATTATAAGTTTATTCTTTATATTTTTCTTATAATAGTTGGCGATAAATTTTCTTTTGTTATTAAAATAATTTAGTTTTTTTAATTTTTCATTTAAAATAGTTGCCTGTATCGTGTCTAATCTACTATTTACTCCAATGACCTTATGGTCATTTTTTAGTTTTTGTCCCATATTTCTAAGTTGTTTTATTTTATTAAAGAATTTCTGATTATTTGTAGTGATCATGCCCCCATCTCCATATGCCCCAATGTTCTTTCCTGGGTAAAAACTAAAACATGCTAAGTCTCCAAGATTTCCAACTTTTTTGTTTGAAATAAGATCGTAAGCTCCATGTGCTTGGGCAGCATCCTCTATTAAATAAATATTCTTGTTTTTAATAATTTTTTTTAAGTTTGTGATGTCACAACATTCACCATAAAGATGAACAATTATAATAGCTTTAGTTTTCTTATTTATTTTTTTTTCCAATGACTCTATGCTAATAGTTGACTTATCTGTTTCAATATCCACCAATACAGGTTTTAAATTTGCTTTTATGACTGCAAAAGCTGTCGAGCACCAAGTCATTGCTGGTAAAATTACTTCAGAATTTTTAGGAAGTCCCAGACTTTCTAGGGCTAAGGTTAGCGCGTCAGTGCCGTTTGCACAACCTATCGCAAATTTAGTACCACAATATTTAGAAAAATTTTTTTCAAACTCTTCAACTTTTTTACCCAAAATGAAATCATTAGTTTTTATAACTTTATCAATTTCTTTGAAAATTTTATTTTTTAATTCTAAATCTTGTTTAGCAATATCTAAAAATTTCATTATATTAAATATATAAATTGTGTAATTATATTAGTTAGACAATTTCTAGTAAAGATGCAATCTATTGAAATTTAATATTTAATTATATAGAGACTAATATGAAAATACTTTTATGATAGCTTTAATCGATTATGGGGGAGGTAACACAAAATCTGTTGCAAATATACTTGAGAGGTTACAAATATCATATAAGATTACAGATAATCCTGAAGTTATAGATAAATCAGATAAAATTATATTACCTGGTGTAGCAAATTTTACTTATTGTATGGAGCAATTAATAAATAAAAAATTAGATTTAGTAATTAAAAATGAAGTGCTCAATAAAAAAAAGTTATTTTTGGGAATATGCTCTGGAATGCAATTATTAGGTAGCTTTAGCGAGGAGGGCAATACTGCAGGGTTAAATCTAATTTCAGGCAGAGTCAGAAAATTTAAAATTGAAGATTCCAAAATAGTACCCCACGTCGGATGGAACAAAATAAATCACAATGGAGATGATTTATTAAAAAATATTGGAAATAATTCAAGATTTTATTTTTGTCATTCATTTTATTTTGATCCAGAGGATAAGAGCAACATAATAATCAACTCGAAATATGGTAAAAATTTTTGCTCGGGAATAAAAAAAAATAATATTTATGGCATTCAATTTCATCCAGAAAAAAGTTTAGATTTTGGGAAGATTTTAATTCATAATTTCTCACAATTGTCTTAATGAAACTTATTAGAATAATTCCATTATTACTTGCAAATAAAAATTTTCTTTTAAAGGGGGAGGCATTTAAAGATCATAAATATATAGGAGATGTTTATAATGCTGTAAAAATATTTTCTGAAAAAAAAGCACATGAAATTATACTATTAGATATTTACGCAAGAAAAGAAAATCGTACAATAGAATTTGATCTGATAAAAAAAATTAAAAAAGAAATTTTTATACCTTTATGTGTTGGAGGTGGATTTACTAAGGCTGAACAGGTCGATATGTTTATTGGCGAAGGAGTTGAAAAAATATCAATTAATTCCAAATTGCATGATGACTATAAAATAATAGAAAGTATCGCAAAAAAGTTTGGATCACAAAGCGTCGTTGTAAGTATAGATGTTAGAAAAATAAATAACGATTACATTATTTATCATGAAAATAATCAAAAAAAATCAAATATATATTTAGAAACTTTTATTAAGGATGTACAAAATGCTGGTGCTGGAGAAATTATCCTAACAAGTATAGACAATGAGGGTAAAAGAAAAGGATATGATCTAGAATTATATAAAAAAATTCAAAACATTATTGAGGTTCCTTTAATTGCAAATGGAGGCGCTGGAAATTTGAATACTATTGATGATTTATTAAAAAATACTTGCATTTCTTCATGTGCCGTAGGATCAAGCTTTGTTTTTTTTGGTGATAGAAAAGCTGTACTAATAAACTATCCAACATCTGAGCAAATTGATAAAATTTTTAAGAAATATGAGTAAATTATTTCACAGATTTAAAATACTATTTCCTTATATAGCAATTGTAACTTTTATTTACTTAATATTTAATTATTATGAATCAAATAAATCTGACTTCTCTTTTTTATATAATATTAAAAAAGAATATTTATTACTCATATGTTTATTTTGTTTAATATATTTAATAACCGAATCGTTCATATTAGTAGTGCTAATAAATCATTTCAAAAAAAAACTTAAAATATCTAAATGCTTTTTTGTGATATGTGCTACATATTTTTTTAATACATTTATTCAATTTTCAGGATTGGGGTTTAGGGCTTATTATTTAAAAAAATTTCTAGATATAAAAGTTGTCGATTTTTTAATAATTAGTATTTTATTTATATATATCGAGTTAACTGTATTTTCTACATTTGGATTTTTGGGAATTTTTTTTATTGATTTATTTAATAAAGATTTAAGCTTAGTTAAAGAAATAAAAATATTATTATTTCTTGTAAGTTTTGTTATGACATTTACTCTTTATTTTTATAAAAAAATATTTGATACTCTAAATAAAATAATAAATATAAATAAAATAAAATTTATTAAAAATATTTATCTTTTTTTATCTAACAAAGAGAATTCTGATATAATTAACTCACTTAAAAAAGTTTCAATATTTTACGTAATACAATTTTTTATTTTATCTGCTATTTTTTATGTTGGTTACATTATTTTAAATAAAGATGATTTAATTTTGCTGTCAATAATTGCATCAACTTTTACAGATTTTTCTTTTATCTTTACTTTTACACCATACGCGATTGGAATAAGTGAAGCTTTCTTATATGCTAGTAATTATAATTTTGACTTGAAAATAAGTGAAATTTTATTTTTATCTAATATATTTAGGTTATCTATGTTTGTAATTTATTTCCCTTTAGGAGTAATATATCTTATTGGTTTTATTAAGTTTAAGCGTGAGCAAAATTAATAAAATCTGTAAAAATTGTGTTTCTGACACATCAATTCAAAATATTAAATTTGATAAAGATGGAATATGCCAATACTGTAAAATTCATAGTGAATTAGAAAAAGAGTTTCCACTCGATCACTCATCATTGGATAAACTAAAATCTATAGCAAAAAAAATTAAAAATGATCGTAAAAAAAGCAAATATGATTGTATTGTAGGCATAAGTGGAGGAAGAGATAGTTCTTACCTTCTTTATATAGTTAAAAAAATTTTAAATTTAAATCCTTTGGCTGTTCATTACGATAATGGATTTGATACCGAAACATCTACAAGCAACATATTAAATGTTTGTAGTAAGTTAAATGTTGATCTAGAGACAAAAGTTGCTGATTGGGAAACATTTAAAAAAATTACCAGATCTTTTTTTTTAGCAGGTGTTTCAGATCCTGATACACCAACAGATATTGGAATATTCAAAACTATGTATGAAATTGCTTATAAAGAAAAAATTAAATATGTATTTAATGGCCACTCATTTAGAACTGAAGGGGTCGAGCCTTTAGATTGGACATACATGGATGGATTATATGTTAAATCGATAAACAAAAAAAACGGTAAAAATAATTTAGATAAATTTGACAATTTCACTTTATTTGACCTAATTAAATTTAATATATTAGGAGGAATCAAAACAATTTTGCCTTTAAATTATGTTGAATATAATCATGATGAAGTCCAAAAAATACTTACTGATGAATTGGGTTGGACTTATTATGGAGGACATCACCATGAATCTTTGCTTACTAAATTTGTTGTATCTTATTATCTTCCAAATAAATTTAGCATTGATAGAAGAAGGACTGGCTTATCAGCCATGGTAAGATCTGGAAAAATTAAAAAGATAGATGCTTTAAAAGTTCTTGAAAAAAAACCTAAAGTTGATGATGAAAAATATTTAAAGGATTACATTTTAGATAAATTAGATATTAGTGACAAAGAATTTAAATTGATTATGCAAATGGAAAATAAAAATTTTAGAAATTATCATACCTATTATAGTTACTTTAAAAATTTTGGTGTATTTGCTAAATTTTTATATCAATTAGGGTTTATACCGAAACTTCTATATTTAAGATATTATGGAAAAGACTAATAAATTTATAAACCCATTTATAATTTCTTTTTTATTTTCAATATCTTTGTTTTTATGGAGTTTAGATTTTTACTTTTTTCAATTAAGATTTTTATATTTAATTTTAATGGTACCTATAGTTTTTCAAATTTTAAATAATTTTAAAAAAGAAAAATCTAAAATTATATTATCAACAATTTTTTTAATCCCATTTTTAATAGTACTATTTTTAAATTTAGATTTGTTGAATATAAAGACAATATTCTCAATATTAATTTTTTTTTTTACATTCATCATTGTAATTTTTTACGGACATATTCTTAAAAATATCGATTTTCTAATCTTTTTTTTCTTTTTATTTTTTTTTATCTCTTTATTAATTAATGGCGAAATATTAATCCCTGATCCGACAAATATCTATAAAGATAGCTTTGATCAATGGTGTGATAGATGTGGTGGAATTCCAATCAAATTTTTTTCAGGAATAAATGAAGTAAATTCTTATAATTTTGTAACAGAATTTGTTTACGGACCAGAGTTAGCCACAAAGGCTCCGAAAGGATACGTGAACGTTACAGTGGGAATTAACACCTTTAAAATTGGTATTAAGGAATTTATTTTTAAAGAAAACTCACACTTATCAATAATTGCATCAGGTATAATCTTGTATTTGATCTCAAGATTCTATGAAACAAGAAGTGTTTACTTAAAATCTATTATAATTTTTTTTATATTTATATTTTATAATAAAAGTTCTACTACTTTATTTGTAAGCATTTTAATAAGTTTCTGCGCAGTATATGTATTCAACTTTAATAAGTTCTCAAAAAAAAAATTACAATTATACCTAATAGTAATTGGATTGATCGTTGTAAATCTTTTATATGATAATACGTGTAAAAAAAAACTAGATTTTGTGTTTAACAAAATAAATAATCTATCAAAAATAATTAATATTAAATTACTAAAAAATGATACCCCAAAGCACAAAATTAATAATGATAAAGAAATTGCAAATAACGGCTATAATATTAATTCTGCAAGTGCAGCGATATTGTTAAAATCATACGAAATTACAAAAAAGTCCTTAATTGATAAACCATTTGGATGGGGAATAAATAATTATCACTTTGCACATAATTATTATTTAAAAGAATTATTAATATTCAAATCATATGAAAATTACATTCATTTAGTTAATTTAAATAAGTCAGATGCCTCCAGTACATTATTTAAGTTACTGGTAGAAATTGGTTTTTTTTCAATCTTGATTTTATTTTTTTTGATTAAATATTTAGCAAACTCAAATGTACCAATAGATGAAAAGTTATTTTTTTTTACAATTTTTACATCAAGCTTGATTAGAGGTGTTGGTTACTTTAATTCAGGATTTGTAATTATTTTAATATTCATTATTCTCAGAGATAGATTTAAGTAAATTAATTTTTTCTGTAAAATATTAAAAATTCTTTTAAATTTCTTTTTTTGTTACATTTCTCCAAGAACAGGTAATAATAAAGATGTTTTTCAATTTCTAAAAGTTTTTTATTATCCAATTTACAATCTAATTCAGATTGAAGTTTTTGCTGTTCATATTTGAGTGTTTTGATTTCCCTATAAATATTTTGATCTAAAATTATCTGAAGTAAGGAAATACCTAATATTAAGTAAATTAATAATTTAGATTTTATTATAATTTTTTTAAAATTTAAAAATAAATAAAAAACAAAAAAATAAATTATTCCAATATAAATTCTTTCAGGTGGAAATTTATTAATTAATATAAAAAATATTAAAAAATATAATATAATGTAATCAAAAATATTATTTTTTTTTTTTAAAAAATTAAAAATCATTAGTGCAAAAGAAAATAAAAATATTAAAAAAATAGCAGAACCCTCTTTTATTTGTAATATAAAAGCACTCAAATTTGCATATAAAGAATTTGAAGTGTAGTTACCAAAATATATAGTATTAAATCCAGACAAGTATATTTTAAAAAAATTATTAATTAATAATAAATTTATTGAAGTTTGAGATTCATGATAATCATTTAGATAAAAACCTGTTAAGATTATTTGCATTGAATTAAGGACTGCAAAAGGAATGAAAAAAAACAATAAAAAATTGTAAATTTTTTCCTTTAAATTAAATTTTTTTTCATTTAATAAAATTGCAAGCAAAATTGGAACAACTAAATATAAACTAGAGATATTATTAATAATTTGAAGAGCACAAATTAAATAAATAACTCTCAAATTTAATATTTTTTTTTTTTCATTTCTATAATTTTCAATGAATAAATAAAAAATTATACAGAATAGTAATGATGAAATATAATAGCCTCTTAACAAAAATGAATAGACCACTAATAAATCAGAAAATAAATAAACTGAAAATAATATATATATAAAAATTCTTTTACCGAAAGATATGTATAAAAAATAAAAAATTAAAGGTAGAGTTAGAAAATTAATAAATTTAAATAATACTAATTTAGTTCCAAATAAATAATCAGCTATAATCCCAAAAAAGGATATAAAAAAATGATTATTAGGGAAGTTTTTTAGAAAAATAGTTTCTTTATAGTAATAAGAAGTTAAATTTACTAATTCATCGTGCTCTATATAATGCACGTTTAAAATAAATATTTTTATAGTAAAAAAAATGAATAAAATACAGAATAAATAAAATTCTATATTATTTAAATCTTTTAATTTATTAAAAATGATTTTCATCAACTTATTTTTTCTCTTACTAATAAATTTATTAATTTTCTATTATAACAATTCCATAGCAAATTATCTTAATTTATTCGATGATCCTGATAATGTTAGAAAATATCATAAAAATAAAGTTCCCATAACAGGAGGTATAATAATATTTTCAAATCTAAGTTTTTTTTTTATTTTTATATTAATTAATAATTATGATGTAACAATATTTGAAAATAATTTTAAAATATATTTTTTTTATCTTGCTTGTTCTTTATTTTTTTTTTTAGGGATAATTGATGATAAATTTATTCTTAATGCTAATCTTAAATTTATCTTAATTTTAACAATTATTTCATCACTTTTATTTTTTGATAATAGTTTCGTAATTGACGAAGTAAGATTTATTTATGGAACATTTAAATTAAATATGTTTTCTATTCCTTGGACTTTAATATGTTTTTTATTATTTATAAATGCCTTTAATATGTTTGATGGTTATAACCTCCAAGCATCAAGTTATTCAATTATTTTTTTTTCGTATTTATTTTTAAAATCTCAATTAAGTGTATTTATTTTTGTAATATTAATCTCATTAATTTTTTTTTCTGTTCTAAATTTTAAATCCAAATCTTTCCTTGGAGATGGCGGAAGTTATCTTTTAGCATTTATATTGGGTGGATTATCAATTAAAATTTATAATATTGGTAATATTAGATATGTCGAGGAAATAGTGATTCTAATGATGATACCAGGTATTGATTTAATGCGATTATTTTTTGAAAGAATTTTTATTTATAAAAAATCTCCATTTAAACCTGATAGAAATCATCTTCATCATTATCTGATTGATATTTATGGAGAAAAGAAAACTTTTTTTATATTAAATTCATTAATAATTTTTCCATTTCTGATTGGAATTTTAATTTCCCAAACACTGCTATTTATAATACTACAATTGTTTATATATTTTTTTCTCGTTTCATTTTTAAAGAAAAAATTAGCTTCGATAAATTAAATAATTTTCTATATATAATTTATCCATCTTAGTTCTCAGAAAACAATCTATGGCTTCATTTGGAGAACTAACTATTGGTTCATTTTCATTAAAAGAAGTATTTAAAATCATAGGGACTTCTGTTAATTCTTTAAATTCTGTAATTATTTTATAATAATTCTCATTGTAATTTTTTGACACTGTTTGGAGTCTACAAGTTCCATCTATATGAACTACTCCAGGCACAATACTTTTTTTATTTTCATTTATCTTATAAACTTTAGACATAAAATTTACGTTATCATCTATATCAAACCATTCAGAAACATGCTCCTCAAGAATTGAAGGTGCAAAAGGTCTAAATTTTTCTCTATTTTTTATTTTTTCATTCAATAACCCTTTAATTTCAGAGTTCCTAGGATCAGCAATTATTGATCTATTTCCCAAAGCTCTCGCACCAAATTCCATAGCTCCCTGGAATAGTCCAATAACATTTTTATCTACTAGACTTTTAGCGATATCTTTAAATAGTTGATTTTTATCATTTATTAATTTTACAAAAATATTTTTTTCATCAAAAATCTTTTTAAAATCTGAAATAATTTTTTCTATCGCTTCAATGGAGTAACTCGATCCTAAATAAGGATCATCACTAACTACTATTTTTGAGTTTTTTTTTAATTTTCTAATCGCCTCTGTTGCGGCCCCGATACAGCCACCAGAATCTCCAGGAGAGTGATTGATATACACATTTTTATATTTGGTTTGTTCTCTAATTTTACCATTCATAACTGAGTTCATCGCACACCCTCCTGATAGAGAAATATTTTCACAGGGATTTGTTTCATAAAGCTTATTCATTATTTTTATAGCTATTTCCTCAAAAACAATTTGTGTAGAGGAAGCAATATTCATATGAAACTCATTTATTTTTTCATTGATTTTTCTTTCTTCTCCAAGCAATTTAAATATTCTGTTGCTATAAATATTGCTGATTTTTGGTTCACCTTCAAGCCAACTCATCTCAATACCATCGTTATGGTGCTTAAAATAGTTTAAATTTAATTTGAAAAGATTTTTTTTATCATAATTAATTAATTCATAAATTTTATCTTTATAAATTGGTTTTCCATAAGATGATAAACCCATTACCTTATATTCATCTCCATACTTCTTAAACCCAAGATATTGAGTTATAGCAGTATAAAATAAACCCATTGAGTGAGGAAATTGCACTTCTTTAAATTTCTTTAACTGTCCATTTTTGTATGAGCCAATTGTTGTGCTTACAAAGTCGCCAAATCCATCAAGAGTTATATAGTTACATTCATCAAACTTTGACATTGTTACTGAGCTTGATGCGTGAGCCAAATGGTGGTCTATAAGTATTACTTTGTTATTTAATTTCTCCCCAAAATAATTTTCAAATTCTTTATCAAGACTATTAATTTTTTTTAAATTTTTTAACCGGTTATTAAATTTTCTAATTTTTAAAATATTTTTTAATGCGTAAAGTAATTTACTAAATAATCTTAGATTTGGATTTCTATTAACAGCAACATAATTAATATTTTTTAAGCTTATATTTTCTTTGTTTAAACAAAATTTTATCGAATTTATTGGGAAACCTGCAGCATGTTTTACCCTGGTTAGTCTTTCTTCTTCAATCGCAGCAACTATATTTCCATCTTTAAACAAACATGCTGAACAGTCGCCGTGATATGCATTTAAACCTAAAATATACATTATTTTATATAATTTTTTAACTTAAGAACGAGCAATATCATCTCTTTTGGTAAAATTAATTTTAAAAGATTAACAATAATTATATAAACTATATTGTTATAATACCAAAGATTTAAAAACAAACTTTTATCATACTTTCTACTTATTTTATAAAACTCTCTTATTGCAATAAATCTTTTTTTATCAGAAATACCCTCAGGTTTAGATGATGAAAAAACATAGTTACTGTAAATAATTTTGTAATTTTTATAATACAAATATTTCATTAATTCAAAATCTGCAGCAATTTTATAATTAATATTATATTTTTTATATTCAAAAATTTTTTTTTTAAAATAAATACTTTGATGAGAAAAAGAACTTGAATATGTATTTTTACTTATTCTTTTAAATTTAGTAAGTCTGTTAGGTTTGTTAGACAATACATTTTTTCCAATAATTATGTCTGCATTTCTATTATTTAAAATACATTTTTTTACATTTGTTAGTGTATTTTTTTTGTAGAATACATCTCCAGAATTTAGAAAGATAACCCAATTATTTTTTATTTTTTTCAAACCTTTATTCATTGCATCATAAATTCCTTTATCCTTTTCAATTATCTTTTTTACATTCTTTTTTTTTAAATTTTTTATTAAATCTATAGATCCGTCGACACTTTTCCCATCTACAATAATAATTTCATATTTTCTAAAATTTTGTTTAAAAATAGATTTAAGTGTTATCTTGAGATCTTGCTTAGTATTTAATGAAACAACTATTATTGAAAAGCTAATAGGATCCATTATTTTTTTGTTAATAATATAATTGGATACTGAAAATTTTTAGAAAAAAATTTAGAAAACTTATTTTCGAAAAAAAATAACAAATCGAACATTAATTTACCTATATAATTATCAGGAAATATAATTTTCTGATGTTGAGAAGAAAAAGACCTCCATATAAAAACTTCTACACTAGCCTTATCATTGAATTGCTTCCACCAGTTTAATGGGTGGCAATAAAAGTACAATAATTTCTTATCCTTTATATTTCTATTATTAAATTTAAGAACATTTTTTATTTTGCTTACCAGTGTATTTGGATTGCTGTAAACTATAATTATTGGCTTACCCTTCTTTGTTATATCTATCATTTTTTCAACTGTTTTTTTTTGATCCTTCTTATTTATATGATAGATTGTATGAAGACTAATTACGCAATCAAAAAAATTCTTCTTAAAATTTATTTTTAAAAAATCTTTACAATAATACTTTCCTTTTTTTTTAATTTTCCTTCTTGCTTCCTTGATCGCAGTCTTTGAAAAATCAACACAATGTCTTTTATTAAAATTTTTTGAATAAGATAAATATTCATCATATTGAATAGGACCAGAAGCAAAGTCGAGTAAATTTGTTCCTTTTTTTGGAATGTATTTTTTAATTTTTTTTCTACACTTCGAAACATAATTTTTCGCACAGGGTCTTAAATCTTCAAATAATTGTGCATCTATTGAATTGATTTTATTTTTTTTCCAACCTATTTCGTTGTAAAATTTGTATATATCCATTGAAAGAAACTTTTTATAATTTAAATTGTTAGTTTAAAAGATGAAAATTTTACATATAACCAACGAATTCTCAAAAAAAAATTACAGTATTTCCTCGTTAATTGAATATATCAGTAAGTTATTTGATAAATCTGAAAGCTATAAAGTTAAGATAGTAAGTTCAAAAATAGATGAAACTTTATTTGAAAAGAGCAGAGTACAAAACTTCAAACTTAACTCGTGGATAGATTTTATTTTTAGGGCCAATAATTTAAAAAAAGAATTTAATAAGAACGATGTAATCCATGTTCACGGAATCTGGGCTCCTATACAATTATTCTCTATTATTTATGGTAGCCTATTTCACGAAAAAAAAATTGTTATCCATCCTCATGGAATGCTTTTAGATGAAGCACTAAAAAGCGCAGGAAGTTTAAAATATTTTTTTAAATTGATAACTCTATATACTTTAAAATATTTAATAAATTATAATATTTCTTTCATTTCAATAACAAACCAAGAAACTGACGCAATAAAAAAATTTTTTATTAAGAATAAAATTTTCAAAATTCCTAATCCTATACCTTTCAATTTATCAGAACAAATAAACAATCAAAAGAAAAAACAAATAATATATTTTGGTAGAATTCATCCGCATAAAAATCTGGAGATATTAATAAATTCTTTTATTAAAGCGAATTTAGGAAATGAGTGGACCCTTAAAATATATGGAATTAAAGATGATGAGAATTATAGACAAAAAATTTTAAATTTAGCTAACAATTACAAAAATATAAAAATATATGATCCAGTATTTGGAGAGGAAAGACAAAAAATAATGTCTGATTCTTGGGTTAATATACTAATTTCAAAATCAGAAGTTTTAAGCTTATCAATATTAGAATCCTCATATTATGGGTTGCCAACAATAACTAGTGAAAAAATTGAATTAAGTGAACTAAATCAAACAGCCATACAAACAAAATTAACCAAAGATGAAATAAGTAAAAAAATAAAAGAAATTTCAAATTGGTCTTTAGATAAAAGGTTAAAAAAAAATGATCAAATTATCAAAAATTTTAGAAATTTATATTCAAAATATAATTCTAAGGAAACATATAAAAATTTTTATTCATCTATGCAAATTCCAATTTTAAGTAAACAAAATGAACAAAAACTTAATATTGAAAAAAATTTTATAGATAAAATAAATCTTAATTTCCTTATTATTTCCGGAGTTTATACTTTCAATTTGATGTTTGCTTCCTTGTTTGTAATAATTTTAGTTCTTTTCAAAAAATTTTCTGTTGCTGGAGAAGTTGGTTTGGCGTCAAGTTTTTGGCTATCATTGACCCAGATATTTTCAAGTAACATGAGAAGTATTGCAATTGCTGAAAATGATGAAAAAATCGCAAAAGATACTTTAATTTATAGATTTATATTTTCTGGAATTTTATTTTTTACTGCATATTTTGCTTTTAATCATTTTTTATCTTCAATGAAATCGAGTCTATTGATTTCATTATCTTTGTTAATTTTATTTCAATGGATATTTGAAATGAAACTTGTCAGATTTGAAATTAAAAATAATACTAAATTTTTCTATTTTATCTTTTTTATTAACTTAATGTTCTTATTGACGATGATATTAATTATAAATGTTTATGGGATAGATTGGTCTCAATTTGTAATTTACTTCTATATAGGGTTTTTAACAATTTTTATTATAAGTGATTTAGTGTCCCCAAAAAATTTTATAAGCATCATTTCTACAATTAAAAAAAATATTACTACTATAGCCTTTGCTTCATCTCTATCAATAATCTCTAGTAGTTTCATATGGAGATTACTAATTTTTACTTTTTTTGAGAGAAGTATAGCTGGAATTTTTTATGCTTGCTTTTCAATTGGTTCATTTCCAGGAACATTATTTAATTCTGTAATTGGACCAACATTTGTTAAAAAAAAAATTGAGCTAAACAAATATTTAATAGATATTTCAAAATTATTTTTTGTTTTAATTGCTATTTTATTTATTTATTCATCTTATCAAATTTATGTTTTGTATAACTCGAATTCTTTCAATTTTCTAAGTAGTAATTTTTTTATGTTTGTAACAACTATATCATTGATGGGTTCATATTTTATGAGTTTTGCAATGTTTAGAAGACATAAATTGATCCAAGAGGGTATTTCAGAAAGAGAAGGACTTTTTTTGACTGATATAGTTTATGGATTATCTATAACTTTATTTGTACCAATATTATATTTTACTGGTGGAATATTTGCCACCTCATTCGCATTTTTTGTTGCATCTGCTTTTGCATTTATGATTTATAGTAGAGCATAAAAGTTATTCAAAATGTCATATTTATTAAAAAAAAAAAGCAAACTTTTAAAAGTTATTAGAAATACAATTTATATAGTTTTTTTTCTTACCTCTATATTTGGCGCCTACAATTATACTGGTAATAAATTTTTATATTTATTATTTACTATTACAAACTTATATTTGATTAGTTTTGCCTTTAGAAAAAAAGCCATATTTTTCGAAACTTTTTTTTCATTACTTCTTTTTTTAGGGTATTGGTTCAAATTTACAATGATCATATCTTTTACTGATGGAGTTTTCAGGGAAGGGGTTGGCAATTTTGATTACTCTTCAAATAATTTTGATTATGGTTTAATAATATCTATCATAGGCATAATTCCTTTAATTTTATTTGGACATATAAGAGAAAGATTTTTTTACTATCCTGATAAAATAAACTTAATTAAAAATCAAAATAATTTTTTTGTTAAATACAGAAAACATATTATTTTTTTATTTTTAGCGTTAGTTTTGACTGTTTCAATAATTAATGCTTATTTTCAGATTTATCAAAAAGGTTTATTGCCAATTAATGAAATTAACTTCTTTTTTTCTGGAACTATAAAATGGCTTTTGCTTTTTGGATTAACCAGTATTTCTACTGTATTAATATTTCTAGAATATAATTATTTCAAAAAAATATTTAATTTAACTATTTTCATTTCACTATTAGAAGTTTTCTTAAGCTCGCTGTCTATGATTAGTAGAGGAATGATATTTAATTCTTCTGCTCTTCTATATGGTATTTATAAATACAACAAAAAAACTGAGAAAATAATGAAAAAAGAGAATTTTTATATCTATATATTCATAACTATTATTTTTTTTTACTTATCAGTGATGATGGTAAATACAATTAGAACAAATTACTTTTATGTTGGAAAATCAGCTATTGAAACTAAAAAAGAAACTGGGGAAAAACTATTATTAGAAAATATAGATCAAGAATACTTAGCTGAAATTAAATCAAAAAAACTTAACTTTGTAGACTTAAATAATGAGGTTTTTTATCTTATAATAAATAGATGGGTTGGTATTGATTCAACACTTGTTGTTTCGCAAAACAAAGATATGTTGAGTAAAAACTTATTTGTTCTAGCTTTAAACGAGAAACCAAAAAAAAATTATCCAACATTTTACGAGAAAACTTTTTTTTTAGAAGACGTTAAATCTTATAATGAGAAAAACCCATATGTAAATGTAAAAGGAAATACACTTACTGGTGTAATATCTTTTTTATTTTTTACAGGTTCTTTTATTTTTTTATTTATTGGAATGTTAGTGTTAGTGGCCATTGGTAGTTTAATTGAAATAATTTCATACAAGATTTCAAACTCAAATTTGATTTTTGCTAGTTTAATTGGTCAAATTATTGCATTTAGGTATATACATTTTGGTTATCTACCAAAGCAGAGTTATCTTTTATTTGGGTCGATCATATTAACCTTGATTATTATGTATATGTTTATGAATAAATTTATCAAAAATTGATTATTTTCTTTGAGAAAACAAGTCTATTTTAATATAAAAAAAATATATGAAAAAGAAAATTGCTTTGATATTTGGGGTTACAGGACAAGATGGATCATATCTATCTGAGTTTCTTTTGAAAAAAAATTACATTGTTCATGGAGTAAAAAGAAAGTCCTCATCCTTTAATACAGAGAGGATCGATCATATTTATGAAAATAAAAAATCTAAAAACTTTTTTTTACACTATGGAGATATATCAGATACAAATTCAATTTTTAAAATTATAAGTAAAATTAAACCAAATGAAATTTATAATTTAGCTGCTCAATCTCATGTTGCAGTATCATTTCAAATTCCAGAATATACCTCTAATGTAGATGCAATAGGTACTTTAAGAATACTAGATGCAATTAGGTTTTTTAATTTAGACAAAAAAACAAAATTCTACCAAGCTGGTACTTCAGAGATGTTTGGTGAAGTTCAAGAAATCCCGCAAAATGAAAATACACCATTCTACCCTAAAAGTCCTTATGCAGTTTCTAAAGTCTATGCGCATTGGATAACTAAAAATTATAGAGAGTCGTATAATATTTTTGCATGTAATGGAATTTTGTTTAATCATGAAAGTCCTAGAAGAGGGGAAACATTTGTTACAAGAAAAATTACTCTAGGATTATGTAAAATAAAATTGGGATTACAAAAAAAACTTATTTTAGGAAACTTGGACTCCAAAAGAGATTGGGGACATGCAAAAGACTTTGTCGAAGCACAATGGTTAATTATGCAGCAAAAACAACCCAAAGATTACGTTATAGCTACAGGTAAACAATATAGTGTGAAGGAATTTATAAATTATGTTTTAAAAAAATTAAAAATTAAATATTTTTGGACAGGAAAGGGTATAAATCAAAAATGTTTTACTAAAGATGGAAAAATAATAATTGAATGTAGTAAAAAATACTTTCGTCCATCAGAAGTAAATACTTTGATTGGAGATGCAACTAAGGCAAAAAAAGAATTAAAATGGAAACCAAGAGTAAATATTAAGCAATTGATTGATGAAATGGTAGATGAAGATTTTAAAGTAATTTCTCAATATGATAAAAAAAAAAGATAAAATATTTTTAGCTGGCCATAACGGCTTAGTTGGCTCAGCAATATATAGATTATTAAAAAAAAGAGGATACACAAATATTATAACTCAAAGTAAAAAAAAATTAGACCTTTTGGATCAAAATAAAGTAATAAATTTTTTAAAAAAAAATAAACCTAAAATTGTTATTATAGCTGCAGCGAAAGTAGGTGGAATAAAAGCAAACAACTTATTTAGAGCAGATTTTATTAGAGAAAATTTAACAATCCAAAACAATCTTATACATGGGAGCTATTTAAATAAGATCAAAAATTTAATATTTTTAGGCTCTAGTTGTGTTTATCCAGTAAATTGTAAGAGACCAATTAAAGAAGATTATCTATTAACAGGAAAACTAGAAAAAACAAATGAGCCTTATGCAATAGCTAAAATTGCAGGAATTAAAATGTGTGAGAGTTATAATAATCAATACAAAACTAACTATTTATGTTTAATGCCAACAAATACTTTTGGTCCCAATGATAATTATGACCTAGAAAATTCACATTTTATACCAGCAATATTACGTAAAATTTATTTAGCTGAAAAAAATAAAAAATTTAAAATTAAATTGTGGGGCACCGGAAAAGCTAAACGAGAAGTCATATATGTGGATGATTTGGCAGATGCGGTTTTATACTTTATGAATAAAAAAGTTAAACATTCTTTAATAAATATAGGAACTTCAAAAGAGAAAACAATCAAACAATTTGTTAAAATTATTTTAAAAATTGTAAATAAAAAAATGACAATAGTTTTTGATAACAATTCAAATTTGGATGGTATGAAAAGTAAAGTGTTAGATACAAAACTTGCTAAACAATATGGATGGTCGCCAAAAGTAAAATTAGAAGAAGCAATTTTTAAAACTTATTTAGATTTAGAAAAAAATTATAAACAATTAAGAAATTAAATTATGGGATTATTTCTTAGAAATGAAAATCTAATTATAATATTTTCATTTTTTTTAATATTTTCAGTTGGGATATATCTTTGTTTTATTGGAGGTTATGGGTCTGATGAAGATACGTTACCAATGATCTATGCCTTCGAAACCACGTTATATGATGGCAGATTTGTTTCCTCAAGATTTACAGGTAATCCAGTGGCTGAAATTGGAATAGGTTTTTTGTCAGTTTATTTTGGAAGTTTTGTTGCAAATCTTTTTACATATTTGTTTCTAATACTTGGATTAGTTTTATTTTATTTTTCATTTAACACGTTAAAAATATCTAAAGAAATTTACTTATTTTTATTTCTTTGTCTTACCAATCCAATATTATTTTTTGACAATTTAGAACCAGTTGATTATTCCTGGGCTTTATTTTTTTTATCCTTAGGTATATTTTTTTTTAATAAAAAAATTTTTGAATTAGCCATCTTATTTTTTGCCATATCTATAGGTGTTAGAATAAATTATGTTCTCTTTGTAGCAATAATAATTTTTTTTTATGAATTTGAAGACAAAATTTCAATTAATCGTCGATTAAACATTTTTCTTAGTACCTTTGTTTTTGGAGGAATGTTTTATGTTCCAATTTGGTTTGAAAATAAATTTGACCTATCTTGGTTAACGGCTGCCAGACCTATGGATCAAGGAATTTTTGGTTTGATTTCTAGATTTATTTTCAAAACTTATATTTCTCTTGGTTATCTATCGTCTTTTTTAATTTTATTTTTCTTAATTAAAAATTTAAAAAATATTTTAATTATAAATAATTTTAAAGTATTAATGCTACTAGCAATTTCTAACCTAATTATTTTTCTATGGATACCAGGTGAATTTTCTTATTTGCAATTATTCTTAATAGTTATTTTATATTTTATTTTTAGTTCTAAAAATAAAAAAATTATATATGGAGTATGTTTATTAAATTTCATTTCATGGTTTATTTTTATCAATCCATTGACTATTAAATATAAACAACCAGAGTTATGTGCACCTAAAAATGCAATAAGTGCTAAAATTGATATCAAGTTTGAAAATGGATTTTTAATGAAGTATTTAGATAGTAGAGAGAATATTAAATGTTGGGTTCAAGGCAATACTGCTAGGGATAAAAAAATTCTTAAAGGACAGCCACTTAAACGCGACTAATGCTTATAACATTCTTAATTAATCTTATTATCACAGCAATAATAATTGGTTACTCTTTTATTTTCAAATTAATAATTAGTGAAAATAAAAATGTAAAAATTTATAATTTAGATTTTATATATGGAATATTTTTTATAACTTTAATTTTAATTTTAGCAAATTATTTTATCCCTATATCCGTAGTTAAAGTACCTTTGGCATTTCTTGGATTAATTTTATTTCTTTATGGATTTTTTAAAAAAAAAATTGCAATCGATTATGTTTACTTTTCCTTTTTTCTTCTAATTTTTTCTGTATTTACTTATTATAATTCAAATAACGTAGACTCGCCAGTTTATCATATTCAAACAATTAATTGGATACATAATTATAAAATAACTTTTGGACTTGCTATTTTGGATTGGCATTACGCATTAAATTCTATCTGGCATATACTTCTAGCAGGTTTGAGCTTGCAATATAAAGATTTTAACTCAATTTATGTAATAGCTTACATTCCTTTTTCATTTATTTTTGCTGAAAGTATTAAAATTAAATCTAGTAAAGAATTGAGTCATTTAACATTATTTTTATGTACGTCTTTTCTATTTTTCTTTAGCATTATCCATCCATATAAAAATGGAATAATCTTTAACCATTTAGGAAATCCCGAGGTTGATACTGTAGGTATGGTTTTTTTTATAGCAGCGAGTTTCATTTTTATACGATATATTGAAACAAAAAATAAAGATTACTTTTATTTATTAGTAATATCCTCTGTAATTTGTCCTATGCTAAAACTGACATATATTGGAGCACTGATATATCCTTTAATTGCTTCTTATTACCATAAACAGTTAAACATAATGTTATTTTTTAATAAAATTTCTATTTTCAGTTTTTTTTTATTTGTTTTTTGGTCTTTGAGAAATTTAATATTAAGTTCATGTTTTTTATTTCCCATCAAGTCTACTTGTGTTAATTTTTCCTGGTCCCTAAGTGATAATCAAGTTTTATTTTATCTCAATCAAACCAAAAGTTTTGCGAGAGATACTACATTAAGGTCAAGGTATACGGAATTTGATTACACAATTTATAGCTACGATTGGATTTTACCATGGTTTAAAGATTACTTCGTCAACGATGCTTTTTTAAATATAACAATATCTATATTTATTTTATCCTTTTTTTTAATATTTTTAATAAAATTAATATCTAAAAATCAATTTAATTCAAAAACGAAATTCTTTTTAATAATCACTGTAATTTTTTATATAATCAACTTTTATATATGGTTTCAGGCACCCGAGATAAGGTTTGGTTGGGGAATATTGCTCTTTTTTCCATGTGCTCTTTTGGCTATGATGTTAATAGAAATAAATCTTTTTAAAATACCTTTTTCTAAGTATATAGCTAGCAGCTTGATTATACTTTCTATAATTTTAGTAAATAAAAACTTAAACAATTTTAAGTTCTTAGATTTAATCAAGCCTTTTGGAAAAAATTTTGATTATTCTCAAATTATTAAATTAATTGAAGTAAATAATTTTAAAATTTACCAAAGCTTGAATTGGCAATGTGCAGATTTCAGAGGAATTTGTATTAATAAACCAAAAAAACATTATTTTATTGAAAAGCGTAAAAATTATTTATTTATAAGCACCAAAGATAAAAAAACAAATTGAAAATAAGTATTATTACACCAACGTATAATAGTGAAGATACTATATTAACAAATATAGAATCTATCTTGAGACAAGATTATAACAATTGGGAGCAAATTATAATTGATAACATTTCAGCTGATAAAACTTTAGAGCTTGTAAAAAATAAAAAAAATAAAAAAATTAAAATTATATCAGAAAAAGATTTAGGAATTTTTGATGCAATTAATAAAGGAATTGAAAATTCAACAGGTGACATAATTTCCATACTACATTCTGATGATTATTATGATAATATTGATATATTGAGTATTTTAGTAAATAATTTTAAAAAATTTAATCCTGATATTATTTATGGAAACTTAATTTATGTTAAACAAAATGATATTAATTCTCCATTAAGGTTTTGGAAATCACAAAACTTTAAAAAGGGACTATTTTATAAAGGTTGGAGCCCGCCTCATCCAACATTCATAATTAAAAAAAAAATTCATGAAAAGTTTGGAAAATATAGGCAAGATTTAGGAAATTCATCAGACTTCGAGTTTATGTTTAGAATGCTAGAGATACATGAATGTACATCTTTATATTTAGATAAAACGTTTGTAAAAATGCGTTATGGCGGCTCTTCAAATAAAAGCCTTTCAAACATTATTAAACAGAATTTAACTATTTTGAAAATTTTAAGAATCTATAATAAACCAGTAAAATTGATTCATTTCATACTTTACAAAATATGTAACAGAATAATGCAATTTATTAATAGACCAAAAAAATGATTAAATTATTATCAAAAAAAAATTTTATACCTGAGATTTTAATAGCACTTTTTCCGATTGCATTGGTATCTGGCCCACTTGTACCAGAAATTTTTATATTAATTATAAATATTTTTTTTTTAACTACTATTATTATTAAAAAAGATTACCACTTTTTAAATAATAAATTAATTTATATAATTTCAATTTTTGTTTTCTATGTTACTTCACTATCATTATTTTCAGAATATAAAGATCAAATATTTTTAAAAAATATTTTTTATTTTAGATTTATTTTGTTTATTTTAGCAATTTATTATTTTTTAAATAAAAACTCTAAATTTATCTATCTGATTTTCTACTCATTAATTATTATGTTTATAATTTTAATTATTGATGGTTTTTATCAATTTGCCTATGATAAAAATTTATTCGGATACCCAAAGTATAGGAGCGATAGAATTTCAAGTTTTTTTGAAGATAAGCTTGTATTGGGCAGTTTTATTTCTAGGTATTTTTTTATTATTATCGCTTTGTATTTTTATTTAAGAAACAAATTTAATGATTTAATAATTATCCCATTCATTTTATTATCTTTTGTATTAATTGTCCTAACCGGAGAAAGATCTGCATTATTTTTAACTATCATTGGATTAATAGTAATATTTATTCTACTAGATATAAAATTCTTAAGTAAATTTATAATTATTTTATCTGCAGCAATTATATTATCTGCATCATTTAAAATAAACTCAACATTGTATGATAGGTATATCATTCAAACTAAATCTCAAATATCATTTAGCGAAAAATTTGATTTACGTAGTTTTTTTGACAGATTTAAGTATTATAAATTAAGCTGGAATACAGCCTTTAACGGATTTAAAGAAAATAAAATTTTTGGACAAGGTCCAAAATCATTTAAATATTTTTGTTCACAGCCAAAGTTTGTGACTTACAGTTCGAAAAAATCATTTAAAAATAACAATATACAATATTTAGATATTCATAAAAAATTCATAAATGTTGAAATAATTGAAACATTTTTTAAAGTTGGAGACGTAATTGAAAATAATGATTTATTATTAAAATATCGCTTTAAAAATAAAAATTATAAATTTTTTTCAAACAAAGAAGGAAAAATAAATTTAGTTAATGTTGCTACAGGAAATTTAATTAATAGTGGACACCAAATATTTACTTTAGACTTAACAGATTTTGGTATTCCTGAAAAAAGTTACTTTTATAGAAATGGATGCACAACTCACCCTCACCAATTATACTTACAACTGATGTCTGAAACTGGTTTGATTGGCACTCTCTATATATTTGGGATTTTCCTTTTCATAATTTATCTTTTTATTAAACATCTATTTGTAAAAATATTTTATAAACAATTATTATATAACAACACAAAATTATGTATTCTGACCTACTTTTTTTTGTTACTTTTCCCAATGACAACATTTGGAAATTTCTTTAATAACTGGTTTATTATGTCCTTTAGTTTACAGTTAGGATTACTCTTATACTTTTTTATAGACAAAAAAAATGAAAATAAATAAATATAATTAGTTTATGAAACTATCAATAGTTATTCCTTGTTATAACGAAGAGGAAACATTGGAAAAGATTTTTAACAAGGTTATTAAATTTGATGAATTTGACAAAGAAATAATAATTATTGATGACTGCTCAAATGACAGAACTCCTGAAATAATCAATAAATTGAAAAAAAATAATGAAAATTTAAAATCCGAGCGTCATTCAGAAAATATGGGCAAAGGCTCTGCACTTAGAACTGGTTTCAGAATAGCACAAGGAGATATAATACTCATTCAAGATGCTGATCTAGAATATGATCCAAATGATTATCATAATTTGCTTAAACCATTTATAGAAAGTGATGCACAAGTTGTTTATGGATCTAGATTTTTAGGAGGCAAATATGTAAGGCTTCATTATTTTTGGCATTTTGTTGCAAATAAATTATTAACTACAGCTACCAATATTTTTACAAACCTAAACATGACTGATATGGAAACTGGTTACAAGGTCTTTAAGAAGGAATGCCTAAGAGATATAACTCTTCGAGAAAAATCTTTTGGAATCGAACCTGAAATAACAATGAAACTTGCAAAAAAAAAATTTATTTTTTACGAAGTCCCCATTAGCTATAAAGGCAGATCATATTCAGATGGAAAAAAGATAACAATAAAAGATGCTTTTAGAGCAATTTATTGTATTATATGGTACAGATTTTTTGATTAAACTTACTCTTCTTCCCAATAAACACTATAACCAAAAACTTTTTTAAATCTCAGTTTTTCAGTCTTATAATAAGTGCAAGGTGATTTACTGTACATGCATTGCTTACCTCTACTAAAATAATAAAATCCTTTATTATTCAAAAAAACTTTTGAAAATTTTTCCTTTGGCTCAATATTTGGCCAAACCTGATTTACTTTTTTGTCATATGATATTCTATTAATATTTTTTAACGTTAATCCACTTAAAGAGATGATAACGAGAACAATAAAAAAATTTTTTAATTTGTCAACAGAGATGTAATTTAACTTATTCTTAATTGATATCAAAAATACCAAAACTATAAAAGTTATTAAAAATGAAAAACCAAATCTATAAAGTGGAAATTTAAAAAACCATAAAACAATAGTAAAACCTGTAAATAAAAAAAGAAATAAATTGTTAAATTTTGTGTTTCTTTTCATTTTTAAATAATTTTTATTTCCTACTTTTGTTTTAGTTAGTACGTAAAAATAAGTAATTAATACAAACAATAGTATTGGTAACAATTTTTCATAAATATATAGTAAATGATTATTTTTCCAGGTTAAAAACCAATTAAAGTCTTTGTTAAACTTTTTGAAGGAACTAATAGAATCTTTTTTATCTGGCCAACCTTTTGCCCAAGCTTCACTAACGCGCGCTGTCTCGATAGTTTTTGCTTCATTGAAGATTTTAAGTGAATCCAAACAAGAATTTTTTATTGGAAAAAAAACACAACCGCTTATTAATATAGACTTTATTAAAAACATTACGAATAAAGATGAAAATAAATAGAACTTGAAATTTTTAAAAATCGTAATCTTACTCTTTATTTTCAAAAATAAATAAATTAAAGGAATAATTGATATTATCATGAATACTTTTAAAGTTGAAAGAAATATTGCAATAAAAAATAGAAAAAAAAATTTATCGGTAGTCAAATTTTGCTTTAAAAAAATTTCTAATAATTTTAAATAAAAATAAAAATAAAATATATGTGCTGATGCGTCGTTACCGTATGCACTGTATCTATTAAAAGCATAAATACTTATGACAAAAAAAATTAAGTACAGAAGACTTAATGTAGTATTTTTATCTTTAAAAAAGAAAACAATTTTTTTATATAAGAAAAAAATATATATAGAAAAAATAGTAGCAAGTGGGATTGTTAAAAAAGATATATTAAATAAAAATGTATTATGAAGTGCAGATAAATATTGAATTAAAGATCCGTGTCCAAATCTGAAATGAATATTTGTTAAACCAATTATTATTTTGCTTTCATTTAAAATACTGGTGATGGGAAGATGGTATAATCCTGCATCAGGACGATTAACATTTGAATATATTATTAAAACAAAACTAATTAAACTCGTAATTATTAAATATTCTTTGTTCAAATAAATTCTATATTTAATTCCCAAAATTATTCCGATTATAAATAGTGTACTGGACAAAATTTCATTTAAAGGAAGTACAAAATTTATTAAAAGTCCAAGGAAGGATATGACAATTATACCAATTAGACCTTTTTCAGAAATATCTAAATTAGATTGATAATTATTTGAAAATGTTAATGATATAAAGAATTTGCCATAGGATGTAATTACAAAAATACTTATAAAACAAGCAATAATAACTTCTAACATTTTTTATATTAATTAACCGCAAATAAATATAAATAATATTTTAAGAAAATTAAAATTAATTTATTCTTTAATTTTGTCATTAATTAAAATTTTAATAAGATTTTTAAAGCTTGTTCTAGGCTTCCAATTTAATATTTTTTTTGCTTTACTAATATTTCCTTTAGTAGAATTTATATCATTTGGTCTAAAATATTTTTTATTTATTCTTATGATTGTTTTATTGTCAGAAATATTGACCAACTTTAAATTTAAACCCTTACCTGTCCATTTGGCTTTTATATTCAAATAATTTATTGAAATATTAATCATCTGTTTTAAAGAGTGGCTTTTCCCAGTAGCTATAACATAGTCATCTGGTTTTTTAGTTTGAAGCATTTTCCACATCTGTACTACGTACTCTTTTGAATATCCCCAGTCTCTTTTAATATTTATATTTCCTAGTTCTATTGCTTTACCTTTGTTCTTTTTGAAATTAATTAATCCCTTTATGATTTTAGAGGATACAAAGTTTTTATCTCTTAAAGGTGATTCATGATTAAATAATATTCCAGAAACAGCAAATATATTGTAAGTTTCTCTGTAATGACGAGTCATATAATGTGCAAATAATTTACTAATTGCGTAAGGACTCTGTGGTTCAAATTTTGTTTTTTCTGATTGAAAAACATTTTTACTATTTCCAAACATTTCAGATGAGGATGCTTGGTAAAATTTTATTGTTTTATCTCTTTTTTTTATTGCTTCCAAAAGATACAAAGGGCCAAGCGCATTAACTTTATTTGTATTTATTGGATTTTTAAAAGATTTATCTACATATGATTGAGAAGCTAAATTATATATTTCATTAATTTTATATCTCTCCAATATTTTTGAAATTTGGCTTGAATTATTTATATTCATTTTAATTAAAATTATTTTTTTTGATATATTTAATTTTTTTAATCTAAATAGATTTGGCTTAATTCCTGTGTAAGTACCAATTACTTTATAATTTTTTTCTTTTAAAAATTTTGCAAGATACGCACCATCTTGACCAGTTATACCTGTAATCAGAGCAATTTTTCTCATATAAATATCTTTATGATTATATAAACTCTTAAACAATTTAAACATAAAAATACAAAATTTATTAATTATAAAACATGATCTCGGTAGTCATTCCAACTTTAAATGAAGCTAAAAACATACCTACCATAATAAACGAGTCAAAAAAATTAAAATATAACTACGAATTAATATTTGTTGATGATAACTCACAAGACGGTACTGCAACAATAATCAAAAAATTAAAAACTAAAAAAGTTAAATTTATAAAAAGGATTAAAAAAAAAAAGGATCTGTCTAAATCAATTATGTTAGGTGTAAATAATTCTAAGTACAATAATGTATTAGTTATGGATTGTGATTTACAACATAATATTGATTGCGCAAATTTCATGATAAAAAAATTTTTAAAAGAAAAAAAAGATATAGTAGTTGGTAGTCGCTTTTTAAAAAAAAAATACTCTGGTAACTTGAGCTTTCTTAGAACAACATTTTCGTTATTTTTTATACAATTAATCAACCTTTTTTTTAAAAAAAAAACTACAGATCCATTATCTGGATTTTTTGTGTGTAAAAAAAATCTTTTTTTGTTTTATAAAAAAAACTTCTATTTAAATGGTTATAAAATTTTATTTGATATTATTTATAATAGTAAAGAAAATTTAACTATTTTAGATCATCAAATTAATTTTAAAAAAAGAAAACATGGAAAATCTAAACTTGATTTAAAAATAGTTATGATTTTTATTAAACAATGTATTTTCACATTTAAAAATAAGAAAAGTTTATAAATTTATTACTTATCAAAAGAGTTGTAGATTATATCTTGGGAAATTGGTCCAGCAATATATTTTCTCAGAACACCGCTATTATATACATTAATATTTTTTGAGATTTTTTTTATAAAAATTTTTATAGGCATTTTGTTAATGCTTAGTTTAACTATATGGTTACTAAGAAAATATCTAATATTTCTAGACTCATATTTCATTATATCTTCAATTCTATAATTAAATTTTTTTTTATTATAAGAAAATTTTTGCACTAAAAATCCATTTTCACAGTTTTCATTGTACTTTTTAATTTTTTTATAAAAAATTTTTTTGATCACATCTCCCAATTTCATTGGTATGTAATAATATTTTTTCTTATTCAAAAAAATATTTAATGAGTAAGAACAGCTACCATCTTCAAAACTTATTATATCTCCTTTGTTAACTAATTTTGAATTATATAATAATTTAAGAATTCCTAAATTACCGACACAAAGGTCGAGAGTTTTAGTTTTGTAAATTTTTTTTCCGATAATATAAATATTTTTTTTTTGAATTTTTATTTTCGTAATTTTTTCATTTATTAATTCATTTTTAAAATTACTCTTTTTTATTCTTAAAATATCATTGTTATTTTTGTTGCTCAGGTAATGTGTAATATTGATAAAATTATTCATATATTTTCTGATTTTAAAAAAATTATTTTTTTTTTTGAATTTTTGAAATTTACTATTCTTAATTAAATTTTTGTATCTTTCGTAATTTACATATCCACCCCAAATATTAGTATTTCCACCAAATCCATTAAATTCATAAAATTTTTTACTTTTTATAATTTTTTTTTCATTACAATAAAAGATTTTTGAATTGATTTTTACCTTATCTCTAACAAGCGCACTCAATCCACTTCCTAAAATTGAATGATTAATTTTGATCATATATAAATATTTGATGTTAAAAATATTAATTATTGGATCAAGTTATAGCATCAAAAATACTTTTGCAAAAAAATTTAATAATGAAAAAATCAAATTTATAAATTTTAGAGAATTGTGGAATTTAAGAAATATAGATAATTTCGATATAATTATATTGTCTGGTTTTCACCATGAAATTTCTAGAATTCAAATAAAAAATTTAAATAATTATATTTTTGATTATAAAAAATTTATAGATTATTTAATTTCGAAAACGAATAAATTAATTTTAATTGCTACCTTTATACCTAGTAAAAAAAGTTTTAGCAGAGTGGTTTATTTTTATGTAAATCTTTTAATTGATATTAATTATAATAAAAAAATAGTTGTATATTCTTTTAAAAAAATTATGGATGATAGACTAAAAAATACAATACTTGGAAAACTTCTTAATATTATGAAAATAGAAACAACATTACAAAATGATTTAATTTATAATACAGATAAATTTATTTATAAAAAAATAAAAAAACCAAACTTTTATTTTTTAAATTTTACTAGAACTGTATTTATTGAACGTTTATTGAGATTATTTGATGTAGATTAATTATTTTAATTCTTAGCTATTAAAGTTCAAATATGTCTCAATTAGTTAAGTTATTTTAATAAAAAAACTATTTAATTTTGTTGTAAAATCAAAAAAATATACTATAAAACTCCAGCCTGGTGATTATTGCGAAAGGGTAATACCCGATCCCATTCCGAACTCGGAAGTCAAGCCTTTCTGCGCCAATGGTACTTTGTCTTAAGACATGGAAGAGTAGGACGTTGCCAGGCTATTCTTGTATGAAAAAATACATCGTTATTACTGGTGGAGCTGGTTTTGTTGGTTCAAACTTAATAGAGCATCTTAACAAAAAGACTTCATTAAATATAATTAGCATCGATAACTATTCTACTGGTAAAAAAAATAATCATATTTTATCTAAAAAAAATAAATATATTAAAGGTGATATTCAAAATATTTCAAAATTATTGAAGAGTTATAAAAAAAAAATACATTCAATTTTTCATTTTGGAGAGTTTTCAAGAATTTACCAAAGTTTTTTAAAATTTGACAAATGTTTTGATACTAACCTTAAAGGAAGTAAAGAAGTATTTAAATTTTGTTTAGATAATAAAATTAAATTAATATATTCTGCTACTTCTGCCAGCCTTGGAAATAAAGGTAGAGATAAAAATTTATCTCCTTATGCGTTTACAAAGTCAAAAAATTTAGAGTTATTAGAAAATTTAAAAAAATGGTTTAATCTAAAATATGAAATAATTTATTTTTATAATGTGTATGGACCAAGACATATCATGTCTGGTGAAATGGCTACAGTTATTGGAATTTTTGAAAATCAGTATAAAAAAAAATTACCATTAACAATCGTAAAACCAGGAACTCAGACAAGAAGATTTACTCATATTTCTGATACGGTGGATATTTGTTATGAGGCTTGGAAAAAAAATAGATGTGCTCATTACAGTATCATCCATAAAAAATCTTACTCGATTATAGATGTGGCAAAAATGTTCGATTATAAAGTAAAATATCTCCCATCTAGACCAGGGGAAAGATATGCGTCAGCTTTAACAAATATGTCTAATAACAATAAAATTATTAGAAAATATGGAAAAATAAATTTGAAAGATTATGTAACATCGTTTATTAAAAAGCACAAAAAAATTTTATGAAAATTGCAAGTTCTTTAAAATCACTGAAAAAAAGAGATTTAAATTCTAAACTAGTAAGAAGAAGAGGGCGTGTTTATATTATTAATAAAAAAAACCCCAAATTTAAAGCTAGACAAAAATAACATATGGACAATGAGAGTCATAAAAATACATGGAATAATTTTACAAAATTTGTGCTTTGGGGCTCTGTTGCAGTTGTTGTTGTATTAATACTAATGGCATTATTTCTGTTGTAGAATGATAATAGGATCAATTTCCGAAAATCTAAAAATTGAAAAGCGAGTCGCAATTACTCCAGACATAATTAAAAAATATACATCTTTAGGTTTAGAGGTTCATTTAAGCAAAAACTATGCATCACACTTAGGTATTAATGATAACCAATATGAGAATGAGGGTGCAAAAATATTAAGTAATGATCAAGTTTTGTCGAATTCAAATGCAATTTTGCAAATGAATCTTCCAAACGAAGAAGCTTTAAAAAAACTTAAGGAAAATCAAATCTTAATTGGAGTTTTAAATCCCTATTCAAATAGTGAGAAATTAAGTGATATAAATTCTAAAAAAATTAATTGTTTTTCGCTTGAATTGTTACCAAGAATTACCAGAGCACAATCCATGGATATTTTATCATCGCAGGCAAATTTAGCAGGTTACAAAGCAGTTGTGGATTCTTTTGCATATTTTCAAAAAGCAATACCAATGATGATGACAGCTGCTGGCACAATATCTGCAGCTAAAGTACTAATTGTTGGTGCGGGAGTTGCTGGTTTACAAGCTATCGCAACTGCAAAAAGAATGGGAGCAATTGTTTTTGCAACAGATGTAAGATTGGCTTCCAAGGAACAAGTAGAAAGCTTGGGAGGAAAATTTTTAACAGTAGAAGGAGCTGAAAATTTAGAAACAGATGGTGGATATGCAAAAGAAGCATCTGAGGACTTCAAACAAAAACAAGAAAACTTATTAAAAGAGACACTAAAGAAAATTGATATTGTAATTTGTACTGCTTTAATACCTGGAAAAAAAGCTCCTACTATTATAAAAAAAGATATGATCGATGTAATGCCAAGTGGTTCAGTGATTTATGATTTAGCTGCGTCACAAGGCGGAAACACTGAGCTAACCAAAGTCGATGAGGTTATCGAGAGCAATGGCGTTAAAATAATGGGCGAGGCCAATATATTAAATAGATTAGCTTTTTCAGCATCAAATCTTTATGCAAAAAATGTGTTCAACTTTATAAGTAATTTGTTTGATAAAGAGAAAAAAGCTTTTGAAATTAATATGGAAGATGAAATAATTAATAAAACATTGGTAAAATAATGGAAATTGACCCTTTTATATTCAGACTAAGTATATTTATACTTTCAATTTTTGTTGGTTACTATGTTGTGTGGAGTGTAACGCCATCTTTACATACCCCGTTGATGTCTGTTACTAATGCAATTTCATCTGTGATAATAGTAGGAGCTATTATAGCTTCACTGGCTGGTTCATCCGATAAAGTTTTTGAAATATCAAATATATTTGGCTTTTTAGCAATAATCTTAGCAGCAGTTAATATTTTTGGTGGTTTTTTAGTAACACAAAGAATGTTGCAAATGTATAAAAAAAAAAAGAAATAGTATGACTGCAAATTTATCAGCTCTGTTTTATTTAATTTCAGGAATATTATTTATTCTGGCCTTAAGAGGATTATCTTCTCCAGAAACTTCAAGACAAGGAAATTATTTTGGTATCGCTGGCATGTCTATAGCTATAATTGTTACATTTTTATCTGTAGGAAATTTTGGTTCAGGTCTAGTTTATGTCCTAATTTTTTTAGTGATTGGTGGATCAATTGGAGCATTTATAGCATTTAGAATCCCAATGACAGCAATGCCTGAGCTTGTTGCAGGTTTTCATAGCCTGGTGGGTCTTGCTGCAGTTTTTGTAGCAATATCTGCATTCTTAAAACCAGAGGCTTTCAATCTAGGAACAATTGGCAATATAAAGCTAGCTAGTCTAATCGAAATGTCTTTAGGTGCTGCTATTGGAGCAATCACTTTTTCAGGTTCAATTATTGCTTTTTTAAAACTTAGAGGAATAATGTCAGGCTCTCCAATTACTTTTAAAGGCCAACACTTAATAAATCTTATGTTAGGATTAGCAATAATTACTCTTATTTATTATTTGTGTATATCTCAATCTTCAAATATTTTTTGGTCAATTGTATTAATTTCTTTTCTTGTTGGTGTATTACTAATAATACCAATCGGAGGAGCAGATATGCCAGTTGTCATATCAATGTTAAATTCATATTCAGGTTGGGCTGCTGCTGGAATAGGTTTCACGCTTGAAAATACTGCTTTAATTATAACTGGAGCACTAGTTGGTTCGTCTGGAGCAATTCTTTCTTATATAATGTGCAAGGGAATGAATAGATCTTTCTTTAATGTAATACTCGGTGGCTGGGGTGCAACTGATCAAAGCGTAAGTTCTGAAAGTAAAGAGCAAAAACCCTTTAAAAGTGGAAATGCAGATGATGCAGCTTTTTTAATGAAAAATGCTTCTTCGGTAATTATCGTTCCTGGTTATGGAATGGCTGTAGCACAAGCCCAACATGCTTTAAGAGAAATGGTTGATGCATTAAAGAAAAATGGAGTTAAAGTGTCTTATGCAATTCACCCTGTTGCAGGAAGAATGCCAGGTCATATGAATGTTTTATTAGCAGAAGCAAATGTACCTTATGATGAGGTTTTTGAACTAGAGGAAATTAATAATGATTTTGCAAATTGTGACGTAGCTTATGTTATAGGAGCTAATGATGTTACTAATCCTGTTGCAAAAACAGATCCACAAAGTCCAATTTATGGGATGCCAGTTTTAGATGTTGAAAAAAGTAAATCAGTATTGTTTGTTAAGAGAAGTTTGTCTGCAGGATATGCTGGAATAGATAATGATCTTTTTTATAGAGACAATACTCTTATGTTATTTGCTGATGCAAAAAAAATGACTGAAGAGATAGTTAAGAGTTTGTAAATTGACAAAAATTTTTTGTGATATTGCGGATTTAACTTTAATAAAAAAATTTGATAAAAAAAAAATAGTTAAAGGTTTCACAACAAATCCCAGTTTAATTTCCAAAACTGGGGCCAAAGATTATAAAAATTACTGTAAAAAAATTCTCAAAATTACAAAAAAACCCATATCAATAGAGATATTTGCAGACACTCCAAATATTATGAATATTCATGGAGAAAAAATAAGCAAATGGGGAAAAAATGTTTTTGTGAAGGTTCCAGTGGTTAATTCTAAAGGAGTATTCATGGGAACTGTTATTCGCAATCTAAATTTGAATAATATTAAACTAAATATCACAGCAGTTTATACAACAAAACAAGTAAACAAAATTTTATCTAAAATTAATAAAAAAACTAAAGTTATTATCTCAATTTTTGCTGGTCGAATGGCGGATGCAGGCAAAGATCCAATACCTATTTTCAAAGAAGCTATTAAAATGACAAAAAATTATAAAAATGTACAAATTTTATGGGCAAGTACTAGAGAGCCTTATAATTATATTCAAGCAAAACAATTAAAATGTGATTTAATTACAGTTCCTCCTGCTATAATAGATAAAATTGAAAAATTTGGCAAATCTTTCGAAAAGTTAACAAAAGATACCGTTCTTAATTTTTTAAAAGATAGCAAGAAATCAAAATTTAAGATCTAATCATTTAAGTGGTTTTAAATATTTGGCTGGATTTCCAGCATATATTCCGGTTTTTTTTATATCTTTCGTAACCACACTACCTGCTCCAATTACAACATTATCTACAATTTTAACAGGCATTATTGTTGCATTAGATCCAATTAGAACATTGTTTCCAATTTTTGTTTTTAACCAATCTTTTTCATTAAAATTTATTATACCATTTGAAAATTTATCGTTAGTAAACATCACTCCATGTCCAATAAAACAGTTTTTTCCTATTTTAACTTTAGGACAAATAAAAGTATGACTTGATATTCTTGTGCTATTACCAACTTTTACATCTTTTCCGATCTCAACAAATGGACCAATGAAAACATTGTTACCAAGTTCACATTCATACAAATTTACTGGCTTTACTATTACACATTTTTTACCAAACCTAACATCTCGAATATTATTTTTGATTAATTTCTGCATTTTTAAAAGTTAATATTTTTATAAATACTAATAATTTGGTTGCGGGGGACGGATTTGAACCGCCGACCTCAAGGTTATGAGCCTTGCGAGCTACCAGGCTGCTCCACCCCGCGATAATTAAATCCTATTTTTGAGTTTGTTAAGTTTTTTAACTCTTTTAATGTTTTCTTGTAGAATTCTCTTTTTTTTTTCAGATGGCTTTTCATAATTATTTTTTAGTTTTATTATTTTAAAGAAACCATCACGTTGTAGTTTTCTTTTTAAAACCCTTAACGCTTGTTCAACATTATTATCTTTTACTTCTATTTTAATAACAACCTCCAAAAAAGCGTTTAGTTAGCATGTTAAGTAATATTTGTCTATATATTTCAAGTTCCAGTTTTATTGGTAATATTTAATTTTTCTTTATCTTTTTTTTCTTTTAATATTCTCCTATTAGCCTTTTCTAAGGCCGCCAATAAATCTTTTTGAGAAAATAAACCCATAGCAACTGGATCCTTAGCATTCAAGCTATTATAGTTCCAGTAGCTTTTATTTCTTATAGAGCTAACAGAGTTTTTTGTTATTCCAACTAATCTTGCAATTTGAGAATCTTTTAACATTGAGTGATTCTTCAACAACCATAGAGCCGAGTCAGGTTTGTCTTGACGTTTGGATAATGGAACGTATTTCTTTATCTTATTATCAGTATTTTTTATTTCAACTTCTTCATCAATTATATTTAAAGGGCGGTTCTCATCTGTTGATGAAAGTTTAATTTCTTCTTCTGTCAATTGTCCTGATATAATTGGATTGTAACCTACAATTCCTTTAGCAACTTCTCCATCAGCTATTCCTTGGATTTCTACTTCATGTAATTTACAAAAATTCGCTATTTGTTTAAATGTTAGAGACGTATTTTCTACAAGCCATACAGCTGTTGCCATTGGCATCAACGGAGCTTTTGACATTAGTTTTTATTCTCAGATCTAAAATTTTGGAACTTTTTATTAAATTTACTAATTCTTCCTTTGTCCAATATTTTTTGTTTTCCACCCGTCCAAGCAGAGTGAGATTTTGGATCAATTTCAAGTTTCAGTATTTCGTTTTCAGATCCCCAAGTAGATCTTGTCTCAAATTGTGTCCCATCTGTCATTTCTACTTTTATTTTATGATATTTAGGATGTATTTCTTTTTTCATGGCCAGCCTTATAACAAAATTTGTTTTAAAAACAATTAAAAGTTATCCAATTTTTTTAACATTTTTTCATAAATATTCGAATTTCCAGCTCTGATATTAATATTATTAATTTTAAAGTCTTTGATGTCATTAACTTTTCCTCCAGCCTCTTCTACTATTAATTTTCCTGCAGCCACATCCCATAAATTTATTTTATTATGAAAAAATCCATCAAATCTTCCACAACCAACATATGCTAAATCTAAAGCTGCGCAACCAGTATTCCTTAAATTTAGCTTTGGGTAAATTAATTTTATACCATTACTATTAGAGGCAAATAAACATTCTTCCAGATTTGATTTTTTTGAAACTCTTATTCTGTTATTGTTTATAAAGGATCCATTATTTCTCTCAGCATAAAAAATTTCATTTTTTAATGGATCAAAAATTAAACCAATAATAATTTCTCCATCTACTTGTAAAGCAACCGATATTGCAAAATGAGGTATCCCATGCAAAAAATTTATTGTACCATCTATTGGGTCTATGATCCAAAAAATATCTTTATTTTTATTTATAATTTTCCCAGTTTCCTCTGTCAAAAAAGAGTAGTTTTTTTTTGATTTAGATAATTCATCTATTAGAATTTTCTCTACACGTTTATCTGTTTTAGTCACAAAATCTTTTGGACCTTTTTTAGAAACTTGCAAGTTCTCTATTTCACCAAAATCTCTTATAATTACTTTAGATGCTTTCTCGCAAGCTTTAATCATCAAATTTAAATTTGGAGATATAGAGTTCATATTATATTTTTTTTATATACTGCATTGTTCTAGTATCTATTATTATTTTATCCCCAGTTTCAACAAAAGGTGGAACTTGAATATTTACACCATTATCTAAAGTTGCAGGTTTATATGAAGATGAAACAGTTTGTCCTTTTATAGCTGCCTCTGTAACTTTTACATTGCATGTAATGTGATTTGGAAGAGATAAATTAATTGGCTTCTCGTCATGAAAATAAATTATTACCTCTAAATTTTCACTAAGAAAAATTCCTTTTTCACCCACATTATCTTTATTAATATTTATTTGCTCGAATGAATTTGGATTCATAAAATAAAAATTTGTTTCATCGCTATACAAAAAATTATATTTTACTTCTTCTATTGATGCTTTTTCTACAGTTTCACTTGATCTAAATCTTTCATTGAGTTTTGTGTTTTTAATTAAACTTTTCATTTCAACTTGCGCAAATGCCCCACCTTTGCCAGGTTTAACATGGTTGGTTTTTAATACTTCCCATAGATCATCCTTATATTCCAATATCATACCTACTCTTATTTCTGTTGCGTTAATTTTCATATTAAATTTTTTATTGCTTGGTGAGGTTTTAACTTTTTATTATTCCAAATGTAGCTTGAAATAGCCAAAAAATCTGCTTTATTCAACAATAGTTTTTTGTAATTTTTATCATTAATTCCTCCAACAGCCACAACTGGTAAATTTATTAACTTTTTAATTTTATTTAAAGATTTGATATTTGCTCTATGTGTAACTTTTTTAGTTCTAGTTTTAAAGAATGATCCTAATGCAACATAATTCGCACCACCTATTGAAGCATTTTTAGAAAGTTTAATTGAATTATGACAAGTAACTCCAATTATTTTATTTTTTAAAATTTTTCTTGCATCATAAATATTCATATCTTTTTGGCCTAAATGACAACCGTGAGCATTCACTTTTAAAGCAAGATGAGGACTGTCATTAATAATTAATTTTACTTTATTTTTTTTACAAATTTGCAGTATTTTTTTTGCAATTATAACTTTTTTTTTTATACTATCTCTTTTAAGTCTTAATTGAAAAAATTTCACTTTTTTTGATTTCAAAACTAGATTTAAGATATTGTAGAATGATTTATTTATTATTTTATTAGGAGATATTAAATAAATAAATTTTTTATTACGAATTTTCAAAACTTTTTGACCATTTTCCTTGTGCTGCTAAAGAACACATTTTAGCCCTATGATCGAAAATTTTTTGGGTTCCGATTATGTTATTTATATCTTCAGACCAAAATTTTAACGCACTTTGTTGTAAAGCTCTTCCATAAGAATAAGTCATTATAAAATTTGTATTATTCATAATATTTATTTGGTTAAGGTTTGCAGTAGCTTCTATTTCTGTTTGACCTCCAGAGAGAAAAGCTATTCCTGGGACTGACGAAGGAACATTATTTTTTAAACACTCTAATGTTAGCCCTGCTATTTCATCACAAGATATTTTTTCTTTTGAATCTTTACCTGGTAAAATCATATTCGGTTTTAATATTGTTCCTTTTAAATCAATTTTATTCAACTCTAACTCTTCATAACATTTACTTATTACTTCAGATGTTTTTACTAAACAATCCTTTGCTGAATGATCACCATCCATTAAAACCTCGGGTTCAATTATTGGAACCATTCCTGCCTCTTGTACTAATGCTGCATATCTAGCTAATGCATGAGCATTTGCTGAAATTGATAGTTTGCTTGGATATTTGTCAGTTATTAAGTATACACCTCTCCATTTTGTAAATCTTGCTCCAAGTTTATAATATTCTTTTAGTCTTTCTCTTAAACCGTCTAAACCTTCAGTAATTTTTTCTTCTTTAGATCCCGCTAATGTTTTAGCACCTGTATCAACTTTAATACCAGTTAATGAACCACTTGAGTTTATTAATTCAGATATTGTTTTTCCATTGGAAGTTTTTTGTCTTATTGTTTCGTCGTATAATATTACTCCCCCTATGCATTCTTTCATTGATAAAGACGAAAAAAGAGTTTGTCTAAAAAGCAGTCTATTATTTTCATCGGAATGTACTTTTACTGAATCTAATCTTTTTGTCATTGTGGCTGTACTTTCATCAGCTGCAAGTATACCTTTGCCATTTGATAATATTTGAAGAGCGATTTTGTTTAGTTCAGACATTTAATTTAATGCTTTTATACCAGGGAGAACTTTGCCTTCAAGATATTCTAAAAATGCTCCACCTGCAGTTGAAACAAAATTAAATTTATCTTTCATATTTAGTGAATTAATTACTGCAACCGTATCGCCTCCACCAACAACAGAAAATATTTCGTTCCCTCTGTTTGCTATATATTTTGCTACTTCTAAGCTTCCTAATGAGAAATTCTCATTTTCAAAGTAACCTAACGGTCCGTTCCATAATATTGTCGAGGAATCGTCAATAATTTTTTTTATTTCTAATAAAGTTTTTGATCCGACATCTAATATCATATCATCATTTTCAATATCTCTTAAGTCTTTTTCAATAGAAATATCGTTTAATTTTTTTCCAATCTTTACATCTTTTGGAAAATATATTTTACAATGATTTTTCTTTGCATATGAAAAAATTTCTTGAATTAAATTATCAATGTCTTTTTCATACACAGATTTACCAATGTTTAGACCTTTAAATTTAAATATATTATTTGCCATAGCTCCAACAATTATAATACTGTCAAATTTAGGTATTAAGTTCTTTATTATATTAATTTTTGTAGAAATTTTAGAACCTCCAATTATACATGTTATTGGTTTTTTTATTTCCGATGTTATTCTATTTAAAGCATCAACTTCCGTCTTAATTTGAATTCCGCTATAAGATGGTAAATATTTTGTTATTTTTGATACAGAGGCATGATTTCTATGAGAACATGAAAATGCATCATTAACATATATTTCACCTAAGCTTGCTAATTTCTTTGAAAATTTATCATCGTTGGCTTCTTCTTCAGGATAAAATCTAATATTTTCTAGTAGTATCACCTCATTTTTGGAACTCTTAAAGATGTCTTCTTTATTTAAATTAAAAATATTTTCTTTAAGTAATGATACTTCTTTTTTAATTTTACTTTTAATATACAAAGATACCAAGTCTAGAGAGAGTTCTTTAACTATTTTACCTTTTGGCCTTCCAACATGAGAAATTATTATAATCTTTGCCTTTTTTTTTAATAGAAATTCTATTGTAGGCATAACCTTATCAATGCGGTTAGCGTCTGTTATTTTTCCATTCTTTATTGGAACATTTAAATCAAGTCTAAGAATTACTCTTTTATTTTTTATATTTTCTATATTTTTAATGGATTTCATTATTTGATCTTGCTTACATACATAGCAATATCACACATTCTATTCGAGAAACCCCATTCATTATCATACCAAGCCGAAATTTTACCCATTTTATTACCAACTACATTAGTAAGTGAAGAGTCTATGATTGCAGATGCGCTATTGTGATTAAAATCAATTGAGACTAGCTTCTCATCTGTAACATTTAGAATATTTTTAAGTTTCGTTTTAGAAGCTGAAAATAAAGAGTTATTTAATTTTTTTGAGGTAATATTTTTTTTTACATTAAATATAAATTCAATTAATGAAACATTTGGTGTTGGCACTCTCATTGCTATCCCCTCTAACTTGCCTTTCAATGATGGTATAATCTCACCAATAGTTTTTGATGCACCAGTAGATGTAGGTACAATTGATTGACTTGCAGATCTTGCTCTTCTTGGATCTTTGTGAGAATTATCTAATATTCTTTGATCACTTGTAAAAGCATGTATGGTTGTCATAAAACCATTAAGAATTACAAAGTTTTTATTAATTACGTCTGCAACAGGTGCTAAGCAATTTGTTGTGCAAGAAGCTGCTGAAATAATTCTATCATTCTTGTTGATCTTCTTATGATTTACGCCAAAAACTATAGTTTTATCTGCCATTTTACATGGGGCCGATACAATAACTTTTTTTACCCCATTTTCTATATGTGGTAGTAATTGATCTTTAGAATTAAACTTACCTGTGCACTCAAAAACATAATCTACACCATATTTTTTCCACTTTATGTCATTAATCGTAGAGTGTTGCGTGTAAGATATTTTTTCTTTATTTATTTTTATGTAATTTCCTCCAGATTTTACTAGAGAACTAAAATTACCATGAATTGAATCATATTTTAATAAATTTGCACAAATTTCAGAGCTCGATCTATTATTAATATGTTTGATAATTATTTTACCTTTGTAATTTTCATAAATTGACCTCACAATCATTCTGCCAATTCTTCCCATACCGTTAATGCCTACTTTTATTGTCATTTTTTTAAATAAAATTTAATTTTTTTACTAATTTTTTCACTACTTAAACCAAAATGATCATAGACTTTTTTATAAGGAGCGCTTTTACCAAAGTCTTCTATTGAAAAAGACAAGCCCTTTTCAATATATTTTTCCCAAGACATTTTTGATCCTGCCTCAATTGAAAAAGTGTTTTTGCTTTCTTTTAAGATTTTATCTTTATAGCTCTTGTTTTGTTTGTCAAAAATTTCTTGGCAAGGCATTGATATTACTTTTGAATAAATTTTTTGTTTGGCCAATTTATGACTAATCTCAATCGCAAGATTAACCTCTGATCCTGAGGCTAAAATTGTTAAATTTATATTTTTTCCAGTCCTTATAACTTCGTAAGCTCCCTTAGAGCATTGATTTTTTTTGCTAAAATTCTTTCTTATGGGTTTTAAGTTTTGTCTAGTTAAAGCTAATATGCTAGGTGTTTTGTTGCTGTTTAAAGCAATATCCCAACATTCAATTGTTTCAGTTTGATCTGCTGGCCTTAAAACATTTAAGTTTGGAATAGATCTTAAAGCAGCAAGTTGCTCTACTGGTTGATGCGTAGGTCCATCTTCTCCAAGTCCTATTGAGTCATGTGTCATTATATAAATTACCTTCTGTTTCATTATAGCAGACAGTCTTATTGAAGGTTTACAATAGTCTGAAAATATTAAAAAAGTACCTCCATAAGGAATGAAATTACTATGAAGAGCTAATCCATTCATTATCCCACTCATTGCGTGCTCCCTAACACCATAGTGAATATAATTCCCACTAAAGTTACTTGAATTAATAATTTTATGTAACGTAGTTTTTGTATTGTTTGATCCCGCTAAATCAGCAGAGCCACCAATTAAAGTATTTCTCTCTTTTAATATAGCTGATAAAAACTCTTCTGAGGATTTTCTTGTAGCTATAGTCTTAAAATTTTTTATTGCATCTTTTTTTTGTTTTATAATTGAACTCGAGAATTTATTTTTTTTAATATTTTTAAATTTTTGTTTGTGTTTGCTAAAAGTTTTATTCCATATTTTTTCTTTTTTGAAACCTTTTTCTCCAATTTTTCTCCATTCAGTTAAAATTCTTTGAGGTATTTTAAATGGTTTATAATCCCAATCTAATTTTTTTCTAACTAACTTAATTTCATCTATTCCAAGAGGACTTCCATGAGAAGAGGCCTTGCCACCTTTATTTGGAGATCCAAATCCTATTTTTGTTTTACACGAAATCACAGTCGGTTTTTTTGATGTTTGTGCTTTTTTTAAAGCATTATAAATTTCTCTGTAATTATGCCCATTGATCAAAATATAATTCCATCCATAGCTTTTAAATCTGTTTTTATAGTCATCCGAGACTGCTAAACTAGTAGGACCATCTATTGAAATAGAATTATTATCAAAAAGCATTATAAGATTATTAAGTCTAAGGTGACCAGCTAGACTCATTGCTTCATGACTTATTCCTTCCATAAGGCACCCATCACCAGCCAAGACATAGGTTTTGTGATTAATTAAATTACTTCCTAATTTTTTCTTTAAAATTTCTTCTGCAATTGCAAAACCCACAGAATTTGCAATTCCTTGACCTAAAGGACCAGTTGTTGTCTCAATACCTGAGTTTGGATGATACTCTGGGTGTCCTGCACAAATTGAATTTAGTTGTCTAAATTTCTTGATGTCGTTAAGTGATACACTTTTATACCCAGTTAAGTACAAAAGCGAGTAAAGCAACATTGACCCATGTCCAGCTGATAAAATAAATCTATCTCTATTAAGCCAGTTTGGATTTTTTGGATTAAATTTTAGAAAATATTTAAATAAAATTGTTGCAACGTCAGCCATACCCATTGGCATACCTGGGTGACCAGAATTAGCATTTTGAACCGCATCCATTGATAAAAAACGAATAGCATTTGATAAATTTTTTTCTGTATTTTTCAAAAAGTATCCTATCTAGACTTAGGTGATTCAATTTATTAATATAGATATATATATGAAAAACATTGATGAAAAAGAAAAAAAATTAAAAGATACTTTAAAAAAATTAGGAGAGATAAACATTCAACATAATGAAGAATTAGATAAAGTTGCAATTTTAAAAGATCAAAAAAATCAATTAGAAATTGAAAAAAAACAGATAACCACATCTCTCCAAAGCTTAGAAGAAGAAAACTTAAAACTTAGAAGTCAAATAAATGAATTAAAAAAGGATTACGAAATTTCAAAAAGAAAAGAAAATCAATTTAATGAAAAAATTGATGAATTAAATCAAGAAACAGATAATTTATTGGAAGAATTAGACAAATGGCAAATGTAAATATAAAATTTAATGGTAAAGAATATTTATTATCTTGCGAAGATGGACAAGAGGAACATTTGGAAGAATTATCTTTGAGTTTAAATAAAAAATTTAATGATCTAAAATTTGATCTTGGAAATATTGGAGAGAATAAATTATTACTAATATCTTCTATAAAAGTCATGGATGAGTATTTTGAAACCAAAAAAAAAATAGATGCACAAAAAAAAGAGCTTCAAGAATTAAAAGAAAAGTTTAAAGAATTAAAATCTTTAGTTTATCAGTACAAAGATCACAAAGAAAATGAAATTAAAAATTTAAGCTCAACACAAGAAGAACTTGAGAATGATATTGAAAATTACAAAATAAGTTATGAAAATTTAATAGACAAAGTAACTTTAGAAATAGAAGACTTTGTCAAAAAAAATAGCACAAATACTTCTATTTCATAAAATACAAGTGTCAAAATTTAAATTAAGAAAAAAAAATATTAACTTAAGAAAAAAAAAATATTTTGAAATCAAAATAAGCAATAATATTATAAATAGTTTTCATAATAAAATTAATCTATCAAAAAATAAAATTATTGGAGGTTATTTTCCAATAAATTCTGAATTTGATTGTTTGCAAATACTAAAAAAATTTTATTCTAACGGTTATAGTATTTCGTTGCCAATTATAAAAAGAAATCATCAAATGGATTTTTATAAATGGAGTCCAAATGATCCTTTAACAATAAGTTCATTAGGCATTCCTCAGCCACTAAAATTGAAAAAAGTATACCCAGATATAATATTTGTACCAATAGTTGCTTTTGATAAATTCAGGAACAGAATTGGCTATGGTGGTGGATTTTATGATAGATATTTAGAAAAAATTTCTCAAATTAAAAAATTTACAACAATTGGACTGGCTTTTTCACATCAAAAAGTTAATAAAATTAATGTTGAAAATTTTGATAGAAAATTAGATTTAATTTTGACAGAAAAATTAATGTAAAAATGAAGATTTTATTTTTAGGTGATATAGTTGGAGACGCAGGCTTTAAATCAGTAAAAAAAAACTTGCCAAATATAGTCTCAAAAAAAGGTATAGATTTTGTTTGTGTAAACGGTGAAAATGCAGCCAGTGAAGGTGTGGGTTTAACCGAAAATATTGCTAATGAACTTTTTAATGTAGGCGTAGATGTAATTACAACAGGCAATCATGTTTGGGATCAAAAAGAAATTTATGAATATATAAAAACTGAAAAAAAATTACTAAGACCAATAAATATGAGTGGAAATTTACCTGGTAAAGGTTTTTCCATATTCAATTCAAAAAAAAATCTAAAAGTTGGTGTGCTAAATCTTATGGGTAACGTTTTTATGAAAAAGTGTGATGATGTTTTTAAAATTGCTACTGAATTTATTGCAGAAAAAAAAAAATCAAAAGATTATGATTTTTTAATAGTGGATTTTCATGGAGAAATAACAAGTGAAAAAATGGCTATAGGTAATCTATTTGATGGATATGCAACTTTAGTTGTAGGTACGCATACGCACGTGCCAACAAATGATGCAAGAGTCCTAAAAAATGGAACTAGCTATATTACTGATGCTGGAATGTGTGGCGACTATGACTCAGTAATTGGTATGAATGCACAAAATTCAATTAACAGATTTCTAAAAAAAGAAGCCGTAAAACATTTTCCTGCCAATGGAGAAGCATCTCTAAGTGGGGTAGTTGTAGATTGCGATGCAAGAAATGGACTAGCAAAAAATATAGAAAGTTTCATTTTTGGTGGGAGTTTAAATAACGTAAATTAATTATGGCTGGACACTCACATTGGGCGGGTATTAAACATAAAAAAGGCAAAGCTGACAAACAGAGATCAAAAATTTTTTCTAAACTCTCTAGAGAAATCACTGTAGCTGCAAAACTAGGAGATAAGAATCCCGATATGAATTCGAGATTAAGATCAGCAATACAAGCAGCCAGATCAGCTAATATGCCAAAAGAAAATATTGAGAGAGCAATTGAAAAATCTTCTAACAATGATCAATCAAATTTTGAAAATATTAGGTATGAAGGTTTTGGACCTAGTAAATCTGCTGTAATAGTTGAAGCATTGACTGATAATAAAAATAGAACTGCTTCTAATATAAGAACAATATTTTCAAAAAATAACGGTTCTTTAGGAACCCAGGGTTCTGCATCACATAATTTTCAAAGATTGGGTGTAATTAAAATAGATAAAAATGAAATTGAACAAGATAAAATTTTTGAATTGGCAATCGAGTCGGGTGCAAATGATTGTATATCTCGTGATGAATTTCATGAAGTGCATACGGATATCGATGAAATATATGAAGTAAAAAAAAAATTTGAAAAAGTTATTGCAAATTTTCTTTCTACCGAAATCGAGTGGCTACCCATAAATAAGGTATCACTTAAAGGCGAAGAAAATCAAAATATGGTAAAATTTTTAGAAACTCTTGACGATGAGGATGATGTACAAAATGTTTATACAAATGTTAACTTTGAAGATTAAATGATTATTGTTGGAATTGATCCAGGAATAGCAGGTGCTATCTGTTTTTTTTCTAGTGGGAATGTTATTGATGTAATCGATATGCCTACAATGGCTGAAGGAAAAAAAAATAAAAAACAAGTTAATGGTAGGCAAATTTATAATGAAATAATGCTAATAAAAAATAAATTTAAGAATGAAAAAATGAGTGTAATAGTCGAACAAGTTTCTGCTATGCCAGGACAAGGTGTAACAAGCATGTTTAATTTTGGACAATCATTTGGAGTAATTAAAGGCATATGTTCTGCAATGGAGCTTCCGATTTTTTATGTTAGACCAGCAAAATGGAAAAAACATTTTAATTTGATTAATTCTGAAAAAGATGCCAGTCGAACTAAAGTAATAGATATGTTTCCCAGAATTTCTAATAAGTTATCAAGAAAAAAAGATAATAATAAAGCAGATGCTATTTTAATTGCTCAATATTTTGAAAACACAAGGGAAAACAACGATAACTAGAATACTAGAGTTTTTTGAAGTCAAATTAATGACATATTTTAATGGGAAACGATTGAATGGAAGCAGATATTGCAACACAAAGCTTAGGTTTAGCAAGTAACACAGACTTTTCTTTAATTAGTTTATTTTTGCGTGCGGATATAATTGTCAAGTCAGTAATCATAATATTAATTCTAAGTTCTATATATTCATGGGCAATAATATTTGAAAAAATAAGAATGTTTAGAAAAATTAATAAAAGCGCAGAGGAATTTGAAGAGAAATTCTGGAAATCAAAGTCTGCTGAAACATTTTATAACAGTCTACCTTCAAATATTGAGGATCCTATGGCAAAATTATTTAAAAGTTCTATGCAAACAGTTATGAAAACTAGATCAAAATCAAATTTATCTGAGAGACTATCTAGTGTTTTAGAAGTAAATATTGAAAAACAAATGGTAGCAGTTGAAAAGTATAATAGTTTTTTGGCAACTGTTGGATCGACAGCTCCATTTATAGGATTGTTTGGAACTGTTTGGGGAATTATGAATTCATTTCAATCGATTGCAATTTCAAGAAACACTAGCCTTGCAATAGTTGCACCAGGTATTGCTGAAGCATTATTTGCAACTGCACTCGGATTATTAGCAGCAATTCCTGCTGTAATTGCGTATAATAAATTTAATTCAGACTCTAGAAAATACTCACAAAAATTAGAAAATTTTTCAAAAAGATTCTTATCAATTATTTAAATGGGATTTAAGCTCAAAAGTTCAAAAAACGATCCAATGAGTGAAATTAATGTAACACCATTTGTTGATGTAATGTTGGTTTTACTAATTATATTCATGGTCACTGCACCATTACTTACAGTTGGAGTCCAGGTAGATCTGCCAGAAACTTCTGCTGATACGCTTCCTGAGGAAAATGAACCATTAACTTTAACAATTAATTCTAAAGGTGAAATTTTTATTCAGGAAACAAAAGTTGAGTTTAACAATTTGATTGTAAAAATATTGGCAGTGTCAAATAATAGAACTGATACAAGAATTTATGTTAGGGGAGACAAAGCTATTAACTATGGAAGGGTTCTTGAAATTATGGGAATGCTTTCAGGGTCGGGATTTACAAAAGTTGCTTTAATATCTGAACCGAATAAAGAGAGATAGAGATTATGTATCGAGGTCTTTTAATCTCATCTGGATTTCATGTCGCTATTGTTATGGTAAGTATTTTGGCTTTACCATTTGTTGCAAAAAAACCTCTGGATATTCCACCTCTTATCTCTGTTGAGCTTATTCAAATAGCTGAAAAGACAAATATTCCTTTCGCGCCAAAAGCATCAAAAATAATTGAGAAGGCAAAAAAAGAAAATGAAAAGCTTTTGTCTGAACAGGCTCCTCCTAAAAAAGTAAAAAAAGATGAAAAAAAAGAAGTTCAGACAGATAAAAAAAAAAATGAAATTTCTAAGGTTGCATCAAAAAAAACACCAACCAGTGAAAATAAAATAGAAAAGTTAAAAAAAGAAAAGTTAAATGCTGTACCTATGCCAGATGAAGATAAACAAAAAATTCAACCTAAAGAAGAAAAAAAACAGAAACCTTCAAAAGAAATCAATGACGAAAACATCAAAAAAATAGTTCAAACTAAAAAACCTATTTTAGATGAAAAAAAAGTTAAACAAGTTTCTGAATTTGAGAAAAAAGAAAAATTGGATTTAAATGAAATTGCAGCTTTAATTGATAAAAAAAAGGAAAATTTAGCAGAAACAAAAAAAGAAGTTGATAAGATTTCTCAATCAACTGACGAGACTATGGATTATTCAAAATTAACCCTAAGTGAAGAGGATGCATTAAAGGCTCAAATATTTACATGCTGGAGTGTTCCTATAGGTTTGCCATTTAGTGAAGATTTATTAGTTAGAGTTAAACTCCAATTAAAGCCAGACGGAACAATTGAAAAACTTGAAATGTTAGATCATGTAAAAATGAACACACCTGGTAAAGAAAAATTTAGAACACTAGCAGATAGTGTAAGACGAGCTATTCAGTTGTGTAATCCATTAAAAGTTCCCACAAGTGGTTATGAAAGATGGAAAAATATGATTTTAAATTTTGACGCTCGTGATATGCTTGGAGGATAATGATTAGAATATTTAATTTATTTTTTATTATATTTTTTTTATTGTCATCTAAGGCTTATTCATTAATAGAGATTGATATAACAAGGGGTAATTTAGATCCTTTACCAATTGCAGTTTCTCCATTGTTTCAAGATGATAATTCAAAAAGAAATTCAATTAATGAACTTAAAATTGAAAATGTTGGATCTGAGATTTCATTAGTTGTTGAAAATAATTTGAAAATTTCAGGTTTATTTAATCCTCTTAGTAAAGAAGCATTTTTACAAAAGCCAGATATTGCTCATTTAAAACCAAGATTTGAGGATTGGGCATTGATTAAAGCTCAAGCTTTAATTACAGGCAAAGTAACAATTGAGGACAAAAAATTAAAAGTTGAATTTAGACTATGGGATATTTTAGCCGGAAGAGAAATGATGGCTTTAGCATTTACAACGGTTCCAGGTAATTGGAGGAGAGTTGGACATATAATTTCTGATAAAGTTTATGAAAGATTAACCGGAGAAAAAGGATATTTTGATACCAGAATTATTTATGTATCTGAAGAAGGACCTAAGACTGCAAGAGTTAAGAAGTTAGCTATTATGGATCAAGATGGTTTTAACACAAAATATTTAACATTAGGAAATGAATTAGTTTTAACTCCTCGATTTAATCCGACAAGTCAAATGGTGACTTACCTATCTTATTTTAAAAATCTACCAAGGGTATATTTATTAGATATTGAAACTGGTACCCAAGAAGTAGTTGGTGATTTTCCGGGAATGACATTTGCTCCACGATTTTCACCAGATGGAAAAAAAATTATTATGAGTTTTGCAAAAGATGGAAACTCAGATATTTATACAATGGATTTGGAAAATAGAATTGTTGAAAGAATAACTAATCATCCATCAATTGATACATCGCCTTCTTACTCACCTGATAGTCAATTTATAACATTTAATTCTGATAGAAGTGGATTTCAACAAATCTATGTAATGAAATCTGATGGTTCAAATGTAAAAAGAATTTCATTTGGCAAAGGATTGTATGGCACGCCTGTATGGTCTCCAAGAGGTGATTTAATTGCATTTACAAAACTACATAAAGGAAAATTTTATATCGGAGTTATGCGAACCGATGGTTCTGGGGAAAGATTATTGACTGAAAATTACTATCAAGAAGCTCCTTCTTGGTCTCCAAATGGAAGAGTGTTAATTTTTTATAGAGAGACCAAATCTAATGATAAAGGTGAAGGATTTAGTGCCAAGTTATGGTCTATTGATCTTACAGGTTATAATGAAAGGCAAGTTCAAACAGAGATGGATGCCTCTGACCCATCTTGGTCGTCTTTATTAAGTAATTAGGGCTTTTTTATTAATTTTTAATATAAATTAAGTTGATTTTTATGCTTGAAACATCTAATTAGTTGTGAAAAAGTTCTAATAAATTATTAAGGAGCATTAATGAATTTTAGCAAATCATTTAGAAATACTTTTCTAGTTATATTATTAAGTTTAATCGTATCGGCTTGTGCTACGAAAAAAACCACTACGACAGTTGAGGGTCAAATGCAAGGTGATGTTTACACAGGAACTGATACAGTTAAATATTTAGCTGACGGTGTTCCGGACAGAGTATTTTTTGCGACAAACGAATCTATTTTAACAACTAAATCAAGAGACACATTGAGAAAACAAGCAAATTGGTTAAGAGAAAATTCCAGCATCAATGTTGTAGTCGAAGGTCATGCCGATGAAAGAGGAACAAGAGAATACAACTTGGCATTAGGCGAAAGAAGAGCAAATGCTGCCAAAGATTATCTGATCACTTATGGAATATCTGCTGATAGAATTTCAGTAATAAGTTATGGAAAAGAAAGACCAGTAGACTCAGGTTCAAATCCGCTTTCTTGGTCTAAGAATAGAAGATCTGTAACTGTAAAAGCTAATTAAAGCTATTTTAAATATTTAAAGACCCTGAAATTATTATAAATAATTTAAGGGTCTTTTTTTTGCCATCATTATAATTAAAGAATAATTTAATGTTTAAAAAATTTATTAATATTTTTATTTATATAATTTCTATTTTTTTTATTACATTTAGTGCAGGTTCTGAAGAATTGAATATGAGAGAAATCTTAGAAATTATTCAAAAAGATCTTAGAACATTGGAAAGAGCAGTTTATTCAGAGTCATTTCAGAAAAAAACTGGAGCAGAAACCTCTTTGTCAAATAAAGAAACAGAGGATGTCTTGACAAGACATTTGTTAAAATTATCTGAAATAGAAAAACAATTTCAAAATTTGACTAACAAATTTGAGGAAATTAATTTTAAAGTAGACAAATTATCGTCTAGACTGTCCAAAACACAAGCTGATAACCAATTAAGATTTCAAGATTTAGAAAACAATTCTAGCTTTGTTCAAAAAAATGAAATTAATGAACAAAATTTATTAACAAATGAAAATTCAGAGACAAATTTAGCCAGCAAAAAAATTATGCCAGGCACATCTCAACCTCAAGATTTAGGAACTATATCTTATAAAGATATGACAGACACAAGTGAGACACAAGCAATTAAATCTGTTGAGACAACTAAAACTGTTTTAACAGAAAATTTTATTAGTGAGGAAAAAATTTTACCTGACGCATCTCCATTAGAACAATATGAATTTGCAACAAGTTTTTTAAAAGTTGGAGATTATAATATGGCAGAAAGAGCATTTAGAGAATTTGTGGACACAAATCCAGATAATGACCTTTCTGGAAATGCACAATATTGGTATGCAGAGACTTTTAGAATAAGACAGCTTTATACAGATGCAGCATCTGCTTATTTAGAAGGTTATCAAAAATATCCAAAGAGTGAAAAAGCGCCTATTAACCTTTTGAAGCTTGGTGTATCTTTAGTTCAAATAGGAGAGAAAGATCAGGGTTGCTTGATGATAGCTGGTGTTAAAAAACAGTATCCAAATGCTACTCAATCAGTTCTTCAAAAAGCTAAATATGAAGAGAAAAAGTTTGAGTGTAACAAAGAAAACTCTTAATTTTTACCTAACAAAATTAAAGGATCCCCAGGTAAGAAAATTATATAACCTATTTTCAAATAATCTCACATCTATGGATTTGAATAATAAAAAGATTATGGTTGGGGTATCTGGTGGTGCTGACAGCTTAGCTGTTTTATTTTTCTCTCAGTGCTATGCTTTAAAGCATCATACTAAATTGTACCCTGTAATAATAGATCATAAACTAAGAAAAGAATCTACAATCGAAGCCAAAAACTTGAAGTTTAAACTTAAACAAAACTTTAAAATTAATTGTAAAATTCTCTCAAAAAAAATTGTTAAAATTAATAAGAATATACAGTCTTATGCAAGAAACTTAAGATATGATTTATTTTTTGAAGAGTGCAATAAACAAAAAATAGACTATCTTATATTAGGCCATCATAAAGATGATCTAATTGAAAATTTTTTTATAAGATTTCTGAGAGGCTCTGGTTTAAAAGGACTTGTTTCTTTTGAAAAAAAAGTGATAAATTATAATGGAATTAATGTAATTAGACCATTTCTATCTACTTCAAAAAAAGATCTACTTAAAATAAATAAAAAAACTTTTGGATTTTTTATAGATGATCCCACAAATAATGATGATAAATTTTTAAGGAGTAGAATTAGAAAACTTCTAATAAATTTAGATAAAGAAGGTCTAAAGTTTAATAAATTCTATTTAACTTTAAAAAATTTGTCAAAAAGTGATCAAGTAATCGAATTTTATGTTGATAAAAATATTTTAGAAAACTCAAAGTATTTTGAGAAAGATAAAAAAATAATATTAAATCAATCCTTTTTTAATAATCCGGAGGAAATTATTTTGAGAAGTATTATGCAAGTAATTAAACGTATTAGTTGGAAAAAAAACTATCCAAGAGGCAAAAAGGTGAATAGTCTTATAGATTTTATAAAGTTTTCAAACAAAAACGTAAAATTGACACTTTCTGGATGTATTATCGAAAAAATTCAAGATTCGGTGATTATTTACCCAGAAAAACGATAATTTTTTTGTTATATGATCAAATTGACACTTGTTAATTTACTAATAATTCTTAATTTAGTGCTCTATGAATTTTAAAAACTTAGCCATGTGGGGAATAATCGTTATTTTAACGATTGGTCTTTATAATATGTTTAAGAACCCACAAGGTTCGATTTCTCAAAAAAATAAAATTATTTTCTCAGAATTCTTAACCGAAGTCGATAATGGAAGAGTAGTTAAAGTAGAGATACAAGGAAAAAATATAAAAGGTGTATTATCAAATGGAAACCAATTTACCACTTATGCACCTGAGGACCCGAACTTAATACAGAAACTAAGCGATAAAGGTGTTAGCATCTCTGCTAGTCCATTAGAGGAAAAAATGCCTTCATTATTAGGAATACTTCTTTCATGGTTCCCAATGCTTTTATTGATTGCCGTATGGATTTTCTTTATGAGACAAATGCAAGGAGGAAAAGGTGGAGCCATGGGCTTTGGAAGATCGAAAGCAAAAATGATGAATGAAGTAAAAGGAAAAGTTACTTTTAATGACGTAGCTGGCGTTGAAGAGGCTAAAGAGGAAGTAGAAGAAGTAGTTGAATTTTTAAAAGATCCAAGAAAGTTTAGCAGATTAGGTGGTAAGATACCAAGAGGTTGTTTACTAGTAGGTCCCCCAGGAACTGGTAAGACTTTATTGGCAAGAGCGATTGCTGGCGAAGCTGGCGTTCCTTTTTTCACTATATCTGGATCAGATTTCGTTGAAATGTTTGTTGGTGTTGGAGCTTCGAGAGTTAGAGATATGTTTGAACAAGGTAAAAAACATTCTCCGTGTATAATATTCATTGATGAGATTGATGCAGTAGGAAGAAGCAGAGGAGCAGGTCTTGGTGGAGGAAATGATGAAAGAGAGCAAACACTTAATCAGTTATTAGTTGAGATGGATGGTTTTGATACTAATGAGGGTGTAATTATTATTGCTGCAACTAATAGACCAGATGTATTAGATCCAGCTCTTTTAAGACCAGGAAGATTTGACAGACAGGTCGTTGTCTCTAATCCAGATCTAATCGGTAGAGAGAAAATTTTAAAAGTACATGCAAAGAAAATATCAATGGCACCCGATGTTAATCTAAGAACAGTAGCTAGAGGAACACCTGGATTTTCTGGTGCAGATTTAGCAAATCTTGTAAACGAGGCAGCATTGCTAGCTGCAAGAAAAAATAAAAGAATTGTGACGTATCAAGAATTTGAAGAAGCTAAAGATAAAGTAATGATGGGGTCTGAAAGAAGATCCATGGTAATGTCAGAGGAAGAGAAAAAATTAACTGCTTACCATGAAGCTGGACATGCAATTGTAACAATAAATGAAAAAGCTGCTTATCCTATACATAAAGCAACAATAATACCAAGAGGAAGAGCTCTAGGAATGGTTATGCAATTACCTGAAAGGGATGAAGTTTCTCAAACAAGAGAACAACTTCATGCACAAATGGCCATAGCAATGGGCGGAAGAGTTGCGGAAGAAATAATTTTTGGAGATGACAAAGTAACTACTGGAGCAGCAAGCGATATTGAACAGGCAACTAAAAGAGCACGAGCCATGGTTATGAGAGCTGGATTAAGTAAAGAAATGGGACCAGTTGCTTATGGTGAAAACGAAGAAGAAGTATTTTTAGGAAGGTCTGTTGCAAGACAGCAAAATATGTCTGAGGAAACAGCTAGAAAAGTTGATAGCGAAATTAGAAAATTTGTTGATATGGGTTATGAGAGAGCAAGAAAAGTATTGACTGAAAAAATTGATGATCTGCATAAATTAGCAAAAGCCTTACTTACTTATGAAACTTTAACAGGTGCTGAAATTGAAGATTTAATAAATAAAAATATATATCCTAAGAATAAAGAAGATCTCAAAGTTGAAGATGATGATCAAAGCTCAGCACTTGGTTCAATGGGCCTAAAACCAAAGATAGTGCACTAAGCGTTAATGAATAAATATTACACTAGAGCGTGTAATTTTTATTACGGAACAACATCAAAAACATACATTAAAAAAAAAAAATCTATTCCTCTCAATGGTTACAATCATATTTCTTTTGATAAATTACAAATCATTGACAGAAAAAAAAACAAAATAATCAATATTAAAGATATTAGTAAACTTTCAACTAAATTAAAAAAAAAAGTTTATAGAGATTTAAAAAATATAAAAAAAAAGAAAATTTTTAAACAAATAAATTTATCGGATATCCCTGTTTTGATGGGCATAGTTAATTTAACCCCAGATAGTTTCTCAGATGGCGGCAAATATAATAAAAAAAATCTAGCGTTAAAACATGTAAATAACTTATTATCAAATGGCGCAAAGATAATAGACGTTGGTGGAGAGTCTACAAGACCAGGTGCAAAAGATATTAATCCTAGAAAAGAATGGGATAGAATAAAGTTTATCTTAAAAATTTTAAAAAATAAAAAAAGTTTTGTTTCATTAGATACTAGAAAAAGTTTTGTGATGAAGAATGCCTCTAAAATTAAAGTAGATCTTATAAATGATGTTTCTGGACTAAGTTATGATCCTGAGACTATAAATTATTTAAAAAAAACAAAAAAACCTTTTGTCATTCATCACATGAAAGGAACACCAAAAAATATGCAATTAAAACCATCTTATAATAATGTATTGCTTGATATTTATGATTTCTTTGAAAATAAATTAAAATATTTAAGAAACGAAGGTATTAAGCATAATAATATTATATTAGATCCAGGTATCGGATTTGGAAAAAATTTGAAACATAATATTACTCTTTTAAAGAACATTTCTATTTTTCATTCACTAGGCCTTCCTGTAATGTTGGGCTTGTCTAGAAAAAGATTTATTAAGGATATTTCAAGAGAAAATGATACCAAAGAAAGGATTGGTGGAACTGTATCTTCATGTATTCAAGCATACCTTCAAGGAGTTCAAATTCTAAGGGTTCATGATATTAAAGAAATTAATCAAGCATTTAAAGTATTTAAAGAATTACAAAACTAAAAATGATTAAAAAATATTTTGGAACAGATGGAATTAGAGGAAAAGTTAATGGATCTAAAATAAATGGAGAAATGTTTTTCAAATTTGGCTTAGCAGCAGGAACATACTTTAAAAATTTAAAAAAAAGTAAACAAACAGCAATTATTGCAAAAGACACTAGATTATCAGGTTATACGCTTGAACCAGCTTTAGTGTCTGGGTTGGCATCAGCAGGAATGCATATTTATACGTTGGGACCACTTCCAACAAATGGTTTGGCGATGCTAACAAAAAAAATGAGAGCTAATATGGGTATAATGATTACTGCATCTCATAATCCATATCACGACAATGGATTAAAGTTATTTGGACCTGATGGACTTAAATTATCTGATAGAATTGAGAAGAAAATTGAAAAACTAATTGATTCAAAGATTACTAAAAATCTATCAAAACCAATAGAATTGGGGAGAGTTAAAAGATTAGAGGATGCTAACGATAGTTATATTAAAATATTAAAACAAAATTTCCCATCCTCATTTAGTTTAAAAGGTATCAAAATTGCTTTAGATTGTGCCAACGGAGCTGGCTACAAAGCTGGTCCAGCTTTATTTAAATCATTAGGTGCTAAAGTATATGACGCAGGCACATCTCCCAATGGTGTAAATATAAATCTCAAATCCGGATCTACTTACCCAACTAAAATTTGTCAAATGACAAAAAAAAATAAAGCTCATATAGGTATTTCATTGGATGGAGATGCTGACAGAATAATTGTCTGTGATGAAAAAGGAAAGATTATTGATGGAGATAAAATTCTTGCAATGTTAGGTGAGAGATGGAAAAGAAAAAAAATTTTAAAAGGAGGCGTCATTGGTACATTAATGTCAAATTATGGTTTAGAAAATTTTTTTAAAAAAAATGGAATTAAATTTTTAAGATCAGATGTGGGAGATAGATATGTAAAAGAAAAAATGAAAAAAAATAAATTTAATTTAGGGGGGGAACAGTCTGGTCATATAATTCTTGGAAAGTTTGCGACAACCGGTGATGGTTTATTAGTCGCACTAGAAATTCTTTTCTCTCTAAGAAAAACAAAAAAAGCAAGTAAGCTTTTTAACAAATTTAAACCCACCCCTCAAATATTAGAAAATATAGAGGTTAAAGATAAATCAATTATTAATTCGCCAAAATGCAAAAAAGCAATTAACGAAGCAAATAAAATAATAAAAAACAGAGGTAGAATTTTAGTTAGAAAATCTGGTACTGAACCAAAAATAAGAATTATGAGCGAGTCAGAGGACTCAAATTTAAATAAAATGTGTGTTAACATAATTAAAAAATCTATTCAGTAAATTGAAAATTAAATCTAAAATATTAATTATTGCAGGATCAGATTCCTCTGGAGGAGCGGGCATCCAAGCAGATATTAAATCAGTTACTTCCCTTGGCTCTTTCGCTATGACAGCAATAACAGCAGTTACAGCCCAGAATACTACTGGTGTAATGTCTATAATACCAATGCGTAGTAAAGAAATTTCTAATCAAATTGAATTTACCTCAAAAGATATCAGGCCTGATTCAGTAAAGATAGGAATGCTGCATTCTACTGAGGTTATAAATTCAGTATTAAAATCAATAAAAAAATCAAAATTAAAAAAAATAATATTGGATCCTGTCATGGTGGCTAAAGGTGGAACCAAGCTTATAGACAATAAAGCAATTTTAGTATTGAAAAAAAAACTAATAAAAAAAGTTGATTTAATAACACCAAATATTCCTGAAGCAGAAATACTAACAAAAATAAAAATTAAATCTATAACGGATATGAAAAATGCTGCTAAAATATTATTAGATTTAGGTGCTAAGAATGTTTTAATTAAAGGTGGTCATTTAAGCTCTAAAAACTTAAAAGATATTTTTGTAAATAAAAAAGAAACTGTAATATTTGTTAATAAAAAAATTGATACAAAAAATACTCATGGAACTGGTTGTACATTATCAAGTGCAATTGCAACATATTATGGATGTGGAAAAACCCTAAAGAAATCTTGTGAGTTAGGTATTAGATATGTAAACAATGCCATTAAAACAAGACCAAACTTTGGAAAAGGAAATGGACCAATTAACCATTTGAATAGTTTTACTATAGATAAGAAATTTAGATGAATAATGTAGTTGTTGTTGGATCGCAGTGGGGAGATGAAGGAAAAGGTAAGATAGTTGATTGGTTATCAAGCGAAGCTGACGTAGTTGTAAGATTCCAAGGAGGACATAATGCTGGTCATACCTTAGTCATAGATGGTGTTACTTATAAACTGAGATTGTTACCATCTGGGATTGTCAGAAAAAATAAAATTTCTATTATAGGAAATGGAGTTGTAGTAGATCCATGGGCGTTGCTAGATGAAATCGAAGAAGCTAAATCTAAAGCTGTAGAAATCAATGAAAATAATCTGATTTTATCTGAGGCTGCCACACTAATTTTACCATTTCACAGAGAGATGGATGAAATAAGGGAAGATACTGCTGGTAAATCAAAAATTGGAACTACAAGAAGAGGAATTGGTCCAGCTTATGAAGATAAAGTCGGACGAAGATCTATAAGAGTAATGGACCTTGCATCCAAAAAAAATCTAGAAAATAGATTAGCTGTGGTTTTAGAACATCATAATGCTATCCGAAAGGGATTGGGTAAGCCAATATACGAAAAAGATAAACTAGTTGAGGACTTATTAAAAATAGCCCCAAATATATTAAAATATTCAGCTCCTGTTTGGAGAAAGATAGATCAATTTAAATCAGAAAATAAAAAAATATTATTTGAAGGAGCTCAAGGAATATTACTTGATGTGGATCATGGGACATATCCATATGTAACTTCATCTAATACAGTAGCAGCTTCAGCAGCAACAGGATCTGGATGCGGTCCAAATTCAATAAACTATGTGTTAGGAATTACAAAAGCATATACAACAAGGGTAGGTGAAGGACCTTTCCCAACAGAATTAACAGATGATATTGGTAATCATTTAGGTGAAAAGGGACATGAATTTGGAACTGTAACAAGCAGAAAAAGAAGATGCGGCTGGTTTGATGGAGTTATAGTAAGACAAACAATAAAGATTTCGGGTATTGATGGAATAGCATTAACTAAATTAGATGTATTAGATGAACTTGATGAAATAAATCTTTGTATAGCTTACGAACTAAATGGCAAAGAAATAGATTATTTCCCTGCTGCTGTTGAAGATCAATTAAATGTCAAACCAATATATAAAACATTCAAAGGCTGGAAATCTAAAACCCAAGGTATTAAAAAATTTGATGATTTACCTAATAATGCAAAAATTTATGTAAAAGCTGTTGAAAAATTCATAGAGACAAAAATATCAAGTATTTCAACAAGTCCAGAAAGAGAAGATACCATTCTCTTAATAGATCCATTTAATTAATATTAGAATTAATTTAATTAATAATAAAATTCAGCATATACTAATAATATGATCAATAAATATATTCACATATTTATTTTTTTTTTTGTTATTTTAATCAATCCTAAGTATGTATACGCTGTTGATTTATCATCAACTACTCCTTCAGATAATGCAACACAGATTGCAGTGAATACTGGAATAGATCTCGTGTGGCTAGCATCAGGGTCTGTATCAGCAAATAACGGAAATGTAATTTTAAAAAAAACATCAGATGACAGTACTGTTGAAACTTTTTCAACTAATGGAATGTTTTTAGCTATGAGTTTGTCTGCTCCAGCAACAGTTACAGCTACATTTTCTTTATCATCAAATTTAGATGAGGATACTGAATATTATATCCTAGTAGATAGTTCAGCATTTAATAATTTTGATGGTATTTCAAGTAAAACAGAATTAAATTTTAAAACAGTAGATAATAATAATCCTACTTTAACATCTGCTTCGCCATCTGATGATGCATCTAATGTTAGTGTATCATCAAATATAGTTCTTACATTTAATGAAGCTGTAGATGCCGAAAGTGGAAATATTGATATAATAAATACATCAACAGGCGAAGCGATAGAGATTGATGTAACAGGATCTTTATTATCTGGAAGTGGAACAACTGAAATTACTATTAATCCATCATCTGACTTAGAAAATGATACATCCTATCATGTAAAAATAGATTCAACCGCATTTGATGATGCAGTTGGAAACTCTTATGCTGGTATTTCAAGCACAACAACTTTAAATTTTACTACTGCAAAAGGTCAAATTTTTAACGATACTGTAAAAACTTTAGTAAAAAATCAAACAACAGCTTCAATTCAATCAATGACTCAGTCATTAAATAGAGTAAATAGCCGCTTAAATTTTATAAGACCAATTCAAAATAGTAACACTTCAAGAAATAAAATAGCTTTAAATTTTAATGACTCATACGCAAACAAAATAGTTGATGCTTTAACAACTAACTTAATAAAATATGAAAAAAAGGAGAGAAAATTTGCTTTTTGGACTGAAGGCAACCTTTCTTTTGGAAGAATAAACAACAAAGGTAAAGACTTGGGTCAGGATCTTAGCACCAAGGGTTTTACTGTAGGATTTGATAAAAAAATTACAGATCTAAAAACTATAGGTTTAGCATTAAATCAATCTGAGCAAGAAACTCAAATTGGAAGTAATGATGCACATATGGATGCAACAGCAAAATCTTTATTAATCTATGGAAGCAACCAATTTTTTGAAAATCGATATTTCGAGGCTGCTATTGGATTTGGAGAAACAGAAATCGATATCAATAGAAAAGTATCTGGAGGAAATAATAAAGGCCTCAGAGATGGAAAACAATTATTTGGAAGCTTCACTTACTTGTACGAACCATTAGAACAAAAAGAAAGTAAAAACTTAAATTACTATTCTAGGATAGATTTGGGTTATACGATATTAGATGATTACATTGAAAGTGGTGATGGTGATTCAATAAATTACAATGATCAAAATATAAAAAGTTCGTCATTATCTTTTGGATTTAATTTTTCAAATATATTAGAGATAGATCAAGGATTTATTACACCTTTAATACAGTTTGAAATTGGTAAAAATAAAACAATAAATTCACTCTCAGAAGCTTATTATGTAAATGATTCTTCAACTATTTATGCTAATGCAATATCTGATCAAAATACATCACATGCAAAGCTAACCCTTGGAATAGGGGCTACGTTGGAAGATGGTTTAAATATAAGTTTCATGGTCGATCATTATAGAAATGATAACGAAGCATTTAATACTAGTTTAACTGCAAATATTAGAAAAGAATTTTAATAAGCTTAATTAGCTGGTAATAAATTTTTTGATTTAGCAGAGTTCAGCATATGTTTTTGAAGTTTTTCAAAAGCTTTATTTTCAATTTGTCTTATTCTTTCTCTGCTTATTTTGAATTTCTTACTTAAGTCCTCCAAAGTTATTGGATCATCTGTTAACCTTCTTGAATAAAGAATTTCTTTTTCTCTTTCATTTAAAATTTTAATAGAATCCTGAAGAAGATCTTTTCGTTGTTCCATTTCTTCATTTTGTGCAAATTTAAGTTCTTGATCCATATCATTATCCACAACCCAATCTTGCCATTCATCACCGTCTTCTCCAATCGGTGCATTTAAAGACTGCTCTTTTCCTGAAAGCCTTCTATTCATAGATACAACTTCTTGCTCACTAACATCTAATCTGTTTGCTATATCTTTTACATGTTCATCACGTAAGTCACCTTCAGTTCTAGGTGCAATTTGATTTTTTAACTTCTTCAAGTTGAAAAAAAGCTTTTTCTGAGCTGTTGTAGTTCCTATTTTTACTAAGCTCCATGATCTTAGAATATATTCTTGAATAGAAGCTTTAATCCACCACATCGCATAAGTTGCAAGTCTAAAACCTTTTTCTGGTTCAAATTTTTTAACAGCTTGCATTAAACCTACGTTACCTTCTGAAATCATTTCATTTAGAGGCAAACCATAGCCTTTGTAACCCATCGCTATTTTAGCAACTAGTCTAAGATGACTTGTAACGAGTTTTTCAGCTGATTTAACATTTCCTGTAGTTTGCCAGTTTTTAGCAAGCATGTATTCTTCTTCTGCATCTAGCATAGGGAATTTTTTTATCTGAGCTAGATATGCTGCTAAACCACCTTCATTTGAAAGAGTAGGCAAATTGTATGTATTATTACTCATAAGAAATATTTATGTAATAGAGAAATTTTTTTTTACAATCGTTTTATTTACTTAATTTTCTTAGTTTTTTTAAGATATCATTTAATTCGTTTGGGATATTTGATGAAAATTCTAATCTTTCCCCTGTCCTTGGATGGTCAAAACCTAGCTGTTTTGCATGTAAAAATTGTCTATCTAGATTTAAAATTTTATCATTCAGATCTTCATCAATATTTTTAAACTTCTTAAATTTTTTTTTATATTTTTTATCTCCAAGAATATTGTTACCTTTGTATGACATATGAACTCTTATTTGATGAGTTCTCCCAGTTTCTAATTTACATTGTATAAAACTAAAAGTTGGAACATTATCATTCTCAAAAAGCTCTAATGTTTCATAATGTGTAATTGCCTTTTTACCTTTGCTTGATGATACTTCCATCATCTGTCTATTTTTTGAGCTTCTGGTTATGAATGTTTCAATTGTTCCCTTTTGAGGCCTTAATTTTCCCCAAATTAAAGTTTGATAAACTCTAGTTATAGAATGTTCAGAGAATTGAAGTGATAATTTTTCATGAGTTAAGTTATTTTTTGCTATTACAATTAATCCAGAAGTATCTTTATCAATTCTATGAACTATACCAGGTCTCAGTTCATCTCCAATATTAGATAAATTTTTGCTATCATAATTCATTAACGCATTAACTATCGTATTATCATAATTACCAGCACCAGGATGCATTGAAATTCCAGATGGTTTGTCAATTACAATTAAATCTTCATCTTCGTGAATTATGTTTAATTTAAAATTATAAGGTTTTAAGCTTTGTTTCTTAGGCTCAACAATTTCAAGCTCAATTTTGTCATTTGTTTTAGTTTTAATTGAAGGGTCTTGTATAATTTTCTCGTTAATTTTTAATTTACTATCTAATATTAAATTTTTTACTCTAGTTCTGCTTAAACTCTTATCATGATTTGCTAATATTGTGTCTACTCTCTTGTTATTATCATCCTCTTTAATAATAAAATTGATGATATTTTTCATAAATTATTATATTAAATTATTATGCGTTCGTAGCTCAACTGGATAGAGCGCCAGATTTCGGCTCTGGAGGTTCAGGGTTCGACTCCTTGCGGGCGCACCATTATTCGCCCATATTAATAAGCGTTCCTTTGTTTTTTGCGACATTGAAAGAATAATAGAATAATGCAATTGATAATACAAAGTAAACTCCATTCCACATGAAAGCATAATAGATATTTTGAATATCTACAGTTTGATTAATCAAAATATTTCGTGCTTCTTCAAATATATATACCAATGGTAGAAGATAAGCTATCTTCTGGAACACCTCTGGCAATATTTCAATTGGATAATAAATGCATCCAAATGGAGCTAATAAAAACATTGTAGACCATGCTATATTTTCAAAAGAGGGCCCATATCTTAATAGACCAGCAGATACCAGGATGCCAAGTGTTATTCCAAATAAATATAGGCTCAAAAATAAAAAGAATAAAAATATTCCTAAATCTAAAATAGATATACCGAACAATGGAGAAGTTAAAAGCACTGCTGGTATTAAACCTATAAGAGCTCTTATTAAAGCTGTAGCAACAAGTGAAGTTAATATTTCACCAATTTTCATTGGCGCAATAAATAAATTTGTAAAGTTTCTACTCCAAATTTCTTCAAGAAACAGCATATTAAATCCAATGCTTGTTCTGAAAAGAAAATCATAAAGGATTGCGCATGTTAATATAACTCCTACAGCATTATTATAATATGTTGTATGTGTAGCAAAAAAATTTGAGATGAATCCCCACAATGTAATTTGAATAGTCGGCCAATAAACAAGATCCAAAACCCTTGGGAAAGATCTGGTAATTAAATAAAAATGTCTTAAAAATAGACCATACATTCTAGTTAAGCTCATTTTTGCTCCTTGATAATTTTAAAAAAACTTCCTCTAGGTTTTTTCTGCCATGTTTATTAATTAATTCTTTAGGATTTCCTTCATCGATAATAATCCCATCCTTCATCATTAGAATTGATTTACAAAGCCTAGTGACTTCATTCATATTATGAGAGGCAAGAAGTATAGATATTTTTTTTTCTTTTTTATAAGCTTCCAAAAAAGATCTAACAAAATCACCTACTTCCGGATCTAATGATGCAGTTGGCTCATCTAATAACAATACTTTTGGTTCGTTGATTAATGCCTTTGCCAAACTTACTCTATTTTTTTGTCCAGATGATAATTCACCTGTAATACTATTAAGCAAATCTTCTAATCTTAATTTTTCTGATAAAAATTCTATCCTCTCATTAATATTATTTATTTTGTATAATTTTCCATAAACAGTTAGATTTTGTTTAACTGTAAGTTTTTTTGGTAATTCAATATATGGAGATATGAAGTTAATCTGTTCCAAGATTTCAATTCTATTCCCTTCCAATTTTTGACCGTTTATTAAAATTTCTCCACTAGTTGGTTTTAAAAGTCCCAATAACATGCCTATCGTTGTTGTTTTGCCTGAGCCATTTGGACCTAATAGACCTATAATTTCGTCTTCTTTTATTTTAAAACTTATACCTTTGACAGCTTCATTCTTTCCGTAATTTTTTTTTATATTTTTAACTTCCACTAAATTTTTCATTTTTTTGATGCTCTAAAAAGTCTATCGTTAATCACTAATCCAAAGTTTTGGTTTGGTATTCTTTGTACAGCTATTTTTTTGTAACCTAACTTCTTAATTTTTCTTAATGTTTTATATAAATTTTTAACACTCTCCATTAGGTTATTTGTCTTACTTAAGTAAAAATAATTCTTATTATTTTCTTCTCTCTTCTTAATTAGGATAAAAGCCTCATCTTTTTTTATTTTAACTGCGTTTAATCTAATAGGTATACCTGGTGAATAATGAATTCTTCTTCTCCCTGGAGAACTTATGTTACTTTTGGCATACAATTTAGTTTTTAAATTTGTTTTTAATTTTTTATTTAATATAGAAATATTTAAACCACCCAATCTTAAGATTTGGGGTTTTTTTACTAAACTTATAATCGTAGATTCAACACCAATTTTTGATCTTCCGCCTTCTAGAATAAATTTAATTTTTTCTCCAAATTCATCATATACATCATCTTTTGTTACTGGACTTATCCCTTCAGAGATATTTGCGCTTGGCGCTGCTAAAGGATATTTTAAAGATTTTAATAACTTTCTAGCGGTTCGATGACTTGGAAATCTTACACCTAACGTTTTTTTGTTATTAGTAACGTTTTTTGAAATTTTGCTTTCATTTTTTAGTTTTAATATAAATGTAATTGGACCAGGGCATAATGAATTATAAAGTTTATAAAACAAAGTATTAGTCTTACAATCTTTCTCCAAATCTTTAATATTATAGTAATGAACAATTAAGGGGTTATCGGCAGGTCTTCCTTTTAATTTAAATATTCTTTTGGTAGCTTTATCAGAATAGGCATTAGCAGCTAATCCATAGACAGTTTCCGTAGGTATTCCAATACATTCGTGATTATTTAAATATTTTACTGCTTTTTTAATATTTGAATCATTAATTTTCATATAATATTACAAATTATTATATGAATGAAAAAATTTTGCCAGATGATATTGAATCAAAATCTTTGAGTGAACTCACAGATATAGCAGATCGTTTAATACAAGAATTAGAAAGTAAAAAAAATTTGGAAGAATCTATTGATGATTATCAGTATTTAATAAAGTTAAATAATTTAATAGAGAAAAAATTTCAAAAGGATTCAAAAAATATATCTGAAAGTACCAAGCTAAAAATTGAAGAATTAACCTCAAAAAAAAATGAAAAAAAAATTAGTTAAAACTGTTAATGAAGTAAATAAATTTTTAAAATATTACTTATCAAAACAAAAAAAAACAGATCTAATTATACCTATTAAGTATGGTTTATTTCCTGGAGGAAAAAAAATAAGATCTAAGCTTATTTTTGATGTTGGAAAAATTTTTAATGTCGAAAAAAAATATCTTTTATATTTAAGTTCAGCTGTTGAATGTATACACGCTTATTCATTAATACATGACGATTTACCGTGTATGGATGATGATGATATTAGAAGAGGTAAACTAACAACACACAAAAAATTTGGAGAATCAACAGCTGTTTTAGCTGGAAACTCCCTTTTGACATTAGCTTTTGAAATTTTATCTGATCCAAAGTTCAATATAAATAACAATAAAAAAATATCCCTGATAAATCTAATATCTCAATCATCAGGTCACCAAGGAATAGCTGGAGGTCAATTTTTGGATTTAAATTATGAAAGAAAAAAAGTTTCTAAACAAAAAGTTATAGATATGGAGATTAAAAAAACTGGAAAATTATTTTCATTCAGCTGTTTGTCTCCAGTTATTTTGACAAATAAAAAAGATCAAATAAAAAAATTCTCAATTATTGGTGAAAAAATTGGTTTGCTTTTTCAAATTGCAGATGATTTAATTGATTATAGCAGTACATCAAAAACTGCAGGAAAAAAAACAAATAAAGATTCAAAAAGGGGAAAAGCAACATTAATAAGTTTACTAGGATATAAAAATGCTATTAAATATGCGTCAAAACTAAAAAAAGAAATATTTAATAGTTTAGTTAGCTATGGAAATAATGCTAGTGATTTAAAAGAGACAATTGAATTTATATTAAGTAGAAATAAATAAATGCAGAATTATAAATATTTAAATAATATTAATTTTCCTTCAGATATAAAAAAACTGAATAATGAAGAATTAAAAGTTCTATCAGAAGAAGTAAGAAGCGAAATGATTGATGCTGTTTCAAAAACAGGTGGTCATCTAGGTGCGGGCTTAGGTGTTGTAGAATTAACAGTAGCACTTCATCATGTTTTTGACACACCTAAGGACAAATTGATATGGGATGTTGGACATCAATCATACCCTCATAAAATTTTAACAGGAAGAAAAGATAAAATACGAACTTTACGGCAAGGAAGTGGATTATCTGGTTTTACAAAGCGATCGGAAAGTGAATTTGACCCTTTTGGTGCAGCTCATAGTTCCACTTCTATTTCTGCTGGATTAGGTATTGCAACAGCAAATAAATTATCAAATAAATCAGATCAAGTTATAGCAGTTATTGGTGACGGTGCCATGAGCGCAGGAATGGCATATGAAGCTATGAATAATGCTGGAGACTCAAAAACAAAAATGATCGTAATTTTGAATGACAATGATATGTCAATTGCAAAACCAGTTGGCGCAATGAAATCTTATCTTGCTAAAATTTTTTCAGGTAAGATTTATTTTAGTTTCAGAGAAACAGTTAAAATGATTATTTCATCATTTTCAAAAAGATTTAGCAAAAAGGCAGGAAAGGCTGAAGATTTTTTGAGATCGGCTGTCACAGGTGGTACATTATTTAATTCATTAGGTTTTTATTATGTTGGTCCAATTGATGGTCATGATTTAGATGTACTGTTGCCAATTTTAAAAAATGCAAAAGAAAGCAATCATAATGGTCCAATACTAATTCATATAAAAACTCAAAAGGGGAAAGGATATAGTTTTGCTGAAAAATCTGATGATAAGTATCATGGAGTTACAAAATTTGATGTTCAAACCGGAGTTCAACAAAAATCAACAACTAAGACTCCTGCTTTTACAAAGGTATTTGCAAATACATTAATAGAGCATGCAAAGAAAGATAGTAAAATTGTAGGTATAACTGCTGCTATGCCATCTGGGACAGGAATGGACGCATTTAGTAAAGTTTTCCCGGACAGAACTTTTGATGTTGGAATTGCTGAACAACATGCTGTTACTTTTGCTGCAGGTTTAGCAACAGAGGGTTATAAGCCATATGCAGCAATTTATTCAACATTTTTACAAAGAGCTTATGATCAGGTAGTCCATGACGTTGCAATTCAAAGTTTACCAGTAAGATTTGCAATTGATAGAGCTGGTTTAGTTGGTGCCGATGGAGCCACTCATGCAGGTGCTTTTGATATTACATATTTATCAACTTTACCTAATTTTGTTGTTATGGCAGCAAGTGATGAAGCAGAATTGGTAAGAATGGTCAATACGTCAGTAGATATTAATAATCAACCATGTGCATTTAGATATCCAAGAGGAAATGGAGTAGGTTTAGAATTACCTGATATCAACGAAAAAATAGATATTGGAAAAGGTAGAGTTATAAGAGAAGGTAAAAAAGTTGCCTTAGTAAGTTTTGGTAACAGATTAAAAGAATGTTTATTGGCTGAAGAAGGTTTAAAAAAAATGGGAATTAATCCAACAATTATAGATGCTAGATTTGCAAAACCTCTGGATGAAAATCTTATGTGGCAAGTTGCAACAAATCATGAAGTGGTAATTACGTTGGAAGAAGGCTCTATAGGAGGTTTTGGAGCTCATGTAAATCATTTCTTAAATGAAAAGAATTTATTAGATAATAATATAAAATTTAGATCAATGATTTTGCCTGATAAATTTTTAGACCAAGATAAACCAGAAGAAATGTATAAAGATGCAGGTCTAGATGCTAAATCTATTGAAGCGAAGGTTTTAGAAACTCTAAATTCTAAAGTTTTAATTAAAAAAACTAATTAATTGCCACATTGAGCTTTATTCATTAAGTAGTGATCAAGAATTACACAATTCATCATTGCTTCGCCAATAGGCACTGCTCTAATACCTACACATGGATCATGTCTCCCTGTGACTGAAATTGAAGTATTTTTTCCAAATTTATTAATTGTTTTTCTTTGAGAAAGAATTGATGAAGTTGGTTTTACTGCAAAAGAAACTATTATTTCTTGACCACTAGAAATACCTCCAAGAATTCCTCCAGCATTATTCGATTTAAATTTTGTTTTCTTTCCTGTTTGGGACATTTCATCAGAATTTTGTTCACCAGAAAGTTGAGCAGAGTTCATTCCTGATCCTATATTTACCCCTTTTACTGCGTTAATACTCATCATTGCTGATGCTAAATCCATATCTAATTTTGAATAAATTGGAGCTCCTAATCCGACAGGAACACCTCTTGCTCTTACTTCAATAATAGCCCCACATGATGAGCCAGCTTTTCTTATCCCAAGTAAATATTTTTCCCATAATTTTAAAACTGTTTTATCAGGACAAAATAAAGGGTTTTTTGTGATGAAACTGTCATTCCATTTTTCTGTGTCACATCCTAGTATTCCTAATTGTGTTACGGCTCCAATTACACTGTACTTTTTCCCAATAATATTTTGCAAAACTTGTTTTGCTATTGCCCCTGCTGCCACTCTTGAAGCAGTCTCTCTTGCTGATTGTCTGCCTCCACCTCTATAATCTCTAATTCCATACTTTTTAAAATATGTATAATCAGCATGACCAGGTCTAAACTTATCTTTAATATTTTTATAATCCCTAGAACGCATATCTTTATTAAAGATAATCATTGAGATAGGTGTACCAGTTGTTTTACCCTCAAATGTTCCTGATAAAATTTCTACTTTATCATCCTCTTTTCTTTGGGTTGTGAATTTTGACTGACCAGGCTTTCTTTTATTTAATTCTAACTGAATGTCTCTGATATTAAGCTTAATATTCGGAGGACAACCATCAACAACACATCCTATTGCTGGACCGTGAGACTCACCCCAAGTAGTAAATCGAAAAAATTTTCCAAATGTATTAAAAGACATTATATTATTATATAAATTATTTTGGTTAAATTATGAACGAAAAAAATTCTTTAGGGTTAGATAAATGCTTTCTAGATCTCGATAATCCAATACTATTATTCACTGAATGGTACAACGAGGCAAAGAAAACAGAAATAAATGATCCAAATGCATTAGCTCTAGGCACTATTAACGAAAAAGGTTATCCAAATGTAAGAATGGTATTGCTCAAAGATTATGGAGAGGATGGATTTGTTTTTTACACTAACTTTAATAGTAATAAGGGAAACTCTATAAAGCAGAATCCAAACATTTCGATGTGCTTTCATTGGAAAAGTTTACTCAGACAAATTCGAATAGTTGGTACTGCTGAAAAAGTTTCTGATGAAGAAGCTGATAATTATTATAAATCCAGAAGTTACGGAAGTAGAATTGGTGCATGGGCATCAAATCAGAGTTCAATTTTAAAAGATAGAGAAGAGCTAAACCAGTCTATAAAAAAATTTAAAGATCTTTATAAAGATGAAAATAATGTTCCAAGACCTGATCATTGGTCAGGATGGAGGTTAAAACACCACGAAATTGAATTTTGGTTAGATGGTGAAAATAGAATTCACGAAAGATTAAAATATATTAAAGAAAATAATGATTGGAAAAAAATTCTCTTATCACCTTAAAATTTTCTATTAATACTAAATGAAGTTAAATTTTTGAGTATAGTTTTTTCTTCACAATCTTGAAATATACTTAATGAATTTGATGCTAAACTTATATAGTGCTCCGCTTTTTTGTAACACTCATTAATTACATTATATTTTTTTACCAATGAAAGCACATAATCAAATTGTTCTTTGGATCTGATATTTTGTTCAAATATTTTTTTTAAAACTAATTTTTCATCTGAAGATAATTTTTGATGTAATAGAATAATCGGTAGGGTAACCTTGCCCTCAAAAAAATCTTTCCCTATCTCTTTACCAAACATTTTTAATTCTGAGTTATAGTCAAGTGTGTCATCTGCAATCTGAAATGTTAATCCAAGGTTCTTTCCATAGAATTCTAGTGCATCTTTAAATTTATTGTCTTTATCAGCAATTATCGACCCAACTTTTGAAGATGCTGAAAATAAAGCTGCAGTTTTAGAAGAAATTATATTCAAATATGTATCTTCTAACATTTCAGAGTCACCTTTATGTTGTAATTGCAAAACTTCTCCTTGAGCAATAGTTGATGATGTAGAAGATAAAAGTTTTAATACTTCAATACTTCCATCCTCAACCATCATTTCAAAACATCTACTTAATAAATAGTCCCCAACAAGAATTGATGACTGATTTCCCCAAATTTTATTTGTAGTTTTTTTGCCTCTTCTTAAATCTGCACTGTCAATTACATCATCATGCATAAGAGTTGCCGCATGTATAAGTTCAACACATGCAGCTAGGTTCACATCCCTACTACCTTTTGTATATCCACACAATTTAGCACACTCCAAAGTAAGCAATGCTCTTAATCTTTTACCTCCACTAGTCATGTGGTAAGCTGTCATTTCTTTTACAAGCTCAACTTTACTATCTAATTTATAAGAAATTTTGTCTTCAACTAAACTCAGTTTTTCATCAACAGAATTTACTAAATCTGTATACGCATTAGTTATTTGCTTTTTTAATTGAACTACTGAACCCATAAATTCAAAATATTACATTAAGTTTATTAATATACTTATCAATTGACGCACCTAATTCTTCAACTATAAGTAGCTTTATAATTAAGTAAAATTTTTATAATCATTTGTATGTTTTCATTTTTTAAAAAAAAAAAAATTGTTAGTCATTTAAGACTTACCGGAGTCATAGGAAATGTTGGAAAGTTTAAACAAGGAATAGAATATTCCTCTCAAGAAGAAATGATAAAAAAAGCTTTTTCAGTAAAAAAAGCAGAGGTTGTTGCAATTTCAATTAATTCACCAGGTGGTTCACCCGTTCAATCACATCTAATATATAAATTTATTAGAGAACAGTCTAAGAAAAACAAAAAAAAAGTAATAGTTTTTGCTGAAGATGTTGCTGCATCTGGTGGCTATCTAATTGCATGCGCAGGTGATGAGATTTATGCTAATGCAAGTTCTATAATAGGATCAATAGGAGTAATTTATTCTTCTTTTGGTTTTAAAGATTTAATTCAAAAAATAGGTGTTCAAAGAAGGGTTTATACAGCTGGAAAAAATAAAAGTACTCTAGACCCCTTTTTAGACGAGAAAGAAGAGGACATTCAAAGATTAAAAAATATTCAACTGGAACTTCACCAAGAATTTATTAATGTTGTAGAGGAAAGTAGATCAACAAAATTAAACAAAACTGATGTTGAACTTTTTTCTGGAGAATTTTGGTCTGGCAAAACATCTTTAAAACTTGGTTTGATAGATGGAATAGGGAATGCAGAACAGATATTGAGAGAAAAATTTGGTGAAGATGTTGAAATTAAAAAATTTGAAAAGTCTAAAGGATGGCTTGCCAAAAAACTTTCGTCTTCTGAAGACCATGCGGATAAATTGATAAGTGTTTTAGAAGAAAGATCTATTTGGCAAAAATATGGTTTCTAAAAAAAAAACAAAAAATCCAAAATCATTTATTTCTTTTCAGGATACAATTTTAAATCTTCAAAAGTACTGGTCAAAAAAAGGTTGCGTTATTTTACAACCTTATGATTTAGAAGTTGGAGCAGGAACATTTCACCCAGCAACAACTCTAAGATCATTAGGTTCTAAACCATGGAAAACAGCTTACGTTCAACCATCAAGAAGACCAACAGATGGAAGGTATGGAGAAAACCCTAATCGTTTGCAACACTATTACCAATTTCAAGTATTAATAAAACCTTCACCAAAAGATATTAAAAAAATGTATCTTAATAGCCTTTCATCAGTAGGTATTAAATACGAAGAGCACGATATCAGATTTGTAGAGGATGATTGGGAAAGTCCAACCTTAGGTGCTGCTGGTCTTGGATGGGAAGTATGGTGTGATGGTATGGAAGTTACTCAATTTACTTATTTTCAACAAATGGCAGGTATGGAATGCAATCCAATATCTGTTGAAATTACTTATGGTTTAGAGAGATTATGTATGTTTATTCAAGGTAAAAAAAATGTTTTTGATCTAATTTGGAATGATGAAGGAGTTTTATACAAAGATGTTTTTCATCAAGCTGAAAAAGAATTTTCAGCCTATAATTTTGAGTATGCAAACACAGATAAATTATTTAAAATTTTTGATATGCTCGAAGAAGAAGCAAAATCATTAATTGAAAAGAAAATTTCTCTTCCAGCATATGATCAATGTTTAAAATCAAGTCATGTGTTCAATATTTTAGATGCTAGAGGAGTTATAAGTGTTGCTCAAAGAGCAGAATATATTGCAAGGATCAGAAATCTGACAAGAGAAATTGGAAAAATCTGGGTAGAAACACAAAATTAAAATGTCTGAATTTTTCCTTGAATTATTTAGTGAAGAAATACCTTCCAGATTACAAATCAATGCTAGAAATGAATTAACACAAATTTTTAAAAAATTTTTTGATGATAATGAAATTATAGTTAAAGGTAAAATTAATACTTATTCAACTCCAAATAGGCTCATTGTTCATATAAATAAGATATCTAAAGATGTAATAAAAAAAGCAGAGGAAATTAGAGGTCCTAATATAAATGCTCCAGAAAAGGCTTTGGAAGGATTTTTAAAATCCAATAAAATAAATAAAGAAAAAGTTTTCAAAAAAAGCACTGAAAAAGGCATATTCTACTTCTACAACAAATCATCAAAAAAAATAAAAACATACGATTTATTAAAAGAAAGTATTGCAAGTTTACTTTTAAAAATTTCATGGAAAAAATCAATGAAATGGGGCAATCATGATTTATATTGGGGAAGACCGTTAAAATCAATATTAGCTTTATTTGATAAAAAAATAATTGAATTTAAATTAAACCATTTACATAGTTCAAATAAAACTTTTATAGATAAAGATCTAGAAGATGAAGTAAAAAGTTTTAATGATTTTAAATCTTATATAAAATTTTTTAAACAAAAAGGAGTAACAATTGATCAAGATAAAAGGAAAGAATTTATAACTAAAGAAATAAACAAGGCAACTAATCAAAAAAAAATTCATATAAACGTGAATGAAAAACTTATAGACGAAATAATAAATATTGTTGAAAAACCAAAAATTTTAGTATGTGAGTTTAACAAGAAATTTTTAGAAATTCCGCAAGAAATACTTATTATAACAATGCAAAATCACCAGAAATATTTTCCTACATTTGATAGTAAAAATAAAATAACGAATAATTTTATAGTCGTAGCAGATTGTAAAGATAAAAAAGGATTAGTTAAATTAGGAAATCAAAATGTTGTAGATGCAAGGTTGTCAGATGCGGAATTTTTTTGGAACAGAAATAAGTCTCAAAATTTAGTTAAACAGATATCTAGATTGAAGCAAATTAATTATTTTAAAGGATTGGGAAATTATTTTGATAAAATACAAAGAGTAAGAAAACTAAGCGGAATAATATCAGACGAACTTCTAATAAGTAAAGAAAAGATAGAAATTGCCTCCTCAATTTGCAAAGTAGATTTGATGTCAGATTTAGTTGGAGAGTTTCCCGAATTACAAGGCGTAATGGGAGGATACTTTGCAAGAGAGCAAGGTTTTGACGAAGAGATAAGTTTAGCTGTTTCAGAGCATTACTTACCAAGTGGTATTGATAGTAAAGTTCCAAAAAAACCATACAGCATAGCATTATCTTTAAGTGACAAAATAGATTCCTTAGTTGGATTTTTTGGAATTAATCTCAAACCAACTAGTTCAAAAGATCCTTATGCCTTAAGAAGAATGGCTATTAGTTTATTAAGATTAATAATAGAAAATCAAAAAAAAATAAAATTAAGAGATCTAATAAATTATTCAATAAATTTATACAAAGATCAAAATTACTCTTTTGACTCAAAATTGATAAATGACGAATTGGGAGATTTTATTTTAGAAAGATTAAAAAATTATTTGAAAGAAAAAAATATTAGGTCAGATATTATTGAGTGCTCCACCAATTCATATGGAATAGATGATTTACTAAAAATTTTTAATAAATCATTAAATTTGAATAAAAATATTAAAAAAGATTTTGGTCTTGATGTTATTGCAATTTATAAAAGATCTGCAAACATTTTAAATAGTGAAAGTAAATCAAAACTAGAAATTGTAGGTTCTGCCGATCCTGGTCTCTTTAAAAATGATTATGAAAAAAATCTTTATAAAAAAATACATATTATAAGAAAGTATTTTTCAAGCATAGGTAGAGACGAGGATTATGATGAAAGTCTTAAAACACTCTCAAGTGCCAAAATAGAGGTTAATGAGTTTTTTGATAATGTAATAGTTAATGATCAAGAAGAAATAATTAAAAAAAACAGACTAGAACTTTTAAAAATGTTGTGTAAAAGCTTCGATAATTATTTTAACTTTTCTAAAATAGAAGCATAAATGCCAAAATTAGTATTTAATTTTAAATCTAAAGACACAAAAAGAATAAAAAATCCAAAAAATATTTTAGGAGGCAAAGGTGCAAATTTATCAGAAATGGGAAGGATGGATTTGCCTGTCCCACCTGGATTTACGATTTCTACTGAAGTTTGTGATTTATTTTATAAAAATAAAAAGAAATTAAAGCCTACAATCATAAATGAAATAAATAGAGAGTTAAAAAACGTTGAAAAAGATTCTGGTAAAAAATTTGGAGATTTGAAAAACCCTTTGTTGTTATCTGTAAGATCTGGTGCAAGGGTTTCCATGCCAGGCATGATGGATACAATTTTAAATCTTGGACTAAATGATAAAACCGTGATTGCTTTGGCAAATAAAACATCAAATATGAGATTTGCAAAAGATAGTTATAGAAGATTTATACAAATGTATGCAAATGTTGTTATGGGTGTTGAAAGTTATAATTTTGAAGAACTAATTGAAAATTATAAACTTACAAAAGGTGTATTGTTAGACACTGATTTGGATGAAAATGATTGGGATGGATTGATTAAAGACTTTAAAAATATTGTAAAAGAAAAAACTAAAAAGGATTTTCCTCAAAATATTAATGAACAATTACTAGGTGCAATTAGTGCAGTCTTTTTGTCATGGGAGAGTAACAGAGCGAAAGTTTATAGAAAATTAAATCATATCCCTTCAGAATGGGGAACCGCAGTAAATGTACAGTCCATGGTTTTTGGTAATATGGGTGATGATTGTGCGACAGGTGTTGTATTTACACGCAATCCATCTAATGGAATTAATGAAATCTATGGCGAATATTTAATAAATGCTCAAGGAGAAGATGTTGTTGCGGGAACAAGGACTCCCCAACATATAACTAAGAAAGCTAGAAAAGATGCAAAAGAAACACTTCTTTCAATGGAAGAGTCTATGCCTAAAGTTTACAAAAATCTAAAAAATATTCTTACTAAACTAGAGAAACATTATAAAGATATGCAGGATGTAGAGTTTACAGTCGAAAATAATAAGTTGTGGATGTTGCAAACAAGATCTGGAAAAAGAACTGCAAAATCATCAGTAAAAATTGCTGTCGACATGGAAAGAGAAAAACTTATCACAAAAAAAGAGGCAGTGCTCAGAGTAAAGCCAAATTCATTAGATACTTTGCTTCATCCAACTTTAGATGAAACGGCAAATATAGAAGTAATAGCCAAAGGCCTTCCAGCTTCGCCAGGAGCAGCTAGTGGAAAGGTAGTATTTACTTCTGATGAAGCTGAAAGATTAAATGGAATGATGCAAAATACAATCCTAGTAAGAGTAGAAACATCACCCGAAGATATTCATGGAATGCATGCAGCTAAAGGAATTCTTACGGCGAGAGGAGGAATGACCAGTCATGCTGCAGTGGTTGCAAGAGGAATGGGTAGACCTTGTGTATCTGGCTCAAGCGAAATAGAAATAGATTACCAAAATAAAATTTTTAAAACGAAAAATAATGAAATTAAAGAAGGTGATTTAATTACTATTGATGGATCAACTGGTAGAATTATAAAAGGAGAGGTTGAAACTGTTAAACCTGAAATTTCAGGAGATTTTTCTAAACTTATGAGCTGGGCTGATAAATTTAGAAAACTAAAAATTAGAACTAATTCCGAAACTCCTACAGATAGTAAAACTGCTAGGGAATTTGGAGCTGAAGGAATAGGTCTTTGTAGAACGGAACATATGTTTTTTGAAGAAGAGAGAATTTTGTCTGTAAGAGAAATGATATTATCTAAATCAAAAGAAGATAGGGCTAATGCTTTAAAGAAACTACTTCCTTTTCAAAAAAAGGATTTTATTGATATTTTTAAAATTATGAATGGTCTCCCTGTTACAGTCAGATTATTAGATCCACCACTTCATGAATTTTTACCAAAAAATCAAAAAGAAATTAGCGATGTAGCGAATGCTTTAAACATCAAAAGTTCTGAATTAGAGGGTAGAATAACAGAGCTTCATGAACAAAATCCAATGCTCGGTCATAGGGGTTGTAGACTAGGTATATCATTTCCAGAAATATATGAGATGCAGTGTACTGCAATTTTTGATGCTTTAGTTGAGTGTAAAAAACTCAAGATAAAATCTATTATTCCTGAGATTATGATACCTCTAGTATCAACTGAAGCAGAAATAAAAATAATGAAAGATTTAGTAATTAGTGTTGCAAAAGAAGTTGAAAACAAAACTAAAACAAAACTAAAATTTTTAGTGGGTACAATGATTGAGCTACCAAGAGCAGCAATCAAAGCAGATGATATATCTAGGCATGCAGAGTTCTTTAGTTTTGGAACAAATGATTTAACACAAACAACTTTTGGGATTAGTAGAGATGATAGTGGTAAGTTTTTAAATGATTATATTGATAATAAAATCTTCGATGTTGATCCATTTGTTTCTATAGATGAAGGAGTTGGGGATTTGATAGAAATCGCAACAAAAAAGGGCAGAAAAATTAACAAAAAAATCAAACTTGGTATATGTGGTGAACACGGAGGCGATCCTAAAAGTATCGACTTTTGTGCACGAGCTGGTCTAGATTATGTATCTTGTTCACCTTATAGAGTACCTATTGCAAGACTTGCTGCTGCTCAAGCTCAATTAAAAAAATAAAATTAAATTTTATATTTCCAATTTTAAGTCTAATGCATTCATTGAGTGAGTTAAAGACCCTACAGAAATTCTATCTACACCAGTAGAGGAAACATTTTTAACATTCTTTAAGCTAATTCCTCCTGATGCTTCAGTCTCATAAAATTTGGTAGACATTCTGACTGCTTTTTTTAAATCTTTTGAACTCATATTATCAAATAAAATTCTATCAAATTTCAGACCCAATATTCTCTTTAACTGAGATAAATTATCAACCTCTACTGTTATTTTTTTTCTTCCTTTATTTTTAATGGCTCTCTGAATTAAATTTTCAAAATTTTTTTCAGAGCTTATATGATTATCTTTTATTAAATATTCATCACTTAAGTTAAATCTGTGATTTGTTCCACCACCTAATTTAACAGCATATTTTTGAATTACTCTGAGATTTGGGATCGTTTTTCTTGTACAGCATATCTTAGTTTTTTTTCCAGCCTTTTTTACAAACATATTTGTTTTTGTTGCTATTCCAGAGATATGAGAAACAAAGTTTAATGCTACTCTCTCTCCAGTTAGAATATTTTTCAGGTCACCATGAATAGTCGCAACTACCTCGCCTTTTTTAATACGAGATCCGTCTTTTTTTTTATTTTTAAAATTTATTTTATTATCAACTAATTTAAATGTTTCTTTAGCAAATTCTATCCCACCCAAAATTCCATTTTGGTTACATATCATTTTAGCTCTTTTTTTAATATTTTTATTAATTAGTTCTGAAGTAATGTCGCCTGATGGATATAGATCTTCATTCAAGGCTAGTTTACATGAAGATTTTATAAAGTTTTTATTTAATTGAATTTTAGACACAGATTTTATCTGCCTATTTCTGCCATTCTCTCTACAGATTTTCTTGCTTTTTGAATTGTTTCATTGTCCATTATTAACTCGTTAGTCTCATTTTCTAAACAATCTAATATTTTAGGTAAAGTTATTCTTTTCATATGAGGACAAAGATTACATGGTCTAATAAATTCAACATTTGGGTTATCAATTTGGACATTATCACTCATCGAGCATTCTGTGACCATCATAACTTTTTTTGGTTGATTATCTCTTACATATTTAATCATTCCACTTGTAGACCCTGCAAAATCAGATGCTTGTATCACATCAGGAGGACATTCAGGATGTGCTATTATTTTTATGCCTGGATTAGCTTTTCTAATATCATTAATTTCTTGATCATTAAATTGTTCATGCACTTCACAAGTTCCCTTCCAAGAAATAATTTCTATATCCGTTTGTGATGCCACATATTTAGCTAAAAAATCATCAGGTAAAAATATTACTTTTTTTACTCCTAATGACTCCACAATTTTTACAGCATTTGCAGATGTACAACAAACATCAGTTTCAGCTTTAACATCAGCAGATGTATTCACATATGAGACCACCGGAACACCAGGATATTGTTTTTTGAGATTTCTAACATCATCACCTGTTATAGACGAAGAGAGTGAACAGCCTGCCTTCATATCTGGTAATAAAACTTTTTTTTCAGGACTCATTAATTTTGCAGTTTCAGCCATAAAATGAACTCCACACATTACAATTATATCTGCTTTTGTTTTTGCAGCCTCTATTGCTAATGCTAAAGAATCTGCTGAAAAATCTGAAATGCCGTGATAAATTTCTGGTGTTTGATAATTGTGGGCTAGAATTACCGCGTTCTTCTCTTTCTTTAATTTATTGATTTTATAAATATAAGGTGCATGTGTAGCCCATTCTATCTCAGGAATTTTTTTTGATACTTTGTTATAAATTGAGCTTGTTGCTTTTTTTATTTCACTAGTAAATTCCATAAAAAAAACTTATCAACTTGAAATAGAATTGTCATTCATTTAATCTGCCGCATAACATGCGGTCATGCTGAAACTGGTAGACAGGCACGGTTGAGGGCCGTGTGGGCTAGCCCATGAGAGTTCGAGTCTCTCTGACCGCACCAAAAACAAATATTTATTAAGGGGCGTTCTGTTGCCAGGTGCCCCAAACCCCGTAACTTAATTAATAAATTAATTAAGCTGCAAGTGCGTAACTTTCGTTAGCATTTATAAATTAGCCCTTCACGGCGGAACAATACCGAACGAAAGAATAACTTTTAGTCATCCGTCGATCCTGATTCACCCCCATAAGTTGAAAATGGTGGAGGTGGTGGGTACTGCCCCCACGTCCGTAATGGTTATTACGAAATTCGTTTATCGTCATAGTTGGAAAACCAACATTAATAATATAAAACCAAATTTAATAGATTCAATAAATTATTCATGAAGTTAACCGAAGATCAAATTAAAGAAATAAAAGAGCAGCAATCTCAGCAAAATTCAACAAAAAGAGTTACAGCTCCAGAGCTCGAAAAAATTTTATATGACGCAATACCAATATTAGATCATGGTTTTATTAGAGTTATAGATTATATGGGAGATGATACTTCAATAGTTCAAGCTGCTAGAGTATCCTATGGGAAGGGAACAAAGAAAGTTTCAACCGATTCTGGTTTAATAAAATATTTAATGAGACATTGGCATAGTACCCCTTTTGAAATGTGTGAGATAAAATATCACATAAAGCTTCCAATTTTTATAGCCAGACAATGGATAAGACATAGAACAGCAAATGTTAATGAATATTCTGCAAGATATTCTATTTTAGATAAAGAATTTTATCTTCCAAAGGCTGAACATTTGGCAGCACAATCCCAAAATAATCGGCAAGGAAGAGGACAAGTGCTAGAAGGAGATAAAGCAAAAAAAGTTCTAGATTTACTCAAAAGTGATGCGGAGCAAACCTATAAAAATTATGAGATGATGCTCAATGAAAAGTACGATGGATCTACTATTGATAAAAACTCTCCAGGTTTAGCAAGAGAGCTAGCAAGAATGAACTTAACATTGAATACTTACACACAATGGTATTGGAAAACAGATTTGTTAAATTTAATGAATTTTATAAGACTGAGAGCAGATACTCATGCGCAATATGAAATTAGAGCCTATGCAGATGTAATGTTAAATACTCTAAAAAAATGGGTTCCAACCACATATGAAGCTTTTTTAGATTATAGAATTGGAGGAATTGAACTTTCATCAAAAGGCAAAACTGTAATTCAAAAAATAATAAATAAAGAAGAAGTTGATATCAATAATTCAGGTTTATCAAAAAGAGAGTGGAACGAACTTATGGATGGAATGAATTTGAATGATAGAAAAATTACATAATTAAATTTTATCAATAAACAGCTTAAGGTCATCTGATAAAAATTTACTTGCTTCAATACTTAGATGATCTTTATCGTGCAACATAAAAAAATCTTTTTTAGGATTGTAATTGTGACATATATCATCAGGACATAATTTATCGTAAGGATCATAAATATATATATTTGAATTGTGAGTTGATATTTCTTCTAAAAAGGATTTGATTAATTTGTTTCTTTTTAAATCTATTTTTTTTTTAAAATGACATTTAGAATATATTTGAATATTAATTTTTTTATTTAAAAATTCATTAAATATACATTTTTCTGTATGAACTTGGCTTTCAGGAACAGTTGTAATCAAAATAACATTATATTTTTCAAATTTACTTAAAAAGTTTAAATATTTTTCTTTTATAAAATCAAATTTATTTAATTTATTTTGATTATATCTTTCTATTATTTTCCAATCTGTTTTAAAATATTCACTTAATCTTAAAGAAATAATTATAAACTTTTTTTCAAAATTTGATTTATTAAATTTTTCTATAAATTCATTGTTATTGAAAGAACATTTGTTATTTATTAACTTTCTCTCTATGAGATACTTACCAATTATTTCACAATTTCCAATCTCATTGTAATAAAAGGTATCTATATTTTTTATTCCATCTACTGTTGGTAAAAAATGTGCTGCATGACTATCCCCGGTTAAATAAACTGCTCGAGATTTCTTACTTGACGAAGAACAAGTTAATGTTTCATTAGTATTTACACAATCTGTGTCTAAATAATTTTTATGTTTATAATCTAGTCGTGATAAAAAGTTAGATAATTTTGACTCTGGATAATTAAATTTTTTAAATAAAGCCAAATGGGATTTAAGATTAAAATTTTGGAATACAAAAAATATAAAAATTAAGACTGATATATAAATAGGTGAGTATTTTGTTATATTTCTAAAAAATATTTCTATTATTTTTGATCTTCTTAATGGAGTTTCATACATGTGGTATGAGATTGCAGATGTTATAAATGTAATGAAAAAGAAAATCATATACATGCTAAATCCAGAGAAATATATTTCACAGAAATAAAGAATTGGTAAGTGCCATAAATATAAAGAATAAGAGAGTCTTCCCAAATAAGGTAATTTACTTTTTTTAACCAAAATATTAATTTTCCTTTTCTCTATACCTTTTGAATAAATTATTATTAGAGATGTTATAATTGTTGAAATTAAATTTAAATTTTGAATATTTTTTCCATTATTAAAATTTAATATACATAAAATAAATATAATTAATAAAAATATTACTAAATAATTTTTAAATTTTAATTTAATCTTTGGGATAAAAAAAATAAGACAGCCTAATGCAAGTTCCCAAAATCTTGCCAAAGGGAAATAGAAGTCACTAATAATACTGGATCCGAAATAATATGCTGTGCTGGATAATAATACTAATAAAAAAATAGATAAAAAAATATTTTCAAAATTAGATTTATGAACTTTAAACAATGTAAGTAAAAAAATTGGATAGATAAAATAAAACTGTTCTTCAATACCCAGTGACCAAGTGTGCAAGAGTGGATTAACACTTTCGCTCAAGAAATAATTTACCTCATTATTCATGAAATAAAAATTTGATATTCCAAAAAGTGCCGAAATTGAGCTTCCCAAATAAAAATTTGTGTTACCACTTAATGGTGAAAGAAAAGTATAAAATATTAGAAATGAAATGATAACCAAAAAAAGGACAGGATATAATCTTTTAAATCTTTTAATATAAAAGCTTAATATCTTTTTTTTTTTTAATATTTGTTGTTGATATATTGAATTAGTTATCACATAGCCTGAAATAACAAAAAAAACATCGACACCTAAATAACCGAAAAAAAATAATTCTGAGTTTAAATGAAATAAAATTACTAAAATAACAGAAATTGCTCTCAAAGCATCTATATGGTCTAAGTAATTAAATTTTAAATATTTATCACTCACCTTTATTTTCAAAATAATTAATTTTAATTTTTTTTGCTATATCAATATATATTTTTGAAATGGTATGATCTGGTTTATTCTCCACTATCGGTTCACCTTGGTCGCCACATTTTCCAACTTCTGGGTTGATAGGAATTTCGGCCAGTAAATCTTTGTTAAATTCTTTAGCTGTTAATTTTACTGTCCCTTCACCAAATATAGGATATTTTTTTTGATCATCACCGATAAAATAACTCATATTATCTATTAAACCAATAATGTTTACTTTTAGTTTTTCAAACATTTTAATTCCACGCCTCACATCTTGAAGTGCTATTTCTTGAGGGGTAGATACAATTATAACTCCATCGATGAGTATTTCTTGTGCAAATGTTAATTGTGTATCTCCAGTTCCTGGTGGCATATCTATAATTATAAAATCCAGCTCACTCCATAAAACTTTTTGTGTAAACGTCTTAATCGCAGATGTTACCATTGGACCTCTCCAAATCATTGGTGTTTGTTCATCTGTCAAAAACCCTATTGACATACATTGTATCCCATATTTTAAAATTGGAATAAGATTTTGACCATCAGTCTCTGGTTTTTGATTTATATCGAAAAGCTTAGGCAATGATGGACCATAAATATCTGCGTCTAATATACCAACTTTTAAATTTAATTTTTTTAATGCAAGAGCGAGATTCGTTGCAAAAGTCGATTTCCCAACTCCACCTTTTGCGCTTGAAATTGCAATGGTATATTTTGTTCCTTTTATAGGGTTTCTTCTAAAGGATTTTGGCTCAGTTTTTGCCTTCATTGTGTCACTTAAACCTACTTTTTTACTATCCATATTTTACCATTACCTTGTTTTTAGCAATAAAGACACTATATAGAGTGACTTAATATGAATGATTTTAGAAATCAAAGTCCTTGGGGAACCCCACCTGGTGGTGGAGGTGGTAATGGTGGTTTTAGAAAAGGTCCGACACCACCAAATATCGATGAAGTAATAAGTAAGATCCAAAAAATTATAAATAGATTTTTAGGTGGTGGCAAAGGTGGAGCAAAACCAATAATCGTTGGATTGATAATTCTTGTTATTGTCTGGACATTAAGTGGCCTTTATAGAGTTTTACCTGATGAGCAAGGTGTTGTTTTAAGATTTGGAAAATTTGTAAAAACTACACAACCTGGATTAAATTATCATCTTCCTTTTCCAATTGAAAATGTATTAACCCCTAAAGTAACGAAAGTTAATCGAATGGATATTGGATTTAGGTCAGAAAGAGACAGTGGATTTTCTTCAGGTGGAGTTGCGGATGTTCCAGAAGAAAGTCTGATGTTAACAGGTGATGAAAACATAGTTAATATAGATTTTTCAGTATTTTGGGTAATTAAAGATGCGGGTAATTTTTTATTTAAAATTCAAGATCCGGAAGGAACTGTAAAAGCTGCCGCAGAAACTGCAATGAGAGAGGTTATTGCACGATCTGATATTCAACCAATTCTGACAGAAGGTAGATCTCTTATAGAAGCTGACACTCAAGAAATAATTCAAGAAATTTTAGATGAATACACAAGTGGAATTCAAATTACACAAGTTCAAACTCAAAAAGCTGATCCACCAGATCAAGTTATCGACGCATTTAGAGATGTCCAAGCAGCTAGAGCAGATATGGAAAGATCTAAGAACGAAGCGGAAGCATACGCTAACGATGTAATTCCAAGAGCACGAGGAGAGGCTGCAAAAATTCTACAAGCAGCAGAAGCTTATAAAAAAGAAGTTGTTGCTAAGGCAGAAGGAGAAGCTAGTAGGTTTTTATCAATATATAATGAGTATGCAAAAGCCAAAAAAGTAACTCAAGAAAGAATGTATCTTGAAACTATGGAAGAAGTATTGGCTGATATTAATAAAATAATAATCGACAAAAATTCAGGTGAAGGAGTAGTACCATATTTACCTTTGCAAGAGTTAAAAACAGGGACTAATTAAATGAAAGCTGGAAAATTTTTACTACCAATAATCATTCTTATTGCAGCAACAATATACTTTTCGGTTTTTATTGTAAAAGAAGTTAACCAAGCTATTGTTCTTCAATTTGGTGATCCTAAAAGAATTATATCAAAACCTGGCATTAATTTTAAGATTCCATTCATACAAAACGTAGTATTCTTAGATAAAAGAATCTTAAATCTTGATACACCACCGGAAGAAGTAATTGCATCGGATCAAAAAAGACTTATTGTAGATGCATTTGCAAGGTTTCAAATAATTGACCCTCTTAAATTTTATATATCTGTTGGAAATGAAAGAGTTGCAAGATCAAGACTGGCTACAATTATAAATTCAAGAATAAGAAATGTTCTTGGTCGACAAGAACTGCAAACACTTTTATCAGAAGATAGAACAAAACAAATGTCTCTAATTCAAGAAGGTGTTAATAATGAAGCAGAAAATTTTGGTATTAGTATTGTCGATGTAAGAATTAAAAGAGCAGATCTTCCTCAAGCAAACAGTGATGCAATTTTTAGAAGAATGCAAACTGAAAGGGAAAGAGAGGCAAAAGAATTTAGAGCGAAAGGTGCAGAGATGGCGGTAACAATTACCTCAACAGCTGATAAAGAAGTAACTGTTATACTTGCTGATGCACAAAAAAAATCTGAGATTATGAAGGGTGAAGGTGATGGTCTTAAGAATAAAATTTTCGCTGATGCATTTGGACAAGATCCTGAATTTTTTGCATTCTATAGAGCTATGCAAGCATACCAAAAAGCTTTAATTGGTGGTGAAACTTCAATGATACTTTCACCAGATAGTGAATTTTTTAAATTTTTCGGAAATATCGATCAAAAAGTAGAGTAAATTTAATGAGAGAATTGATCATCGCATTTGGTCTATTCCTTTTTATTGAAGGTATTCTTTACGCCATATTTCCATCAAAAATGAAAAATATGATAATTAGATTAAAAGAAGTCACTGATAATCAACTCAGAACTGGTGGATTAGTATTTGCTATGATTGGATTTTTTATTATTTGGTACTTAAAAAGATGAGACTCATAAAGATATTATTACTAATATTATTTTCAATTAATATTCAAAATACTACTAACGCTGCAAATATGCCTGCGTCTTTTGCAGATCTAGCAGAAAAACTAATGCCATCAGTAGTAAATATCTCGACTACAACAACTGTAACAACAAGATCTAATCCATTCCCATTTGAATTTCCTCCAGGATCTCCATTAGAAGATATGTTCAAAGATTATGGAACTCCTCAAGAAAGACAGACTAGTGCACTTGGATCTGGCTTCATAATAGATGAAAATGGAATTGTTATTACTAATAACCACGTGATACAAGGTGCAGAAGATGTTTTTGTGAGAGTGAATGGTGAAAAAAATATTAAGGCAAAAGTAATTGGAGCTGATCCCGGCATGGATTTGGCTGTTCTTCAAATAGAGTCAGATCAGAAATTTACCCCAGTTAAATTTGGAGACTCTGATACAGCAAGAATTGGTGATTGGGTTATTGCAATTGGGAATCCATTTGGCTTGGGTGGAACTGTAACTGCAGGAATAATCTCTGCAAGAAACAGAAGTATAGGTCTTTCTAGATATGAAGACTACATTCAAACAGATGCGTCTATAAACCAAGGTAATTCAGGAGGCCCATTGTTTAACATGGATGGAGATGTAGTTGGAATTAATACTGCAATATTAGGTCAATCCGGTTCAATTGGAATTGGTTTTGCAATTCCTTCTAATAGTGCACAAAAAGTAATTAATCAATTAATTGAATTTGGAGAAACTAAAAGAGGGTGGTTAGGTGTAAGAATCCAAACTGTAACAAAAGATATTGCAGATGTAGAAAAATTAGATGAACCAAGAGGAGCACTTGTTGCAAGTGTAGCTGAAAATAGCCCTTCAGATAAGGGAGGCATTAAAGCTGGAGATATAATATTAGAATTTGATGGCAAAAAAATTAATGAAATGAGCGAACTTCCGAGAATAGTTGCAGAAACTGAAGTTGGAAAAAAAGTAAAACTCAAGGTGTGGAGAAATAAACGTGAAATAATAAAAGAAATTATACTCGGAAGATTGGAGACGTCAGAAGACTTTAAATCTCAAGGATTAGTAACTGAAAAACCAAAAGAAGACACAATTGATGGCTTAAAAATAAAAGTGAGATTGCTAGATAAAAATGATATTAAAGAAAGAAATCTACCTAAAAATACAACAGGATTAGTTATCACAGAAATCGATAAAGATAGCCCAGTTAATTATCTTCAAGTAAATAACATTATTGTTGAAGCACAAAAGAAAAAAATTAACACTATTGGAGATTTAGATAATATAGTAAAATTAGCTCTAAAAGGTAATGATAAAAGTTTACTTATCGCAATTTACAATAATAATAACCAAAGAAGATATATTGGTGTTAAACTAAACTAATGGACTTAAAGTCCAAAATAATTCTTATTTCAGGACCAACAGCATCTGGAAAATCAAAATTTGGTATACAGCTTGCAAATAAAATAAACGGAGAAGTTATAAATGCAGATAGTATGCAAATCTTTAAAGAACTTAAAATTCTTACAGCAAGACCACAGCGAAATGATTTAAAAAATGTAAAACATCATTTATATGGATTTAAAAGTGTGAATGATAATTATTCTACAGGAAATTGGCTTAATGATGCCAAGAAAAAAATTAACGATATTAAGAAAAAGAATAAAATTCCAATTCTTATTGGTGGTACTGGATTGTATTTTAAAGCACTTATTGACGGTATAGTTAAAATTCCTGATATTCCACTTACAATTCGAAATAGAATAAGAAAAAAACAATTAAAAATAGGACAATTTAAATTTTATTCTGAGCTTATTAAACTAGACCCACTTTGCAAAAAAAAAATTAACAAAAATGATACTCAGAGATCAATAAGAGCTTACGAAGTAAAAAAGTTTACAAATAAATCTTTGTTTGATTGGTATAATGAAACTTACTCCGATTTTAATCAAGACGATTTCATAAAGTTGCATATTGATTATCCTAGAGATAAATTAATTAAGAGAATTTCCTTACGAACAAATGAAATGTTGAAAGATGGAGCAATTAAAGAGGCTGAGAAATTTTATAAATTAAGAGTAAAGAAAGATTTATCATCTAATAAAGTTATTGGTCTAAGTGAAATTAAAGAGTATTTGGATAAAAGAATAGATCTCAGCGAACTTAAAGAAAAAATATCAATAAAAACAAGGCAATATGCTAAGAGACAGTCTACTTGGGCTAGAGGACAAATGTCTGATTGGCACAAAATAAAATTTGATAGACTTAAACCATTTTTAAAAAAATTTCCTAAATCAGCATAGATTGCTTGACCTTTTAGCACAACTTCAGCTAGATTGTCTTAATGTCAAAATTATACTCAGGTGCTGAAATTGTATTTAAGTGTATGGAAGATCAAAATGTTGATCATATTTTCGGTTATCCAGGTGGTGCCGTACTTCCAATTTATGATGAATTACAAAATTTTAAGTCAATCAAACATGTATTGGTAAGACACGAACAAGGTGCAGGTCATGCTGCAGAAGGTTATGCAAGATCATCCGGTAAACCAGGTGTTATTTTAGTAACCTCAGGACCAGGCGCAACAAATGTAGTTACAGCTTTGACCGATGCGTATATGGATTCAATCCCATTAGTTTGTATTTCTGGACAAGTTCCAACTCATTTAATTGGTACAGATGCATTTCAAGAATGTGATACGACTGGAATAACTAGGCCTTGTACCAAACATAATTGGTTAGTCAAAGATATAAATGATTTAGCTAGCACAATACATAAAGCATTTGAGGTAGCAACTACTGGTAGACCTGGACCAGTTTTAGTAGATATACCAAAAGATATTCAATTTCAAAAAACAAAATATAAGAAACCCAAAAAAGAAAAAAAATTAAATGGAAAGTCTCACAATCATTTTAATCAAAATAGTATTGATCAGCTAATTGATTTAATGAGTAAATCTTCAAAACCTATTTTTTATACAGGTGGTGGAGTTATTAACTCTGGACCTAGGGCTAGTGAGCTTTTAAGAGAACTTGTTTATGCAACCGGTTTTCCTATTACATCAACTTTACAGGGATTAGGATCTTTCCCAGGTGATGATAATCAATTTTTAGGAATGTTGGGTATGCATGGAACTTATGAAGCAAATAATGCAATGCATGACTGTGATTTAATGATTAATATTGGGGCACGTTTTGATGATAGGATAACAGGAAAAATAGATGAATTTTCACCAAAATCAAAAAAAGTTCATATTGATATAGATCCATCATCAATTAATAAAAATGTTAAAGTTGATTT